>NZ_JAFCVN010000026.1:0-2913 GCF_049897065.1 Pseudomonas sp. DWP2-2 | reverse complement strand
CGAAGTGTGCTGTTGGCGCTATCAAACGCCTGAATCCGGGCATTGGCTACTGTCAGAATTAACAGGTACCGATCCAGGTGCATCCTGCACTACCTGTTAATTCTGACAGTAGGCACGCCGCGATTTCAGGCGTTTGATAGTGGTAAGCCAACAGCGCACGACCGTGAGGATTCTCGCCATGCCCAAGATCAAAACACTTGACCCCCTCTTGCCGCCCATCGTTGTTCCGCTGATGGAACCGGCCATTGATGGTGATATCGAAGGGGCGCATGGCGGTATCGGCCTGCGGCATACCGAGGTGCCGTTGGTGGTCTACCTGATCAACCCCAAAGATGGCGTCACTCCGGGCAGTGTTGCCTCACTGTTCTGGGGCAACCGTAATATTCCCGTGGCCTCTACGCCGATTCGCGAAGGCGAGCAAAACCTTGACCTGTTCCCGATGACTGTTCCCGCGCACCATATCGTCCCGTACTTGGTCGACGGTGTACGTGGCATGCTAAGGCGCAGCAGCGGCAATGAGTCATTCACCGAAGAAATCAAGTTACGGGTCAGCCTGACTCGCCCCGGTGGCGAAGACAAAGACAGTCTGCCCGGCCACCAGGGGCTGGCGTATGAGGTCCCACCGGAGGTTTTGCTGCATGGCGTCAACCAGCAGCAGGCACTGGCGGGTGTCAAGATCATCATTCGCTACTGGCTAAACATGCGCGCTTATGACCTGATCACTCTGGCCTGGGGCTCGCAAGTGGTTCAGCACCGGGTCCAACCCGGCGAAGTGGGCTGTGACATCACCTTGACCGTCGACTACGCCACTATCAGCGCCGCGGGCAATAACCGGCTTACGCGCGTGGCTTACCAGGTGCGGGACGCGGGCGGCAATCTGCCGGAGGAGCGGGCGCGCTGGTCGGCGGTTTCATTGATTGATGTGCACCTCAATGAGGTGCGCCCCGAAGCGCCGTGGCTGCAGTTTCCAGACACCGGTACGAAAATCGACCTCGCGGAACTGGGCAGTTGGGATGTGGAAGTGGCCCTTTGGGTCCTCTCCCAGGAGGCTAGCGCCTATTCCCACGTGACGCTGATCTGGGCCGGTTTGGACAGTGAAGGCAATTCGATCCCTTATACGCACACCGAAGAACTCAGTAGAGCAGGCCTTTATACCTTTGAGGTTCCCAACGCGCTGGTGAGCGCGATTGCCGAAGGCAGCGCGAGCGTGCATGCCCTGTATCAGAATGGCTCGGTGCAACAGCCTTCCGAAAAACTCTATCTGGACGTCGTGGGGCAAGTCGTCAGGTGGCCGGCGCCGACGATAGACGAGGACCAGGGTGGCCATATCGAGCCGGATGTCGACGCGACCGTACGCTTCCCCCTTCAAGGGAGCTGGCCGAAGGACGGTTATATCGAAGTCATCTTCCGGGTCAGCAGCGCCGATAACACCATCGAACATCGCATCGGCCGCGAGGTCGACGATATTCCGCCCACGGCCGGTGGGGATTTGTTGTTTACGGTATACCCCGACGAACTGCGGCGTTTCGACGGCCACCTGACCGACGTGTTTTACGCCCATACCCGGCCCGGCGGCCGCCCGCAGGAGTCCCTGCGGTTGCAGATCGTGGTGGGTCAGATCAAGCGTACGATGCCCAAGCCGATTGTCGACAAGGCGATCAGCGGCCAGTTGAATCCGGATGATGTAGGTGCCTACGCCACCGTGTTTGCACCGTTTGGCGAAACACTGCGCGGCGACTGGATCCGCATGTACTGGCTTGGCCGGGGCGCCCGCACCGAAGTGCCGGTGGAGGTGGCCGTGAATGGCGCCACCACCGCCCACGACATCGAAAAATACTACGTGGAGAACAACCTGGATGAGTCGGTGACGGTGTTCTATACGCTGACACGCGCTGATGAGGCGATGCCGCGTTACTCACAGATCACCGAGGTGCTGATCAGCCGTGGCGTGGGCGAACTGCCGTCGCCGACCTTGCTTGAAGCGCAAACCACCGGCCCCGACACCGCCGACCTGGAACCCCTTAAGGTGCAACAGGGCACCCAATTGGTGGTGAGCTACGTGGGCATGCGCAACGGTGACTCGATCAAAGCCAGCATGGTAGGCGCCGGCAATGGCGGTTCGCCAGATATCCCGGCCAAACCTGGGAATGAAGCCTTGCAGGAGGTGGCGTTCGATATTTCCAGGGCGGCGATTGCGGCGAACATTCGTGACCACGTCACCACGGTGAAATACCACTATGTGGTAACCCGTGCGGGAGTCTCGGTCACGTCGGCAATTTTGACGGTGACCGTGAGGCCGATACCGCAATCGGAGCTGGCCAAGACGGTCATCAGGCTCAACGAGGCCAATAGCGCGACAAAGGTGTTGGACCTGGATAGCTTCGTCGGCAACGCGATGGCGCATGTCGGCACCTGGCCGTTTATCACCGCCCCTTATCCGGTCTCGTTGAAGTTTTTTGGTAGAACAACCGCTAATGTTGCTCATGACCTGACGCTGTTCAGTTTCAACAGCTCGTATGTCAATCCGAACTGGGTTGCCCAAGGCCGTTATGAATATCGCCTGTTGCGCACTTACCTCGATGGGTTGGGCCATGGCACAAAATTGAGGATGGAATTCAAAGCCGCCGTCAGCCTTAGCAAGGTTGAAGCCGAGGCGATCAGCTTTCCGGTGGTGGAGTACACCGTCAATACGCTCCCGGCAGAATTCCCTGTTCCCAAGTTGACCCAGGCCACGGGGACGGGTACCTCCGTTACCCTGGCGCCGTTGAATGCACAAAACGGTGGCACCGTGTCCGTGGAGTACACACCGATGTACACCACAGACAGCATCAAGGTGACGATGGTGGGGACAGCCGGTGCGGGTTCTCCGGTGATCCCGGCCAAGAATGGGGTAACGGCGGGCAAAGTCACGTT
>NZ_JAFCVN010000025.1:0-3439 GCF_049897065.1 Pseudomonas sp. DWP2-2 | reverse complement strand
ATTCTACAGCAGCCTCATTTGCTGTCAAGTGGTTATTTTCAGAAGTTTTCGAAGATTTCTTCAACAACTTCAACCACTTGCGCTTGCGATCTCTCGTAAGCGGGAGGCGAATTCTACAGGGATCGCCATGAACGTCAACCCCTTATCCGCAAAAAAGCTAAAAACCCATTCGCCTATAAAATCAGGATGCCTCGCCGCCTCTTCTATATAAGAAGAAGCGTATAGCCCTGGGGCATGAATATCCCCACCCACACAAATGCATCGAACTCCAACCGGAAGAAGCCCGGCTGAGACCTGCGAAAGCGAGGAGCGAGAAAGACTGTTTTTTAGACCGGCGAATACCGGAAAGGGAAAGCTCAGCAGAGATGGTGTCCCAGGGCCGGTTCGAACGGCCAACCTTCCCCTTAGGAGGGTCAATTTAGACCCAATGGATACAGCCGTAAGCCCAGTATTATTGGGCCTTTTAGTCCCATTGAGTACGTGAACATCGAGCGGTATAGTGCGTTTTGCTGCCACCCTGCTGTCACGGACGAACCCTTGAAATCCAAAATCACTCAGAAGCTAATTGGCAGCCTAGCCGCCGAGGCGAAAGCATACCGCGTGCATGACACAGTGCAACCCGGCTTCTTCATTCGCGTGCTGCCCAGCGGTCACAAGTCCTACATGGTCACTTGGGGCCGAAACAAGAACGCCACCCTCGGGCGTGTCGGCGTGCTTACCCTTGACCAAGCCCGAACCGAGGCCGCCCAGTACTTAGCCGATGCGCACGCCCACGGCGAGCCTCTGGCCATCGCCCAGGGCCGCAAGGGGTCAGCCCTGCCCTCGCTGCGCGACTTTATCGACGACACCTATATGCCGTGGTTCAAAGCCCATCACAAAGGCCATGAGAAGACGCAGCACACCCTCAGCAATAACTTCGACCCAATCATGGCCCAGCGCTTGGACGCGATCACCGGGCGAGACCTGGAGCTGATCCGCACAGGATGGATGCAGGCCGGCAACAAGCCCTCCACGGTCAACCGGAAAATGGGCTCTATCAGCGGAGTATTCAGCCGGGCGGTCGAGTGGGATTACATCGACGAGCATCCTCTGGCCAAGCTGAAACAGCTCAAAGTCGACTCAAAGGGGGTGATTCGCTACCTGGCTGCTGAGGAGACCAAGCGTCTACGCGATGCCCTGGACGCTCGACAGGATGAAATGAGGGTCGAGCGCGAGAGTGCAAACACCTGGCGGACGGACCGCCACAGAGAGCCACTGCCAAGCCTCCTGCAACTGCCCTTCACCGATCACCTGAAGCCAATGGTGTTGATATCGTTGAATACCGGCATGAGGCGCGGAGAGCTGTTCGACCTGGAATGGTCAGCGGTGAACTTCAACACGAAGACAATCACAGTCGCCGGGGCCACCACCAAGACAAGCGATACGCGCCACATCCCGATGAACAAGGAGACTATTGGTGTGCTGGAAGCCTGGAAGAAGCAGGTAAGCAAGTCGCCGTATGTGTTCCCAGGTCAGGGCGGCGGTCGCTTTGAGGACGTCAAAAGCGCCTGGCTCAAGTTGCTTGAACGGGCGCAGATCGACGGGTTCCGCTGGCACGATATGCGGCACGACTTCGCTTCACGCCTGGTAATGGCTGGCGTACCGCTCAACACGGTACGGGATCTGCTAGGGCACGCCGATATCAAGATGACGTTACGCTATGCGCACCTGGCACTAGGAACGAAGGCTGCTGCGGTGGAGCTGATTTAACGGTAAGCCTCTAGATCAGCCAAAAAGTCATCGCCAAAATAATGTTGTATGTCCCCCTCCGTGATCACGGTGCTAAGGCCGCGCCGTGGCCATTCTGACAACTCCACCCCCCTCTCTTTGATCAACGGCCAACACATTTTGATCAAAGGGATGTTCGGGACAAAGTCGCTCAGGACAGTGCTTGCCTTACCGTCTCCAAGCACCATGAAAATTCCGGACGACTTGATCAGCGTCCAAATGCAATTCTCCTCATGATTCAGTGTATGGGGAGAGAGCATACCCAAAGAAGTAATCCTGTCCGCCTCGTCTGGGGACCAGGCTAAATCCATCAGCTCATAGAGCGATATCTCATCACCCGCGGGAGTCTTGATGCTCTGCGTTTTCAACGCCTGCATCACCGACCACTCGATCACACCAGTAATCGACCTTTTTTGTTCGCGCGCAAGCAAATCAATCGCAAATCTTATCTTCGGCTCGATCCGGAGAGAAACGTTGACGGTGGGCTGTTCTGCTTTTTTGGGTCTAGCCATTCGTGCGCCTCCTGAATGGCGGGCACTTTGCTGCGACAGCTTTATCCTGTCAATCCCATTGAATGCGGTTGTGTGCCGCAATAGCTTGCATTTAACGCTTTATAATCTTAGTCTTCTCATGCCAGCCCCCTTTTTTCCCAAATACTGGAGAGCAGTAATGAACCAAGCAGCCCAAATACCCCCCCTATCTGTAAGTGTTGAAGAGGGTGGCCGCCAGGTCGGCTGCTCCCGTTCAGCGATGTATGAGCTGATTGCAAAGGGTGAAATCAGAAGCTTCAAAGTGGGCAGGCGCCGCCTGATCCTGATGACCGAACTCAAAGCTTGGATTGAACGCGCTGCAAAGGATGGCGCTAGATGACCATCGAATTTACCGACAACGAACACCTGATGCTCCAGCTAGCCAGCGACACATTCCGGGCTATGCAGGGGATGGATACAAACACGACCGAATATGAACGCCTAAGCAAGCGCTGGGATCAGGAGAAGTACGCTGCGCTATGGCTTGTGCTGAGCCGTTTTATTGATGAGCCAAACGTATGAGCATCACCCTAAATCACGCAGTAAGGGATGGTTGCTCAGGGAGGCGCAAAAAAACCAAAGGGAAAGTAATGCGCAGGACTGCCCGAGGGATTGCCAAGGCGGTGCTCGAACACCGCCTTAGCGAAAACACACTGGATAGCACCAACGTGAAGGGCAAACTATGACACGCCATTCTTCAACCGAGCAAGACCGCAAAATGATTGAGGCGCTGAGAAACGGCCCAGTATCAACCATAGAAGCTGCAAAGGACTTGGATATAGTCCAACCGCCAAACACGATCCGCCGCCTCAGGAAAAAGGGTTTTGAGATCCGCACCTATTGGACACATCAGTCTACTGAGCCAGGCAGACCACCTCACAGAGTGGCCAAATACATACTGATGCGTGAAGCTTCCTAAAAAGAGCTGAACAAGCGGGCCTCACTCAGTAGAGGCCTTTTTTATGAGATCCTAAATCGTCGGTCATGCTTATCCGTCCACCGAACATTAAGGAAGAGAATAACGTAACCGTCCGGCCAGCACCCTCTCCTGACAGCCCTCCAAATTGGCCAAGATAGTGGACACCATTTTTTAGTGGACACTATCTTGGATACAGTTGCCCCAGCCCGTCGAGCCGGTCGCC
>NZ_JAFCVN010000024.1:0-5520 GCF_049897065.1 Pseudomonas sp. DWP2-2 | reverse complement strand
TGACGATGACCTACTCTCACATGGGGAAACCCCACACTACCATCGGCGATGCATCGTTTCACTGCTGAGTTCGGGATGGGATCAGGTGGTTCCAATGCTCTATGGTCGTCAAGAAATTCGGGTACTGAGTCGTGGCCAGCTGGCCTCGCTTCAGCAAATTGGGTATGTGATAGATCGTGGTGTTTTGTGAGCGTCGAACTTTCGGTTCATTGCGTCTTCACACACCGCAATCTGGCCTTTCGACTCAAATTGCTTGGGTGTTATATGGTCAAGCCTCACGGGCAATTAGTATTGGTTAGCTCAACGCCTCACAGCGCTTACACACCCAACCTATCAACGTCGTAGTCTTCGACGGCCCTTCAGGGAACTCAAGGTTCCAGTGAGATCTCATCTTGAGGCTAGTTTCCCGCTTAGATGCTTTCAGCGGTTATCTATTCCGAACATAGCTACCCGGCAATGCCACTGGCGTGACAACCGGAACACCAGAGGTTCGTCCACTCCGGTCCTCTCGTACTAGGAGCAGCCCCTCTCAAATCTCAAACGTCCACGGCAGATAGGGACCGAACTGTCTCACGACGTTCTAAACCCAGCTCGCGTACCACTTTAAATGGCGAACAGCCATACCCTTGGGACCGGCTTCAGCCCCAGGATGTGATGAGCCGACATCGAGGTGCCAAACACCGCCGTCGATATGAACTCTTGGGCGGTATCAGCCTGTTATCCCCGGAGTACCTTTTATCCGTTGAGCGATGGCCCTTCCATACAGAACCACCGGATCACTAAGACCTACTTTCGTACCTGCTCGACGTGTCTGTCTCGCAGTCAAGCGCGCTTTTGCCTTTATACTCTACGACCGATTTCCGACCGGTCTGAGCGCACCTTCGTACTCCTCCGTTACTCTTTAGGAGGAGACCGCCCCAGTCAAACTACCCACCATACACTGTCCTCGATCCGGATAACGGACCTGAGTTAGAACCTCAAAGTTGCCAGGGTGGTATTTCAAGGATGGCTCCACGCAGACTGGCGTCCACGCTTCAAAGCCTCCCACCTATCCTACACAAGCAAATTCAAAGTCCAGTGCAAAGCTATAGTAAAGGTTCACGGGGTCTTTCCGTCTAGCCGCGGATACACTGCATCTTCACAGCGATTTCAATTTCACTGAGTCTCGGGTGGAGACAGCGCCGCCATCGTTACGCCATTCGTGCAGGTCGGAACTTACCCGACAAGGAATTTCGCTACCTTAGGACCGTTATAGTTACGGCCGCCGTTTACCGGGGCTTCGATCAAGAGCTTCGCGTTAGCTAACCCCATCAATTAACCTTCCGGCACCGGGCAGGCGTCACACCCTATACGTCCACTTTCGTGTTTGCAGAGTGCTGTGTTTTTAATAAACAGTCGCAGCGGCCTGGTATCTTCGACCGGCATGAGCTTACGGAGCAAGTCCTTCACCCTCACCGGCGCACCTTCTCCCGAAGTTACGGTGCCATTTTGCCTAGTTCCTTCACCCGAGTTCTCTCAAGCGCCTTGGTATTCTCTACCCAACCACCTGTGTCGGTTTGGGGTACGGTTCCTGGTTACCTGAAGCTTAGAAGCTTTTCTTGGAAGCATGGCATCAACCACTTCGTTACCTGAAAGGTAACTCGTCATCAGCTCTCGGCCTTGAAATCCCGGATTTACCTAAGATTTCAGCCTACCACCTTAAACTTGGACAACCAACGCCAAGCTGGCCTAGCCTTCTCCGTCCCTCCATCGCAATAACCAGAAGTACAGGAATATTAACCTGTTTTCCATCGACTACGCTTTTCAGCCTCGCCTTAGGGACCGACTAACCCTGCGTCGATTAACGTTGCGCAGGAAACCTTGGTCTTTCGGCGTGGGTGTTTTTCACACCCATTATCGTTACTCATGTCAGCATTCGCACTTCTGATACCTCCAGCAAGCTTCTCAACTCACCTTCACAGGCTTACAGAACGCTCCTCTACCGCATCACTTACGTGATACCCGTAGCTTCGGTGTATGGTTTGAGCCCCGTTACATCTTCCGCGCAGGCCGACTCGACTAGTGAGCTATTACGCTTTCTTTAAAGGGTGGCTGCTTCTAAGCCAACCTCCTAGCTGTCTAAGCCTTCCCACATCGTTTCCCACTTAACCATAACTTTGGGACCTTAGCTGACGGTCTGGGTTGTTTCCCTTTTCACGACGGACGTTAGCACCCGCCGTGTGTCTCCCATGCTCGGCACTTGTAGGTATTCGGAGTTTGCATCGGTTTGGTAAGTCGGGATGACCCCCTAGCCGAAACAGTGCTCTACCCCCTACAGTGATACATGAGGCGCTACCTAAATAGCTTTCGAGGAGAACCAGCTATCTCCGAGCTTGATTAGCCTTTCACTCCGATCCACAGGTCATCCGCTAACTTTTCAACGGTAGTCGGTTCGGTCCTCCAGTTAGTGTTACCCAACCTTCAACCTGCCCATGGATAGATCGCCCGGTTTCGGGTCTATTCCCAGCGACTAGACGCCCTATTAAGACTCGCTTTCGCTACGCCTCCCCTATTCGGTTAAGCTCGCCACTGAAAATAAGTCGCTGACCCATTATACAAAAGGTACGCAGTCACCCAACAAAGTGGGCTCCCACTGCTTGTACGCATACGGTTTCAGGATCTATTTCACTCCCCTCTCCGGGGTTCTTTTCGCCTTTCCCTCACGGTACTAGTTCACTATCGGTCAGTCAGTAGTATTTAGCCTTGGAGGATGGTCCCCCCATATTCAGACAAAGTTTCTCGTGCTCCGTCCTACTCGATTTCATGACTAAGAGATTTTCGCGTACAGGGCTATCACCCACTATGGCCGCACTTTCCAGAGCGTTCCGCTAATCTCAAAGCCACTTAAGGGCTAGTCCCCGTTCGCTCGCCACTACTAAGGGAATCTCGGTTGATTTCTTTTCCTCAGGGTACTTAGATGTTTCAGTTCCCCTGGTTCGCCTCTTGCACCTATGTATTCAGTACAAGATAACCATCTTATGATGGCTGGGTTCCCCCATTCAGACATCTCCGGATCAAAGTCTGTTTGCCGACTCCCCGAAGCTTTTCGCAGGCTACCACGTCTTTCATCGCCTCTGACTGCCAAGGCATCCACCGTATGCGCTTCTTCACTTGACCATATAACCCCAAGCAATCTGGTTATACTGTGAAGACGACATTCGCCGAAAATTCGAATTTCTCAATTAAGAGAACTCACAAATTTTACCTTAGCCTGATCCGTTACCAGTGAAAGTAACGTTCAGTCTATCTTTCTATCACATACCCAAATTTTTAAAGAACGAACTAGTCAAAGACTAGAAATCAACATTCACCATCACAACGATGGAATGCTCATTTCTAAGCTTTATACAAACAGAAGCAGTAGTGGTGGAGCCAAACGGGATCGAACCGTTGACCTCCTGCGTGCAAGGCAGGCGCTCTCCCAGCTGAGCTATGGCCCCGTATTTCTACAGGCGTTTCCCACACAAAATTGGTGGGTCTGGGCAGATTCGAACTGCCGACCTCACCCTTATCAGGGGTGCGCTCTAACCAACTGAGCTACAGACCCAATTTCGGGCTGCTTCTTTCGTCTTCTTCAATGAATCAAGCAATTCGTGTGGGAACTTATGGAGCAGCTGATGTCGTCGATTAAGGAGGTGATCCAGCCGCAGGTTCCCCTACGGCTACCTTGTTACGACTTCACCCCAGTCATGAATCACACCGTGGTAACCGTCCTCCCGAAGGTTAGACTAGCTACTTCTGGTGCAACCCACTCCCATGGTGTGACGGGCGGTGTGTACAAGGCCCGGGAACGTATTCACCGCGACATTCTGATTCGCGATTACTAGCGATTCCGACTTCACGCAGTCGAGTTGCAGACTGCGATCCGGACTACGATCGGTTTTATGGGATTAGCTCCACCTCGCGGCTTGGCAACCCTCTGTACCGACCATTGTAGCACGTGTGTAGCCCAGGCCGTAAGGGCCATGATGACTTGACGTCATCCCCACCTTCCTCCGGTTTGTCACCGGCAGTCTCCTTAGAGTGCCCACCATTACGTGCTGGTAACTAAGGACAAGGGTTGCGCTCGTTACGGGACTTAACCCAACATCTCACGACACGAGCTGACGACAGCCATGCAGCACCTGTCTCAATGTTCCCGAAGGCACCAATCCATCTCTGGAAAGTTCATTGGATGTCAAGGCCTGGTAAGGTTCTTCGCGTTGCTTCGAATTAAACCACATGCTCCACCGCTTGTGCGGGCCCCCGTCAATTCATTTGAGTTTTAACCTTGCGGCCGTACTCCCCAGGCGGTCAACTTAATGCGTTAGCTGCGCCACTAAAAGCTCAAGGCTTCCAACGGCTAGTTGACATCGTTTACGGCGTGGACTACCAGGGTATCTAATCCTGTTTGCTCCCCACGCTTTCGCACCTCAGTGTCAGTATTAGTCCAGGTGGTCGCCTTCGCCACTGGTGTTCCTTCCTATATCTACGCATTTCACCGCTACACAGGAAATTCCACCACCCTCTACCATACTCTAGTCAGTCAGTTTTGAATGCAGTTCCCAGGTTGAGCCCGGGGATTTCACATCCAACTTAACAAACCACCTACGCGCGCTTTACGCCCAGTAATTCCGATTAACGCTTGCACCCTCTGTATTACCGCGGCTGCTGGCACAGAGTTAGCCGGTGCTTATTCTGTCGGTAACGTCAAAATTGCAGAGTATTAATCTACAACCCTTCCTCCCAACTTAAAGTGCTTTACAATCCGAAGACCTTCTTCACACACGCGGCATGGCTGGATCAGGCTTTCGCCCATTGTCCAATATTCCCCACTGCTGCCTCCCGTAGGAGTCTGGACCGTGTCTCAGTTCCAGTGTGACTGATCATCCTCTCAGACCAGTTACGGATCGTCGCCTTGGTGAGCCATTACCCCACCAACTAGCTAATCCGACCTAGGCTCATCTGATAGCGCAAGGCCCGAAGGTCCCCTGCTTTCTCCCGTAGGACGTATGCGGTATTAGCGTCCGTTTCCGAACGTTATCCCCCACTACCAGGCAGATTCCTAGGCATTACTCACCCGTCCGCCGCTCTCAAGAGAAGCAAGCTTCTCTCTACCGCTCGACTTGCATGTGTTAGGCCTGCCGCCAGCGTTCAATCTGAGCCATGATCAAACTCTTCAGTTCAAACATCTTTGGGTTTTTAAGAAACCCTAAACTTGGCTCAGCAATCGTTGGTTACATCTTTGATTTCTCGCGGAGTAACTTGTGATGCTGATAATCTTGTTGACTATCAGTCTGACTCCACAAGCACCCACACGAATTGCTTGATTCAGTTGTTAAAGAGCGGTTGGTTAAGATCTTTCGTCTCAACCGAGGCGCGCATTCTACAGCAGCCTCATTTGCTGTCAAGTGGTTATTTTCAGAAGTTTTCGAAGATTTCTTCAACAACTTCAACCACTTGCGCTTGCGATCTCTCGTAAGCGGGAGGCGAATTCTACAG
>NZ_JAFCVN010000023.1:0-6990 GCF_049897065.1 Pseudomonas sp. DWP2-2 | reverse complement strand
GTAACCGTCCGGCCAGCACCCTCTCCTGACAGCCCTCCAAATTGGCCAAGATAGTGGACACCATTTTTTAGTGGACACTATCTTGGATACAGTTGCCCCAGCCCGTCGAGCCGGTCGCCGCCCCAACTTTCCGCTGGACTTTAAACGCCAAGTCGTCGAGGCCACCTTCCAGCCTGGCGCCTCCGTGTCATTGATCGCTCGCGAACATGACGTCAATGCCAATCTGGTCTTTCGCTGGCGGCAGCAATACCAAGAAGGGCTATTCGGCCCGGTCAGCCAGAGTGCTTCGTTTTTGCCAGTCCAGGTGATCGAGGCGCCAATGGATCTGCCGCCAGTCTTCCAGCCACAGGCAGAGTGTCATTCCGAGATCGCAGTTGAGGTAGGAAAAGCCAAGTTGCGTATCACCGGAGCACCAGACCCGCAGACGCTGCAACTCGTCTTGCAGCAGTTAGTGCGATGATTGCCCCTCCCGCTGGAACCCGTATCTGGATCGCCGCTGGCGTCACGGACATGCGTCGTGGCTTCGACGGTTTGGCGGCCATGGTGCAGACTCAACTGGAAGCCGATCCCTTCTCCGGTCAGATCTTCGCCTTTCGCGGACGGCGTGGTGACCGGATCAAACTGTTGTGGTGGGATGGCGACGGCTTGTGCCTGTTTTGCAAACGGTTGGAGCAAGGACGCTTTGTCTGGCCGCAAGCAACCAGCGGCAGCGTGTCGCTGACGACCGCGCAGTTGTCGATGCTGTTGGAGGGCATTGATTGGCGCCGGCCAATTCGTACAGCACCCGTCCTCGCGGTCTGACTTGCCGCGCTGAAAAAATCCCCAGTAATATTCGGGCATGACCCTCGTGACCGACTCCCTGCCGAATGATCTTCAAGCCTTGAAGGCGCTGATCGCTGCCCAGCACGCAGAGATTGAGCGCTTGAAGATGATGATCGCCAAGCTGCGTCGTACGCAGTTCGGTCGCAGCTCCGAGCAACTGGAAGCGATGATCGACCAGCTCCAGTTGAGCCTTGATGAGCTGCAAATCAGCCAAGCCGAAATGACACCTCCAGTCGAGCCGGCACCTCGCGCAGTTTCGCGCCGTAAACCATTGCCTGAACACCTACCTCGCGAAACCCACGTTCATCAGCCCGAGTCGCAATGCACTGGCTGCGGTGGGACGCTTCGCCATTTAGGTGAGGATGTGTCCGAAGTGCTGGAGTACGTTCCGGCACGTTTCAAAGTCATTCGCCATGTCCGTCCGAAGTGGGTTTGCCGCTGCTGCGAGCACTTCGCCCAGGTGCCGGCACCGAGTCGCCCGATCGCCCGAGGTCTTGCCGGCCCAGGGTTGTTGGCCCATGTGCTGGTCTCGAAGTTTGTCGATCATTTGCCGTTGTATCGGCAGTCCGAGATCTACGCCCGTGAGGGCGTGGAGCTGGAGCGCTCAACCCTGGCCGACTGGGTTGGCCAGAGCAGTCAGTTGCTGCGACCACTGATCAACGCCCTTGAGCACCACGTCATGAGCGGACACAAAGTCCATGCCGACGACACGCCGATTGGCGTGCTCGCGCCGGGCAACGGCAAGACCAAATCGGCGCGCCTGTGGACGTACGTGCGGGACGACCGACCTACGGGGGACGCGACACCGGCGGCGGTCTGGTTTGCCTACTCGCCGGATCGCAAGGGGCAACATCCCCGCGCGCATCTCAAGCGCTTCAGCGGGATCTTGCAGGCGGACGGCTATGCCGGTTTTGCTCAACTATATGCCACGGGCACCATTGAGGAAGCGGCGTGTTGGGCTCACGCCCGGCGCAAGTTTTACGAGGTCTACAAAGACCTGGCTTCACCACTTGCCGCCGAGGCGCTGCAACGGATTGCGGCCCTGTATGCCATCGAAAGCGAGATTCGAGGGCAACCGCCCAACCTGCGAAAAGTGGTTCGGCAAAGCCGAGCCAGTCCGCTGCTGGAACAACTCCACGCGTGGCTCAACCAGACGCTGACTCAACTGTCGAAAAAATCGGCATTGGGCGGTGCGATTCTCTATGCCCTCAATCGGTGGCAGGCCTTGGTGCGCTATTGCGATGACGGGCGAATTGAGATCGACAACAACGCTGCCGAACGCGCGCTACGTGCTGTCGCGCTAGGCAGAAAAAATTATCTGTTCGTCGGTTCCAACGCCGGCGGCGAACGAGCGGCTGCGATTTACAGCCTGGTGGGTTCAGCCAAACTCAACGACCTGAACCCGCAAGCCTATTTGACACACGTGCTGGAGCGCATCGCCGACCACCCGATCAATCGGGTCGACGAACTGCTGCCCTGGAACGTTTCTCTCGCCTCCACGGAACTCTGCGAGGCCGCCTGATCCATGGTCAAAACTGTTCGCTTGCCAAAACCCGAACCTGATTTGTTGCTACTGCACATTGAATTGAAGTGGATCGAACCTGCCATCTGGCGCCGTGTGGCGGTGCCCGAGAACATCACCTTAGGCAAATTGCACGCGGTGATCCAGATCGCAATGGGCTGGCACGATGACCATCTGCATGAGTTTGAAATAGCTGGTGAGAGTTACGGTATTCCCGACTCCGATGGATGGGGGCCTCCCGTGAACTCGGAGACCCGCAAGACTCTGATCAAAGCGTTGAACGGGAAAAGGACATTCCGCTAGGTCTATGACTTTGGCGATGGCTGGGATCACCGGATCAAAGTCGGAAAGAGAAATCCGATGCCCACTCCGTAGGACATTGAGTCGAAATCCAATCACGATGTTCTCATTGGAAGGGTCTGCAACAGATGTCGATTAAGCTCCTGGCCCACGCCGAACGCCTCTTGGACGCTTACGATAGTCAATCCTTGATGCTTGGAGGCCCAATCTTCTGCCGCTGGGATAGATGCGAAGAAATGCACATGGCAACAGAAGGACTGACGAACGTCGGCCGCCTCCTGCGGCAATACCAGTGACACTGCCACGTCGGCAGGTTCAACAGCCTGTATCTCGCTGGGTGAAACCGTAAGCGAAACGGGTGCTCCAGTTGCAGCGCAATGCGACGAGACGCGAGCTGTACGGCCGATTAACGCCGGGAGCATCAGGGTGTCCAGCGCGCACCAGGCATACAGCCGGCGGTTGTCAATTTCCAAGACATGCGACGTCTCGCGCAAGGTGAGGACATAGCCGATGATGTTCCCATCGTTGTCGTATTCGGTACTGGTGGCTTGTTCGAGCACAGCCGCCACTTGCTCAGCGGGCCAGCCAAGAGTCCTGGCAAGCGTAGTTCGCGAAATCGGGCGTCCCTTGGCAAGTTCACCCAGTAGCGCGACCAAGAACTCCGCAAAACCTTTGGGCCGGTTGGTCGGGGTGAGACGTTCGGCGATCTCGGTAATGTAGCGGGCAAATTTCATGGTGCTCTCCATTCATCCAGCGCAGCAGGACAATTGCTTTACGTCCTTGGTGAAAGTCTGCGCCGCGAGCTTCAGGCCCTCGACCATGGTTAGGTAGGGGAACAACTGGTCGGCCAGCTCCTGCACGGTCATGCGGTTGCGAATAGCCAGCACCGCCGTCTGAATCAGCTCGCCCGCTTCCGGGGCCACCGCCTGCACGCCGAGCAACCGACCAGAACCCGCTTCGGCGACCAGCTTGATGAACCCTCGCGTGTCGAAGTTGGCCAGCGCACGCGGCACGTTGTCCAGGCTCAGCGTGCGACTGTCGGTTTCGAGGCCTGCGCGCTGTGCTTCCGCTTCGCTGTAACCGACGGTGGCCACCTGCGGATCGGTGAACACCACCGCCGGCATGGCATCGAGATTAAGCGTAGCTTCGCCGCCGGTCATGTTGATCGCCGCACGGGTGCCAGCCGCCGCCGCGACGTAGACGAACTGCGGCTGGTTGGTGCAGTCGCCGGCTGCATAGATATCCACTGCGCTACTGCGCATGCCCTGATCGATCTGAATGGCGCCGCGTTCATCCAACAGTACACCCGCCGCTTCCAGGTTCAGGCTTTGGGTGTTGGGCGTGCGGCCGGTGGCGACGAACAGTTGGTCGGCGCGCAGTTCACCGTGGTTGGTGGTCAGTACGAATTCGCCGTTGGCGTGGGTCACCTGACTGGCTTGTGTCTGCTCAAGCACGTCGATGCC
Organism: Pseudomonas sp. DWP2-2; assembly: GCF_049897065.1. Lineage (NCBI taxonomy): Bacteria > Pseudomonadati > Pseudomonadota > Gammaproteobacteria > Pseudomonadales > Pseudomonadaceae > Pseudomonas > Pseudomonas sp. DWP2-2. The sequence continues at coordinate 2,883 of NZ_JAFCVN010000023.1, read as the reverse complement.
CTCCATGCGGAAGGCTGCGGTCAGCGCCTCGCCGATGGCCGGATCTTCGCGGAAGAACAGCGAGTTGCGCGCCAGGATGGTGACGCGGCTACCCAGCCGGGCAAAGGCTTGCGCCAGCTCCAAGGCCACCACGGATGAGCCGATCACGGCGAGCCGTTGCGGAATACTGGCGCTGGCCAGTGCCTCCTCCGAGGTCCAATAGGGGGTGTCTTGCAGCCCGCGAATCGGCGGCACGGCCGCACCGGCGCCGGTAGCGATCAGGCAGCGGTCGAACGCGACTTCGCGCCCGCCCCCCTCGACCAGTTCGACGCTGAGCGTGTGGCCGTCCTGGAAGCGAGCGGTGCCACGCAGCACGGTGATGGCTGGTGTGCTCTCCAGAATGCCTTCGTACTTGGCGTGACGCAGTTCGTCGACAAGGCCTTGCTGTTGCGCGAGCAGCCGCTCGCGCAGGACGGTCGGCGGCGTGGCGGGCATTCCGTCATCGAACGGACTCTCGCGGCGCAAATGAGCCACATGCGCGGCGCGAATCATGATTTTCGACGGCACGCAGCCGACGTTGACGCAAGTGCCGCCGATGGTGCCGCGCTCGATCAGAGTGACGCGGGCGCCGGCTTCCACCGCCTTCAAGGCGGCCGCCATTGCCGCACCGCCGCTGCCTATGACTGCAATGTGTAGCGCGTCGCCGTTTTTGCCGACCTCGGTGTCGCTGCGCAACCAGCCCAGCGCCTTATCGAGCTGGCCGGGGCGCGGTTGTAGCGAGGCGACTTCGAACGACGCTTGATACCCAAGGGCCTCGACGGCGGCTTGCATTTGTTCACGGCTGACAGCCGCGTCGGCCGTCATTTCGGCCTTCCCACCGGCGTAGGAGACGTCCGCCCGGTGCACGCCGGAGATTCCCTCCAGAGCATCTCTGACGCGGTCGGCACAGGAGGCGCAGGTCATACCGTGGATTCGCAGTGTGGTCATAGCGTTTACTTCCTCAAATGGGTCTCTTTGCGGCATTACTGTTTTGGCTGTGGTGGGCAGGCACCCGGGGCGCAACGGGGGTGGGCGGGCGACACGAGATCCCAGATCGAGCCCCCAAGCATGAGGGCCAGACCGATATAGAGCAGCCAACCGCTCCGCCAGCCATAAGCCCGCATCAAAAACACCGCAGCCAAGACCAGGACAGGGCCTATCAGGCCGAGTGCAGTTCGCTGCCACTGCCGATGTTTGAGCCAGCCAAGGGAATTGACGAGCAGCGCCAGGGCCGCAAACAAGGGCAGTAGCGTGGTGATGAACAGGCCTTCCCACTGGCTCAAAAAGCCCAGACCGATTGCAGCGCCTAAGCTAGCCAGAGCAGGAAAACACGCGGCGCAGCCTAGGGCTGAAACCAGCACACCGACGGAACTGGCTTTGTCACCGATCCGCGTGAACAGATTGAGAGGATTTCTCATTGGTATTTCCTCCTATTGCTTGATGGTAGATGGATAGCCGGCATCCTCGGTCGCCTTGGTCAGGGCCTCGGAGTTGGTCTTGGCATCGTCGAAGGTCACGATGGCTTCGCGTTTCTCGAAACTCACCTCGGTCTTGGTCACGCCCTCGACCTGGGTCAGCGCTTTCTTGACCGTGATCGGACAGGCGGCGCAGGTCATGCCCGGTACCGACAGGGTGACGGTTTGGATGGCGGCCCACACCGGGGAAACCACGGCAATGAGCGCGAGAGCGGCAAACAGCTTTTTCATGGGAGACTCCTGCCTGATCAGTAAAACAACGGGAGGATGTAGGGGAAACCGAGCGCGACCAGCACGAGTGCCATCACGAGCCAGAAAATGAACTTGTAGGTAGTTCGTACCTGCGGAATTGCGCAGGTCTCACCGGGTTTGCAGGCTTGAGCCGGGCGGAAAATGCGCCGGTAAGCGAAGAACAGCGCCAACAATGCCGCGCCGATGAAAAACGGGCGGTAGGGCTCCAGAACGGTGAGATTACCGATCCAGGCGCCGCTGAAGCCCAGGGCAATTAGCACCAGCGGGCCCAGGCAGCAGGTGGACGCAAGGATCGCCGCCAGACCTCCAGCGAGGAGTGCACCACGGCCCTTTTGTGATTCAGACATGGGTTCAACCTTTCGAATGTTTGATCGATGGGTTAAGGTTATTTCCGTAGTCAGGTACGGAGTCAAGCGGTATGAAAAACACTGCGGAAAGCCTGACCATTGGCGTCTTTGCCAAGGCAGCCGGGGTTAACGTGGAAACCATTCGGTTCTATCAACGCAAAGGGCTGTTGCCCGAACCGGACAAGCCCTACGGCAGCATTCGTCGCTACGGCGAGGCGGATATTGCACGGGTGAAATTCGTGAAGTCCGCACAACGGCTGGGCTTCAGCCTCGATGAAGTGGCCGGACTGTTGCGGCTCGATGACGGTACGCACTGCAATGATGCGCGTGTGCACGCCGAGCAGAAGCTCGAAGACGTGCGGGGGAAACTTGCGGATCTGCGGCGGATCGAGTTGGTCCTGGCGCAGTTGGTTGATGACTGTTGCGCGAGCCACGGGACGGTTAGCTGCCCGCTGATCGATTCGCTGCATGGAATAGATAGCCACGAAAACTTCGCGCCTTAGCCTACGATTTCCCGTTTCATTGCCCCCCTGTTTGTCGGCTTGAACAGGAAAAGAGCGGCGCTCAATGAGCCCCGTTGACTGGCCAAACCTACGGTCTGCTTTTAGCCACGCTCTTACCCTACAGAGCCGAGAGTCCTGATCACTTCGAATGCAAATGATTGGTCAGTTGCAACGCAAATGGGTGGTCAAGTGGGGTGCAATTTCGCAGTTTTTGAGTGTGAGCGCGTCAATCAGCGGTTAAAGGGGATTAAGGTCTGAGATGCAAGGCGGTGTAGTTCGGACGCTTAC
>NZ_JAFCVN010000022.1:0-28051 GCF_049897065.1 Pseudomonas sp. DWP2-2 | reverse complement strand
CGATGCATCGCCGATGGTAGTGTGGGGTTTCCCCATGTGAGAGTAGGTCATCGTCAAGATTAAATTCCGAAACCCCAATTGCGAAAGCAGTTGGGGTTTTGTTTTGGGCGCTCGAAAATTCCGGCGCTTTCAGCAACATTAAATAAGCTGCCGTTGAGGGAATTCGATACAAAGTGTTTCTGCATTTTTGCTATGGTGCAGCACATTTTCACAAGGATTGATCTTTATCCGCAGGATGCGGCGTCGACCTTTTCCAACGAGATGCTGTAGAAATGCCTGAACCAATACCTATCAAAGATCACGAAAAAGAAAACCGTTTGGTCAACAAACGTTTGTTTGCCTGCGCATTGCTGGTAATTGGGATCACGTGCGCCTTGGTGGGGCGTATGTATTTTTTGCAAGTCGTGCAGTACGACTACCACTCAACAATTTCGGAAAACAACCGGGTCCACGTACTGCCCATCACACCGACTCGCGGCTTGATCTATGACCGTAATGGTGTAGTCCTGGCCGACAACCGCCCGAGTTACAACTTGACCATCACCCGTGAGCGCACAGCCGACCTCAAGGGTGAACTGGACGAAATCGTCAATCTGCTGCATCTGCCAGCCGAAGACCGTGCGGTGTTTGATAAGGCGCTCAAGCAGGCCCGCCACCCGTTTGTTCCCGTCACGTTGTTCTACGAGTTGACCGAAGAGCAGATCGCCGTTTTGGCCGTCAACGAGTTCCGTCTACCTGGGGTGGACGTGGAACCACAATTCGTTCGCCACTACCCCCTGGGCGCGCACTTTGCCCATTCCATTGGCTACGTCGGTCGTATTAACGAAAAGGAATCCAAGACCCTTGATTCGGTGGAGTACCGCGGTACCCAATCTATCGGCAAAACCGGAATCGAGCGTTTTTACGAGTCTGAACTGCATGGCCATGTCGGTTATGAAGAGGTAGAGACCAACGCACAGGGCCGTGTGCTGCGCGTGCTCAAGCACACCGATCCGATCCCTGGCAAAAACATCGTCCTGAGCCTTGACGTCAAGCTACAGGAAGCTGCCGAAGAGGCCTTGGGTGACCGTCGTGGTTCGGTGGTCGCCCTGGACCCGCAGACCGGTGAAGTACTGGCTATGGTCAGTAAACCGAGTTTCGATCCGAACCTGTTTGTCACAGGCATTAGCTTCAAGGAGTACGCTGCGCTACACGACTCCATTGACCGACCGCTGTTCAACCGCGTGTTACGCGGGCTTTATGCGCCGGGCTCAACCATCAAGCCGGAAGTGGCCATCGCCGGTCTTGACAGTGGCGTTGTTACTCCACAAACCCGAGTGTTCGACCCGGGTTACTATCAGTTGCCAGACTTTGACCATAAATACCGAAACTGGAACCACAGTGGTGACGGCTGGGTGGACATGGACGCGGCCATCATGCGTTCCAACGACACTTACTTCTACGATCTGGCCCATAAGCTCGGGATCGATCGCCTGCACGACTATCTGGCCGAGTTCGGCCTGGGTCAGAAAGTGTCCCTGGATATGTTCGAAGAGTCTGCCGGCTTAATGCCATCCCAGGCCTGGAAGCGTGCAACCCGACGCCAGCCGTGGTTCCCAGGCGAAACCGTGATCCTCGGCATTGGCCAAGGCTACATGCAAGTAACACCTCTGCAATTGGCCCAGGCCACTGCATTGATCGCCAACAAAGGCGTATGGAACCGACCGCACCTGGCCAAGACAATCAATGGTGTGCCACCGGTGGATGAGCATCCAATGCCCAACGTGATCCTCAAGGACCCGCGTGACTGGGAACAGGTCAACCATGGCATGCAATTAGTGATGCACGATCCCCGCGGTATCGCCCGAGCGGCAGCGCAAGGCGCGCAATACCGCATCGCCGGCAAGAGTGGTACCGCCCAGGTGGTGGCGATCAAGCAGGGTGAGCGCTACAACCGCAACAAGACGTTGGAGCGGCATCGCGATAACGCCTTGTTCGTCGGCTTTGCGCCGGCCGAACATCCGAAAATCGTGATTTCAGTCATGATCGAAAACGGTGAGGCCGGCGGCCGTGTAGCCGGGCCTGTGGTGCGACAGATCATGGATGCCTGGCTGCTCGACCAGGAAGGCCATCTCAAGCCGCAATATGCAGCGCCGGCCAAGGCGCCCGGCGATCCAAGGGTTTGACTCAAACCTCCCACTCATCCCAGCGTGCTACGCCATCATAGGCCAGCCAGGGCACTTCATGGGCCGTCCAGATATGCGAGGTGGGCCTGACGCGCGGATCATCATCCAGCGTCGCCACCCGCACGATCACGTGAGGCTGATGCCCACGTTCAGCGATCAGATGTGAGCCGCAGCGCGAGCAGAAATGTCTGAGTTTGCCCGGTGAAGATTCAAATGACGACAGCAGTTGCTCACCCTGCGTCCAGCGAAAATGCTCACGCATCACCCCGGCCGTGGCAACAAACGCGGCCGCGTGCGCCTTGCGGCAGCTTGCGCAGTGGCAGTGGCTGATGGGCATGTCCAGGCTGTCCACTTGATAGCGCACACCTTTGCACAAGCAACTTCCATCCAGTGGGTCAGTCATAACCTATGGCCAGGCAAGGAGGGGGTCATCATCATCGCGCACAACACAAGGTTGCGCATTGGTTGATGTCGCCTACTGTTCAATGAAGGAGGTGACTTATGCACGTATTAGATCGCATCGAACGTAAAGTCCTGCTCAATGCGTCACGTAAACAGGTCTGGGAGGCTCTCACGCAGGCCGAGCAATTTGGACACTGGTTCGGTATCGCGCTTAAGGGTAAGACCTTTGTGGCTGGGGAAACCATCGAAGCGTCGATTACCTATCCAGGTTATGAACATGTCGTATGGAAGGCCCGGATCGAACGTATCCTGCCTCAAACGCTGTTTTCCTTCTGGTGGCATCCTTTTGCAGTGGAAGAGGGCGTCGACTACGACAAAGAGGCGCCGACGCTGGTGGAGTTCACGATTGAAGATCGCGCTCCAGGCATTCTGTTGCGGGTCGTTGAGTCCGGTTTTGACAAGGTGCCCGAAGCGCGGCGTCAGAAAGCCTTCAAGATGAACTCCCGTGGCTGGGATGAGCAAATGGGCAATATCGAAAATTATCTGAGCAAGCCCCCAACAAGGTGATGGCGCACACCGGAGGGCAGTCTTCACTCCCCTAGGCAGACAGGCCGCTGACGGGCTCACAAAGCACGTTCAGCTCGATGCCTTTTCTTGATTTGCTGGCCTTCATGCACATAGCGGTCGGTGGTGGCGTTTGCACGGATGCCGAGTAGAATCACGCCCTGAAAGCGATTCCTGAGGTGCGGTACGGTGGATCTACAGCAGGGTTTTGTCCTGACCCGGCATTGGCGCGATACCCCGGCGGGTACGGAGGTCAGCTTCTGGCTAGCCACCGACCAAGGGCCAAGGTGCATTCGCCTACCCGTGCAGATCTCGGTGGTTTTCATCCCAGAGGCCCATCGCAAGCCACTCGATTGGCTGCTCAAGGGGGAGCGCGATCTCGAGTTGCGCCCCTTGCAGCTATGCGACTTTCATCACCGCCCGGTTCTGGGCCTCTACGCCCGCCAGCACCGCCAGTTGATGGACATCGAGAAGCGCCTGCGCGCTGCCGGGGTCGATGTCTACGAAGGTGACGTGCGCCCTCCGGAGCGCTACATGATGGAGCGTTTTATCACCGCTCCTGTCTGGTTCGGTGGCACCGCTGATGCAAGCGGCACCTTGCTCGACGCGCAAATGAAGCCTGCCCCCGACTACCGTCCTCCCTTGAAGCTGGTGTCCCTGGACATCGAGACCACCGCCCAGGGCGATCTTTACTCCATCGCTCTTGAAGGCTGTGGCGAACGCCAGGTGTACATGCTCGGCCCGCCGAACAAAACCGACGCCGTGGATTTCAAGCTCGACTATTGCGACACCCGCGCTCAACTGCTCGAACACCTCAACCAATGGCTGGCCACTTTCGACCCCGACGCGATCATCGGCTGGAACGTGGTGCAGTTCGACCTGCGCGTACTCCACGAACACGCCCAGCGCCTGAACGTGCCGCTGTTGCTCGGGCGTGGCGGTGAAACCATGGCCTGGCGCGAACACGGCAGCCGCAATCACTACTTTGCGGCGGCGGCAGGAAGACTGATCATCGACGGTATCGAAGCGCTGCGTTCGGCCACTTGGAGTTTTGAATCCTTCAGCCTGGAAAACGTTGCACAAACCCTGCTCGGCGAAGGCAAGGACATCTCCACGCCGTACCAGCGCATGGACGAAATCAACCGCATGTTTGCCGAGGACAAGCCTGCTCTGGCGCGCTACAACCTCAAGGACTGCGAACTGGTCACGCGGATTTTCGAGAAGACCGAGCTGCTCAAGTTCCTGCTGGAACGGGCCAGCGTCACCGGGTTGCCGGCCGACCGTAACGGCGGCTCCGTGGCCGCCTTCACCCACCTGTACATGCCGTTGATGCACCGCCAGGGTTTTGTAGCACCGAACCTGGGCGACAAACCGCCCCAAGCCAGCCCCGGCGGTTTTGTCATGGACTCGCGCCCAGGCCTCTATGAGTCGGTGCTGGTGCTGGACTACAAAAGCCTTTACCCGTCGATCATCCGCAGCTTCCTCATCGACCCGGTGGGCTTGATCGAAGGCCTCAAGCATCCCGACGACAGCGATTCGGTGGAAGGCTTTCGCGGAGCGCGCTTCTCCCGCACCCGGCATTGCCTGCCGTCCATCGTCACGCGGGTGTCCGAAGGCCGCGAAGAGGCCAAGCGCGAGCGCAATGCGCCGTTGTCCCAGGCACTGAAGATCATCATGAACGCCTTTTACGGTGTGCTCGGCTCCAGCGGCTGCCGGTTCTTCGACACCCGGCTGGCGTCCTCGATCACCCTGCGGGGGCACCAGATCATGCGCCAGACCCGCGCCCTGGTTGAGGCCCAAGGGTACGAGGTGATTTACGGCGACACCGACTCCACCTTCGTCTGGCTGGGCAGCGCGCACTCTGCGCAGGACGCCAATCGCATCGGCCTGGCGCTGGTGCAGCACGTCAACGACTGGTGGCGCGCGCACCTGAGCAACGAGTACGGCCTGCAAAGCGCCCTGGAACTGCAATACGAAACCCACTTCAGTCGCTTCCTGATGCCGACCATTCGTGGCGCCGAGGAGGGCAGCAAAAAGCGCTATGCCGGCCTGGTCGTGCGCGAAGATGGCAGCGAAGAAATGGTCTACAAAGGCCTGGAAACCGTGCGCAGCGACTGGTCGCCCCTGGCCCGGCAATTCCAGCAGGAACTCTACCAACGCATCTTCCATCGACAACCCCATCAAGACTACATACGCGATTACGTGCGGCGTACCTTGAGCGGCGAATTCGATGATTTGTTGATCTACCGCAAACGCCTGCGCCGGCCCTTGCACGACTACGAACGCAACGTCCCGCCCCACGTACGCGCCGCGCGCCTGGCAGACGAGTACAACGACCGCCTGGGCCGCCCGCGCCAGTACCAGCGGGGTGGCTGGATCAGCTACGTGATCAGTGTCAACGGCCCGGAACCGCTGGAAGTGCGGCGGGCACCCATCGATTACGACCACTACGTCACGCGCCAATTGCAGCCCGTGGCTGACGCAATCCTGCCGTTCGTGAATGACGATTTCGGTACCCTGGTAGGCGGGCAGATGGGGCTATTCTAGGTAATCGACCACAGGCTCGATATTGCCCATCGCTCAGGAGGAAACGCCCATGTACACCCTTTATGGCACCGACGAATCCGGCTCCTGCATGATCGAAATCGCCCTGCAGCGCTGCGCAGTGCCGTGGCATCGCGTGCAGGCCAGTTCCTGGCAGGACGGCGAGGGTAGCGACGCGCTTGCACGTATCAATCCACTCAAGCAGATCCCCACCCTGGTCACTCCAAATGGCCAGGTACTGACCGAAAGCGCCGCGATCCTGATCCACTTGGGCCTGGAGTATCCCAAGGCCGAGTTGCTGGCTGGCGATCGTACGCAGATCCTGCGTGGCTTGCTGTATATCGCCGCCAACTGCTATTCGGCGATCGGTATCATCGATTACCCGCAACGCTGGTTGGGCAATGCCGATGAGGCGCAGCAAGCGCAACTGGTCAGCGGCACACGGCGCTACCTGCACCAGGCTTGGGTCGTGTTTGCCGATCAGTTTGCCGGCCAGCTGTTTACCCCGAGCAACGCGCCGAATGCACTGGGCATCATGGCGGCAGCGGTGTCGCGTTGGGACGACGCGCGCGAGGTGCTCGGCAACCTGGCGCCGGGCTTTGCGCAGAGCCTGGAGCGGGTAGACGCTGACCCTGTCGTGGCCCCTGTTTTTGCCCGGCATTGGCCGCAGTGGAAGGTCTCGTAACCGGAAGAAACAATGACCAGGCCACTGTCCAAGCCCTTGCGTAGCGGGCTTCCTGACCTACGCTTCTCAAAGTGGTGTAGGAATCATCCTTGAATTTGGCTGTCGCAGACATGAAACTCAAGAACCCTGCATGGAATTCAAAGGAGGTGCGCATGCTCATCCGGTCGCTGACCCTGGCTACCTTGATGGCTTTTACGGGGCCGTTGTTGGCCGCTGATGATAATCCGCTCAAGCAGGAATTGGGCAAGACGCGCCCCCTGGTGGTCGTGGAGCTTGATGCTGGAAACCCGACACTGGCAACGCTGAAGAAACAACTGGAAGAGGCTGCCACCAAACAGGCCTTCGAAGAGCGCAGCATGGTGTTCTACACCGTGAAGTTCGGCAGCATTGGTGCCGAAGGGGAGAAGTTCGCCAAGGATCCCAAAGACAGCAAAAAGCTCACGCCGCCTGAAACCAACGCACTGATCCGTGCCCTCAAGCTCGGCGTCGGCAGCGGCACCAAAGTGATTCTGGTCGGCAAGGACGGCGAGAAGAAACTCGAAAAAACCGTGCCGCCGGACAGCCTCGACCTGAAGGAATTCTTCAGCGCCATCGACCAGATGCCGATGGCAGAAAAAGAAGCAGCTGCCGTGGCAGAACCTGAGCCTGCCGCACCTGCTGCGTCGGCCAAGGGGGCCAAACCTGGCAAACCCGTCAGCAAGTCGGCGCCTCAGCAACTTGATGATTGAACTACATGGCCCATGTGGGAGCTGGCTTGTTGTGGCAAGCAAGCCCGCTTCCTCATTAGTCCTGTAGTGCTTTTACGGTTTAGGCGCTTTGCGCACCGGAAACGGAAAATAGAAAAACCGCAAGAACGCCACCCGCTTGATCACTTCCCCTATCAGCAACGGCACCAACAGTGCCACCACCAAACCTACACATGCCGCCATGAACGGATGCAGGCCCAGGCGCTCCATCAGGTCAAACGTCTTGTGCTGGATTTCGCCATGGAAGATCAACAGAATCAGGGTGGACTGGCCGATATAGGTCATCACTCGGGTGAGCAGCGCCGACACCATCAACACCCGTGCCAGCGCCCAGCAAATGTACACGCCGATCACTGCCAGCAGGCTGGTCCACAGCCAGTGGTCGTAGCGTCGCTGGGCCAAGTCCATGGTGTCGTGGCTGTAAATGAACACGGCGGCGAACAGCACCACCGAGATCAACAGGGTCAGCAACGAACCTTCATGCCGGCGCAGCCAATCGCGCAGCAGGTAGCCATAGATGAAGTAGGTGCTGCTGATCAGCGTGACGTCGAGGCTGAAGGGCAGGCCGGGCAACATCCAGGTGTGGTCACCGACGCTCACCGGTATCTGCCAGAACCATTGCAGCGTCCAGATGCCTAGCAACAGTTGCACGCCGATCAGCATGCAGGCGACCACCAGGGGCAGCTTCAAGCGCTGGATCAGCCGCAGCATCAGCCAGCTGAATAGAATCGCCACCCAGAAGTGCGGCAAGAACCACAGCGCTTGCCATGGGATAGTGTCCACCGAGGCATACAGCACGCCGCCTATATCCGGCAGCAGCGGTTGCCCCCGCAGTACGTCACGTACGATCACGTACAGCAGCATGGTGAAAAAAAACGGCTTGAGCAGGCCATCGGCCTTGCGCACCGCCATCTCCACGAACGGTTGCTCGGGCCTGAAGAACACCCCTGACAGGAAAAAGAACAACGGCAGCACGAACGACGCCAGGATCGGGTACATCAAGTCCAGCGAGGTGGCGACGAACCAACTGTGACCATACACAATAATCAGGATACCAATGCCCTTGGCGATATCCATTTGAATCCAGCGATGTTTCATCTAAGTCTTCCCGAACGATCATTCACGCCTTGCGCCACGGCCTAAGCCACAGCCCCATGCCCAGCAACACCAAAGCACCTGCCAGGGTACTCAACCCCAATTGCAGCCATACGTCTTGCAACCCAAACAACACCAGCGCCGCCAGCCCCAGCATCAACGTGCCGAGCAGCCAGTGCCGCGCCCAAGGCAGTGCCGTGAGCAGCCCCTGGCGCTGCATCAGCAGCAGTGCGGTGCAGATCACCCCAGCCAACGCCGCCAACGGAATACCGGCCAGGCCAAATGCAAACGGCAGTGCGCAGAGCAACAGCACGTTGACCAGGCTGCCCAATAATTCACAACGCAGCGGCTGGCGCGTATCGCCCGCGGCATACGCATAGCGCGCCAGCAGGGCGTTCCATGCGCCAAACACCAAGGGCACGGCAAACCATGCCAGTAACAGTGGCAGAGGCGAATCAACCGATTGCTTGGGCAGCAGCAACGCCACCAGACTGGGCGCCGCCGCCACCAGGCCGACGCCGGCCGGCAGCGTCAGCACACTGGCGGTTTCCAGGCCGCGCTTGAGCAGGGCCAGGCGTTCATCGCCCTGGCGGCGGCTCATCATGCCCAGCAGCACCTGGTTGAGGCTCATCAGCGCAATCAGCGGCAGGTTCATCAGCTTGCGGGCCAGGTTGACCCAGGTCACCGCGCCTTCCCCCAGCAGCGACGCCACCAGGCGTTCTATCAAAGCCAAGCCCTGGCTGGCGCCGTTGCTCAGTAACAGCGGGCCTATACGCTGGCCCAACTCCCGCAGGGGGGCAACCGCCAGCTGCATGCGCCACGGCCGCCAGCCCTGACGCCAAATCGACGGCAACAACGCCAAAGGCATCAACAGGCTACCGGCGAGACAGGCCAAGGCGAGGCTATGGGGTTGACTGGCCGTGCCGGCCAACGCGAGATAGGCCACCGGCGGCAGGTTGAACAACAACGAGCCAAGCCCTGCCAGCACAAAACGCTCGCTGGCCTGCAAGGGAATACTGAACAGTGCATGCAGCATCAAGCCTGGCACGCACCAGGCCACGACCTGCAAATTGCTGGCGGCCAGGGCGGTGGCACTGGTCGCCAGCCCTGGGCCCAGTACCTGCACCAGCCAGGGGGCTGACAGCATCAGCAGCAGACTGACCAGCAGGGCAACCAACAGCAATGCCGGGAACAACACGGCCAGCCAATCGAGGCGCTCGCTGTCCTTGCGCTGCAAGTAGAGCGGCAACGCGGCGGCGCTCAACACGCCACCGGCCAGCGACATTCGCAGCGCCTCGGGCAAGAACAGCGCGATCAAGAACGCATCACTGCGCTCCCCCGCGCTCCAGGCCGCCACCAGTAACCATTCGCGTGCGAACCCCAGGCACAGGCCGAGCAGGGTCGCCAGGGTCAGCCATACTGCAGAACCGAGCATCAGGGGCGTGCGCCATCAAGCAGCGGCTTGCGAAAAACCACAGTCTTGACCTGTGGCAGGCGCGCTGGGAACAAGCGCCGTGCTTCCAGCACATTGATCCCAACCATCAGCCAGAACAGCGCGACCATCACGACGGCAAAACTGAAGTAGTGGTCAAATAACCCACTGACCAGCGCCGACAGAATTCCTGCCGTGCTGCCCAGCCACAGGGCATTGTCCTTGGTCAGGCGGATCGGGCCTTTTTCCGGCCTGGCTTCACGCCACCAACGCACCGTAACGGCTATAAAGAGCAGCATGCCGACGATGCCGGTCTTGTAGATAAAGTTCAGCCACAGGTTGGAGATCCCCAGCAAGTGTGTGCCCGGTACCGGAGGGTCAACCTTGAAGCCAATGCCGAACGGATACGCCACCATGGCCTGGGGGAACATGCGGTATTCATCAAAACGAACTTCGGTGCTGGCGTTGCTCGACGAAAAGATCGTCGCCAAGCGTTCCTGCAGCGGTGGATAGGCCATTACCAAGGCCACGGTCAACGCCGCGCCGATCATCAACAAGCGTCCGGTGTAAGGCACGCGACGGGTGGCCATCCACATCAGTACCAGCGCCAGGCTGACCATCGCGCCACGGCTGCTGGCCAACAGCAACGCCGCCGCTCCCAGGCACGCCACGCCAAGGCCCAGCGCACGTTTGAAGCCTTGTTCGGTCATGCCGTAACAGAACGCCAGGGGCAGCAACAGCGCCATGATCCCGCCGATGGCGTTCGGGTGCATCCACGGTGAACCCATACGCGACGACATGGCTTCCAGGCCGAATTTCAACATGTCGAAGTTGCCGTAGTTGAGAAGGGCGAGAATCGGCGCAATCCCTGCCCCGGAGCGCGTGCGCACGAACACGGCGATCGACATCACCAGCATCGCCAGAGTGCCCAGCAGTAAGGCGATCACCAGGCTTTCGCGGCGTTTATAGTCCACCAGCAGCTTGGCGGCCAGGAACACCCCAGACAGGTTCAACAACCAGCGCAGCCAGTTGGCTACGCCGCTGCTTTCGGCGTGGATGCTCATCTGGCCAACGATAAACGGGAACACGCTGAACAGCATCAGCCACAGCAGCATCTGGTCGGTGGGCCGGCGTGCCAGGCGCGGTGCATCGGGCAGGCGTGACAGGAAGCTGTGCCACAGCACGGCGCCCCAGGTCAGCGCCAGGATGGCTTCGCTTACCGTGCTGCGGATGCCCAGGTTGAGGGTGGAGTAGGGCATGAAGGTCGCGACCAGGGCAAACAGCAACAAGCCCCAGAAGGGAAAGCGCAGGATGGTCACGGCTGCCGCAACACCCATCACAGCGAGAAAGGCCTTGGCCGGTGACAGCGCCAGGGCGGCTGCACCAAACAGCACGCCGAAGAGGATGGCGACGAGGCTTGCCAGGGAGAGTCTCATTTCAGTTCCTCGATCAGTTCGGCCAGGCGCCGACGATAGGCGTTTGGGTTGTAGCGTTCGGCCCATTGCTTGCGTTGTTCTGCAGAAGACTCGTCGCTGCGCTCGCCCAGGCTCAGCATCAGTTGCACCAACGCCGGACCATCGGTCGGGGAAAACCGCGGCGCCGACGGCGGGGTGATTTCATCCAGCGAGGTACCGCTGGCCACGGCCACAGGTGTGCCGACGCTCAGCGCTTCAATCACCGGTAAACCAAACCCTTCCGCGTAGGAGGGCTGCCACACACGGGACGCCTGGCGGTACAACGCCTGCAGTTGGGCATCGGTGACACCACTGAGTGCGCGAATTCCCGGTAGCCCGCGCAGTGCTTCGGGCAAATGCTCAAGGCTGCCCACCAGCATCAATTCCGGTACAGCGGGTGATTGCTGCCGCGCCTGCTGCCAGGCCTTCACCAGAAAGGGTACGTTCTTGCGCAACTCGCGAGTACCCACCAGTAGCCAGAAGGCTTCGGGTAAGTGGAGATCGGACAGGTCTGCTGCCGGCTCATTGAACCCATCCACCTGATTGGGCAGCACACGCACCTTGCCCGCCGCCTGGGGAAACAGGCGTACGGTTTCATCGGCACTGTATTGCGAGGGTGTCCACACGCGGTCGGCGCTGCGCACCGCATAGGCAATCGACAGCCGGTCGCTGGTCTTGTAGACCAGGGCCTTGAGGCGATTGGCGTGGTAGTTGTCCAAAGTGATCTGGAACAGGTCGTGCAGCAGTACCACAGTGCGCAGCCCCTTGGGCTTGGGTGGTAATGGCAAGCCCATATTGAAGGTGCTGATGTACAGGTCAATCTGTTGTTCGCGCAGGGCCCGGGGTAAAAAGCCGGCTTCGAAACGCAGGCGATTCTGTGGCTGATGCATCGCCGTCTTCGCGCAACCCCAGGTCGGGCAGTGGGCCTGCAAGCGTGTCTGGTCGCCCAGCGGGGCCACGGTAAACCGTTCCAATTCGATACCCGGCAAGGCACGCAAGGCGCTTTCCAGGGCATACACCTGGCGGCTGATACCCGATTGCGGCGAGGTGCCGACGGTGCGGTAATCCAGGCCTACACGCATACAGGCTCCTTTTGAGTGAGCGGCGACAGGCTGGCGTACACCTGCTCCAATTGGCTGGCGGCCACGCTCCAGTCATGGGCGCGCCGCACATAGGCGCGCCCGGCTTCGCCCATGGGCGCTGCGGCCGCGGGGAATTGCAGCAGGCGTACTACAGCATTCGCCAGGTCAGCGGCGGTTTGCCCTGCGAGGTAGTCCAAGCCGTCGACCAGGTCCAGGCCCGACACGCCCTGCTCGGTGCTGGCCAGGGGCAGGCCGGCCGCCAGCGCTTCCAGCACTTTGAGCTTGGAGCCGCCGCCATGGCGCAACGGTGCCAGGAACACTGAACAACTCGATTGCAGGCTCAGCAGGTTCGGCACGAAGCCTTGCCACTCAATGCGGGGGTCCTGCCAGCGCTCGCGCCAGCCGTCGGGCATGCCGAAACCGCACACGCTCATGCGCGCATCCGGGCAGTGCTCCCAGACTTTGGGCAGGATTTCATCCAGGGCCCACTCGATCGCGTCCACATTGGGCGCGTACTCATAGTTCCCGAGAAACAGTACACGGCGTGTCGATGGATCTGGGTGTGCAGCGGCAAAGTGGTCGCAGTCCACGCCATTGACCACCACCGACACCGGTTTGCCGGCGATGCCTTGCATCACCTGTGCATCGCTGTCGGTTACTGCTACCACCTGGGTAGCCTGGCGCATTACCCGGCGTTCCCAGCGCATATAGCGCCATTGATCGTAGCGAATGAACGGCAGCGCCCAGCTCGGCAGGCGGTCATAGGTGGCCGCGCCCAGGGCCGATTCCACGTTGTGTTCGGTGAGCACGAAGGGCTGGGACTTGCGCACCAGGGCGTCTTCATACGGCTGGAAGCTGTAGCTGTGTTCTATTTGCACCACATCCCAGTGCTCATTGAGCAGTTGGTTGAATCGGTCCTGCAACGCCCCCGACAGCCCATTCACGCTGGCCAGCAAGGGGTAGGGTGCAAAGAGTCCGGCCACCAGGGTCTTCACGCTGCGCAGTGGGCGGCGGGGCAAGATGATCAATTGCTCGAGAAAGGCTTCCAGTACCTGGCGATCGGTCAGCGATACCGGGTGTTTGTCATGCAGGAGCAAGGTGATCCGATGCCCCCGGGCCGCCAGGCTGCGCAGCAGGTGGAACTGACGCGTCTTGCCGCCGCTGGTGGCGGGCCAGGGTGAGTAGGGCAGGATCCATAAAATGCGCATGACGGGTTTCAATCCCATAACAGAATTTGCAGGTTCGGCTTGACCGCAACGGTCAAGCCGTTGGTGCCGCTCACTGGGGTTTGCGTGCCGCGCAGCGGGTCATACAGGGTGGCGTTGGCGAGGTCCGGCAGGTGCGCATTACCGCCTTTTGCCGACCAGAAGAACCACAGCTTGCGACCATCGGCGCGGGTCCATCCGATGCTGAACAGGCCCTCGGGCAATTGATCGGCGGCGGGTGGGTCGCCAGGCGTCAATTGCGGTCCGCTGACGTCGAGAAAATGCTTCAGTGCGGTATAGACCGGTTTTGGCTTGGCATCGAGGTCGAGCAAGCCGTAGGCACGGTCGCGCACGCTGGCGCGCTGGTCGAGGTCGCTCAAGGTGAACAGGAAGATCTTGTCGAAATCCATCGCGCTCATCAGGGCCAGGCGGCGGAGCACATAGTCGGCCTGGCCTTGCAGGGTAATGATGTCCTGGACTTCCTTGGGCCCCGTGTACGCTGACCAGCCCCATTCGGTGCTCCACAGCGTCTTGACGCCATTGCTGCGCAGTTTTTGGTTGAGCGCAGTTGTCTTGGCGACGAAGTCCAGGTTGGCGGGGTCGTTTCCTTCGGGCAACTGGGTGTAAGGGTGATAGGACATCACGGTGTTCAGGCTGGGCACGCCGAGGGCATCGAAGGCGTCGAGCATGGTCTGGCCGTTGGGCATCTCGCTGAAAAACGCCAGGCCAGCCGCCACCACTGGTTTATTCGGGTTGACCGCACGCAGGGCCGCTGCGCTGCTTTTCAGCAGGGCGGCGTAGCCGGCCGGGTCGGCCACGGGGCGCCAGAAGCCGAGCAGATTCGGTTCATTCCACACCTGCCAGGCATCAACGCTGGGATAACGTTGGGCCAACAGCGCCATGCGGATCGCGAACACATTCGGGTCCTTGGGCGGGTACTGGTCCTGATACGGCGCACCCACGGGCGCGGTGGTGATGAAGGGCGCCGAACCCACCAGGTAGAAGACCGACTTGAGCTGGTTGTCCTGCAACTTGGCCACCAGTTCGTCCAGCGTGGCCACCTGGTACTGATCAGCCACCGGCTCCAACCGATCCCAATGCAGGTCCAGGCGTACCCACTGCAAGCCCAGGTCCTTGAGACGGTCGATCTGCATCTGGTAACGCTGGGGGCTGAACCACAGGAACTGCGCGTTCACTCCCAGGAAATCCTTCCACACCAGCACCTTGTTGCCCTTGAGCACATGGCTCTCGGCATCGGCCGGGCGCCCCCAGATAAAGACGGTAACGCCCATGACCGCCACCAGTGCAAGCGTGGCCAAGTACGTACGTTTACGCACCATAAGGGGCCCCCGCAATCGCTTGCTCAAAAAGCTGCTTGAACTGCCGTGCGGTCAGTGGCCACAGGCGTTGGCCGCCAATGTGCGCGGCGCGTTCGGCCCAGTCCCTGGCCAGCGTCGGGGTCTGCGCCAGGCGCAGTAGTTGCGCGCTCAACGCGGCGACGTCGCCTTGGGGATAGATTGCGCCGTTCCCGCTGGCAACCTCTTCGGCAAATGCCCGTGCATCCGAAGTAATCGCCCCGCGCCCGCACGCGGCGGCCCAGGACAACGCGCCGCTGGTGCCGCGCTGGCGACCCAGCAGGCCGAGTTTTTTCGATTCGCGATACGGCAGCACCATCACGTGGTGCGCCTGTATCGTCTGCGCAATCTCGCTGGCCGGCAGGTTCAGCCGCCAGTCGATGGAGCCAGACAGGCCAAGGTCGGCTATCTGGCGGTTCAATTGTTCAAGGTAATTGCCGCCCGCCCCAAACGCCATTTCGGCGGCAGTGCCACCGGCCAGGGTCAGGCGCACACGGTCACGCAATTGGGGGGCTTGCTGGAAAACTGCGGCCAGGGCCTGTAACAGGTCTTCAATGCCTTTGCCCCGGTAGATAAAGCCGAAATACAGCAGGTGCAGCGTATCCAGGGGCGGCAGCGCCACCGCCGCAATCGCCAGGTTGGCATGGTTGATCACCGCCACTTTGCCTGCGGGCAATTGCATGCGTTGGCTGAGGCAATCGGCGCCCAGGCGGGTGAGGGTGATCAGTCTTGTGAGGCCGCGGGCCACCTGCCGCTCTTCACGCAGGGTCAGCGGGTCTGCCAGCACCACCGCCGCTTGCGGCAACGGGCTGGGCAAGCGCTCCAACAGATTGAGCGGGAAGGGCAGTTGCTCGCGCCGCCATACCATGCGCTCGGGGTCATGCACGGTGGCCGTCAGCGGCAGGTTGGGATAGGCCTTGCGCAACTCGCGCAACGCCAGGAACTCCCCCAGCCGGCCGCCGCCCAGCTCGGCGTGGACCAGGTCCACGCTCTGCCAGTCGAATGCACCGATGGCCTGTTTGATCGCGATGCTGGTGCCCTCGACGCCGCTCAACGGTGTCGCCACCGTCACGCCCAGCTGCTCCAGTGCCGTCTTGAAATGGTTCGCGTAGTCGGCGATCCCATTTTTTTCCGGCGGCAAAGGCGCGAGCAGGGCGATGCGCATCAGAACGCCCCCCGATATTTGGCGATGGTCTGCAGCACCTTGGCCGGCACTTCGAATTTACGCCGGTTGATGATGATGCCGTCCACTTTGCCGAATGCGGTATTGAGGATCGACAGCGCATGCTCCACCACCGGGACCGTGCTTTTCTGCGCCTCCACCACCAGGGCGATCAGGTCGGCGCGACGCAGATTGACGAAGGCATCGCGGTTGTCCAGCAGCGCCGAGGCATCCAGCAGTACCACTTCGCCCGGCACCGCCGGGGCCGCACCGCCGACACGCACAGTAATGCCGTTTTCCTGAAGCAACTGGCGCAACTGTTCCACTACGAACGTCACCCCTTCACCATGGCGCGCGGAGGTCAACCCGAGGGTCAGGCCGCGTTCAGTGATACGGTCCAACTGCAGCAGACCGTAGAGCCGGTAGATGCTCGCGTTGAATGCGTTGGTGCCTTGTGCGGTACTGGTATCCAGTTCTGGCAGGGTGGTCCACAGCGGCAGGCCGAACTTGCGTTCCACCAAGCCACCGTCATGGATGCGCTGGTCGAGCAGGTAGCACAGGTAGATCACCAGCAAGCCGACCACGATGGAAAACGGGATCGCCAACAACAGCATCAACAGGGTTTTAGGGAAGATTCGGCCAGGGTTCAGGGTGGCCTCCTCGATCACCGCGATATTGCTGATCTGGCTGTTATCCAGCTCACGGTCGATGCGCGATTTTTCCAGGTTATCGACATACAGCGCATAGTTACGCTCGGTGGCACTCAGTTCACGGGACAGGCGCGCCAGCTCCGGTTCAATCTCCAGGGCTTCCTTGCGTTGCGCCTCGAGGTTCACCAGTTGTTTCTGCTGTTGCACCAGTTGTGTACGCAGTGCCGAGTTGTTGCTGGACTCATCGAGCAGCACGCGCTGCAAGTGGATCTCCAGGGTGTTCGGCGCACGGTTTTCCGAGCTTTGCACGGTGTTGCTTTCATTCGCGACCTGGGCCTGCATGGCGCGGATCGACGCATCCAGGGCTTTGACCGGCGGCGCATTGTCGGTGTAGGTGCGCATCATGTCGGCCTTTTCCAGCAACTTCTGGTTGAGCAGGCGACGCAAGTCCTGCTGCTGCGGGTTCAGCGCAATCTGGCGTACCGTGGTCACTTCCTTGGGTTGGGTCTTGAGCTGAGTGCGGGTGCTCTCCAGGGCGCTGTCGGACGAGGCAATCAAGCGCGTGGTATTGAAGGTTTCGCCACGCAGCACGTTGATGCGCTCGGACAAATCCTCCAGGCGATCGGTGATGCTTGCCGCGCCGATCTGGTTCAAGTGGGCAAGAATCTGCTCCTTGTAGCTCTTGATTTCGGTAGCGCTGTTGGCTACCTGGCCTTCATAGAAGGCATACAGGCTCTTGCGTCCCAGGGCCTGGGTGCGTTCGTTGATGTAGGTCTCGACCCAGCTTTTGACCACCGCCTGGGCGATTTCCGGGTCGCTCCACTTGAAGCTGATGTCCATGACGGTGGAACCGGCCGCGTGGCTGACGTCGAAGTTTTTCTCCAGGCTGGCGGCCAGGCGCTCCACGGGTGTGGTCTGTTCAATGATGCCCACGGTTTCCAGCACCACGCGCACACCGTCGAACACTGCGCCGATACCACTTTTGACGTAGTACTTGGTGCGCTTCCAGAGGCCTTCCGGTGGCGGCATTTTGTCGATGACTTCCAGGTAATGCTCGGCCACCGCCCGCACGATAGGGCGACCGGTCAGCAGGCGTTCCTCATCGACAATCGGGTCGCGTTGAGTGCTCGGCATGACCAGCGCCTGACGGTTGCTGATCTCAATGGGCAGCGTCGAATCGCGCCCCGGCTTGACCAGCAAGCGTGCGGTGGACTCGTATTTGGCTGGTAGTAAAAAGGCCCCCAGCAGAATGATCACCAGCGCCGCGATGGCCGCCAGCTTGAACTCGTGCCGGAAGATGAAGAACAAGCGCAGAAGATCGCGAAAAGAACGGATCTCGATCATGGGATGTCGCTCCTTTAGTTACTGCCGCCGCTGGTTCGGGTGTAGTTGTAGCCAACCCCGATCGACTTGGTGAATGGGATCAACTGGTTCAAGTAGGTATCTACGCCCTGGATGCGCTCGCCCACGTTGGATTTGGGCACGAACACCACATCTCCCCGCTGCAGCGGCACTTGTTTACGCCCGTTGGGGCCGGTCTTGAGGTATTGGCTGAAGTCCAGGAAGTAAGCGCGGTAGGTGCCTTGGGTATCTTCGCGCAACAGTGCGACCATGCTGGCGTTGCCCGCCGGGTTCACCCCGCCGGCGCCGACGATGGCTTGTTCCAGGGTGTTGGCCGAGGCGATCGGCACCGTGGTCGGGTTGTTTACCGCACCGCCGACGATGATCGAGTTGCCCGGTGCCTGGTTGATGTTCACCGTCACCCGTGGCTCGCGATACACCGGCGCAAGCTTGTTGCTCAGCTCGTTCGCCACCTCGGCTGGCGTGCGACGGGCTACCTGGATCGGGCCCAGGAACGGGTAGTTGATCTTGCCATCGGTTTGCACGGTGTACAGCGTCAGCTCATAGATGGTGCTGACGTTGAACGCCGACAGCGTTGGCATCTCACCGGCATCGCGCACAATGCGCAACTGATCGCCGATGCGGATACGCTCTACCGCCGGCGGCAGCTGCGCAAGCTGGTCGAGAGCGCGCTTGCCGTCCTCGACCGTCTTGCCGTCGGGGGGGACGATACGTGCAGGGGTATTGCAGGCGGCCAGTGCCATCATGGCCAGGACGAGCATAGTTCTTTTCATCAAGGGGGACTTCCTGTAGGTCATGATGCTCACCTCCAATAACCGGGAAACATGCTGATGCGCCGCTTTAGGGCGAGGGGTAGGCGGCGTTCCAGATGGCCCAGCCGATAGCCGAGCAATTTGAACGCGCTGCGCACCAGTACTTCGGGTACGCGGTGCAATGCACCGGCTGCGCGCAACGCTGCGAGTTCAGCCTGTACATAGCGTTTACCTTCACCGCCGGCATCGCCAAAGGCTTGGCGAATCCACGGCTCGCGACCGTAGAACACGCCAATGTCGAAGTAGCGGTGAAACTCATCCATGAGTCGGTAATCGTGGGAGTGGTACACCCGCGCCGTGGCGGCGTAGCGCACCTTGTAGCCATCAAGCAGCATGCGCGCCGCGACGTAGGCATCCTCACTGCCGATCACATCGGCGGGGAAGCCACCCACGGCCTGCAGGGCGCTGCGCCGGTAGACTGAAAACGAGTCGGAGCTGAAGCAGGTTTTAATCCCCAACTGCGCAGCGTCGGCAAGGCTCTTGGTGCGGCTCTGAGCCGGGTAATTGAAGTGGCGTGACTGGGCTCCCAGCACGCCAGCGCCAGGGTGCGGCAATTGCCGGCCGTAGGCCACGCCGTTGAGTGGGTCTTGTTGCAATTCTTCGAGCAGGTTGGCGAAGGTCTCTGGGTCAGCCGGGATTGCGTCCTGAGTCATCACGATCAGTGCGTCACCGCTCGTGTGTTCACTGGCCCAGCGCCGTGTGCCACCGTGGTTGAAGTCGCGAGCGTCGATAACCTCGACCCGCGCGCCAAATTCGCGAAAGCGCGCCACGGTGTCATCGCTGGACGCGCTGTCGACTACCAGCATCTCGTCCGGTTGCAGAGTCTGCATCTGCAGCGCGGGCAGCAGTCGCGTCAAATGACTGGACGCGTTGCGGGTTGGAATGATCAGCGAGGTGCGCATGTCATTTCTTCTCTGCGGGCGCGCGCCCATAGATGTCATCGAAGCGTACGATGTCGTCCTCGCCCAGGTATTCACCGCTCTGCACTTCGATCATCACCAGGTCGATGATGCCGGGGTTGGTCAAGCGGTGCTTGTGCCCAGCCGGGATGTAGGTCGATTCGTTGGCGTTGATCAAAAATTCGCGCTCGCCATTGGTGATCTGCGCGGCACCGCTGACCACTACCCAGTGTTCGCTGCGGTGGTGATGCATTTGCAGCGACAGCGATGCCTGGGGCTTGACCACGATGCGCTTGATCTTGAACCGGCTGCTTTCCTCCAGCACGGTGTAGGTTCCCCACGGCCGTGTGACGGTGCGGTGCAGGCTGAACGCCGGATGGTTCTGGCGCTTGAGTTCGGCGACGATGTAGCGCACGTCCTGGCTGCGGTTGGCGTCGGCGATCAGCAGGGCATCGGGGGTATCGACGATGATCAGGTCTCGCACGCCGACGGCACCGAGTACGCGTTTGGGCGAGTCGATATAGCAGTTGTGCACGTCATGCAAGATGGCTTCGCCATTGACCTGGTTGCCCTGGGCATCGCTGGGCGTGAGCTGGCGCAGGGCTTCCCAGGAACCGATGTCGCTCCAGCCGATGTCGCACGGCACCACGGCCACTTGCGTGGACTTCTCCATCAACGCCACGTCGATGGAAAGGTCTGGCGCGGTGCCGAAGGCCTCGCTGCCCAGTTCACGCTGGCGCGAGGTGCTGTTTTGCAGGTGCTGGCTCTGCTCGAGGGCTGCACGAGCGGCCCCCAGTACGTCGGGAGCATGGGTCGCCAGCTCGTCCACCAGAGTACTGGCCTTGAAGCAGAACATGCCGGCATTCCACAAGTGCTTGCCGCCGTCGAGATAGGCTTGGGCCGTGGCCAGGTCGGGTTTTTCGACGAAACGCTTGACCCGGTTACCCAGGCTCAGGGCGTCACCTTTTTCGATGTAGCCGAAGCCTGTTTCCGGGTGATCGGGTTGAATGCCGAAGGTCACCAGGTAGCCGGCTTCGGCCAACTCGCGTGCCTGGGTCACGGCGTCGGCGAACGCGGTTTCATTCAGCACCAGATGGTCGGCTGGCATCACCAACAACTGGGCGTCGCCACCGAAATGCTCCTGCACGTGCAGTGCCGCCACCGCAATGGCCGCTGCGGTATTGCGACCGAACGGCTCCAGCAACAGGTCCAGAGGCAGCCTGGCCTGGTTGACTCCGCGGTAGTCATCCAGGGTGCGAAACAGCAAGTCGCGATTAGTGACGGTCAGCACACTTTCCACGCCGGGCAGGCGCGCGGCACGTTGAAAGGTTTTCTGCAGCAGACTCTGGCCGTCACGCATACGCATGAATGGCTTGGGCATGTTCTGCCGGGACACCGGCCACAGCCGCGTGCCTGACCCACCGGAAATAATGCAGGGGATTAATCCGTTGAGTGTATTCATCAATAGACTTCCTTGGTGGAAAGGACGGCTGGGACCGTCATGAAGACGATGTACAAATCGAACCACACGGACCATTTGGAGATGTACTCCAGGTCGTATTCGACGCGTTTCTGGATTTTGAACAGGGTGTCGGTTTCACCCCGGTAGCCGTTGATCTGCGCCCAACCGGTGATGCCGGGCTTGACCCGGTGGCGCGAGCTGTATTCGCTCACAGCCACTTCGAACGGAATACCGGCGGCTTTGGTGGCGGTGGCATGAGGGCGCGGGCCGACCATCGACATGTTGCCCTGCAGTACGTTGAACAACTGCGGCAGCTCATCGATGCTGGTCTTGCGGATGATGCGGCCAACCCGGGTAATGCGCGGGTCTTCACGAGTGGTCTGGCGTTCGGCGGTAAAGTCGCTCTGGTCGGTGTACATCGAGCGGAACTTGAACACGCGAATTTCGTTGTCGTTATAGCCGTAGCGGTTCTGGCGAAACAGCACCGGGCCCTTGGAGTCGAGCTTGATCGCAATGGCCGTGACCAGCATCACCGGTGACACCAGCACCAGGGTGATGCTCGCCAGGAGCAGGTCTTCGCAACGCTTGATAAACGGCGACCAACCGCGCAGCGGCAACTGCGAGGTATTGAACATCAGGATGCCGCCCACGTCTGTGATCCGGCTATGGCCGTAGCGCAGGGCAGCCATGTCGGGCACCAGCATCACGTTCACCGACATTTGCCGCAGGCGATTGACCAAGCCGTGAATACGTTGCTCGGCAGCCCAGGGCAGGCAGATCATCACTTGGTTGACCTGTTCGGCGCGGATCAGTTTTTCCAGGTCGCGGGTATTGCCCAACAGCGGCAGGCTGCTCAGTTCCTTGGGAATACGCTCGGTGCGGTCGTCAATAAAGCCGATAAGCCCGGAGCGAATGTCGCCGTTGCGTTGCAAGTGGTCGGCGACATGCACGGCGGTGTCAGTGAAACCCAGGATCACTGTGCGTTGCAGGTATTTGCCCTTGCGCATGAGTTTGCGGTACAGGCGTAGCATCACCAGGCGTTCGGCACAGAACATCGTCAAGCTGGCGATATACCACACCACCAGGTTGCGCGGGTTCAATTGCGGAAATACCTGCAGGATCTGGTACATGAACAACAGGATGCAGAATGCGGAGGACCAGGCCACGATATTGGTGCGCAGGCGCAAGCGATTACTGAACAGTTCCTCGGAATAAATGCCCAGGGCCTGGAACAGAATGATGGTCAATACCGCAAAAAACAGCAGCAAGCCCAGAAAGTGCGAACGCATTTCAGGGGCCATCGGGTCGAGGAAAAGCGCCAGGACCAGCGGTGGGAAAATGGCCGTCAGACCGTGGACCAGCTTGACGAAAACCACAAAAAACTCGACAAACCCTGCTCGGGTCAAAAACAAGCTGACAACTGACGACTTCTCTCGCATACAAACATCCCTCATTGCACACCAGGCGTTCTATTCGGTCGTCTGAACCAGACGGCAGCGGACTACGCTGGGTAAAACGCATCCCTTCCTTCGAATGGATAGCTCCAAATGAAAGAATTTTGCAAGGGCAGTGGCTACTACAGGAGGACTTCCTTTTCTCTTTCAGTCAATAATTTGACCTTGTTTCAGCGATGATATCATAGACACTTTAAATGTTCCTTCTTGTGTCATTTTGTTGACATTCCTTGTGCAAGAGGACCCGGTCTCGGGGTGTGATTTTGAGTGTAGGAACAAAAGTGTGAATTTTCCTGTTTGTCAGGAAACACTTTTTTGACGGGCCCCGGGGAGGCGTAGGAAAAGAGGGCGCAACGCACCAGGCGCCTGCCCTCCAGAGGATTGAGCGGGTTAAAAGGTGCCTTTCAGACTGACCGTGAAATTACGCGGTTCGCCATAAAAATTGCCCCATGAGGCTGTGCCCACGGTTTGGTAATAGTTTTTGTCGAAGAGGTTCTTGGCGTTAAGGGCGACGGTCCAGGTGTCATCTACGCGGTAGGCCAATCGTGCATCCCAAACCGTATAGCCGGCCTGTTCGAGCTTGAGGCCCTGCTGCATGCGATAGTTGCCGCTCTGGGCATTGACCCCCGTACCCACGCTCCATTTGGACAGCGCGCCATCCAGCTGGTAATCGCCCCACATGCGCAACATGTGGCGGGGTACATAGGTGTTGGACGCGCCTCCTTCGATAGCGGTATCAATGTTTTTAAGCGATTTGGTCTGAGTGTAGGTGTAGCCCCCCGAGACTTGCAGACGTTCGAGCAACTGGCCGCTGACTTCGGCTTCGACGCCCTGGGCGCGGACCTTGGCAGTGTCGGTATAGCAGTAGCCATCGGACGAAGTTGGGCAGAAACTCAGGAAGTCAGTCTCGGCGCCGTTTTTCTCTGTGGCCCGGAACAACGCTATGGAACTGTTGAGACGCCCGTCGAACCATTCGCCCTTGATACCCAGCTCGTAGTTGTCCCCCATCTTGGGCTTGAGTGCCGCGCCGTCGGCGGTGGCATAAGAGCTCTGCGGCTGGAAGATATCGGCGTAGCTGGCGTACAGGGAAAGGTGTTCGTCGAGGTCGTAGATCAGAGCGGCAAACGGCGTGACTTCACCGGATTCCTTGGTGCGCGCATCTTGCACACTCCACTCGCCCCAACCCAGGGTGTTGGACTGCCGACGGTTTTCGTACCAGCTCACACGGCTGCCCACGATGAACATCAAGGGCTCGGCCAGGCGCAGGCGCAAGGTGGCGTAAGTACCATACTGGGTAGCGGTTTCCTTGACCGTGCCACCGCGGTACATGTTTGGCCAGAAGGTGTCATTGGCTGGTTCGGGGAAGTGGTGGTCGGGCTGATAAATGCTCTGGCGCGTGGGCAGGTTCTGGATCGCGAATACGTCATCCTGGGTGCCTCGGCTGCCGTTGGCCCCAAGGATCAGTTCGTGTTCCAGGCCAAAGGCTTGGAACTTGCCATCGATGTAAGCGTCCAGGCCGAAGTCCTTGTGCTCATAGTCCATCAATGCTGCGTAGGAGTTGGCGGTGGGGGTTGGGGCGCCATAGGCGATGGTACCTTCGCTGGCGGCGTACTTGGTGTCTTGCAGGTTGCGGCTGTGCACAGCGGCGACTTTGATTTGCCAGTCGTCATTGAAGTGATGGGTGAGGTCAGCGAAGAACGTCGTGCGTCGGCTTTGCCAGTCGTTCCAGGATTGGCCCAGGCAGGTGGAACGGCTTAACCTGGCGCTCTTGCCATCGCTATAGCGCGGCAAGCCACCCCAACAGGGGCTGGCGTCGACGTCTTCGTAGCTGGCTCCCACGCCCAGGGTTGTGTCGGGGCTCAGGTCGACGTCCAGTGCGGTATAGAAGGCTTGGTCCTGGCGCTTGGAAATGTCCATGTAGGAGCCGCGATCCTGTTGGCTGAACGCCGCGCGGCCGCGCACGGTGCCGCTGTCATTGAGCGGGCCACCGGTATCGACGTCGGCGCGGTAGTTGTCCCAGGTGCCGGCGGACAGCATCAGGCTTGAGGTCGGGGTGGCCTGTGGCCGCTTGCGCACGAAGTTCACCGCACCGCTGGCCGTGCCGGCCCCCTTGAGCATGCCGGCTGCGCCTTTGAGTACTTCCACGCGATCATAGATCGCCATGTTGGCGCTGAAACTGTCCGCCTGCACATAGTCCTTGCCCATGTCCAGCGGTACGCCGTCGTACTGGTACTGGCCGAGCATCTTGAATCCACGGGAATAGAAATACTTGCCGCCCATGGGCGACTCGTAGGTGGTGATCCCTGGTGTACGTTCCATCACATCGTCAATGGTGGTGACATTCTGATCGTCCATCAATTGGCGGGTCATCACACTCACTGACTGTGGCGTTTCCCGCAGGCTGTGTTGGCCTTTGCCGATGGTGACCGCGCCGGTAGTGTAAGAACCGGTGCCTTCGGTCAGGGCCCCCAGGCGTTGGCCGGTCACCGTGGTCGCGCTCAGGTTCAGGGCACCGGTGTCGGCCATTTGTGGCAACAGCAGCCAGATATCCTTGCCTTGGCGCTGGGCTTGCAGGCCCTGGCCGCGCAGTAACTGGCCCAAGGCCTGTTCTCGATCGAAGTTGCCGCTCAGGCCTGTGCTGGTTTTACCGGCAACGCTGGTGGCATCGTAGGACAAGCTGATGCCGGCCTGACGGGCAAATTGATCCAGTGCCGAGGTAAGGGAGCCGGGGGCGATCGCCCATGCGCGAACCTGGGTATCAGCGCTAGCGGAGTCGGCCATCACGGCGAGCGGCAAGACGCCGCCGCCCAGGCAGGCGCCAAGGAGGGCGGCCTGCACCGTGTGTTTGAGAAGAGAACGTTTGGAGGGGAACGCTTGCATGACCGCGGGATGCTCCTGAAGGAAGTGGACAAACCGGCCTGTTGATCGGCCCTTCCTTACAGGTCGAATGGCAATGAGAATTCACCTCATTTATTTTCGGCCGGTCACACCCGAGCGGAGACGGTTACCCAGTAGCGGCTGCGGTAGGTCACATCGATCGCCAGCGATTGAGTGACCAACTTGAGCACTTGGTCGGTGTCCTCCAGTTGGTAAGTGCCCGACACCCGCAGCCCTGCCACGGCTTCGCTGCAACGCACCAACCCACTGCGATAGCGGCCCAGCTCGGCCAGGAAGTCGTCCAGGCGCATGTTGTGGGCGCTGATCACGCCGTCACTCCAGGCCCAGGGGTCCAGGCCGTTGTTGGGGGAAGGGCGAATGCCGCTACGGTTGAACATCACCTGTTCGCCTGGCTTGATCACCTGGCGTGCGGCGCCGTCATGGCGATCGGCAAACACCGCTACCGCACCCTGTTGCACGGCCAGCAGAGTACCTTGGAGTTCTTCGCGCACCAGCAAGCGCGTGCCGACGGCGCGCAGGTAACCGTCGCGGGTATGCACCCACAGCGGGCGGTGGTCGGCGCCGGTATTGATCAATATTTCACCCTGGCGCAGGTTCACCAGCCGTTGTTCGGCGCTGGAGGTAATGTCGACGGCACTGGCGCTGTTGAGCTGGACTTTGCTGCCATCCTCCAATGTTACCCAGCGCCGCTCGCCAGTGGCGGTGCGGTAGTCCGCCATCAAGGCGGGCAGGGGCGTGTAGTCGCGGCCCAGCCAGGCTAAACCTGCGGCGCCGGCAAACAGCCCGAGCAGTTTCAGGCTTTCACGACGGCTGATGTGCTGGCGTGCGCCGTCGAGTGCATGGCGACTGACATGCGCCGGCAAGTGGTTGAAATCGTCATTCAGGGTGGCGACCCGTTGCCAGGCCTGTTGATGCGCCTCGCTGGTGTGCAGCCACTGGTCAAAGGCCGCGGTGCTGGCGTCGTCGGCGGTGTTGTAGCGCAGCTTGATCATCCATTGGATGGCCTGGTCGACCAGGTGCGAGTCAGGAGTCGGCATAGCGCAACCGGTAACAGGCGTGCAGCGCCTTGGACAGGTCGCGTTCCACCGTGGCCTTGGACACGCCCAGGCGCAAGGCGATCTGCGGGCAGGTCAGGCCGTCCAATTGGGCCAACAGGAAAGCCTCGCGCACCCTCGGCTTGAGCTGGTCGAGCAAACGGTCAATACGCTCCAGGCTGTCGAGGATCAGCCGCTTTGTTTCTTCGCTCGGCACCTCTACTTGCGGGAAGTGCGCCAGGCTTTCCAGGTAGGCGCGTTCCAGTTCGCGGCGCCGGTATTGGTCGATCATCAAGCTGCGCGCGATGCTGCTCAGATACGCGCGCGGCTGCTGCAAAGTCTGTTGCTGACGCGCGTTGAGCAGGCGCACGAAGGTGTCCTGCGCGAGGTCAGCGGCGCGCTCATGGCAGCCCGTGCGCCGGCTCAACCAGCCTCGCAGCCATGAATGGTGGGCTTGGTATAGCTGGCCGATGGCAGCAGGGTCCAGTGGGTGATCGCTCGACATGGTCATCCTGGCGCAGCAGGCTTAATTGATAATGTTTCGCATTCTAGACGTTGGTCGTGGCATTCAGCAATCACTCGGTTCGCTGCGTGAGCAATGTATCCAGCACAATTTTTTGTAGGGCCTGCAAGCGCCGATTAATCTGTTTTTTTTCCAGCGGACGGTTCAACCATGATCAGCCTTGTCACACTCGGTGTTTTTTCCGGCGCTGTGTTGCTGTTGTTGCTGTCACCGGGGCCGAACATGGCATTTGTCATCAGTCAGGGCGTCACCCATGGCTGGCGCGGCGGCGTTGCTTCGGCCCTGGGCATTGGCGTGGCCGACCTGTTGCTGACAGCGTTGACCGCCATGGGGGTGACGGCGTTGGTCGCCAGCTGGCCGCCAGCGTTCGACCTGATCCGTTATGCGGGCGTGATCTACCTGCTGTGGCTGGCCTTCAAAACCTTGCAGAAACGCCCCGGCCTGGACACCGCTCACGTCGGCCGCGTGGCGTTGGGCCGAGTGTTTCTGCAGGCCATGCTCAACAGTTTGCTCAACCCCAAGGCGTTGTTGTTTTTCATGGTGTTCCTGCCACAGTTTGTGCGGCCCGAGGCGGGGCCCATCGCCTTGCAATTGATGGTGCTGGGCGGTGTGTTGACGTTGATCGCCAGTGTGTTTCATGTGCTGTTGGGCGTGTTTGGCGGGGCGCTCAGTCGTTTCTTCGCCAAACGCACCAAAAGCGCCTGGCTGCAGAAGTGGGGCTTGGCAGCGGTGCTGACGGCGTTGGCCGTGCGCTTGGCGGTGATGTCACGTCCTGCCTGAACACACGCGGGAAGCCAAGCAAGTTTCTTTGTGGCGGGTGCCCGACAGCCGATGCTCATCTACCTGACACCCCATAATCCAAATGTGGGAGCTGGCTTGCCTGCGAAGACGGCCTGCCAGCCGACGCAGTTATACCGAGTACATATCCATTCCTGCGGTAACGGCCGCTTAGGGTTCCGCTTTTACAGCGGCTCACTTTTGAAAAGCGCAAAAGTAAGCAAAACGCTCTTGCCCCACCACTCGGCACCTCGCTTAGGCTCGGTGTGCCCGAACACAGGCTTGAATC
>NZ_JAFCVN010000021.1:0-47555 GCF_049897065.1 Pseudomonas sp. DWP2-2 | reverse complement strand
CAACGCAAATGGGTGGTCAAGTGGGGTGCAATTTCGCAGTTTTTGAGTGTGAGCGCGTCAATCAGCGGTTAAAGGGGATTAAGGTCTGAGATGCAAGGCGGTGTAGTTCGGACGCTTACAGAATAACTGAATGAGTCAGGGTAATTTTTTTGCAGTTGGGTCTGCTGAGTTCTCAAAGGCTTGTGAATTAGGGCTTCGGCCGGCTGTAGCATTCCTTGTTCTTGCCCGAGGCACCCTGAAAGACCATTCCACAACTGCCTGGAGCGCCCAAGCGGTCTTTAATTATACGGGGATGGCATGGAGGCGAGCATCCGAAGCGATTGATGCACTAATCGACGCGAACCTTGTGGTTGTGACAAAAGCAGGAAAGAAACCCCGCTATAAGCTCTGTAAGCCTAAAGAGACAGCAGATTTCCTTTGGCTACCTAACGAGCTCATTGATGGCGCAGGCAGCGAGGTACCGCCCCTCCGTCGGCTTAGAGAGAGAGGAGAGCTATTCCTCTTCCGTCGATTCATCGAGCTTTATGGCATACAGGACCTGACGGCTGACGGTGGACTACCCCGAACGTTGGTACGCACAAACTATTCACGAGAGAAAATATGCCCAATCGGAACGCTCGTCGCCTACGGGTATAAAGCGGCCGAGACCACATCCACAGCTAAGGGAATTTTCGCCGATTGCAATGGACTAGAAGATGAAGACGGAAATCAGGGTGCATGGACGGTTTTGAACCCTCTTTTAAAGATGGGGCTGATTGAGCAAGCGACCTATATGGTTGAATCATCCGATTATGAATCGGAGCTACTTTACCCTCTGAACGACCTAACGAAAGAAGCCACTTATGGTCTCCTCCCATATTTTGACGCTAATGGAGGGGCAGGCTTCGCAAGCAAGATCGAGAAATTCTTACCGTTGGTAGGCGTAGCAGTCAGAGATTTAAATGACCCATCACTGATAGGTGTTTATCGACTGGTCTATAGACCGAAAACCGCCAAAACCACTGTTTGGTACGCCACAGAACAGGGTCTGACGGAGCGGTTTGTTCAGGGAATGAACCGTTTGCTTGGCCTTGATGTTGATATCAATGGTTTTCAAGGTACCTCAATGGAAATCAATGGGTATCAAGGAGCGGTAAGTGTTGATATCAATGGTAATCAATGAGACGTAAGCACAGCTGCGCACGTTGTGCGCTCGACAAGAGGTCTGCTATGAAATCATGGGAATACGCGTTTGCTCAGATCGGCTCCAAGGACGACCGCAAAACTCGCCCAGCCGGTAATCGCCGAATTTTGCCAGGAGGATGTGTGTTGATTGCCTTTCCTCGAAAGCGAGTAATCAATTCGCGAGCTGACTAATCAATCACATAACGCTGCATGAAGAGTCGAAACAAGCAGAATGCAAAGGGCACCACCCTGTGACGGGGTAGTGCCCTTGATGCTACGAAGGTTTCGTTGCTTATCAGCCCTACTCCAACACCAACGCGCGGTAAGGCTGATCGCCGCCCAGGTCATCCGAGCCGAACAGGGCCTGATTGACGGCCTTCCTACTCTCAAGCAGACGGTCATGCTCATCGTGAGTGCCAATGTCCGCCGCAACCCACTCAGGGAGCTCCTTGCGGCGCCGCATCTCGTTCAGGTGCGTCCACCACCGGGTAGCGTGGCGACGATCTGCCAGGATGAGCTCTACCACTAAGGTTCGTTGCTTCTCGTCGAAGAGGGGCAGGTGTAAGGCGCTAGAGTCGCCTACCTCAGTGCCTACCGAGCCCTCCCCTTCAAGTTCGGACTTATCTTGGCCTTTCAGGGCGTTACTGATATTTTGGTAAAGTCGCATGACGTGTCTCTCAAGGTTGCGTCGTGTGATCGCCAGGCGGCTGTTAGCGCAGCGGCCTGGCACCTCTTCTGAGATGGCCCAAATCTGGACCATCGATTCGATCGGCTAAGGTTTTAGCCAATTACTGCTTGCCCTTCTCGCTGATCCAGCCTGCTGCCCAGCTCAGCGGGTCTTTCGACTCCATCGGTTCCAGTGGCTTTCCTGCTCTTGCTGCCCTAATCCCCTCCTTTGCCGTCTCTTCGTGAATCCAGACCGTTGTCCGTTTGTAGCCTGCAGCCTTCTGCCGTTCGGCGAAGTCCCGCTGCCGATCCGCACCGGTCCTCTTGCCAGCCGCGCTGTTCGAATCTTCCATCCCTCTCCCCTGTTAGTGCTGACGCTAAAGGATAATGCCACGCTGTTAGTGCTGACACAAGCGAGCAATGCAAAATATTTGCTGCCCCCAAATCTGGGGGATCTGCCCGGCAGAGATAACACGGGTTTGCGTGGCATCTACCGAAATCCCGGTAGTTTTGCGAGAGGGTCGTAAAAGGGTTCCGTTCCTACAATCAACATCAGCTAGAAAATTCAACGCTATTGCTAATACACAGGAAGGCAAGCGAGTATCGATGCAGAAAAATCGCCAAGACGGAAAGGGAATTGAACATGACGAGGCTTTTGGAAAAACGGTTCGGCGAACTTGAGGTGCAACTCGAAGCCATCGAGGCAACCAAGCGGATGGAGCAAGGCGCTTTGAGTGGAGCCCCATACCCGCACATTAAGGCCGACCTAATTCTTAACTGGACTGTCAAAGCGAAGTCGCTTTTATCCAATGCGTGTGGCGAAAAATCGCTTCACTTGGCCACTTTCATCGAAGCGGAGAAGCCGCGCGCATACTCAAACAACTTCGAAACGCTCCAGCGAGTTAAGGCCGTCTTCCTGGCTGCCAAAGAAGATTATGAAGGTGGCTACCTCAACAGCGTTCGCAACCTGGTGCAGGCAGAAGTGTTCTCCAGCGAACTGGAGCAAGCCGAGGAACTGCTCAAATCAGGGTATGCAACAGCTGCAGCGGTAATCGCAGGTGTTGTCCTTGAGACGACTCTGCGCGATCTGTGTTCTACCCATGAGCTAGAGCACGGTAGTCTAAACAAAATGAACGATGACCTAGCTAAGATAGGCGCATACAACGCCAGTCAGAAAAAGCGGATCACCGCATTGGCTGCCATCCGCAACAGTGCCGCCCATGGTAAGCCAGAGGAGTTCACGGCCGCGGATGTGAGGGGCATGATTGATGACGTGGAGCGCTTTCTCACTACAACGCTTCAGTGATCAATACTCCCCCAACACCTACTCCTGAAGGAACAGAAACTAAATGAAATTAATATTTCCAGAAAGCTTTGATGACCTTAAAGCCAAATTGACAAATGTGGGTGGTGAATGGGACGAAACACAACCAGGAAAAAAGGTGCTTCGTTTGGATGGCGGAGTGATGAACTGGTTTGAAAGCACTGGCACTGTTCAGTTCCAAGGAAAGCTGGACAAGAAGGAAATTCTAGAGCGCCTTGTTACTGCCGCGTTAGCTCCAGAAAAAGATCTTCCTCCAGCCATTGAATCTCCTCCAGCAGCCATCATTGAACCTAAACCTGACCCTTCGGATGACGTAGCATCTCAGCATCTAAAAGGAGTTTTCACGGAGTCCGAAATAATAATAGGTATTGTTAGTGCAGTGGGTACAGAATCAAGCCGTGTAATAAGCCCCCTAAAGGATAGAATTTCGCAATTTGGTTATCATGTTGAAGAGATCAAGATCTCATCTTTACTCACACCTCCCAGCACAAACACGTCTGGAACATCTGAATACTCCCGTATAAAAGGTTTAATGGGTGTTGGCGACAAGCTTAGGGAAACTACAAAAAATAATGCAATCCTGTCATACGGGGCAGCCAAGAGCATAAGAGAGAAACGAGACCCGCGAAACACCAAAAGAGCTTACATTATAAACTCCTTAAAACACCCAGAAGAAGTTGACTTACTACGAAAAGTCTACGGCCAAGGATTCTACCTATTCGGCATTCACTCTGACCCCAAAAGGCGGCTTCATTACCTCATCAACGACAAAGGCTTGACTCAATCAGAAGCGGTTGAACTCACAAAAATTGACGAAGATGAAAACATCACTCATGGGCAAAGAACAAGAGACACTTACCATCTAGCTGATTTTTTTATAAACCTAGGAAAAAATGATGACCAGGTTAAAAATACACTCCAACGCTTCCTAGAGTTGATACTTTCACACCCCTATAAAAATCCGACATTTGATGAGTTCGCTATGTTTATGGCGTTCTCTAGCTCGGTTCGTTCGGGCGATCTATCCCGACAGGTGGGAGCGGTCATAACCAAGGATCGCCAGATAATTGCAACAGGCGCCAATGACTCTCCTAAGTTTGGCGGAGGACTTTATTGGGCTGAGACCGATGAAAATAGCGGTACCGTATCCGATACACCTCAAGGCAAAGATTACACCCGAGGGGAAGATTCCAACAAATCGGAACAGACAGAAATAATAAATGAGATCCTGTCTGAAATAGGCCACCTTAAAAACGACCAAGAAGTATCAGATAACTCTTACAAAGAAATACAATTTATTCTTGAGAAGAGCCGAATCAGAGACCTTACAGAGTTCGGCAGGGTGGTTCACGCGGAAATGGAGGCACTTCTTTCTTGCAGCAGATCTGACATAAGCAGCGCCGCGTCCGATTTATATTGCACAACATTCCCTTGCCACAATTGCGCCAAGCACATTATCGCAGCTGGGGTAAAACGCGTCATATATGTAGAGCCATACCCCAAAAGCAAAGCACTCGAGTTTCATTCAGATTCAGTGGAATTGAATACAACACTTGAGGCATCTAAGACTTCACTCAATGTTATATTCGAGCCATTTACGGGCGTGGGCGCAAGAAGATTCCTTGATTTCTTCTCTATGAATCTTGGCTCTGGAAGCAAATTAAAAAGAAAAAACAAGGATGGAACAGTTATCGACTGGGACAAAAGCAAAGCAAAAACCCGAGTTCCATTACTCCCAATATCATATTTAGATGTTGAAGCCAAAGCTGCTGTTTTTTTTAAATCAGAGACAAGCTCTTAAAAATGCATCCACTCCGCTTTGGAGAGGCCTCTCTCCAAAGCAAAACTCTCTTGCAAATAACTTAAAACACCTAAAAATTTCGTCAACCAAAATTATCTCACCTTCCCATTAACGCTCCCTTTCTCTTCCCGTTACTTTCTTGCCTAACTGAAGACCGTACCTGACAGCAGGCAAGAGCAGGCGGTGCTGTGACAGCAACACCCTCACTCAAATGTGAGCACATCTGCTCACATTGCTAGTGCTCGATATCTAAAGACCAGCGGCCCTTACTCCTAGTTGGATGCTATCGCTCGCTCTACGAACGCTCTTAGGCAGAGGCCGGAGGTGAGGAACTGATCCAGGAACACAACTTGACCGCCCTGCTGATAAGCGGTGTTCAGCGGTCCTTTCTTAGCGTCCAAGGTGAGAACAACCGACTCGAAGGATCGGGAAGCCAATGCTACATCTGCTTCATTAGGATAAAGCCTTGATTTAGCTTTCATGCGCGCACCTAACGTACTCCGCTGCTGCGCCATGAACGCCAACTCCGCCTCGCTTGCGAAGCAGCCCTGATCGAACCCCCCATATCGTTGTTCATCCGCCGGCACAGACTCGTCGTAGAAACCGAATAACGGAACCGTCTTGACGGCTCTCTGGACCGTTGTGTTGATGAAGGTCTTCAGCTCAGCCTTCTCCTCGGGGATTGGTGGTATCTCAAACTCCGCTTCCCGGGTCATGCAAAGACAGTACTGGTTAGCTGGAAACTCTGCGGTTAGATCTATTTGATGGTCGAACAGTAGATTCCAGACATTTGCGTCAATATAAACGCTGATCATGTGCGCGCTCCTCGCGGTCGTTAGATCGCTGTCTTGTCAAAACATTTGGAAAGGACAATGCCAGCCTAGCCTTAGAATCTTGCCGTGCCGAGTGAGACGTTTCGGTCTAAGTGGGATGGTTTGGTCTCACTGAGACGTTTTGGTCTATCTGGCAGATCTGGGGTCGTTCCGGTGTTATCGGTACTCAGCCCGAGTATTGCGAGACAGACCATATGAGCCGAATCGGACCGTACGGCCTGACTGGCCGGTAACGCTTCTAACGTTACCTTACCGTTACCTGGCGTGTGTCAAAGCCTGACAGCAGGCCGGAACAGGCACGCGACACGGTGATCCACCACTGGTGGAAGATGCGTCCAAATCTGGACGCATCAAATCCGCGCCACGTTTTCACATCTCGCAAAACGTGGCGCGGAAACCTGACATACCGAAACGGTAGGTCAGCCCTCCCCTCTCCATCCTCAATCTGAGGACGGACTGAGCCGAAAACCCGGCTTTGTATCACTTTGCCTACCGCCGACTTAGTGCAACAAAATCCCCCTCTCCAATCCCGCCGAAACCAACTATTTCAGTCCCGTTCAATCCCGTTCCGTGTAGCACATGAGGTGCACCTAAAAAGCACTGGATAAATGATCAGATCATGCCTAATGTGAGTTTTTGAGCCACTCAAAACCCCATTCGAGGCCGCATCTATGAAAACAACTAAGCCCGCCCGAGGACGCCAGCACAAACCAACTCGCTCCGAAGTTGCTGCCGCCTGGGGCCGCCTTCGCGAAGCCGCAGCCGACGGAAGCGTTCAAGCATCCGCCCTGCTGATAGCGCTCGCTGAAAACAAACCGGTCATCGCTATGGAATCGCCCACCGCATGACTGATCGCGATAAAGCCGGCAAATGGAAGCCGGGGCAGTCAGGTAATCCAGGTGGCCGTTCTGGCCAAACGCAGGAGCTGCGCGCCCGACTCGCCGAAGGTGCAGACGCCGTAACAAAGAAGGTTCTGACAGCGGCCAAGAAGGGCGATATGCAGGCGTGCCGTCTGATCCTCGAACGCTTGGTACCGCCAATCAAGCCAACTGCCGAGACCGTGTGCTTCGACCTGGACGACACAGACCTGCCCAGCGCAGCCAAATCAATCCTTCGCGCAGTTGCCGCCGGCGAACTACCGCCCGACCAGGGCAAGGCATTGATCGAAGGGCTAGGCGCTGTTGCCCGGGTCATCGAAGTTGCCGAGCTACAGAAGGCCGTCGAAGAACTCCGCGAACAGATGGAGGGAATGCGGCAATGAGCATTAAGTGGATGCGCGCCGAGCTCAAGCGAATTGCAGAAAAGATCGGCGCCGAAGACGAAGAAACAGTGCTCGTAATGTTGACGGTGGTGGACTGCAGGGTTGACGCGGTTGAGGAGGAGATGGACTACCCCAAGACAGTGGGCCACTCCTTCAACTATCCCGTCCTCGGCGTACAGACTGTCATGCACTTCCCACTGTGCACCATGAACAGCTATGACGCGGCCAATCTTGCAGAGGCGTTCATTCTCCACGTGCGCGCAATTGAAAGCCTCCGCCGTCCCGCTCCGGTAGGTGTGATGGATATGCGGCCATTCCCAAGTTCTGGTGCCTGGATTTTCCCGCCGCTGGCTGATGGGCAAAACATCAAAGAGCACGTCGCAGAACAGTACCAACTGATCATCGAGGCCCGCCATGAACATTCGTAACCAGATGGCAAAGCTGCGTCAGCAGTCCGGGCTCACTCAGTTCAATCGCGACGTGCGAGAGATAAGCGCCCTTATGGACGAGTTGCACGCCGCAGGAGCCGGCGGCGGCACCCAAGAGAGCGTGTCCCTATTCGAGATCCTGAGCGAAGCCTCAGACCAAAAAACGGCCGAATCACGGCCAGACAATCAAAAGGTAACCCAATGAAAATCGGCAAACGATCCGTCCTCAAAGTTGGCTTGGCCAACCTCCATTACTCCGAATACGAGCACTCCAAGGTAGAGGCAAGAACATTCAATATTCAGCGACCCGATGGCACCAAAGGCACCTGGCAGGCCGGTGGCTTGCTGAAGTCGGTTCGCCATTTGCAGGGCTTGGCGCTGGAGACTTTCAAGGACCTTGGAGAAGAAATTCTCTCGATTCGTGGAAACAAAGACCTCAACGCCGCGGCCATCGAGCGCAAGGGCAAGGAGCAGATCGACGGGATCATTCCTGCCTTGATGCCGGCTATGGAAAAGGCGGCAAAGGATATGCTGACGCTGGCCCAAACAGTGGTCAACGGCTTTGCTCCGGTCACGCCTCGCGCAAGCTCGGACGTTGTTGGCTTCCTGGCTGATCAGGAGCTACGAGCCATCGTGCGGAGCCTTAAGCCGGAAGAGCGCCAGCGACTGGTCGCTGAGGCGCGTGCAGGTAGTCATCCCGACGTTGTAGAGGCGGTGCTCAGAGCAAACCCAATGCTTTCCGGGCTATCGCCAGAGGCGGCTGACAGCCTTTCGCGTGCAGGTATTGCAGCGTCCCGCGCCGAGGACATTGAAGGGCTCAAGCAGATGCTAGCGATCTACGATGACGTGCTGACCACCGCCTCCAATGCTGGTGTCGCACTGAGCGGTATGGTCGCCAATTCGAATGGGTACACCGGCCGGTTTGAGAAGTGGCGATCGGGCTGTGAGGGCTCCGAAGCACTTCGCGAATGGCTGGCGAAGATGCCCACTCGCACCTCTGCAAAAGCGACCCCTGATCAATCCGAAGCGGCCTAACTGAGCATCCGTGCGCTGCGCAAGTATTGGTAGCGCCGATCAGCCGGCTGATTCTTTGAGTAAGAAGACATGACGTTTCAAGAGCGCTTTACCGAGGCGTGCAAAATTCAGAAATTCAAACCCTACGAACTGATCCAGGGGCCAGACGCGGGCTACACGGTGTGGGAGGTCCAGCACGTCATCGGCGGCCAGCAGGTGACCGTGGACGGGCCATTCTTTACCGAGGATGAGGCCAGGGTTTCGGCCGATCTGCTGCGGGGCACATTCAGCGGCGCCCGGGCCAGCGAGACGATCTACAACCGGGTGTGGAACTACGACCCGCGCCAGGAGCAGCTGACCATCGATCAGGCGCATATGTCGCGCGCTGTGCTCGCCATTCGCCTTGGTCTTCCCGCCCCTTCCACCAATCCATAGGAGGCCCCATGGCCGCTACAGCAATTGAATACGCCCCACTCACTACCATCAAGCTGTGCGGGCAGCTACGGCAGTTCGGTAAGTCCTACCAGTTCTCCGTCCGCACGACGGCCGAGGCCATCAAAGCACTGTCAGTGCAGATCCCAGGGTTTGAACGGTTTCTGTCTAACGCAAAGTCTCGCGGGCTCGTGTTTGCCGTGTTTCGAGGCAAGAAAAATATCGGGGAGAGCGAGCTCACCTACCAAGGACAAGGCGACATCATCATCGCGCCTGTGATCGTTGGCAGTAAGCGCGCAGGGGTTTTGCAAACGGTCGTCGGTGCGCTGCTTATAGCTGCTTCATTCTTCACGTTCTGGGCGCCTCCAGTATCAGCCGGCCTGTTTGCATCTGGCGTGGGTATGGTCGCCGGCGGCGTAATCCAAATGCTCAGCCCCCAGGCTGGCGGCCTCAAGACGAGCGCCGCGCCCGAGAACACGCCGGGCTACGCCTTTGGCAGTGCCAAGAACACCACGGCATCCGGCAACCCTGTTCCGCTCTGCTACGGCAAGCGACGGGTAGGCGGCGCGATCATCAGCGCCGCGATTTATGCTGAAGACAGGACCTAGCGAGTATTCCTATTCGGATTTCTTCGCTGCCGCAGAAGCAACCTCTATGGCCTTTTCCATTACTTTTCCAGCCGCGCCTGCAACTGCCGGGTCTACTGAACTGGGATCATGTTTAGAAAAGGCACTCTGACCCGAGATGTTCCAATGGGCAAACGCCTCCTTGACCTGTTCCCACTCGGCATTTGCTCCGTATGTATCGAGGTAAAACTCTCCGAACCGTATTGCGTGTGCTCGCTCACCCACCTTCAGAGATTCGTGCATATACGAGTTGCTAAAGATGAACGCATACCTAGCAAGGGCTACGCAGACGCCGACTACAATCAAGCCTCTGAATAGATGGAAGAAGTAATATCCTAATCCGGCTGCTGAGGCTTGATGATACGAATCTGAACTACTCAACATTGTGACTACGGCTATGGCTACACCTGCCAGTAGAGCAGCGGCTCCCCCTACCGCCCACCAATTGGCGATTCTATGAAACCGGCCTTCCTTGTCACCTAATAGCGTCAGGGCTGAACCGACGAAACGTTTGGAGTTGTCTTGCAGAGTTTGCTGAGATTCCTGTGTAAGACGGATTCTTTCCTGCTCAAGCGCGCGGGCTAAAGACTCTAAATCACGCCTTTCTTCAAGGTATTCACGCCGCCGATCGTCGATTTGCTGTCGTTCAACCTCGAAATTCCGCTCAAATTCTTCCTGGCGTTTAAGAAATGCTTGCTCCTGCTCGATCAAATTTTGCTGACGCTTGTCCCAAGCATCAGCTAGCTCGCGCTCGCGCCTTTCAAGCATTTTTTTGTCCTGCGCCGAGCGACGATCAATCATCTCCTCGCGCTGGACCAACTGACTGCGAAGTTCGTCTAGCTCTTTTTCCCTCGCCGCTAGGGCAGATCGAATCTGGTCTCGTTGCAGTTGGTCTGGGGTATTCCAAGGATACTGACTCTCCGCCATAAACACTCCCTTGCTGGCAAAATGATGTCTGATATCAATCATATCTTGAAGTATGCCTATCCAGATACAGGCTTATTTTGCCTTTTTCGGGCTTTTCGCTTGATAAGTAACACCCATAGTGCAACAGTATTAGTACAACGCCCTAACTGATACAGGCACCCATCATGTTCATCCGCGCATACCTCCGAGCATCCACCGAAGAGCAAGACGCCGGCCGCGCCCGGGTTTCGCTCGAGCAATTCGCCAGCGACCATAACAAGGTCATCGCCAGCGTATACCTGGAGAACGCCAGCGGCGCCACAGCCGACCGGCCGGAGCTGCTCCGCCTGCTGAAAGATGCGCGCAAGGGTGACGTGCTGCTGGTGGAGTCGATAGATCGCCTATCCCGCCTGCCAGTGGAGGACTGGCAAAAGCTCAAGGCGGCAATCGACTCAAAGGGCCTACGCATTGTCGCGCTCGACCTGCCGACCAGCCACCAGGGAATGCGGGATACCAAGGGCGACGAGTTCACAAGCCGGATGCTGGGCGCAATCAACTCAATGCTGGTGGAAATGATGGCGGCTATTGCACGCAAGGATTACGAGCAGCGCCGCGAGCGCCAAGCTCAGGGCATCGAGAAGGCTAAAGCTGCTGGTAAGTACCAGGGCCGGCCGGTCGATGAGGATCTGCACAAGAGGGTAAAGGAACTACTGGCCGCTGGGTTAGGCATCCGGGCCACCTCCAGACACGCCAACTGCTCCACTACAACCGTGCTACGTATCCGAGGTACGGTTTGATTACCAATTATTGAACGGGATGGCCGAAGACGTCACGATGTCGGCGCTATAGCCATACCGCTCAAGTAAAATCTGCGCAGCCTTCTCAGCGCGCGGCTGGTTTGGATTCGGACCGACAATCACTCGTTTGAGCGCATGAGGCTTCGTCTTGAGCAAATCGAGTGAAATGAAGGGTATGACATATGATGGCCCAGGCCGGAAGCAGACTTCCTGTTCAGGCTTACTAGCGATGATTCGCCACTCAGCTTCCTCATGAAACCCTTGATGCTTGAACAGCGACGCAAGACCCGATAGAAGCTCACAAGCCTTCTCTATAACCCGATCGCCATCAGATTTAAGCTCGTGCTCCAGCTTTCGTCTGAGTTCGTCCATGGCGTCGAGCTTTTCATCGATCGGAAGAGAATAAAACTGCTCTTCCGAATACGGTATCGACGGAAAAAAGTCTTTGGCGGCAGAAATTATGCTCGCGACAGCTCCAAGTTGGTCAGCATACTCGTAAAGACATTTCTCTAGCCTAATGCCCCGCTCCTCGCAGTACTCAGCGATCAATGCTTGGTCAAAACCGATGCAGTAGCCGCTTCCACCAGGGCAGTATCCCCGCCACTGACTTAGCAAGTCAGGCTTCTCACTGAACGATGAGACGTACAGATCCTCCCCGTGCATATGATCCAGGCTGTGGTAGAGCGCGGCCCCGAAGAACTGGGAGTAATCGTCGTCATATGCACGGCTC
Organism: Pseudomonas sp. DWP2-2; assembly: GCF_049897065.1. Lineage (NCBI taxonomy): Bacteria > Pseudomonadati > Pseudomonadota > Gammaproteobacteria > Pseudomonadales > Pseudomonadaceae > Pseudomonas > Pseudomonas sp. DWP2-2. The sequence continues at coordinate 35,573 of NZ_JAFCVN010000021.1, read as the reverse complement.
GCCATTGGCTGAGCAAGCGCCAGTGCATGAACGAATTCAGTGGGATCGTTTAGGAAATGGGTGTTGGTTGCCCATACAGCTTGGCTGCCAAGAATTCCGAGCAATCCATGTTGGCTGGTGTAGTGGTAGAGAAGGCTCATTTAGCGCTCAACCTCAAAGGACATGAGTACGCACTGCAATCCGTTTGCTGTCACCTTGCTGTCACAGCGCAATCAAGAATCTAAAGTTATTGCTTGAAGGCCTTGAAATATATGGTGTCCCAGGGCCGGTTCGAACGGCCAACCTTCCCCTTAGGAGGGGGATGCTCTATCCAATTGAGCTACTGGGACAAATGCCAAATGCTTACCCGGAAGGGCTAGCGACAGACGGCGTGCATCTTAACGGCCGAGGCTGGTTTTGTCATGTCGTCCGTTGGCATTTTGAATGTAGGCCGATCCCTGCGAATGCATTCAAAGCCTCTCGCTGCAGTCCAAAGCCTTCAGATGTATCGTGCAAATTGCACTGCGCCAATATGCCATCATTGCAAACTGCAACCTCAAAACCCCACAAATCAAATCTAACTCTTTGTTTTTATTGGCCTAATAGGTTGGCACGACATCTGCAAAGTCATATATACACAACCAATCGTTTCAGGCACCGTGGAGACCATGACTATGAACAGCGCCCTTCTATTAGCACTGAACGCTGTGGCACTGGCCGCGGTGGTGACGTTTCATTTTCAGCCGACCAATACTGAAGACGGCGCGCAAATCAGCCAAGCCATTCCCCACCATCTGCAACAGCGCCCTCAACTCGCACTGATGACTGCCAACCCCCAGCCCCCCATCCGCCTGACCCAAGAAACCCAATCTGCCCCAGCGGCCGAGCATTGGATTTTCTGAGAAAATATTCATGTCCAAATCTGCCTGGTTATTTCTGTGCCTGACCCTCATGTCCGCCGCACTAGGCCTGGGAGCCACCTCACAACAAGCTCAAACCCTAGCCTTCGTCGCAAGCGCCGTGCTGGGCAGCCTACTGATAATTGCACTCATCAAGGGTCGCCGAATCAAATTCGATCCACTCCTTCGCTAGCCCTCCCCGCCGCCCCTTCTCCCTACCTTATGTCGCCTGACACTCGTAAATAGCCGAACAGCTACTAACCTTAAGCTTGCGGGCAAAAGGCCATACCCCTATAGAAAGGACACCCTTCGACTCAGATTCCGCGCTGGCCTGAACGAAGGTTGCCGAGCTTCGCTGCAGCTGCGGGAAATTTTTCCAACCAGTCCGCAAAAACGCAAATCAGTACTGGCATAAAGCCTTTAGGCGGTTCAATATTTGTCACAGAATTGACGCCAATGAAATGGCAAATCTGAGGCATGATGCGGCCTCTTTGCAATTCGCGTTGAACTTTGGTCGTGAGCCTTGTCTTAACACTCATCTTGCGGCCAATTCCAGAAACCGCTCCCCTGAACTAACCGGTTAAATATATGCGCCCATTGAAACAGGCAATTTATTCCAGCCGTACGGCTGACAAATTCGTCGTACGTCTGCCAGACGGAATGCGGGAACGCATTGCCGAGGTGGCTCGCAATCATCACCGCAGCATGAACTCCGAAATCATCGCACGCCTGGAACAAAGCCTTATTCAGGAAGGTGCCTTGGGTGAAGAGTTGAGCATGCGCCTGGACAGCCCCGAGCTGTCACTGCACGAACGCGAACTGCTGCAGCGTTTCCGTCAGCTCTCCCACCGCCAGCAAAATGCTCTCGTCTCGCTTATCGCGCACGACGTGGAGGCGGCCGCAGAAGCCAATTGATTGACACCTGAAAGCCGAAGCCAGCCCTGTGCTGGCTTTTTTTGCGTCGAGTTTGGGAATAAGAAGCAAAGCGAGGGCAGGTTTGCCCCCGCGGGAAGGGTCAGAGCAGGAAGATCGTTGCCAGGCCCAGGAAGATGAAGAAACCACCACTGTCAGTCATGGCCGTGATCATCACACTGGCACCCATGGCGGGATCGCGACCTAGACGCGCCAGGGTCATGGGGATCAATACCCCCATCAAGGCCGCCAGCAACAGGTTAAGGGTCATGGCCGCAGTCATGACCACACCTAGGGACCAACTTCCGTAGAGCAAGTAGGCCACCACGCCAATCACGCCCCCCCACACCAATCCGTTTATGAGGCCTACAGCCAGTTCCTTGCGCAACAGCCGTGAGGAATTGGCGGTACTGACCTGGTCCAGCGCCATGGCGCGCACGATCATGGTGATGGTCTGGTTCCCGGAGTTGCCGCCAATGCCCGCCACAATCGGCATCAACGCCGCCAAGGCAACCAGCTTCTCGATGGAGCCTTCAAACAACCCGATCACGCGAGAAGCGATAAACGCGGTAATCAGATTGATAGCCAGCCAGGCCCAGCGGTTATGCAGTGAACGCCAGACCGACGCGAAAATATCTTCCTCTTCACGCAAACCCGCCATGTTGAGGACTTCGGTTTCACTTTCCTCACGGATCAAGTCGACGATTTCATCGATGGTCAGACGACCGATCAACTTGCCGTTCTTATCTACCACCGGAGCCGAGATCAAGTCGTAACGCTCGAATGCCTGGGCCGCGTCGTAGGCATCTTCGTCCGGGTGGAAGCTCACGGTATCGCTGGCCATCAGGTCAGCAACTTTTTTCTCCGGATCATTGACCAGCAGGCGCTTGATCGGCAAAACGCCTTTGAGGATGCCCTCATAGTCGACCACAAACAATTTGTCGGTGTGGCCGGGCAACTCTTTGAGGCGGCGCAGGTAACGCAGCACCACTTCCAGGCTGACGTCTTCGCGGATGGTGACCATCTCGAAGTCCATCAGGGCGCCGACCTGATCCTCGTCGTACGACAGCGCGGAACGCACACGCTCACGCTGCTGAGTGTCGAGCGCTTCCATCAACTCATGGACAACATCACGGGGCAGCTCAGGGGCCAGGTCAGCAAGCTCGTCCGCATCCATCTCCTTGGCGGCAGCCAGGAGTTCGTGGTCATCCATGTCGGCGATGAGCGTCTCACGCACCGAGTCCGATACTTCCAGAAGGATGTCACCGTCGCGATCAGCCTTCACCAACTGCCACAGGGTCAGTCGGTCATCCAACGGCAAGGCTTCAAGAATGTAGGCGACGTCGGCGGAGTGCAGGTCATCGAGCTTGCGTTGCAACTCGACGAGGTTTTGCCGGTGAACCAGGTTTTCGACGCGGTCGTGGTTCGGACCTTCCTGGCGGTGCGTGAGGTCTTCGACCACGCGCTGGCGCTGCAGCAGCTCGATAACTTGAGCCAGACGATCCTGCAGGCTTTCTTGTGTTTTCTTTACTTCTACTTCGGTCATAGGCGAACTCCACTCCCAGCAGCGGGGCACGCCGGAAGGATCAATCAGTCAATTCATGATTGGTAAAACGGGGTACTGAGTAACTACTGGGTAAGTCCATGGAGGTATTCCACAAGCCCCGGCGGGGCTGACGGGCGCATGATACACCGCCCGGACGTTTTAAACGTTAAAAAACTGGAAAGAACAAGCGCTTGCACGCCAAAGCTCAGTATTGGCTGCATCTATGAACTGCGACGACGCAGACGCATGGGAAAACACATGAGGAGGGAGAAAAAGGAGGACGCCGGATAAAGCCTATACAAACCCCAGACGGCAAAAAGCCCGCACTAGGCGGGCTTTTTGTTTGTATGGTGCACTCGACAGGATTCGAACCTGTGACCGCTCGGTTCGTAGCCGAGTACTCTATCCAGCTGAGCTACGAGTGCAGATTGTGTTTTTAGACCAGATCACAACTGGTTGAAGCCAAGCTACCTGCATCGCTGCAACTAACTCTTAAATGGTGCACTCGACAGGATTCGAACCTGTGACCGCTCGGTTCGTAGCCGAGTACTCTATCCAGCTGAGCTACGAGTGCATTTGTTGCCGCGCATTATAGGCCGTTCAATCTCTATGTAAAGCTATTTTTTCGAGTATTTTCAACAACTTACCGAAAAAACCAGATTGCAACGTACTAAGCAAATAATGGCGGAGAACGGGGGATTCGAACCCCCGACACCCTTTTGAGGTGTACTCCCTTAGCAGGGGAGCGCCTTCGGCCACTCGGCCAGCTCTCCGCAACACGGGGCGTATATTAACCACGTTCCTCCCCGTTTGCAAACATAAAAAACGATAAAAATTAAAGGCTTGGTTCTTCGTCCTTCTCTTTCTTGATCCGCAGGTAGATTTCCTCGCGGTGGACCGCCACCTCTTTCGGAGCGTTAACCCCAATACGTACTTGATTGCCTTTGACGCCGAGCACGGTCACAGTGATTTCGCCATCACCGATAATCAGGCTTTCTGCGCAACGACGAGTCAGAATCAGCATACCTTTCACCTCACGCATTTCAGTTCAGGAACAACAGTCTGCAAAAAAAAAGCATTCGACCTACAACCAAAAGGTCGTAGCCCTACTCGCTAAGTATTGTCGAGCCCATGCAAAAGACCATGTACCCCACAAAAAAATGAAAGGCGCGGTAAACCGCGCCTTCCTGGCAACGCATCACTCGCCCTGTCGGGCCGGAGCATCCAACTCAAAAGCCGTATGCAGCGCGCGTACAGCCAGCTCCAGGTACTTCTCTTCGAGGACGACCGAGACTTTGATTTCCGAGGTGGAAATCATCTGGATGTTGATACCTTCTTTGGCAAGAGCCCCGAACATACGGCTGGCAACGCCAGCATGGGAACGCATGCCCACCCCGACGATCGACACCTTGGCAATCTTGGTATCGCCGACCACTTCACGGGCGCCAATCTCGCTCGCAGTGTTCTGCAGGATTTTCAATGCTGCATCGTATTCATTGCGATGCACGGTGAAGGTGAAATCGGTGGTGTTGTCGTGCGAAACGTTCTGCACGATCATGTCGACTTCAACATTCGCATCGCTGACAGGCCCCAGAATCTTGAAAGCCACGCCTGGGGTGTCTGGCACGCCACGGATCGTCAGCTTGGCTTCATCGCGATTGAAAGCGATGCCGGAAATGATCGGCTGTTCCATGGATTCCTCTTCATCAATAGTAATGAGGGTGCCCGGACCCTCCTTGAAGCTGTGCAATACGCGCAGCGGAACGTTGTACTTGCCGGCGAACTCCACCGCGCGAATCTGCAACACCTTGGAACCAAGGCTGGCCATTTCCAGCATTTCTTCAAAGGTGATCTTGTCAAGGCGCTGGGCCACTGGCACGACGCGTGGGTCAGTGGTGTAGACGCCATCCACATCGGTATAGATCTGGCATTCGTCAGCCTTGAGCGCTGCCGCCAGGGCCACACCGGTGGTGTCCGAACCGCCACGACCCAGCGTGGTGATGTTGCCGTGCTCATCCATGCCCTGGAAACCCGCTACAACTACCACACGGCCTGCTTTCAGATCAGTGCGAATTTTCTGATCATCAATCTGCAGGATCCGCGCCTTGGTATGTGCGCTGTCTGTAAGAATGCGCACCTGACTACCAGTGTAGGACACCGCTGGCACGCCACGCTTGTTCAGCGCCATGGCCAACAGCGCAATGGTTACCTGCTCGCCCGTGGAGACAATCACATCCAGCTCGCGCGGCAGCGGCTGTTGATCACCGCTGATGGCCTTGGCCAGATCGATCAGGCGATTGGTCTCGCCACTCATGGCCGACAGCACCACTACCAGGTCATCGCCAGCATCGCGGAATTTCTTAACCTTGTCGGCGACCTGCTCGATTCTTTCGACAGAACCGACCGAGGTGCCTCCAAATTTCTGTACGATCAAAGCCATTTCCAAGCAGCCTCAGCCCGTAAAGGGGCGCCTAATTTCCAATCCACCCGCACTGAACAAGCCCGTGACTAGACAGACCACGGGCCGGTTAACAGTGCTTTAAATACCTGCCTCGACAAATGGCACGGTCAAGGCCAGCGCCGCGTCCAGGGCTGCGGCATCGACACCACCGCCTTGCGCCATGTCCGGACGACCACCGCCCTTGCCGCCCACTGTCGCAGCGGCTTGCTTCATCAAATCACCGGCTTTGAGTTGGCCAGTCAGGTCCTTGGTTACACCAGCAACCAGAACGACCTTATCCTCATGGACACTGCCGAGCAGGATCACTGCGCGGCCGAGCTTGTTCTTCAACTGATCGACCAAGGCCAACAGCGCCTTGCCATCCTGGCCGTCCAGGCGCGCAGCCAGGACTTTTACGTCCTTGACGTCAACCGCCGCGGCCGACAGGTCATCGCCCGCAGCGCTCGCCGCCTTGGCCTGCAACTGCTCCAGCTGTTTCTCCAGCGCACGGTTGCGCTCCAGCACGGCGGACAGCTTGTCGATCAGGTTGTCGCGGCTGCCCTTGACCAGGCCGGCCGCTTCCTTGAGTTGTTCTTCGGCCGCATTGAGGTAAGCCAGGGCCGCAGCACCGGTTACCGCTTCAATACGACGTACGCCCGAGGCCACACCACCTTCGCTGATGATCTTCAGCAGGCCGATATCGCCGGTGCGGTTGGCGTGGATGCCACCACAGAGTTCTACCGAGAAGCTGCCGCCCATGCTCAGTACGCGGACTTCGTCGCCGTACTTCTCGCCAAACAGCGCCATGGCGCCTTTATTCCTGGCGGTCTCGATATCGGTTTCTTCGGTTTCAACCGGGGTATTCTTGCGAATCTCGGCGTTGACGATGTCTTCCAGGGCCTTGATCTGCTCAGGCTTGATCGCTTCAAAGTGGCTGAAGTCAAAACGCAGGCGCTGGCTGTCCACCAACGAACCTTTTTGCTGCACGTGCTCGCCCAGTACCTGGCGCAGTGCGGCATGCAGCAAGTGAGTAGCCGAGTGGTTCAACGCGGTGGCATGCCGTACGTCGGCATCGACCTGGGTGTCTACCGGTGCGCCCACGGTCAAGTTGCCCAGCACCAGCACACCGTGATGCAGGAAAGCCCCGCCGGTCTTGGTGGTGTCGCGCACATCAAAACGACCGGATGTCGAGCTCAGGAAACCGCAATCGCCAATCTGGCCACCCGACTCGGCATAGAACGGCGTCTGGTCCAGCACCACAACCGCCTCTTCACCTTCGCTCAACACGTCGACCGACTTGCCGTCTTTATAGATGGCGACGATCTTGGCCGAGCCCGCAGTGGCTTTGTAGCCGGTGAACTCGGTCGGTACGTCAACCTTGACCAGGGTGTTGTAGTCCAGGCCAAAGGAGCTGGCCGAACGTGCGCGCACGCGCTGGGCTTCCATCTCACGCTCGAAACCGGCTTCGTCGACGGTCAACTCACGCTCGCGGGCGATGTCGGCAGTCAGGTCCATCGGGAAACCATAGGTGTCGTACAGCTTGAACACCACATCACCCGGCACCACGGTGCCTTTGAGTTCAGCCAGGTCCTGTTCCAGAATTTTCAGGCCATGCTCCAGGGTCTTGGAGAACTGCTCTTCTTCAGCCTTGAGCACCCGCTCGATGTTGCTTTGCTGTTGCTTGAGTTCCGGGAAGGCATCGCCCATCTCGGCAACCAGCGCGGCCACGATCTTGTAGAAGAAGCTGCCGGTAGCGCCCAGCTTGTTACCGTGGCGGCACGCACGACGGATGATGCGACGCAGCACGTAGCCACGGCCTTCGTTGGAAGGCAGCACGCCGTCGGCGATCAGAAAACCGCAGGAACGGATGTGGTCCGACACCACCTTGAGCGAAGACTGGCCTTCATTGGCGCAGCCAATGGCTGCCGCCGAGGCGCTCAGCAGGTTGGTGAACAGGTCGATTTCGTAGTTGGAGTGAACGTGCTGCATCACCGCACTGATCCGCTCCAGGCCCATGCCGGTGTCCACCGACGGTGCCGGCAGCGGATGCAACACGCCATCGGCGGTGCGGTTGAACTGCATGAACACGTTGTTCCAGATCTCGATGTAACGGTCGCCGTCTTCTTCCGGCGAACCTGGCGGGCCACCCCAGATATCGTCGCCGTGATCGTAGAAAATCTCGGTGCACGGGCCGCACGGGCCGGTATCGCCCATGGTCCAGAAGTTATCGGACGCGTAGGGCGCGCCTTTGTTGTCACCGATACGGATCATGCGCTCGGCAGGTACACCGATTTCCTGGGTCCAGATGTCATACGCTTCATCGTCCGTCGCGTACACGGTGACCCAGAGCTTTTCCTTGGGCAGCTTCAGCACGCCGGTGAGGAACGTCCAGGCGAACGTGATCGCGTCTTTCTTGAAATAGTCGCCGAAGCTGAAGTTACCCAGCATCTCGAAAAAGGTGTGGTGACGAGCGGTGTAGCCGACGTTTTCCAGGTCACTGTTCTTGCCGCCGGCGCGTACGCACTTCTGGCTGCTGGTAGCGCGGGTGTAGGCGCGCTTTTCCTGGCCCAGGAAGCAGTCCTTGAACTGGTTCATCCCCGCGTTAGTGAACAGCAGGGTTGGGTCATTGCCTGGGATCAAGGAGCTGGAGGCTACACGGGTGTGACCTTGCTCTTCGAAGAAGCGAAGGAAGGCTTCACGGATTTCTGCGCTTTTCATTAGGTTCTTCCACGGAGGCTGCGGCCAAAGGCCAGTGCGCAACATCATCAGACGGAGCGACGGCAAAGGGCCGCATTATATCGGCCCTTTGCCGGTGGTACAGCGTGTTTATGTGATAGAAACAGTCAATTAGACGGCCTGCACTGTCATTTCTGCGAAAACGCGACGAATGTCTGCAGCACTTGCTCGATCTGCGCCCGGCTGACGTCCAGATGGGTGACCATGCGCAGGCGCGGCGCGGCACTCAACTTGACCCCACGCTCGGCCGCAAAGGCCTTCAGCGCCTGCGCCTGATCGCCTACCTGCACATACACCATATTGGTCTGCACCGGCTCGACGCTGTAGCCGGCCTTGCGTAACTCATCGCCCAGCCATTGCGCGTTGGCATGGTCGTCAGCCAGGCGCTGCACCTGATGATCCAGAGCATACAACCCCGCCGCCGCCAGTGAGCCGGCCTGGCGCATGCCGCCGCCGACCATCTTGCGCAAGCGCCGAGCCTTGGCGATCAGCGCCGCCGAGCCACACAGCACCGAACCGACCGGCGCGCCGAGGCCCTTGGACAGGCACACCGACACCGAATCGAAGTGCTGGGCGATTTCTCTCGCATCCACCCCCAGCTTGACTGCTGCGTTGTAAAGGCGGGCGCCATCCAGGTGCAGGGCCAGGCCGTGCTCGTGGGTAAATGCCCGGGCCTTGGCCAGATAATCCAGCGGCAGCACTTTGCCCTGCATGGTGTTTTCCAGCGCCAGCAGGCGCGTGCGCGCGAAGTGGAAGTCGTCGGGCTTGATGGCTGCAAGCACCTGGTTCAGATCAAGGGAGCCATCAGCTTGAACCTCCAGGGGCTGCGGCTGGATCGACCCCAGCACCGCCGCACCGCCACCTTCGTATTTGTAGGTGTGGGCCTGCTGGCCGACGATGTATTCCTCGCCGCGCTCACAGTGAGCCATCAACGCCAGGAGGTTGCTCATGGTGCCGGTGGGTACGAACAGCGCCGCGGCAAAGCCCAGGCGCTTGGCCAACTCGGCCTCCAAGCGGTTAACGCTGGGGTCTTCACCATAAACATCATCGCCGCTGACGGCGCTGGCCATTGCGTCGAGCATGCCGGGGGTAGGTTGGGTCACGGTGTCGCTGCGCAGGTCGATCACGGTCATGAAGGGGGCCTCTAACGGAGTGGATAAGTCCTTTTGTGTGTGATTACTGCGGGCAAAGCCACGGAATATCAAGCCCCTATTGCATTCATTCGAATACCAACCAATCAAACCGATATAAGTTATCGAGACGGCAGCCGTGCAGTTTTCGAAAAACCATGTTAAAAACTCTCCGCCGCCAGGGTTCTGGCGGCAACGTTCTCAGGGCGGGGTGCAATTCCCCACCGGCGGTAATTGCACGCAATGTGCATAGCCCGCGAGCGCTTGGCGCCTTGAACTGCTCAGGCAGGACGGCGACAAGGTCAGCAGACCCGGTGTGATCCCGGGGCCGACGGTCATAGTCCGGATGAAGAGAGAACGGGATTGGCACCTAAGGGCCGCGCGCCTGTTTGCGCATGCGTACCCTTAAATCCCATTCGATTCATAACGCCCTGTTTTTTTCTTAAACAGGAGTCAGAACATGCAACCCACCGCAATCGACAGCAAAAGCAAAAACCATCACGGCGAGCGCGTCGCGTTTATCCAGGCCTGCTGGCACAAGGATATTGTCGACCAATCGCGCAAAGGCTTCCTCGCCGAAATGATCGCCCAGGGTTATCAGGAATCGGACATCGACTTCTTCGAAGTCGGCGGCGCCTTTGAAATGCCCCTACACGCCAAGTTGCTGGCCAAGACCGGCCGTTACGCGGGGATCGTCGCTGCCGCGCTGGTGGTGGACGGTGGCATCTACCGTCACGAATTCGTCGCGCAATCGGTGGTCAGCGGCCTGATGCAGGTGCAGTTGGAAACTGAAGTGCCGGTGTTCTCGGTGTCCCTGACGCCGCACCACTTCCATGCCGGCAGCGAGCACACCACGTTCTTCTATGAGCACTTCGTGCACAAGGGTCAGGAAGCTGCGCGTACCTGCGCCGATACCCTGCACAAAGTGCGGGCGATCTATCAAAGCGAGCCGCAAAAGCGCGTTAGCTGATTGCATCCGAGCCCTGTCCAGCCGAGTTTCCTTGGATCGACAGGGCATATATATAAGTAAAACCAGTGATTGATGTACCGACGATGTAATGGTTTTGAGGTTTACCTCAAAAGAGTTCCCATCATCAACGGAGTCAGCATGTCTGAGATTACCCTTCCAAGCGCTCCGCGCGCTCCCGATAACGTCTGGATGATTGACGGACGAATCAGCGACCCCATCAACCGCACCAAAAACCTCCAAAGGGGCCCGCACGCCCAACTGCCGTTAGCGTTCATCACGCTGCATTCCGATAATACCGTGCTTGTCGAGCGCGAATTGGCCGATGAACTGCACGATTACCTTGTGTTCACAACCACCGATAAAGCCGACCGAATCTGCGTCGACCTCCCCGCGCAAGGCGAAGGTGAAGGACTCAGCGTCATAGTCAATACGCAACGTTTCCATGTCACCCTGAACGGGCTCAATCAGTTCGTGGTGTTCCGGACACAGGGCGGTGATGACCTAATTAATGTTGCCGACGATGTCACCCACCCCATCCTGATCGACGCCGGTGAAGGCAGTGATCGCATCTGGGCCGGAGGCGGCTACTCGCGCATTTTCGCCGGCCCCGGCGAAGATATGATCCTGACTCGGCGAGGCGCCTGCTATATCGAGGCAGGTGATGGAAACGACAAGGTTGTTGCCCTCGCCGACGGTGACATGACGGTCTACTCCGGCGCGGGGGACGATACCGTCATTGGCGCCCAAGGGCAGGCCTTTATCAATGGCGGAGAGGGCCATGATCATCTGACAGGGGGAGGCAAGCACAACATCCTGGTGGGTGGGCCAGGCGATGATATTTTACAGGCAGGCCCGCACAGCAATGTGATGTATGCCGGACACGGCATGGATCTGGCACTTCAGCTCAAGCCGAGGGACATAGTCTTCAAAGACTCCAACACCATCCTTGTTGCTGCGCAGCAGTTCAGCGTGCCCGCTTCCACATCAGGGAACAGCTCGCCAATAGATGTCCAGCAAGCGCGGGTGACCGATATCAATTACTACCCTCTGATCCACAGCGGCGTTCGAGTAGTCGGTAGCCTCCAGTTTCAACAACGAGTAAACGATGACCTCTCGCTGCTGGCCCAATCGCCGAACGGGCAACAATTGCTGCAAGCGCTGTACGCCGCGCAATTGATAGGCGGCACCCCAATCAATATCTATGAGTTGCAAGATGAGAGCAACGGGCTGTTTGCGCCGAGCAACGAATCGGAACCCAGGTCATTCATTGAGAATAATCAACGGGGCATACCGGCCTACGGTGGTTCGATCTACTACAATCCGACGTTCATCGGCAATCGAATGACCAACATACCGTTGCTTTATCACGAGCTGTGCCATGCGTACAACGCGGTCACCGGAACCACCCTGCCAGGATACAGCGAGGACGGTGTCGACGGCGACAAGGCCCGTCCGCTCATCCGCAACAGCGAACTGCAGGCGGTGGGCCTGCCTACAGACGCCCCCCCTTTCGACTTCGACAACGACCCGTCGACTCCACCCACCAATTCCAACCCGGTGTCATTCAGTGAGAATGGTATCCGCGAAGAACTGAACATGCCGCCGCGCAAACAGTATTCCTTTAACCCTGTTTAAGCTCCGCGGCGTCTTCTGAGGTCGGCACAATTAATATCCCCGCCCGTAGGCCATTCTTGACCTTCGGGTTGGGGAAAATGATATGCGCGCCCTCCTCCTCGATCACCCAACGGGTCTTGGCCACGTCTTCGGCCAACAGGTAGCCCTTGGCCAACGGCGAGAAGTTTTCCACATCCGCCGGCAGGTGCAACAGGAACGCGTCGCTGTGCTTGATCACTTCACGGGACACGGCAAACAGCTGCAGGCCGTCCAGGCTCTCGGTCACAGGCTCGGTGCCTTCGATGATCTGCGTGAGGCGAGCCTCCAGGAGACGCACGTCTACACCCTCGTTGTGCCCGAATGGTCGCGCCTTGCCCAATTCAAGGGTGAAGGCCTCGGCGCCCAACTGTTCATAGGTAAACGCGGTGAAGGTGATCGAGGTTTTATTCTGCAGCAACACCGCTTGTATACCGGCAGCGCGCAGGCGTGCCAGCTCGTGGCGCGAATGCTGGCGCCCTTCCTTCCAGGGATACAGCGCGAATTGTTCGATCTTCGAGCCACGAATCGCGGTGTGCAGGTCGTAATGCAGGCGCGAGCGGCCAGGCAGGCTGAAAAAGCTGCGGGCCAATTGCTCAAGCTCGGCGGCGCGCATGGCTTCGGGGCCAATGTTTTGTTCATGACGGCCATTGAACAGCCGGTTGACGTCCAGCTCGAGGTAACGCTCACCGCGGCGCATGGCCTCGGTATTACCGAACAGGAACAGAATACGGGTGCGGGGTTTGATCTCCCCGCGGGCAATGCCATGCAACAGGCGGTCGAGCAATTCGATCGGCGCGGTTTCGTTGCCATGGATGCCGGACGACAACAGCAAGTCGCTGCCGTTGTCCAGAGCTTCAGGAGGACGCACTTCAAGCGCGCCTTCGCTGAGCCAGCGCATCTGCACGCCGTCGACAGTCAGTTGAATTTTTTGCGCCGGTTCACGACCGGCGAGGGTCAGTTCAAGCAGTTTGCCGAGGGCGAGCATAAGCAGCTTCCTTAGTGGTTGCAGCCTGGGCCATGGACGTGATCGTCGTCGTCACCTTCAACGTCGGCCGGCTCCATTTCCAGTTGCAGGCTCATCAGGTTGGTGGCCAATGGGCGCATCAGCAGGTTGGCGTACTCGGCATCGCCCTCCTCTACGTCTACGCCAATCAGCAGTTGGCCGCGGCCATCGTGCTGGATCCAGATCTCCTTGCCCTGCCAGACCACCGCGACGCGGGTGCAGGAGGTTTCCAGCTGGGTGCCGTCGGTGTCTTCAAGGATGAGTTTCAGGGTGTCGGTCATAAATAAAATATCTCAGCCGTGTGGCATTAATTGATCTGGAAAGGATAAACCGAGCCCAGTTTAAGGATTTGCGTCAGTTCATCCAATGCCGTCCGGCACTCAAGCAGCAACTGCGGGTCAGCCAGGTCGGTTTCGCGCAGGCTGTCGCGGTAGTGCTTGCCCACCCATTGGGTCAGGGTTTCGTACAACGGCGCGGTCATGATAACCCCTGGGTTCACGGCCGCCAGCTCGGTTTCGTTCAACGCCACGCGCAGGCGCAGGCACGCCGGCCCACCGCCATTCTGCATGCTTTGCTTGAGGTCGAAGACCTTGACTTCGCGGATCAACCCGCCGGAAACGGTCAAGCCTTGCAGGTACTGCCACACGCGCTCATTGGCGCGGCACTCTTCCGGCACGATCAGCAGCATCGAACCATCAGGACGAGTCAGCAACTGGCTGTTGAACAGGTAGGAACGCACCGCGTCCTCGACACTGACCAACGCGCGGGGCACACACACCGACTGGAAGTTGCCGCCCAGCTTGCTCAACTTGCCGTGCAGTTCGGCGAGCATCTGTTCGGTATTGAGGAACGCATCCTCGTGATAGAACAGCACCTCGCCGTTGCCCACCGCGATCACATCGTTGTGGAACACACCGGCATCGATCACCGCAGGGTTCTGCTGGGCGTAGACCACACCATCATCCTTCAAGCCATGCAGGCGCGCAACGGCCTGGGAGGCTTCGAGGGTCTGGCGCGCCGGGTACTTCTGCGGGGCCGGGTAACGGGGGTCGAAAGCACTACGGCCGAAGACGAAAAACTCGACGCCCGCCTCGCCGTACTCACGACAGAAACGCGTGTGGTTGGCCGCGCCTTCATCGCCAAATTGCGCCACGGCCGGCAAGGCGGCGTGGTGAGCGAAATGCTTGCCATCGGAGAACATCGCCCCCAGCACTCGGCTGGTGGTGGGGTGCTCGATGCTGCGGTGGTATTTGCAATTGAGGTTGGCAGCGGTGAAATGCACACGACCGTCTGCGGTGTCGGCACTTGGGCTGACGGTGGCGGCGTTGGCTACCCACATGCTGGATGCCGAGCAGCTCGCTACCAGCAAAGGCATGGCCTGCCTGGCAGCCTGCTCGATCACCTGAGCGTCGGTGCCGCTGAAACCCAAGCTGCGCAAGGCGGCTACATCCGGGCGCTCCTGGGGCGCCAATACACCTTGCACAAAGCCCATGTCCATCAGGGCTTTCATTTTCTGCAGGCCCTGCAACGCCGCTTCCTTCGGGTTGGAAGACTGCTGGCTGTTGCTTTGGGACGCGACGTTGCCGAATGACAAACCGCCGTAGTTATGGGTCGGCCCCACTAGACCGTCAAAATTGACTTCACAGGATTTCATCGGCGAGGCTCCACAAACATCTGTTTTTATAGGCATCAAATCACTTGAATACACCACAGATCCATTGTGGGAGCGGGCTTGCTCGCGAAAGCGGTGGTTCAGTCACTTCAAATGTTGAATGAAACACCGCATTCGCGAGCAAGCCCGCTCCCACATTTAGATCAGCGTTATACCTGGCGTGAGCGTTGCCGGGACTATCAGGCTTGGCGTTTCCAACGACGCCACCGGGTACGCGCAATAATCCGCCGCGTAATAGGCACTGGCGCGATGATTGCCCGACGCCCCGACACCACCGAACGGCGCGGTACTGGCAGCGCCGGTCAACTGCTTGTTCCAGTTGACGATACCGGCGCGGCTTTCCAGCCAGAACTGCTGGTAACGCGCTTCGGAGTCCGACAACAGGCCAGCGGCCAGGCCGTACTGGGTGTTGTTGGCCTCAGCGATGGCACCGGCAAAATCCGCATAGCGGATCACCTGCAGCAGCGGGCCGAACAGCTCTTCGTCTTCACGTTCCGTCACCCCGGTTACGTCGATGATTCCAGGGGTCAACAATGCGGCCTGAGCCTGAGGCTGGGTCATTTCCAGCAGTGCCACGGCACCATTGGCCAACATCAGTTCCTGGGCTTGCATCAAGGCTCTGGCCGCAGCCAGGGAGATCACCGACCCCATGAACGGCGCCGGTTGCTGATCGAAAGCGCCCACTTCAATGCTCGCACTCACCGCCACCAGGCGCGCCAGCAAGGCATCGCCCCAGGCACCTTGCGGCACCAGCAAGCGGCGCGCGCAGGTGCAACGCTGGCCCGCCGAGATAAACGCCGACTGGATGATGGTGTACACCGCCGCATCCACGTCGGCGACTTCGTCCACGACCAGCGGGTTATTACCGCCCATTTCCAGGGCCAGGATCTTGTCGGGCCGCCCTGAGAATTGCTGGTGCAAGTGATTGCCGGTGCGGCTGGAGCCGGTAAAGAACAGGCCGTCGATGCCTGGGTTGGCCGCCAGGGCGATGCCGGTTTCCCGCGCGCCTTGCAGCAGGTTCAGCACGCCCGCCGGCAAACCGGCTTCGATCCAGCACTGTACGGTCAGCTCAGCGACCTTGGGGGTCAGCTCGCTCGGCTTGAACAGCACGGTATTGCCCGCCAGCAACGCCGGGACGATGTGCCCATTGGGCAAGTGCCCAGGGAAGTTGTAAGGGCCGAACACCGCCACCACACCGTGGGGTTTATGGCGCAACACAGCGGTGGCGTCGCCCAGGGGGCCGCTCTTCTCGCCGGTACGCTCGCGGTAGCTTTGCACCGAGATCGCAATCTTGTTGGCCATGCTGGTGACTTCAGTGGCCGACTCCCACAGTGGCTTGCCGGTTTCTTCGCCAATGCAGCGGGCGATTTCATCGGCACGGCTTTTAAGCGTGGCGGCGAAGGTTTCCAGCACGCTGATGCGTTCTTCGAGCGGGCGCTTGGCCCATGCCGGGAATGCCTGGCGCGCAGCCTGCACGGCGGATTCGACCTGTTCGGCACTGGCACCATTGCCAGCCCACAGCACTTGCTGAGTCACCGGGTTGCGCGATTCAAACAGCTCACCCTGGCCAGCCAGCCAGCTACCTGCGATATACAGCGAATTCATTATTTGGACTCCCGAGCAGCAGACAACGCAACAGCACGCACTTGATCACCCACCACCAGTTGCAGGCGCTTGGCGGTCTGTGGATCGACCACCAGCGTACCTGCCGCCAGACGGGCCGGAGCGGCGGTGATACGGCATTCCTCGCGCTTGCGGTTATGGATCAGGAACGGCGTGGCATCGTCCCCCGGCGTGCCGATGGCCAACACCAGTGACTGGCTGTCGCGCACCGCACGGATCTTGCTGGTTTCACATTCCACCGCCGGGCCGGCGTCGAAAATATCCACATAGCCCTGGTAGCTGAAGCCTTCGCTCTTGAGCATGCTCAGCGCCGGCTCGGTGTCCGGGTGGACCTTGCCGATTACATTGCGCGCGTCTTCGGAGAGAAAGCAGCTGTACAGCGGGAACTTGGGCATCAGCTCGGCGATAAACGCCTTGTTGCCTACGCCCGTGAGGTAGTCGGCCTGGCTGAACTCCATCTTGAAGAAGTGCCGGCCCAGGCTTTCCCAGAACGGCGAACGCCCGGCGTCGTTGGACACACCGCGCATCTCGGCAATGATCTTGTTGCCGAACAGTTGCGGGAACTCGGCGATAAACAACATGCGCGCCTTGGCCAGCATGCGACCGTTGAGGCCGTTGCGGTAATCGGCATGCAAAAACAACGAGCACAATTCGGAATTACCGGTGAGGTCGTTGGCCAGGAACAGCGTCGGTATCTCACGGTAGATATTCAGTTCCTGGGAAGCGCTGACAGTCAGCCCAACCCGGAAGTTGTACCACGGCTCGCGCAGGCCAACGGCGCCAGCGATGGCGGAGATTCCCACCACGCGGCCTTCGTCGTTTTCCAGCACGAACAGGTAGTCGGCATCGCCGCGCCCGGCTTCGCCGCGAAAGGTTTTTTCCGCCCAGCCCACCCGGTGGGTCAGGCGCTCTTCGTTGGCCGGCAAGGTGGTGAGGCCGGTGCCAGTGCTGCGCGCCAGGTCTATCAGGGCCGGTAAATCGCTGCTGCGTACGGGACGAACGATCATGCTATCTCCTCGAACGGGCCGCTGTTGTCAGCCACCCGCGAAACTCTCTTTTTAAACCGCAACCAGGCGCACACTGGCGCCTTCGCCAACGCCCAGCGCTTCGGCTGCCGCCAGGTCCAGGGTCACTGGTTTGCCGGGCGCGTAGTCCAGCTCCAGCATCACCGCACGGTAATCCTGCAACTGCGCGTTGCTCACCAGGTACTGGCGGCCAACCCCCTTGACCATCTCACCGATTTTCACTGGCACCACGCGGCTCTGGGCAATCGAGCGAATGCCCGACACCCGGGCGTGCAGCGTCGGGCCACCGTCGAAGATGTCGATGTAATGGTCAGTTTCGAAACCTTCACGCATGAGGATGTCGAAGGTGATTTGCGCACGCGGGTGCACCTGGCCCATGGCTTCTTGCGCTTCGTCCGGCAGCAGCGGCACGTAGATCGGATAGTGCGGCATCAGCTCGGCGAGGAAGGTACGGCTTTTCAGCCCGCACAGGCGCTCGGCGGCGGCGTAGTTGAGGTCGAAGAAATTGCGGCCAATGGCATCCCAGAACGGCGAGTCACCGTTCTCGTCGCTGTAGCCGACAATCTCGGTCACCACCGAGTCGGCAAAGCGCTCGGGATGGCTGGCGACAAACAGCAGTCGGCCACGGGAATTGAGTTCCGACCACGGCGAACCGACCAGCGCAGGCTTCACGTAGAAACTGGTGAGCAGGCTGTTGCCGGTAAGGTCGTGGCACTGGGAAAGCACGTGGATCTTGTTGTGGATCTTCAGCTCGCGGGAGGCGTGTACGAAGGTCTCGTTACGAAAGCTATAGAACGGCTCGGAGTAACCGGCCGAGGCCACGATGGCCGAGCAGCCGGCGAGCTTGCCGGTCTCGGTGTCTTCCAGCACGAAGAAATAGCTCTCTTCACCATTGAAACTCACCTCGGCCGCAAAAGAAGCTTCGCTGGCCGCGATCTTGTCGCTCAGGCGTTCCACATCATCCGGCAAGGAGGTGACACCAATCGGGCTGTCCGCAGCCAGACGCTGTACCTCGCCCAGATCAGCCATTTGCGCGGGGCGCATCACCAGCATGGTGTCACTCCTTAACTCGAAAACTCACAGAGGAAAAAATGCCGGACACAGGCCCTGGATACACATCGGTCTCAATGTGTCAGCAGATCCATGTGGGAGCTGGCTTGCCTGCGATACAGGCAACTCGGTATATCAATGTCACCGAGGTGATGCTATCGCAGGCAAGCCAGCTCCCACATGTGTTCAGGTCCGGCCAATAAAATGTGTCGCTATCAGGCTTGCGTCAACGTCTTCACAGCACGCTCAAAACGATCCAGGCCTTCATTGATGTCCGCCTCTTCCACCACCAGGCTCGGTGCAAAACGCACCACGTCGGGGCCGGCTTGCAGGATCATCAAGTTCTCTTTTTCGGCCGCGTTGAACACGTCCTTGGCCTTGCCTTTGAAGGCATCGCTGAGTACGCAACCGATCAACAAGCCCATGCCACGCACTTGGGTGAAGATGCCGTACTGCTTGCCGATCTGCTCCAGGCGCGCCTTGAACAGGTCGTGCTTGGCATTCACACCCGCCAGCACTTCTGGGGTGTTGATCACGTCGATCACCGCTTCCGCTACCGCGCACGCCAGCGGGTTGCCGCCGTAGGTGGTGCCGTGGGTGCCGACTACCAGGTGCTTGGCCAGGTCTTCACGGGTCAGCATCGCCGCAATCGGGAAGCCGCCGCCCAGGCTCTTGGCGCTGGTGAGGATGTCCGGGGTCACGCCGTAATGCTGGTAGGCAAACAGGTGTCCGCTGCGGCCCATGCCGGTTTGCACTTCGTCGAACACCAGCAGCGCGTCGTTCGCGTCGCACAGTTCGCGGGCGCCTTGCAGGTAAGCCAGTTCGGCTGGCAGTACGCCGCCTTCACCTTGGATCGGCTCCAGCACCACGGCGCAGGTCTTGTCCGACACCGCGGCTTTCAATGCGGCCAGGTCGTTATAAGGAACGTGGGTGATGCCGGTGATTTTAGGCCCGAAACCATCGGAGTACTTCGACTGGCCACCGACGTTGACGGTGAACAGGGTACGGCCGTGGAAGCTGTTCAGCGCGGCGATGATCTCGTACTTCTCGCTGCCAAAACGGTCGAACGCCACGCGACGGGCCAGCTTGAAGGCGGCCTCGTTGGCTTCGGCGCCGGAGTTGCAGAAGAACACGCGCTCGGCAAAGGTGGCGTCGATCAGCTTGTGGGCCAGGCGCAGCGCCGGCTCATTGGTGAACACGTTGGAGACGTGCCAGAGTTTGTTGGCCTGTTCGGTCAAAGCACCGACCAGTGCCGGATGGGCGTGGCCTAGAACGTTAACCGCGATGCCGCCGGCAAAGTCGATCAGCTCTCGACCGGCCTGGTCCCACACGCGCGAACCTTGGCCACGCACAGGAATAAAGGCAGCAGGTGCGTAGTTGGGCACCATCACCTGGTCGAAATCGGCACGTTGCACCGGGGCTTGCTCAACGGACATCGGAGTCTCCTGAAGAGGAACGCCTGCCTGGAACTGGCGGGCGATGCAGGGATTGTAAGGACAGTTTTCAGTGGGGCCTTGTCGCCAAGCGACAACTTCTTATAGCGCCAACCCGTGTTTTTCGCGGGTTTACGCCAATGCGACAAATAGCGTCGCAATGGCGCAGTTTAAACGCTGCGGCAGGTTTACGTCAGGATCATGCAGCGAAAGGGTTGGCGCGCCCTGACGATCTAACCGCGCCTACCTGAGTTCCGGGCAGCACGGCCTGATAAGCAAGGGAGGCAAGCGCAAGATCTGCAGGTTTCTTTGCGGGCATCACTATATATGCTCCCGCCCTGCATCAAAGTTGGTGTGATGTCGCTGCCTCAATTCAATGAAGATCCAGCCCATGCCCACCCCAACTCAGACCTCGCTCTCCCAACACCTCGCACAAGTCGCAGCCGTAGTGCCCGCCGAGGTCAACCCCCGCCTACCGAAATGGCTAGGGAACGCCTCAAGTGCCCGGCGTCAGGCCCTGAAAAACAGCCCAATTGCATTCGCCGATTGGTATGGCGATGCCAACCGCACCCAGCAAGCTCCCGCCAAGAAGGCCCTGGAGAACAGTTGGAAGGCACAAAACCAAATCGACAGCGCCCTATCCACGCTCCAATCCCCGCAGGCATTTGCCGCCCCCTTGCTGCAGCAGGCACTCAAGCAGCAGTTCGACGCCGACTGCGACGTCAGCGCTATTTACCTGCGCTTGTATATCCCACAGACCACACCGCTGCTTCCCATAGAAACTGGCGCCAAAACCTGGACCGTTTCACTGGTGGAGGCGGCATTGCACAACTTTGATGCGGACGAAAGCAAGCCGACGGCATATGCCCCAGAGTCGACATTCATTACTCAGCCCTCCGCCACCGGGCAATTCAACACGCTGCCCCAATTACGCGAGAAAATCAGCATCGCTCAATTCATTGGGTTATGCCGCACGCTGGATGTCGGCAAGCAATACCAGCGCTACCTCAAGAACCTTTTGGGCTTCAATGACGCGGCGATCAAGGCTCAACTGCGCCAAAAGGTCATCAACAGCCTGAAAGCCGACGCCCAAGCCAGCTTGCATATGGCGCAGCTGAAAAAAGATGTATCGCCCCAAGCGTTCAATGCACTTCGCAGCTTTCTCAAAAACCTGATCGGCGACCTGAACGGCAGGCCGTTGCTGTGCCATGACCTTAGCCTGATGAACGCCCCCTTGACCGGCATCGTGCTGTTCGCCGCCGACCTGGAGTCCAATCGCAGCGCCGTCCCGATGGTGGCCTACATTCCGGGCGACCCGCAATCGCCGCTCAAGTATTACGCCAACGGTCAGGCTTTCATGCAGGACCTGGCGAACAAACTGCGCAGCGCCGACTATCAGGCGTTTTTCAGCCGTTTCGTCAGGCATGAACAGCGTGGCTACTTCTTTGCCGATCTCAACAGCCGCTTATCACAGGTCGTCTGGCACGAGCATGTTTCGGGCGACCCCCGCCCTGTCTGGCGTGACGAACCTGTGGCCAAAACCAACCTGCAATTCTATGCGACGAAAATCACCAACGACCTGTACGAGCACCTGTATGAGAACAAGCTTGATAAGTTGCTCAACGATGCTCGCGTAACGGCCATTCCCACCGCCGACGCTGACAGAAATGCTCGCTGGCGGCACTGGGAGGTTGTGCAGAAAATCGGTGAAGCCATTCTCGAAATCGCCGCCTTCATCGCAACACCCTTTGTTCCGCCGCTGGGCTTACTGATGCTCGGCTATACCGCCTATCAACTGCTCGACGATGTGTTCGAAGGCGTGCTCGACTGGGCCGAAGGGCTCAAGCGCCAGGCATTCGGGCACCTGATGTCAATCCTTGAGCAAATGGTCCAACTGGGGATGTTCGCGGTCGGCGCACCGATAGCCGAAAACCTGTTGCGACAGACGCTACCGAAGGCGCTATGGGACTTCTTTGACAGACTCACTCCGGTGACCACCGACCGTAAAACCCGTCTGTGGAACCCCGACCTGGCGCCCTACGCCCACGACATTCAATTGGTTCCAGGGTCGCGCCCCGGCCCGCAGGGATTACATGCCCATCAACAAAAGCAGATCCTGGCGCTGGACGGGCAATATTTCTCCATCAAACAACCCTCGGGCAACGCTAGCCTTGAACACCCTACGCGCCCCCACGCCTACCGCCCACGCCTACTGAGCAATGGCAAGGGCGCCTGGTTGACGCCCGTGGATCGCCCGTTGACCTGGAATCGCACCACCTTGCTACGCCGGCTCGGTCCATCTGCCGAAGGTATCAGCGAAGCCGGTCTTGAAAGAGCCAGTCGCATCAGCGAGACCAATGATGACGTCCTGCGCAAACTGTACATGGACCACCAACCGCCGCCGCCGCTGTTGGCCGACACACTCAAGCGCATCCGGATCGATGAGCAGTTGCAAACTTTCATCGACCAAATGAACAGCGATGACCCTGCGATGTATCAGAAGGCTGATACCCAAACGCAACTGTGGCTGCTGAGCCAGACGGGCCTATGGCCCGAATCCAAGACCCTGCGGTTTCTCAACGCCAAAGGTGAAACCGTCTGGGAGCACAAAGGCCATAAAAACGCCGCCGTGGCACAGATACACGAAGCCCAGATGAACAACGGCGATTTGCTGACGATCGTGCTGGAAACCTTGAATGAGTCGGAACGCAAAACCTTGCTTGAAGAGCCGTTCGGCCCCACGCCCACCCTGCCTGCACGCACCGCCAAACTGCGCAAACAACTGGCACGCGCAGCTCAGAAAAGCCGCGCCTCGCTGTTCGACTCGCGTTATCGCGGGCTGGAGATAACCGCTGACGCACGCCTGCAAACCATCATCGACGCCGCGCCCGGCCTGCCAACGAGCGCCGCCGAAGACGTATTACGCTGCTCCACCGGCCAGCAGTTGCTGGACATCGACCAAGGCAAGGTACCCGCGCCGGTACTTGAGCGAGCACGCTGGGCCGCTCATCACGTTCGAATCAGCCGGGCGCATGAAGGGTTGTACATGACCGCTCTGGAAAACAGCGACACCCACCGCCTCGCCCTGCACTCGCTGGAAAACCTGCCGGGCTGGTCGCCGTCTGTGCGCCTGGAAGTGCGCGATTTCAAGCAAACCGGCAAGCTGCACGATGCGATCGGCGCTCCTGAAGCACCGATCAAACGCACCCTGGTGCGTACCATCGACGGCGAGTACATCCCCGAAGACGAAAAAGGCATGGTGCTTGCCGAAACGGATTTTTACACTGCCGTCCTGCAGGCCCTGCCTGACACTCAGCGCGATGCGCTGGGCATTCATATCGGCCAGGGTCCGTTGTTGCGGCAAACCTTGAGCCAGCGCCCCCTGACACGTGAAGCGCTCGGCGCGTTGTTGGCCCAGGATCCAGTGCGCAAACCTGCCTACGACCCCAGGCTGATGCGCCTGCCCGGCGGCATGGAAGGCTACCCCGCCACACCGCCAGAGGCCGGCAACACCCCCGAATTGGCGTTGTTACACGAGCTGTACCCTGGCCTGAGCCCGCAAGAGCTGGCTCAGACACTGGACATTTTGAACAGCCATCCCAGCACTCCCTTACAGACGCTCCGCTACCTGAAAAACGAGCTTTTACGACTCAAAACCGATCTGATGGCCTGGCGCTCGACCCTCTTGCAGGCCTCTCTCAACACCGATGCCCCGCTGCCCCCTTCCACGGTCGCCGAAGCGGAACTGCACCGCTGGATATGGACACAAGAACTGCTCCGCGGCTGGCGTCATGAAACGCCGATCGATACTGACCACGCAATCGGACGCACACTGAACCTTGGCTACCCCATACACGGCGAACTGCCTGTACTCAATGCAAACTTCGATCACATTTCCAGTTTGACGCTAAAGGGTTACCCCACTACCCGGGGAGCGCCAGGTTTCCTCACCCACTTCCCCAACCTACGTACGTTGCATCTGAGCGACGTTGCCCTCAACACAATTCCTCCCGAGGTCATCGCACTTTCTCACCTTGACAGACTGACGCTGCGCAACTGCAACCTGACCCTGCAAAACCGCGCAGACCTTGATCCATTCACAGGACTCAAAAGTCTGGACCTGTCCAACAACAATCAGCTGTCACGGTCTCCCAACCTCGGGCACATGCCTGAACTACAGACGCTGAACCTGAGCGGAACCCATATCTCCCTGTTTCCCGAGAACTTGCTCAATCGCCCCCAACTAGTCAGCGCCGATCTGAGCAACAACTATTTGAGTCGGCTGCCTGATTTGATCTTCCAACTGCCAGGCAATGCCGCCAAAGCCTTTAACCTGTCAGGCAACGGGTTCTCACGCGCCACGCTGCAGAGGATCAAAGCCTATTGCCAGATAACCGGCGAACATTTTGGTGCTGATGCCAACCCCGCGCAGCGGCTTATGGTGCAAGCGCTTTACCCCAAGTACAGCGTCGACCAGGCGAATAACTTCATCTTCAGGCTGCCCGGCGGCCTGGACGACTCAATGGCACACTTGGTGCGCTTGAAAGCGGACTACGAGCGTCTTCAAGCCGATTTGCAGGAATGGATAGTGAGTGTGCCGGCACAGCATCCGCTTACGAGGGCACCCCTGGACGAGCAAGCGCAGGCTCAGCAGCAGTTGGTGCGAGACGAACTCAAAACAGTGCTGGAAGCAGCTTGGCGACGGGAAACCGCTCTGGACTCCGACCAAGAGCCGCCCGCCGCCTCCCATGAAATGGAAGTGACGCTGGCGCCGCTAGGCGATCTACCGTCATTGAATATCGATTTCGAGCACATTTCGAAGCTGGAATTGAGAGCAGAGGAAACTACGTCGATTCCCCAGGGATTTCTCGAGCACTTTCCCAACCTGGAAAGCCTGCTGATCTACCGCTATGCCTTGAACGACATTCCTGGCGCCGTGTTCAATCTACCCAAACTCAAGTCACTGAGCCTTGCAAACAGCCATATTCGCTTGACCACCACCAGCGCCGACGCCCTGAGCGACCTGCAAAACCTTGAGTACCTGGACCTGAGTCATAACCCGCTGGGCGTCGCGCCCGACATCAGCAAAATGTCGGGGCTGACAGGTTTGATGATCGAAGAAGCTGGCCTCACGCAAGTGCCGAACGGAATATTCAACCTGCCATCGCTTGATCAAGTGAGCTTGCGCAATAACCAGATTAGCGAGCTGCCCAGCGACCTCCTTGAAATGGATGCAGACAGAGCCCAGGGCTTCGACCTCAGCGGCAACCCGTTCTCGCCCGCGGCGATCGCCATGCTGCGCAGTTATTACAACCGCACGGCGGTAAGTTTCGATGTACCGGAAGCTTTACAACCCCCGCCGATCAATCCCAACCAGGACTCCGTCAGCGGTGGACCCGACACAGAGGGCGATGAATAGCCCGCCGCTCAACCGCGCTCGGAGGGCACCGACGACAACTCGAACGGGCTGCTGCTGCGCCGTTGGTTGCGGTCTTCACGGGGAGTAGCGCCGAAGAAGTTACGGTAGGCGCTGGAGAAATGCGGCCCCGAGGAGAAGCCGCACGACAGGCCGATCTGGATGATCGACTTGCTGGTTTGCATCAACATCTGGCGCGCCTTGTTCAGGCGCAGCTCCAGGTAATACTGGCTGGGAACGCGGTTAAGGTACTGCTTGAAGATGCGCTCCAGCTGTCGTCGTGACACGCACACGTGCTGGGCAATTTCATCGGTGGTCAGCGGCTCTTCAATATTGGCTTCCATCAGCAACACCGCCTGGGTCAGCTTCGGATGGCTGGAGCCCAGGCGGTTTTGCAACGGAATGCGCTGGCGCTCGCCGCCCTCACGGATGCGCTCCACCACCAATTCTTCAGACACGGCACCGGCCAACTCGGCGCCATGGTCACGGGCCAGTACCGCCAACAGCAGGTCAAGTACCGACATGCCGCCGCAAGCGGTCAGGCGATCACGGTCCCAGTCAAACAGGTGGCTGGTGGCGATGACCTTGGGGAAACGCTCGGCGAAATCGTCCTGCCAGCGCCAATGCACGGCAGCACGATAACCATCCAGCAAACCAAGCTGGGCCAATGGGTACACGCCTGCCGATAACCCGCCTATCACGCAACCAGCCCGAACCAGTTGCTTGAGCGCGGTGCTGAGCTGGGAGGCGATGGCGGCAGGCGGCTCATCCGCCAGCAGGAACAGTTTCTGAAAACCTTCCAGCTTGCCGGCCCACGGCTCGCCCGGCAGTTGCCAGGCCCCCTCGGTTTGCGGCTCGGCCTGCAGAAACGACAATTCGTAGACCACATCCGGATGTACCCGCTGAGCAACGCGCAAGGCCTCCTCAGCCAGCGCAAGCGTGAGTGCTTTTGTGCTGGGCCAAATCAGGAAACCAATTTTGTGGGCGGTCATGGAGTGCTATCCGGAGCGAAAACGGTGAAAGAAGCTGTGGGCCAATGCTAGCCCGTAATCAACTACAAATCCCAAAACAAACACAGATCAAAAGTGGGAGCTGGCTTGCCTGCGATGGCGGTGGGTCAGTTAACACATCATTGGCTGATGCATCGCTATCGCGGGCAAGCCAGCTCCCACAGGGAATCGGGGCTTACCTCAAGACTGCGGAGCATGCACTATCCCGGTGCACAAAAGCAGTCTTGATTATTTCAAACTGCCAGAGAGGAACTGCTGCAACCGTTCCGACTGCGGGTTCACCAGCACTTCCCTCGGATTGCCACGCTCTTCAACAATGCCTTTGTGCAAAAACACCAACTGGTTCGACACTTCCCGGGCAAAGCCCATTTCGTGGGTCACCACCACCATGGTGCGGCCTTCCTGGGCCAGGTCCTGCATGACCTTGAGCACTTCGCCCACCAACTCCGGATCCAGCGCCGAAGTAGGTTCGTCGAACAGCATCACCTCAGGTTCCATCGCCAGCGCGCGAGCAATCGCTACGCGCTGCTGCTCGCCACCGGACATGTGGCCCGGGAACGCATCCTTACGATGGCCCACGCCGACTTTGGCCAGGTAATGCTCGGCCTTTTCACGGGCCTCTTTCTTCGATATGCCCAACACGTGCACCGGGGCTTCCATCACGTTTTCAATCGCGGTCATGTGCGACCACAGGTTGAAATGCTGGAACACCATGGACAGGCGTGAACGCATACGTTGCAGTTGCTTGGGGTCGGCGGCCTTCATGGCGCCGTCCTTGCTGGCCACCAGTTTCAGCTCTTCGTTATTGAGCAGAATCTTGCCGGCGTGGGGCTGCTCCAGCAGGTTGATGCAGCGCAAAAAGGTACTTTTGCCCGAACCGCTGGAACCGATGATGCTGATCACATCACCGGCGGCGGCGGCCAGGGACACACCTTTGAGCACTTCATGACTGCCATAGCGTTTATGCAGGTCTTGGACTTCAAGCTTGTACATGCGGTCGGTTCTCACAAAAACAGGTGGTCAGTCGTTGAGCAAGCGCCCGTGACGCAGCGCTTCGCGCCCCGCCACCTTGGCCAGCCAGAAACCCGCTTGGGCATAACGTAGCCGTTCAACGGCAAACAACACCCCCGAGGTGCCCGCGCAAATAGTGCTTACGCGGTCAGTCAGGGGGTCAATCACTTCAAAAATCTCGTCGCCGGTTTCTACCCAGTCGCCCGCTTTACGCAGGTAACTGATCACCCCGGCATGGGGCGCGAACAGCAGCTCGGTGCCCTCAAAAGGCACACCTTCGCAAGGTTCGTGTTGCGGCGCAGGCCACTCGCCCTTGATCAAGCCTTGTTCGGCGAGGAACGCAAGGATGCCTTCGGCGTGGAAGATGGCTTCATCACGGCCGGTGTCGGCCTGGCCGCCCAACTCCAACGTCGTTGCCAGGCAGGCCAGCGGAATCTGCGCCTGCGGGAACATGCGCGACAAACGCAGCCACGGCAACGAGCACGCCTCGTCAAACGAACTGCCGCCGGAATCTTCCGCCAGCAGGCCGACCTTCACATTCAGATGTGCCGACAGCGACCGCCACTGCGGCCAGTGTTGGGGCAGCGCGTACATGTGCAGTGCGGCTTCGGCGTCGCAATGCAGGTCCAGCACCACATCGGCGGTGCAGGCATGGCTCAGCAGGATACGCTGCATGCCTTGCAACTGGCTGCTCGGCTCGGGCAAGGCGGCCAGCGTATCGCTCATGGCCTGGCGAATCATGCGCACATTGGCGTGCGGGTCATCACCCAGTTTGCCTTGCAACAATGCACCGACCGGCTCGCTCAACTCAACGAAGTCGCGATTGAAGTTCTTGCCGCTGCCCACTTCGAAACGCCCCTGGTGGCTGCCCTGCAACAGCTGGCCAAGGCCCATCGGGTTAGCCACCGGCACCAGCTCGATCACGCCGTTGAGGGCGCCCTGCTGCTCCAGCTTTGTGAGGCGTTTTTTCAGTTCCCACGCGGCACGCATACCCGGCAACTCATCGGCGTGCAGGCTGGCCTGGATATAGGCCTTGCGCTCGCCGCTGCCAAAGCGGAACACGCTCAGTTGGCGCTCGCAGCCCAAATGCCCCCAGGGCAGCAGATGATCGATACGTTCCATATCAGTGCTTCCGTGGAGCCAGGTAGCTCAGCCAGCGGCGCTCGGCCAACTTGAACAGGCGCACCAGGATGAAGGTCAGGCACAGGTAGAACACGCCAGCGGTGATATAGGCTTCGAACGGCAGGTAATACTGGGCATTGACCGTACGCGCGGCACCGGTGATGTCGATCAGGGTAACGATGGACGCCAGGCTGGTGGTCTGCAGCATCATGATCACTTCGTTGCTGTACTGCGGCAGCGCACGGCGCAGGGCCGACGGCAACAGGATGCGGCGGTACAGTTTGTAGCGCGACATGCCCATGGCCTTGGCCGCTTCGATCTCACCGTTAGGCGTGGCCTTGAGGCTACCGGCGATAATTTCGGCGGTGTAGGCGCTGGTATTGATCGCAAACGCCAGGCACGCACAGAACGTTGCGCTGGACAGCAGCGGCCACAGGAAGCTTTCGCGCACCACTTCGAACTGTGCCAGGCCGTAGTAGATCAAAAACAGCTGCACCAGCATCGGCGTGCCGCGGATCACGTAGGTGTAAAGCCAGGCCACGCCGTTGACGATCGGCTGCTTGGACACGCGCATCAAGCCCAGGGGCAAGGCCGCGAGCAGGCCGAAGAACAGCGAGATAGCGAGCAGTTTCAGGGTGGTCAGCAAGCCGCCAAGGTACAGCGGCATGGCCTCCCAGATGACGTTGTAGTCGAAGATCATAGATCAGCCGCCCTTACGCCTACCGAGTAGCGCTTCTCAAGGTAACGCAAGGCCAGCAACGACACGCTGGTGATCACCAGGTACATCGCCGCCACTGCGAGGAAGAAGGTAAAAGGCTCGCGGGTGGCGTCTGCCGCCTGCTTGGCCTTGAACATCATGTCTTGCAGACCTACCACCGAAATCAGCGCGGTGGCCTTGGTCAATACCAGCCAGTTGTTGGTAAACCCGGGGATCGCCAGCCGAATCATCTGCGGCACCATCACCCGGAAAAACACCTGGAAGCTGCTCATGCCATACGCCACGCCGGCTTCGGCCTGGCCCTTGGGAATGGCCATGAAGGCGCCACGGAAGGTTTCCGAGAGGTAAGCGCCAAAGATGAAACCCAGGGTGCCGATACCGGCGGCCAGGGGGTTCAAGTCGATATAGTCGTCAAAGCCCAATAGCGGCGCGACGCGGTTAAGCAAGTCCTGACCGCCGTAGAAAATCAGCAGGATCAGCACCAGGTCGGGGATCCCGCGGATCACCGTGGAGTACAAGTCGCCCAGCCAAGCCAGCCAACGTACCGGCGACAGGCGTAGCGCGACCCCGATCAGACCCAGAACAATGGCCAAGGCCATGGACGACAAGGCGAGCTGAAGCGTCAACCAAGCGCCATCGAGGATAACGGCCCCGTAGCCTTTCAACATGATTCAGGTCCTCGAAAAGGGGGATGAAAAAATGGCGCAAACTTCAGGATGACTGTTGCTTGCGCCATTTCGGACAGACAGCTGCGATGAGTTACTTGGCGTCAGCGCCGTAAATATCGAAGTCGAAGTACTTGTCCTGGATTTTCTTGTATTCGCCGTTGGCACGGATTGCAGCGATGGCCGCATTGATGCGCTCAAGGTTTTCCTTGTCGCCTTTGCGCACTGCGATGCCGATACCGTCGCCGAAGTATTTGGTTTCGGTGAACGATGGGCCTACAAACGCGTAGCCTTTGCCGGCGTCGGTTTTCAGGAAACCATCTTGCAGCAGGGTGGCGTCAGCCACGGTACCGTCGAGACGACCGGCAGCCACGTCCAGGTAGATTTCGTTCTGGGTACTGTAACCCTTGATATCCGCACCTTTTGGCGCCAGGACTTCACGGGCGAAACGATCGTGGATCGAACCGCGCTGCACACCGATCTTCTTGCCTTTGAGTTCATCCAGGCTGTCGCTGACGGTGGTGCCTTCCTTCATCACCAGACGCGCTGGGGACAGGTAGTAGCGGGTGGTGAAGTCCACGGATTTCTTGCGGTCTTCAGTGATGGACATGGACGACAGGATCGCGTCGATCTTGCGCACTTTCAACGCCGGGATCAGGCCATCGAATTCCTGCTCGACCCAGGTGCACTTGACGTCCATCTGCTTGCACAGCGCATTGCCGATGTCGTAGTCAAAACCGACGATGCTGCCATCCGGTGCCTTGGAGGCAAACGGAGGGTAAGCCGCTTCGATACCAATTTTCAGCGGCTTGCCTTCGGCGAAAGCCTGCATGGACAGCACGGACAGCGCCAGGGCGCCCAACAGCACGAGTTTCTTCATCTTGGGACTCCATCGGTATAGGGCAAAAACAGCAGTATGAGCCATGGCCCACGATGCGGCGAAGGTGTAACCGAATAGCGGTGCTGCGTCCTGCGCGGGCGACACCTGCGACGACGAGCGAGTGATCGGCATTCTAACGACAGGCCGGAAGCCGATATTTCCTCAATGCGACAACAATTTACAGAAGCACTGAGAAAGCGGTTCCAACACATTGACAGCCTCTGAATTTTATGCAGAGACAAAAGATATTAAACCTGATGATGCTGCAAATTGCGGGCCTATTATTCGCAAACCCTTCTAGCACGGCAAGTCTGGCGTTTAATCTTATTTTTGGGGGTGTCTAGAACGCGGTTTTTCGGGGCGGGGGCGTGGTCCATTGCCCCAGCTTTGTGCGGGTGGTTACACATTTGAGCGGGCCGGTAACATTCAGAAACGTCCTACCGGGAAAACCGATATTTATTGGCTTGGTCGTGATGCGGCTCTGTCAGACCGCCACCCACACCCCTTTATGAAATGCGATCTGAACTGTGGGAGCTGGCTTGCCTGCGATAACGGTGTATCAGCCAAAGATGGGCTAACTGATAAATAGCTATCGCAGGCAAGCCAGCTCCCACACTGCATCTCGGTGTTACATGGCCCCCCCACAAAAAAGCCCCACCCGGCTTGCACCGAATGGGGCTCTGTCCCACCTACCCCGCTTACGCGACGTTCATGGTCTTGTGCGTTTCAATCAAATGCGCCACCACGCTTGGATCTGCCAAGGTAGAGATATCCCCCAACCCATCGTATTCAGCCGTGGCGATCTTGCGCAAAATGCGCCGCATGATTTTCCCCGACCGTGTCTTCGGCAGCCCCGGCGCCCACTGGATCACATCCGGCGAGGCAATCGGGCCAATTTCCTTGCGCACCCAGTTCTTCAGCTCCAGGCGCAGTGCTTCGTTGGGCTCTTCACCATTCTTCAACGTGACATACACATAAATGCCCTGCCCCTTGATGTCATGCGGCACGCCCACCACCGCCGCCTCGGCGACTTTGGGGTGCGCAACCATGGCGCTCTCGATCTCGGCAGTACCCATGCGGTGGCCGGACACGTTCAACACGTCATCCACACGGCCAGTGATCCACCAGTAACCATCCTCATCGCGACGTGCGCCGTCACCGGTGAAGTACATGCCGCGGAAGGTCTTGAAGTAGGTGTCGACAAAACGGTCATGGTCGCCGTACAGGGTGCGCGCCTGGCCTGGCCAGGAATCCAGAATCACCAGGTTGCCTTCGGCGGCGCCTTCGATGATGTTGCCCAGGTTGTCCACTAGCGCCGGCACCACACCGAAGAACGGCCGTGCCGCCGAACCCGGCTTCAACGCATGGGCGCCTGGCAGTGGGCTCATCAGCGTGGCACCGGTTTCGGTCTGCCACCAGGTATCGACGATCGGGCAACGGGATTGGCCGACGTTCTTGTAGTACCAGTCCCAGGCTTCCGGGTTGATCGGCTCACCCACCGAGCCCAACAGGCGCAGGCTGCTGCCGTCGGCGCCTTCGCAGGCTGCGGTGCCGGAAGCCATCATCGCGCGGATCGCGGTCGGTGCGGTGTAGAGGATATTGACCTTGTGCTTGTCGACGATCTTCGCCACGCGGGTGATGTCCGGGTAGTTCGGCACGCCTTCGAACAGCAGCGTGGTCGCGCCATTGGCCAGCGGGCCGTAGACGATGTAGGTGTGGCCAGTGACCCAGCCGACGTCGGCGGTGCACCAGTAGATTTCGCCTGGGCGATAGTCGAATACGCGCTCGTGGGTCAGGGCCGCATAGAGCAAGTAGCCACCGGTGGTGTGCTGCACACCCTTGGGCTTGCCGGTAGAGCCGGAGGTATAGAGGATGAACAACGCTTCTTCGGCGCCCATTTCTTTTGGCGCGCAGACGGTGCCCGCCACTTTCATCAGGTCTTCGTACCAGATGTCGCGATGCTGGTTCCACTTGATCGCGCCATTGGTGCGCTTGCACACGATCACCTTCTGGATGCTGCTGGTTTCCGGGTTGGTCAGTGCGTCGTCAACGTTAGCCTTAAGCGGAATTTTCTTACCGGCGCGAATGCCTTCGTCAGCGGTAATCACCACTTTCGACTTACAGTCGATGATGCGACCGGCCAGGGCTTCTGGGGAAAAACCGCCAAACACCACCGAATGGATCGCGCCGATGCGGGTACAGGCCAGCATGGCGACCACGGCTTCGGGAATCATCGGCATATAGATAGTCACCACATCGCCGCGGTGCACGTCCTGGCCGCGCAAGGCGTTGGCGAACTTGCAGACTTCTTCATGCAACTCGCGGTAGGTGATGTTGCGGCTCTCGGCAGGGTCGTCGCCCTCCCAGATGATTGCGATCTGGTCGCCACGCTCGGCGAGGTGACGGTCCAGGCAATTGTAGGAAACGTTCAGGGTGCCATCGGCGAACCATTTGATGTCGACATGGTGGTCGTCGAAAGAGGTCTGCTTCACCGCGGTGAAAGGCTTGACCCAGTCAAGGCGCTTGGCTTGCTCGCGCCAGAAGCCATCGGGGTTGACCACCGACTGCTGGTACATGGCCTTGTAGGTCGCCTCGTCGGTCAGCGTGTTGGCTGCTACTTCGGGGCGAACGGGGTACAGGGAAGCCGCACTCATCTTTCTTACCTCGGTGACATAGTTGTTGTTGTATGGCCCCTGTTGTAGCCGGGGTGGGCCTATAGAACCATTCGACGATGGTAGTAACAAGACCCTACAAATTGCCCTGCTATGCCTTTTCACCGCTCTGGCCCGCGTGCTGCGGCGGCTGGCAGGTTTCTGAAAAAATCTTGATTGAGGGATTGTTACAAAAACCGCCAAAAGTGTTTATCAAAACTACGGGTATATGAATATAACCGAGGCGCCTAAAATCAACTCCGCCAACAAGGCACTCTGATTAACAACGCAACAGCCCCCACGAAGGCAACGTTAATCCGAACTTCCCAACTTTTAAGTGACACACGCGGCCTCACAAGGGCCCCGTGCCCCCTTTCGCCCTGAAGAAGGTAATGAAGAAATGAAAGCGTTATTAGTGATCGCCCTGAGCAGCTTGTGCGCCACCGCCGCCCTGGCGGACGAAGCCCCGACTGAACTGGCCGGCCAGAACGCCCCGATTGTCGAGAACTACACCTATAGCACGCACTTGGATGTGGCCAAAGTCTTGTCCATGAGCAGCATTCCAGAAGTCTGCGAAGTTGTACCGGTGAAGATGGAATATGAAGATTCTCAAGGCCAGCGTCATATTCTCAACTATCAAGTAATGGGCAATGGTTGCTCTAACGGCTAACAGCCCTTGCTTCGCCCCATCAAAATCCATGTCTATAAAGTAATCATTGTTGCGACGAGGAGCATTATCTCGGGCGGCTACTCCAGCCCTCAGTGATGACCGAGCCACTGCTCCTTCCCGCATATGATTTTTTTACTGATAAATACCTCACATAATTCCAATTACTTCTTTAAACCTGTCAACTCTGACAGTTACCTCAGTTTTAAGTGCGTGTTTGAATGAGACTCCGAGTTTGTCATGCCTGTCGCATCAAGAAGGATGCGGCAAGACAAATATCATACGCAACGACTGAGGAGCAAAAACCATGACGATTTTAAAAAAAGACCCGCGTGATTTAGCTAAAGCGACAGGAAGCGGGAGTGCGGTCATCCATTTCAAAGAGATCCGTGGTGAAGTTGACCAGAGAGCAGCTTATTTGTATTTTTTACCAAAACTTTCAAGCTACGACAGTTACGTTCAAATCACCATCCTGCGTGAGGAGTTCAACCAAGGCGCAATCCCCTTACCCTCAGACAATGTACAAACCTATATAAAACTGGGCACTTCCGCGTGGAGCGCCAATGCGGGAAACGTTAAATGCGACTGGGATGAAAATTCAGGCCGTGCCACAGGTACCTTTGAATTAATTAACTCGCAAACCGAAGAAAAAATATCTTCCGGTAATTTTGATGTGACATTCCCGGTTAAAAAGTAACGCACCCTCGCGGGGGCAGTAAATGCTGTAGCCCCCCTCCTGCCTCCGTATCTGTGAGCCAGATCGAAGCGCATTGGCATCACAAGCGTCCAGAGATCGCGAAAGCATCTGCGCACCAATTAAAAATCGCTCAAGCAACAATCCCCCTGCAAACCCTTGCCGTGGCTGGAAAAATCTACATTCAGCTCCTCCACTGCGGTCATCCACCACAACACAAACCCAATTTTTTCCCTATAATGCGCGGGTAAATCGGGCCTGCAATATCCCTTTACACAGGGATGAAGAGCCAGACCTGAGGCATCCCGCGCGAGCTTGCACCTGCTGCTGCGCCCCTCAAGCCTCACGCAGAGCACCCGTAGCCCTATTCCGTTTAATGCGTGCGCTAGCTGCAACAAACGATTCCTTAAGATCCACCGCGGCCCTAGGGCCGTGTGAACACCCAACCATCCGGTTTCACACGGGCACCTTTGAGCCCTCACGCAGGAGACGACACGTCATGCTGAGCTGGGACGAATTCGACAAAGAAGAAGAAGGCGAAGTAGCCGCCAAAGGCGCCAACGCCGGCCACGCCACCGAAGCCAACATGGACCGCCTCGACGGTGCCGGCGCCGCTGCCGCCGTGGAAGCCCGTGCCGTCACCGCCAACGACTCCGCCGCCATCGTGC
>NZ_JAFCVN010000020.1:0-49864 GCF_049897065.1 Pseudomonas sp. DWP2-2 | reverse complement strand
ACGATGCATCGCCGATGGTAGTGTGGGGTTTCCCCATGTGAGAGTAGGTCATCGTCAAGATTAAATTCCGAAACCCCAATTGCGAAAGCAGTTGGGGTTTTGTTTTGGGCGCTCGAAAATCTGGTGGGGCGTCGATCATGACTGATATCCAGCCTTTCTATGCAATGACCCTGCGCATGGCTATCATGCGTGCCTCATTCTGAGGCGATATGTGCATGCTGACGTTGTTGAAACTTCTGAAAGATGGTCGCTTTCATTCTGGAGAAGCGCTTGGTGCCGCCCTAGGCGTCAGTCGCAGTGCCGTGTGGAAGCAGCTTCAGCATCTTGAGGCAGAATTGAATCTCCCCATTCATAAGATCCGGGGGCGCGGATATAGATTGGCTGCGCCATTGATGTTTTTGAATGCGCAGGAAATTTCTCAGAGGGCGGCTTCCTTGGCTTGGCCCGTTCACATTTTCGACTCCATTGACTCCACTAATGCTGAGGCTTTACGTCTTGTCGATGCGGGCAGTGCGGCTCCTTTTATTGTGCTAGCGGAGCAGCAGACGGCTGGTAGGGGGCGACGAGGCCGCAAATGGGTCAGTCCATTTGCGCAAAACGTTTACTACAGCCTTGTATTGCGTGTTGAGGGCGGCCTGCGGCAACTGGAAGGGCTGAGTCTGGTGGTGGGGTTGGCAGTCCTGCAGGCTCTGCGTGAGTCGGGCGTGGAGGGCGCAGCTTTGAAGTGGCCAAACGACGTCCTGGTTGGGCACAAGAAAATCTCAGGCATCTTGCTTGAGTTGGTGGGAGATCCCGCAGATATCTGTCACGTTGTGCTAGGGATAGGTATCAATGTGAATATGCAGAAGGCTGTAGAGGTTGATCAGCAGTGGACCTCGATGCAGCTCGAGACGGGCTCTTCTGTTGATCGCAATCACCTGGTGGCGCGACTGGGCTTGCAACTACAAGCCTACCTGGACCGACACAAGGCTGCGGGTTTTGCCGGGCTGCAAGCAGAATGGCAGCAGCATCACGCGTGGCAAGGGAAGTGTGTGTCGCTTATCGCGGGTGTCAATCGGATTGATGGGGTTGTGCTCGGTGTGGATTGTCAGGGCGCGTTGCGTTTGGATGTCGGTGGCGTTGAGAAAATATACAGCGGTGGTGAGCTAAGTCTGAGGTTGCGTGATGATTCTTGAGCTCGACTGTGGAAATAGCTTTATCAAGTGGCGTGTTCTTGAGTCGAGTGATGCAAGTGTCCGCGCCGAAGGCATCGCAGGTTCGGATATTGCGCTGATCGACAGTTTGGTGGCTTTGCCTGGTCTATTGCTCACGCGTTGTCGGTTGGTGAGTGTTCGCGCGCTTGAGGAGACCGATAAGTTGATAGCAGCGTTGGTAGGGGCATTTGGCGTTGCTGTTTCCTGTGCCACCTCTGCTCGAGAAATGAGCGGAGTACGCAACGGCTACGAAGACTTCCAGCGCCTAGGAATGGATCGATGGCTGGCCATGCTAGGCGCGTTCAAGTTGGCGTCAGGTGCATGTCTGGTACTCGATTTTGGTACGGCGGCGACCGCAGATTTTATCGGTCCGGACGGTGAGCACCTGGGGGGGTTTATTTGCCCGGGTATGCCGCTTATGCGTAATCAACTGCGAACCCATACTCGCAAGATACGTTATGACGACGCGGCCGCTGAGCGGGCGCTGGAGCGTCTCTCTCCAGGTCGCACGACCGTAGAGGCCGTCGAGCGTGGTTGTACGCTCATGCTTAGAGGTTTCGTGCTGACTCAGCTCGAGTTGGCGCGAGGCTATTGGGGGGAGGATTTCACGGTCTTCCTCACTGGAGGCGATGCCGACCTGGTCAGGGATGCTGCGCCGCAGGCTCGGCTGGTCCCGGACCTGGTGTTTGTTGGTTTGGCGATGGCGTGTCCTTTGTCTTGAGGTGATTATGCGCTGGCTGTTTTTACTTTTACTGGTTCTCAATGTTTTTTATTACGTCTGGCATCAGCAAGAGGCGCCATTGCGGGCCAAGGATGTCACGCCCTTGAATCTCCATCGAGGAGCGCAGCAAGATATTCGCCTCTTGAGTGAGTCGGCAGATGCGGTGGCTCGGCGTGATCGAGCGAGGTCGGCGGAGGCGCAGAATACCTGCTTGTACATCGGCGGTTTCTCGGATCGACGCCAAGCCTCTTCTCTTGAGCAGAGGCTCACGAGCCTGGATATAAAGGTCACGGTCCAGTTGCTGAATGCACAGAGCGCCTCGGGTTATTGGTTGCGTGTGGCCCCTGAAAGCCGTCGCCTGGCTGACGATCTGCCCTTTGAAAGCCTTGCTAATGAATTCAATGAGTTAAAACATAAAATAATGCTGTGCGAAGGCATTGCAACTCTCGAATAGTTTGCATAGAATGGCGCCCGCTTCGCAGTGAAGACCTTTAAGGGCTACAGTGCGAAGCTACCGTCAATGCAGCTAACCTCATAATTTAAATGAGAAAATGCTTGACAGAAGGTCGGCGTGATGTAAAATGCCGGCTCGCTTAGGAGGGGTTCCCGAGCGGCCAAAGGGATCAGACTGTAAATCTGACGTCTACGACTTCGAAGGTTCGAATCCTTCCCCCTCCACCATTTTTAGCGTGAGCTGCAAGCTCCGCGGGTATAGTTTAGTGGTAGAACCTCAGCCTTCCAAGCTGATGATGCGGGTTCGATTCCCGCTACCCGCTCCAAGTTTGCAGGTTGTGCAAGGTGTTTCGCTCTTGTAGCTCAGTTGGTAGAGCACACCCTTGGTAAGGGTGAGGTCAGCGGTTCAAATCCGCTCAAGAGCTCCATATGACAAGGCAGATATGAAAATATCTGCCTTTGTTTTAACAGCTGCCTCGGCTTGAATGTTGTTCGGTGTTTCAGGTCTTGTGGGGTTGGTTGTTGTAAAGTCTTTTTCAGGCCTGCATAATGGTCGGCCTGATTTTGTTTTAGGTCAGTAGCTCAATTGGCAGAGCGACGGTCTCCAAAACCGTAGGTTGGGGGTTCGATTCCCTCCTGACCTGCCAGATTCACGTGGTGTGTCTGGCTTTCTTTTCACAGGATCTTCATAGATGACTCCTAAGGCTGAAGCTCAAAGCTCTCGTTTCGATCTGGTAAAGTGGCTCGCTGTAGTCGCCTTGGTGGTCGTAGGCGTTGTTGGCAATCAGTACTATTCTGCTTCGCCGATCCTGTACCGTGTACTCGCTTTGCTTGCCCTCGCTGCTGTAGCTGCCTTTGTAGGCCTGCAGACTGCCAAAGGCAAGTCCTTCGCGGGACTGGTTAAGGAAGCTCGCACCGAAATCCGTAAAGTCGTTTGGCCGACTCGCCAAGAAACCACTCAGACCACATTGATTGTCGTGGCTGTTGTTCTGGTTATGGCGTTGCTGTTGTGGGGGCTTGACTCCCTGCTCGGCTGGCTTGTTTCCTTGATTGTTGGCTAAGGGTGTCCCGTGGCTAAGCGTTGGTACGTTGTGCATGCTTACTCGGGTTACGAGAAGCATGTTATGCGCTCTTTGCTGGAGCGCGTAAAGCTGGCAGGCATGGAAGATGGCTTCGGCGAAATTCTGGTTCCCACTGAAGAAGTGGTTGAAATGCGGAATGGGCAGAAGCGCAAAAGCGAACGCAAGTTCTTCCCTGGCTACGTGCTGGTACAGATGGACATGAACGAAGGTACTTGGCACTTGGTCAAGGATACCCCTCGCGTCATGGGCTTTATTGGCGGTACTGCCGACAAGCCTGCTCCGATCACCGACAAAGAGGCGGAAGCAATTCTGCGTCGTGTTGCTGACGGTAGCGACAAGCCCAAGCCGAAGACATTGTTCGAGCCGGGTGAGGTTGTTCGCGTTACAGACGGTCCGTTCGCTGATTTTAACGGTACCGTCGAAGAAGTTAACTACGAAAAGAGCCGGATCCAAGTGGCAGTGCTCATTTTCGGTCGCTCTACCCCGGTAGAGTTGGAGTTCAGCCAGGTCGAAAAGGTCTAGCAGGACAAGCATCCCAACCCCGCAGCCTAGGCTGTGGGGTTTTGTCGTCACTGGGATAAACGCGCAAGTAACCGGGGAGCCTTTCGAGGCGTTTGAACCCGTAATTGGAGTGCCTCATGGCCAAGAAGATTACCGCTTACATCAAGCTGCAAGTGAAGGCCGCTCAGGCCAACCCTAGCCCACCCGTCGGTCCAGCTCTGGGTCAGCACGGCGTGAACATCATGGAATTCTGCAAGGCCTTCAACGCCCGTACTCAGGGTCTTGAGCCAGGTCTGCCGACTCCAGTGATCATCACTGTATACAGCGACCGTAGCTTCACCTTCGAAACTAAGTCGACCCCGGCTTCGGTTTTGCTGAAGAAAGCTGCCGGTCTGACCAGCGGTTCCGCTCGTCCTAACACCGTTAAGGTTGGCACTGTAACCCGTGCTCAGCTGGAAGAAATCGCGAAAACCAAAAACGCGGATCTGACTGCAGCTGATATGGATGCAGCCGTGCGTACCATCGCCGGTTCTGCTCGTAGCATGGGCCTTAACGTGGAGGGTGTGTAATGGCTAAGCTGACCAAGCGCCAAAAGGCTATCGCCGGCAAAATCGAAGCGGGCAAGTCCTACAACTTCGTAGACGCTGCTGCCCTGCTGACCGAGCTGTCGACTGTCAAGTTCAGCGAGTCTGTTGACGTTGCTGTGAACCTGGGCGTTGACCCACGTAAATCCGACCAGGTCGTTCGTAGCGCTACTGTGCTGCCACACGGTACTGGCAAGACTGTACGTGTTGCCGTCTTCACCCAAGGCCCAGCTGCTGAAGCTGCTCTGGCCGCTGGTGCTGATCGCGTTGGCATGGACGACCTGGCTGCCGAAATGAAAGGCGGCGACCTGAACTATGACGTCGTAATTGCTTCCCCGGATGCAATGCGCGTTGTAGGTCAGTTGGGTCAGATCCTCGGTCCACGTGGCCTGATGCCTAACCCTAAAGTCGGCACCGTAACTCCAGACGTAGCTACCGCGGTTAAAAACGCCAAGGCTGGTCAGGTTCGTTATCGCACCGACAAAAACGGCATCATTCACACCTCCGTTGGCAAAGTCGGCTTCGATGCCGTCAAGCTGAAGGAAAACGTTGAAGCCCTGATCGCTGATCTGAAGCGTATCAAGCCTGCTTCCTCGAAAGGTATCTATGTCAAGCGCGTTACCCTGAGCACCACTATGGGCCCAGGTCTGGTCATCGACCAAGGCTCGCTGGACGTATAAGACATAAATTGGCGCAAGTAATTGCGCCAATTGAAAGATTGGGGTCCCTGCCTGGCGGGGGCTATCCAAGACCGTAGGCGACGCAAGTCTTAAACCAACAAGCCTACGCAGATGGTGCTCCCGGTTCCTTACCGAATCAGACACCAAAACGACATCAGGCCTAGGCCAGATGAAACGGTAACAAGCAGGAGTTAAACCCGTGGCAATTAATCTCGAAGACAAGAAGGCCATCGTCGCTGAAGTCAACGAGGCTGCCAAAGCTGCTCTGTCCGCTGTCGTGGCTGATGCCCGTGGTGTGACAGTAGGCGCTATGACCGGACTCCGTAAAGAGGCTCGTGAAGCTGGCGTATACGTACGTGTTGTACGTAACACCCTGCTCAAGCGCGCCGTTGCTGACACTGAATACAGTGTTCTCAACGACGTGTTCACTGGCCCGACTCTGATCGCGTTCTCTAAAGATCATCCAGGCGCTGCTGCCCGTTTGTTCAAGGAGTTCGCCAAGAGTCAGGATAAGTTCGAGATCAAGGCAGCTGCGTTCGAGGGCAAGTTCCTCGCAGCTAACCAAATCGACGTACTGGCAACACTGCCGACCCGCGACGAAGCCATTTCGCAGCTGATGAGCGTGATTCAAGGCGCTACCAGCAAGCTGGCTCGTACTCTGGCTGCAGTTCGCGAGCAAAAAGAAGCTGCCGCAGCCTAAGGCTGAGCAACCTCTCTCGCGTATTTTTGTTTATTTCGATGGCCGCGTAGGCCGTCCCCCAATTCAGGAAATACAGCAATGTCTATCTCCCAAGACGATATCCTCAACGCCGTAGCTGAAATGTCGGTTCTGCAGGTTGTTGAGCTGATCAAAGCTTTCGAAGAAAAATTCGGCGTTTCCGCTGCCGCTGCTTCCGCCGGTCCAGCTGCTGCTGCTGCCGTTGTTGAAGAGCAAACCGAATTCAACGTCATGCTGACCGAAGCTGGCGAGAAGAAAGTAAACGTGATCAAGGCAGTACGTGAACTGACCGGTCTGGGCCTGAAAGAAGCCAAGGCTGTAGTTGACGGCGCTCCTGCCATGGTTCTGGAAGCTGTTACTAAAGACGCAGCTGACAAAGCCAAAGCTACTCTGGAAGAAGCAGGCGCTAAAGTCGAGCTGAAGTAAGCATCGACCTTGCGTCTCCAGCCCAAGCGTTAAGCTGAAGGCTGATGGCTGGTGGCTCTTGCCACCGGCCTTTTTCCGTTCTTGGCTGTCGACTCGGTCGCCGCCATTAACGCGCTGTAGCCACCCGAAGCGGTGGTGCAAACCATGGGGTTTGCAAGATTTTCTGGCTGCTCCCGTCGGAGGGGCCAAACAAGCAGGTGACCAAGCTGGGGAACGCTGATGGCTTACTCATATACTGAGAAAAAACGTATCCGCAAGGACTTTAGCAAGTTGCCGGACGTCATGGATGTCCCGTACCTTCTGGCTATCCAGCTGGATTCGTATCGTGAATTCTTGCAGGCGGGAGCGACCAAAGATCAGTTCCGCGACGTGGGCCTGCATGCGGCCTTCAAATCCGTTTTCCCGATCATCAGCTACTCCGGCAATGCTGCGCTGGAGTACGTCGGTTATCGCCTGGGCGAACCGGCATTTGATGTCAAAGAATGCGTGTTACGTGGCGTTACGTACGCCGTACCTTTGCGGGTAAAAGTCCGTTTGATCATTTTCGACAAAGAATCGTCGAACAAAGCGATCAAGGACATCAAAGAGCAAGAAGTCTACATGGGCGAAATCCCATTGATGACCGAGAACGGTACCTTCGTAATCAACGGTACCGAGCGTGTAATCGTTTCCCAGCTGCACCGTTCCCCGGGCGTGTTCTTCGACCACGACCGCGGCAAGACGCACAGCTCCGGCAAACTCCTGTACTCCGCGCGGATCATTCCGTACCGCGGTTCGTGGTTGGACTTCGAGTTCGACCCGAAAGACTGCGTGTTCGTACGTATCGACCGTCGTCGCAAGCTGCCGGCCTCGGTACTGCTGCGCGCACTCGGCTATACCACTGAGCAAGTGCTGGACGCTTTTTATACCACCAACGTATTCAGCCTGAAGGATGAAACCCTCAAGCTGGAGCTGATCGCTTCGCGTCTGCGTGGTGAAATTGCCGTCCTGGACATCCAGGATGAAAAAGGCAAGGTCATCGTTGAGGCTGGCCGTCGTATCACTGCGCGCCACATCAACCAGATCGAAAAAGCCGGTATCAAAGAGCTGGAAGTGCCTCTGGACTACGTTCTGGGTCGCACTACCGCCAAGGTCATCGTTCACCCGGCTACAGGCGAAATCCTGGCTGAGTGCAACACCGAGCTGAACACCGAGATCCTGGCCAAAATCGCCAAGGCCCAGGTTGTTCGCATCGAGACCCTGTACACCAACGATATCGACTGCGGTCCGTTCATCTCCGACACACTGAAGATCGACTCCACCAGCAACCAATTGGAAGCGCTGGTCGAAATCTATCGCATGATGCGTCCTGGTGAGCCGCCAACCAAAGACGCTGCCGAAACCCTGTTCAACAACCTGTTCTTCAGCCCTGAGCGTTATGACCTGTCTGCGGTCGGCCGGATGAAGTTCAACCGTCGTATCGGTCGTACCGAGATCGAAGGTTCGGGCGTGCTGTGCAAGGAAGACATCGTCGCGGTATTGAAGACTTTGGTCGACATCCGTAACGGCAAAGGCATCGTCGATGACATCGACCACCTGGGTAACCGTCGTGTTCGCTGCGTAGGCGAAATGGCCGAGAACCAGTTCCGCGTTGGCCTGGTGCGTGTTGAGCGTGCGGTCAAAGAGCGTCTGTCGATGGCTGAAAGCGAAGGCCTGATGCCGCAAGACCTGATCAACGCCAAGCCAGTGGCTGCGGCGGTGAAAGAGTTCTTCGGTTCCAGCCAGCTTTCGCAGTTCATGGACCAGAACAACCCGCTCTCCGAGATCACCCACAAGCGCCGTGTTTCTGCACTGGGCCCGGGCGGTCTGACCCGTGAGCGTGCTGGCTTTGAAGTCCGTGACGTACACCCGACGCATTACGGTCGTGTATGCCCGATCGAAACGCCGGAAGGTCCGAACATCGGTCTGATCAACTCCCTGGCTGCCTATGCGCGCACCAACCAGTACGGCTTCCTCGAAAGCCCATACCGTGTGGTGAAAGACGCCCTGGTCACCGACGAGATCGTATTCCTGTCCGCCATCGAAGAAGCTGATCACGTGATCGCTCAGGCTTCGGCCACGATGAACGACAAGAAAGTCCTGGTCGACGAGCTGGTAGCTGTTCGTCACTTGAACGAGTTCACCGTCAAGGCGCCGGAAGACGTCACCTTGATGGACGTTTCTCCGAAGCAGGTAGTTTCGGTTGCAGCGTCGCTGATCCCGTTCCTGGAACACGATGACGCCAACCGTGCGTTGATGGGTTCCAACATGCAGCGTCAAGCTGTACCGACCCTGCGTGCTGACAAGCCGCTGGTAGGTACCGGCATGGAGCGCAACGTAGCACGTGACTCCGGCGTTTGCGTCGTGGCTCGTCGTGGCGGCGTGATCGACTCCGTTGATGCCAGCCGTATCGTGGTTCGTGTTGCCGATGACGAAGTAGAAACTGGCGAAGCCGGTGTCGACATCTACAACCTGACCAAATACACCCGCTCGAACCAGAACACCTGCATCAACCAGCGTCCGCTGGTGAGCAAGGGTGATCGCGTTCAGCGTAGCGACATCATGGCTGACGGCCCGTCCACCGACATGGGTGAACTGGCTCTCGGCCAGAACATGCGCATCGCGTTCATGGCATGGAACGGCTTCAACTTCGAAGACTCCATCTGCCTGTCCGAGCGTGTGGTTCAAGAAGACCGCTTCACCACGATCCACATCCAGGAACTGACCTGTGTGGCGCGTGATACCAAGCTTGGGCCTGAGGAAATCACTGCAGACATCCCGAACGTGGGTGAAGCTGCACTGAACAAGCTGGACGAAGCCGGTATCGTTTATGTAGGTGCTGAAGTTGGCGCTGGCGACATCCTGGTCGGTAAGGTCACTCCGAAAGGTGAGACTCAACTGACGCCGGAAGAGAAGCTGCTGCGTGCCATCTTCGGTGAAAAAGCCAGCGACGTTAAAGACACCTCCCTGCGTGTACCTACCGGTACCAAGGGTACTGTTATCGACGTACAGGTCTTCA
Organism: Pseudomonas sp. DWP2-2; assembly: GCF_049897065.1. Taxonomy (NCBI): domain Bacteria; kingdom Pseudomonadati; phylum Pseudomonadota; class Gammaproteobacteria; order Pseudomonadales; family Pseudomonadaceae; genus Pseudomonas; species Pseudomonas sp. DWP2-2. The sequence goes on along the minus strand of NZ_JAFCVN010000020.1, from coordinate 40,469 downwards.
CCCGTGACGGCGTTGAGCGTGATGCTCGTGCACTGTCCATCGAGAAGACCCAGCTCGACGAGATCCGCAAGGATCTGAACGAAGAGTTCCGTATCGTTGAAGGCGCGACCTTCGAACGTCTGCGTTCCGCTCTGGTAGGCCACAAGGCTGAAGGCGGCGCAGGCCTGAAGAAAGGTCAGGACATCACCGACGAAATCCTCGACGGTCTTGAGCACGGCCAGTGGTTCAAACTGCGCATGGCTGAAGATGCTCTGAACGAGCAGCTCGAGAAGGCCCAGGCCTATATCGTTGATCGCCGCCGTCTGCTGGACGACAAGTTCGAAGACAAGAAGCGCAAACTGCAGCAGGGCGATGACCTGGCTCCAGGCGTGCTGAAAATCGTCAAGGTTTACCTGGCAATCCGTCGCCGCATCCAACCGGGCGACAAGATGGCCGGTCGTCACGGTAACAAGGGTGTGGTCTCTGTGATCATGCCGGTTGAAGACATGCCGCACGATGCCAATGGCACCCCGGTCGACGTCGTCCTCAACCCGTTGGGCGTACCTTCGCGTATGAACGTTGGTCAGATCCTTGAAACCCACCTGGGCCTCGCGGCCAAAGGTCTGGGCGAGAAGATCAACCGTATGATCGAAGAGCAGCGCAAGGTCGCAGACCTGCGTAAGTTCCTGCACGAGATCTACAACGAGATCGGTGGTCGCAACGAAGAGCTGGACACCTTCTCCGACCAGGAAATCCTGGATCTGGCGAAGAACCTGCGCGGCGGCGTTCCAATGGCTACCCCGGTGTTCGACGGTGCCAAGGAAAGCGAAATCAAGGCCATGCTCAAACTGGCAGACCTGCCAGAAAGCGGCCAGATGCAGCTGTTCGACGGCCGTACCGGCAACAAGTTCGAGCGCCCGGTTACTGTTGGCTACATGTACATGCTGAAGCTGAACCACTTGGTAGACGACAAGATGCACGCTCGTTCTACCGGTTCGTACAGCCTGGTTACCCAGCAGCCGCTGGGTGGTAAGGCTCAGTTCGGTGGTCAGCGTTTCGGGGAGATGGAGGTCTGGGCACTGGAAGCATACGGTGCTGCATACACTCTGCAAGAAATGCTCACAGTGAAGTCGGACGATGTGAACGGTCGTACCAAGATGTACAAAAACATCGTGGACGGCGATCACCGTATGGAGCCGGGCATGCCCGAGTCCTTCAACGTGTTGATCAAAGAAATTCGTTCCCTCGGCATCGATATCGATCTGGAAACCGAATAACACGTGACGCGAATCGAGAGCGGGGCTGTTTAGCCCGCTCTCTGCTCCGCCAGGAGGAAAGGCCTTGAAAGACCTACTGAATTTGCTGAAAAACCAGGGTCAAGTCGAAGAGTTCGACGCCATCCGTATTGGGTTGGCATCGCCTGAGATGATCCGTTCGTGGTCGTTCGGTGAAGTTAAAAAGCCGGAAACCATCAACTACCGTACGTTCAAACCTGAGCGTGACGGCCTGTTCTGCGCCAAGATCTTTGGCCCGGTAAAGGATTACGAGTGCCTGTGCGGTAAGTACAAGCGCTTGAAGCACCGTGGTGTGATCTGCGAGAAGTGTGGCGTTGAAGTCGCACTGGCCAAAGTTCGTCGTGAGCGCATGGCGCACATCGAACTGGCTTCGCCGGTTGCCCACATCTGGTTCCTGAAATCGCTGCCGTCCCGTATCGGCTTGCTGATGGACATGACCCTGCGTGATATCGAACGTGTTCTCTACTTCGAGAGCTATGTCGTTATCGATCCAGGCATGACCACCCTTGAAAAAGGTCAGCTGCTGAACGACGAGCAGTACTTCGAAGCGCTGGAAGAGTTCGGCGACGATTTCGATGCCCGCATGGGTGCCGAAGCTGTCCGCGAACTGCTGCACGCTATCGACCTGGAGCACGAGATTGGTCGTCTGCGTGAAGAGATTCCGCAAACCAACTCCGAAACCAAGATCAAGAAGCTGTCCAAGCGTCTGAAGTTGATGGAAGCCTTCCAGGGTTCCGGCAACTTGCCAGAGTGGATGGTGCTGACCGTTCTGCCGGTTCTGCCGCCAGACCTGCGTCCGCTGGTACCGTTGGACGGTGGTCGTTTCGCGACGTCCGACCTCAACGACCTGTACCGCCGCGTGATCAACCGTAACAACCGCTTGAAGCGCCTGCTTGATCTGTCCGCTCCGGACATCATCGTGCGCAACGAAAAGCGTATGTTGCAAGAAGCGGTCGATGCCCTGCTCGACAACGGTCGTCGTGGCCGCGCTATCACCGGCTCCAACAAGCGTCCTCTGAAATCCTTGGCTGACATGATCAAGGGTAAGCAAGGTCGTTTCCGTCAGAACTTGCTCGGTAAGCGTGTTGACTACTCCGGTCGTTCGGTAATTACCGTAGGCCCGACCCTGCGTCTGCACCAGTGCGGTCTGCCTAAGAAGATGGCACTCGAGCTGTTCAAGCCGTTCATCTTCGGCAAGCTGGAAATGCGCGGTCTCGCGACCACCATCAAAGCGGCCAAGAAGATGGTCGAGCGCGAACTGCCAGAGGTTTGGGACGTTCTCGCTGAAGTGATTCGCGAACACCCGGTTCTCCTCAATCGTGCACCGACCCTTCACCGTCTGGGTATCCAGGCGTTTGAACCGGTGCTGATCGAAGGTAAGGCTATCCAGCTGCACCCTCTGGTCTGTGCCGCGTACAACGCCGACTTCGACGGCGACCAAATGGCCGTGCACGTACCGCTGACACTGGAAGCCCAGTTGGAAGCGCGTGCGTTGATGATGTCGACCAACAACATTCTGTCGCCAGCCAACGGTGAGCCAATCATCGTTCCGTCGCAGGACGTTGTATTGGGTCTGTACTACATGACTCGTGAAGCGATCAACGCCAAAGGCGAAGGTCGTGTGTTCGCTGACCTGCAAGAAGTTGACCGTGTGTTCCGTGCCGGCGAAGCCGCACTGCACGCCAAGGTCAAGGTGCGGATCCACGAAACCGTCAACGACCGTGACGGCGGCAGCGTGAGCAACACCCGTATCGTCGACACCACTGTCGGCCGTGCGCTGTTGTACCAGGTTGTGCCAAAAGGTCTGTCGTACGACGTCGTCAACCTGCCGATGAAGAAAAAGGCGATCTCCAAGCTGATCAACCAGTGCTACCGCGTGGTTGGTTTGAAAGAGACCGTTATCTTCGCTGACCAGTTGATGTACACAGGTTTCGCTTACTCGACTATCTCCGGCGTTTCCATCGGCGTTAACGACTTCGTTATCCCGGATGAAAAAGCCCGCATCATCAGTGCTGCCACTGACGAAGTGAAAGAGATCGAGAGCCAGTACGCCTCCGGCCTGGTAACCCAGGGCGAGAAGTACAACAAGGTGATCGACCTTTGGTCCAAGGCCAACGACGAAGTGTCCAAGGCGATGATGGCCAACCTCTCGAAAGAGAAAGTCATCGACCGTCACGGCGACGAAGTTGACCAAGAGTCCTTCAACTCGATGTACATGATGGCCGACTCGGGCGCACGGGGTTCTGCTGCGCAGATCCGTCAGCTCGCCGGTATGCGTGGCCTGATGGCCAAGCCGGACGGCTCCATCATCGAAACGCCGATCACTGCGAACTTCCGTGAAGGTTTGAGCGTACTTCAGTACTTCATCTCCACTCACGGTGCTCGTAAGGGTCTTGCGGATACCGCGTTGAAAACCGCTAACTCCGGTTACCTGACTCGTCGTCTGGTAGACGTTGCACAAGATCTGGTTGTAACCGAGATCGATTGCGGCACCGAGCACGGCCTGCTGATGACGCCGCACATTGAAGGCGGTGACGTTGTAGAGCCGCTGGGTGAGCGCGTATTGGGTCGTGTTATTGCCCGTGACGTATTCAAGCCAGGTACCGAGGAAGTTATCGTTCCTGCCGGCACCCTGGTTGACGAGAAGTGGGTCGAGTTCATCGAACTCAACAGCATCGACGAAGTGATCGTTCGCTCGCCGATCAGCTGCGAAACCCGCTACGGCATCTGCGCCAAGTGCTATGGCCGTGACTTGGCTCGTGGTCACCAGGTGAACATCGGTGAAGCGGTCGGCGTTATCGCTGCCCAGTCCATCGGTGAGCCGGGTACCCAGCTCACCATGCGTACGTTCCACATCGGTGGTGCGGCAAGCCGGACCTCCGCAGCCGACAGCGTTCAGGTGAAGAATGGCGGTACCGTCCGCCTGCATAACCTCAAGCACGTTGAGCGAGTGGATGGTCACCTGGTTGCTGTGTCCCGTTCCGGTGAGCTGGCCATCGCTGATGACTACGGTCGTGAGCGTGAGCGTTACAAGCTGCCGTACGGTGCTGTGATTTCGGTTAAAGAAGGTGACAAGGTCGACGCTGGCGCAATCGTGGCCAAGTGGGATCCGCACACTCACCCAATCGTTACCGAAATGAAAGGTACCGTGACCTACGTGGGCATGGAAGAAGGCATCACGATCAAGCGTCAGACTGACGAATTGACCGGTATGACCAACATTGAAGTACTCGACGCCAAAGATCGTCCAGCTGCTGGTAAGGACATCCGTCCTGCCGTGAAGATGGTCGATGACAACGGCAAGGATCTGTTGCTGCCAGGCACTGACGTAATCGCTCAGTACTTCCTGCCAGCCAACGCCCTGGTCGGTGTAGCGGATGGTGCGAAGATCGCGATCGGTGATGTTATCGCGCGTATCCCGCAAGAAACTTCGAAGACCCGTGACATCACCGGTGGTCTGCCGCGTGTTGCCGACTTGTTCGAAGCTCGTCGTCCGAAAGAAGCGTCGATTCTGGCTGAAGTCAGCGGCACCATCGCGTTCGGTAAAGAAACCAAAGGCAAGCGCCGTCTGGTTATTACCCCGAACGACGGTAGCGATCCGTATGAAGAGCTGATTCCGAAGTGGCGTCACCTGAACGTGTTCGAAGGCGAACAGGTAAACCGCGGCGAAGTTATCTCCGACGGTCCGAGCGATCCACACGACATCCTGCGTCTGCTGGGTGTGAGTGCGCTGGCCAAGTATATCGTTAACGAGATCCAGGACGTTTACCGTCTGCAAGGCGTGAAGATCAACGACAAGCACATCGAGACCATCCTGCGTCAGATGCTGCGTAAAGTTGAAATCGCTGAATCCGGCGATTCCAGTTTCATCAAGGGCGACCAGATGGAACTGACTCACGTACTGGTAGAAAACGAGCGCCTGGCGAACGAAGAGAAGTTTGTCTCCAAGTTCACTCGCGTGCTGCTGGGTATCACCAAGGCGTCGTTGTCCACTGAGTCGTTCATCTCGGCGGCCTCCTTCCAAGAGACCACTCGCGTACTGACCGAAGCAGCGGTAACCGGCAAGCGCGATTACCTGCGCGGCCTGAAAGAAAACGTAGTCGTGGGTCGTCTGATCCCGGCAGGTACCGGTTTGGCTTACCACAGCGAGCGTAAGCGTCGCCGTGATGCTGACAAGCCGCTGCGCGTAAGCGCCAGTGAAGTGGAAGCTGCACTGACCGAAGCGCTGAACTCAAGCGGTAACTGAGTTCTGCGATAGATGAGTCTGGGCCCTGGCACTCCCGTTCGTCGGATCGAGGCATTTTTGCCCCGGTTCGACGCGAGGGGAGGTCGGGGCCTTGCCTTGACTGGGGACAAGATCCTCTTTAGACTCTTGTACCCCTAAATTTGGCGGGAATTCGTTCCTGCCATTTTGCTTTTCTTGCAAGACAATAGCGTCGCAAGACAACAGTGGAGCTAGTAGATGGCAACTATCAACCAGCTGGTACGTCAGCCGCGTAAGCGTATCGTCGAGAAATCCGACGTACCTGCGCTGCAGAACTGCCCGCAACGTCGTGGCGTATGCACCCGTGTGTATACCACCACGCCGAAAAAACCTAACTCGGCACTGCGTAAAGTATGCCGTGTGCGTCTGACCAACGGTTTCGAGGTTTCCTCGTACATCGGCGGTGAAGGCCACAACCTGCAAGAGCACAGCGTGGTACTGATCCGCGGCGGTCGTGTAAAAGACTTGCCAGGTGTTCGTTATCACACCGTACGCGGTTCCTTGGATACTTCCGGCGTTAAAGGTCGTAACCAGGGTCGTTCGAAGTACGGTACCAAGAAGCCTAAGTAGTAGCGGCTTTTTGTAAACCTGAATCATCTTATTTTCTGAGTCGATAAGAGTAAGGTCGGAGGCGTCCCGAAAGGGCACCGATTCCGAGCGAACCTGAAGACCGTTTGAGGGCTTATCCATGCCAAGAAGACGCGTAGCAGCCAAGCGCGAAGTGCTTGACGATCCAAAATACGGAAGCCAAATCCTGGCCAAGTTCATGAACCACGTGATGGAAAGCGGCAAGAAAGCCGTTGCCGAGCGTATCGTTTATGGCGCGCTGGAAAAGGTTAAAGAACGCAAGAACAGCGACCCCCTGGAAATCTTCGAGAAAGCTCTCGACGCCATCGCTCCGCTGGTCGAAGTGAAGTCGCGCCGTGTAGGCGGTGCTACTTACCAGGTTCCGGTTGAAGTTCGCCCGTCCCGTCGTAACGCTCTGGCAATGCGCTGGTTGGTAGACTTCGCCCGTAAGCGCGGCGAGAAGTCTATGGCTCTGCGTTTGGCCGGCGAACTGTTGGACGCTGCTGAAGGTAAAGGTGCTGCTGTTAAGAAGCGTGAAGACGTGCACCGTATGGCTGAAGCCAACAAAGCTTTCTCGCACTACCGCTTCTAATTTTAGCTTCACTAATTTTGCGAGGGCTTTATGGCTCGTACTACTCCGATTAGCCGCTACCGTAACATCGGTATCGTCGCTCACGTGGATGCTGGTAAAACCACCACCACCGAGCGCGTACTGTTTTACACCGGCAAAAGTCACAAAATGGGCGAGGTGCATGACGGCGCCGCGACCACGGACTGGATGGTTCAGGAGCAGGAGCGTGGTATTACCATTACTTCTGCTGCTATTACCGCCTTCTGGAAAGGTTCCGAGAAGCAGTACAAAGACGAGCATCGCTTCAACGTAATCGATACCCCGGGCCACGTAGACTTCACCATTGAAGTTGAACGTTCCCTGCGCGTACTCGACGGCGCTGTCGTTGTGTTCTGCGGCACCTCGGGTGTTGAGCCTCAGTCGGAAACCGTATGGCGTCAAGCCAACAAGTACGGTGTTCCACGTCTTGTTTATGTAAACAAGATGGACCGTGCTGGTGCCAACTTCCTGCGCGTGATCGGTCAGATCAAGCAGCGTCTGGGTCACACTCCGGTGCCTATCCAGTTGGCTATCGGTTCCGAAGACAACTTCCAGGGTCAGATCGATCTGATCAACATGGAAGCTGTTTACTGGAATGATTCCGACAAGGGTATGGTTCCTGTTCGTAAGCCTATCCCTGAAGAACTTCAGGAACTGGCTGATGAGTGGCGCAACAACATGGTTGAGGCTGCTGCCGAAGCCAGCGAAGAGCTGATGAACAAATACCTCGAAGGTGAAGAGCTCACCAACGTGGAAATCAAGGCCGCTCTGCGTCAGCGTACTATCGCTGGTGAGATCGTCTTGGCTGTTTGCGGTTCCTCGTTCAAGAACAAGGGTGTTCCCCTGGTTCTCGACGCCGTTATCGACTACCTGCCTGCTCCAACCGACATTCCTGCTATCAAGGGTTCCAACCCTGATAACGAGGAAGAAGAAATGGAGCGTCACGCCGATGACAACGAGCCGTTCTCGGCTCTGGCGTTCAAGATCGCTACCGACCCATTCGTGGGTACTTTGACCTTCGTTCGCGTTTACTCGGGCGTGTTGGCCTCCGGCGACGGCGTGATCAACTCGGTTAAAGGCAAGAAAGAGCGCGTGGGTCGTATGGTGCAAATGCACGCAAACGCCCGTGAAGAGATCAAGGAAGTACGCGCTGGTGACATCGCGGCCCTGATCGGCATGAAGGACGTCACCACTGGTGAGACTTTGTGCGACGCTGCCAAGCCAATCATCCTGGTTCGCATGGACTTCCCGGAGCCGGTTATTTCGGTTGCCGTAGAGCCTAAGACCAAGGATGACCAGGAAAAAATGGGTATCGCTCTGGGCAAGCTTGCTCAGGAAGATCCATCTTTCCGCGTCAAGACTGATGAAGAGACTGGTCAAACGATCATCTCCGGCATGGGCGAGCTGCACTTGGACATCCTGGTTGACCGGATGCGCCGTGAGTTCAACGTCGAAGCCAACATCGGTAAGCCTCAGGTTTCCTATCGTGAGCGCATCACGAAGAACTGTGAAATCGAAGGCAAGTTCGTTCGTCAATCCGGCGGTCGTGGTCAGTTCGGTCACTGCTGGATCCGTTTTGCTCCTGCTGACGAAGGTCAGGAAGGTCTGCAATTCGTGAACGAAGTAGTAGGTGGTGTTGTTCCTAAGGAATACATCCCTGCTATCCAGAAGGGTATCGAAGAGCAGATGAAGAACGGTGTTGTTGCCGGCTATCCGCTGATCGGCCTGAAAGCAACCGTTTTTGACGGTTCTTACCACGACGTCGACTCCAACGAGATGGCGTTTAAGGTGGCTGCTTCCATGGCAACCAAGCAACTGGCCCAGAAGGGCGGTGGTGAGTTGCTTGAGCCAATCATGGCGGTAGAAGTTGTTACACCTGAAGACTATATGGGTGATGTCATGGGCGACCTTAACCGTCGTCGCGGCATGATCTTGGGTATGGAAGACACGGTTTCCGGCAAAGTGATTCGCGCCGAGGTTCCGTTGGGTGAGATGTTCGGTTATGCGACCGACGTTCGCTCCATGTCCCAGGGTCGCGCAAGCTACTCTATGGAATTCAAAAAATACAACACAGCTCCGGCGCACATCGCTGAAACTGTATCCAAAAAACAAGGCTGATTCAGTCCTTTAGGCAAGGAGTTAATTGTCGTGGCTAAAGAAAAATTTGATCGTTCCCTACCGCACGTAAACGTTGGCACCATCGGCCACGTTGACCACGGTAAAACCACTCTGACCGCTGCTCTGACTCGCGTCTGCTCCGAAGTTTTCGGTTCGGCTCGTGTTGACTTCGACAAGATCGACAGCGCACCAGAAGAAAAAGCTCGTGGTATCACCATCAACACCGCGCACGTTGAGTACAACTCGACTATTCGTCACTACGCTCACGTTGACTGCCCAGGTCACGCTGACTACGTGAAGAACATGATCACTGGTGCTGCCCAGATGGACGGCGCTATCCTGGTTTGCTCGGCCGCTGATGGTCCGATGCCACAAACCCGTGAGCACATCCTGCTGTCCCGCCAGGTTGGCGTTCCGTACATCGTGGTTTTCCTGAACAAGGCTGACCTGGTAGACGACGCTGAGCTGCTGGAACTGGTTGAGATGGAAGTGCGCGATCTGCTGAGCACTTACGACTTCCCGGGCGACGACACTCCGATCATCATCGGTTCTGCTCGTATGGCTCTGGAAGGCAACGACGAAAACGAAATGGGCACCACTGCCGTTCGTAAACTGGTTGAAACTCTGGACAGCTACATCCCAGAACCAGTTCGTCTGACCGACAAGCCGTTCCTGATGCCAATCGAAGACGTATTCTCGATCTCCGGTCGCGGTACTGTTGTGACTGGTCGTATCGAGCGCGGTATCGTTCGCGTTCAGGATCCACTGGAAATCGTTGGTCTGCGTGACACTACTGTCACCACCTGCACCGGTGTTGAAATGTTCCGCAAACTGCTCGACGAAGGTCGTGCTGGCGAGAACTGCGGCGTTCTGCTGCGTGGTACCAAGCGTGACGACGTTGAGCGTGGCCAGGTTCTGGTTAAGCCGGGTTCGGTCAAGCCGCACACCAAGTTCACCGCAGAAGTTTACGTTCTGAGCAAAGAAGAAGGCGGCCGTCATACTCCGTTCTTCAAAGGCTACCGTCCACAGTTCTACTTCCGTACTACTGACGTGACCGGTAACTGCGAATTGCCAGAAGGCGTTGAAATGGTAATGCCAGGCGATAACATTCAAATGACTGTTACCCTGATCAAAACCATCGCAATGGAAGACGGTCTGCGCTTCGCTATCCGTGAAGGCGGCCGTACCGTTGGTGCTGGCGTTGTAGCTAAAATCATCGAGTAATCTCTCTTTTGAGTGAGCTCTGATGTTTTGAAAAGGCCCCCGCTTAGCGGGGGCCTTTTTTATTGGGTTGACACCTATCTAGGGCGTCTATAGAATTGCGCCTCCTTTTAACGGGCGTATTGCGCCCGGTGGGAATAGCAGCCGGAGTCTGAAATCCAATGCAAAATCAGCAAATCCGTATCAGGTTGAAGGCTTTTGACCATCGCCTGATCGACCAATCCACCCAGGAAATCGTGGAAACCGCGAAACGTACTGGTGCTCAAGTGCGTGGTCCAATTCCACTGCCTACCCGTAAAGAGCGGTTCACCGTTCTGGTCTCCCCGCACGTCAACAAAGACGCGCGTGACCAGTACGAGATCCGTACTCATAAGCGCGTACTGGACATCGTCCAGCCAACGGATAAAACCGTTGATGCACTTATGAAGCTCGATCTGGCGGCCGGTGTGGAAGTACAGATCAGCCTCGGCTAAGACTTGGGTCTTAGTCGTGTAACGCTCTGAAATGGGCGGCCATAGCGGGTGAAAGCCCCGTACACTCATGAGGTTTACAACATGACTATTGGTGTAGTCGGTCGTAAATGCGGTATGACCCGTATTTTCACCGAAGAAGGTGTCTCCATTCCGGTCACGGTCATTGAGATCGAACCGAATCGCGTCACCCAGTTCAAAACTGAAGAAACCGATGGCTATCGTGCAGTGCAAGTCACTGTCGGCGAGCGTCGTGCTTCGCGCGTGACTGCTGCTCAAGCAGGTCACTTCGCTAAAGCAAACGTTGCAGCTGGTCGTACTGTCATGGAGTTCCGTCTTGAAGACGGCGACTACCAGGCTGGCGATCTGATCAACGCTGAAATCTTCGCCGCTGGTCAACTGGTTGATGTAACCGGTCAGTCCAAGGGTAAAGGCTTCCAGGGTACGATCAAGCGTTGGAATTTCCGTGGTCAAGACAACACTCACGGTAACTCCGTTTCCCACCGCGTCCCGGGCTCTATTGGCCAGTGCCAGACTCCTGGTCGTGTATTCAAGGGCAAAAAAATGTCCGGTCATATGGGCGCTGAGCGCGTGACCGTGCAGTCCCTCGAAGTAGTGCGCGTCGACGCTGAACGCAATCTGTTGTTGGTCAAGGGTGCTGTTCCTGGCGCTACTGGCGGCAACCTGGTTGTACGTCCAGCGGCCAAGGCTCGCGGTTAAGGGGAAGCTGACATGCAATTAAATGTAAATGACGCTCAAGCGATCGAAGTTTCCGAACTGACATTTGGCGGCGAATTCAACGAGACGCTCGTTCACCAAGCAGTCGTGGCCTACATGGCCGGCGGCCGTCAAGGTAGCAAGCAGCAAAAGACCCGTTCCGACGTACGTGGTGGCGGTAAGCGCCCTTGGCGTCAGAAAGGCACTGGCCGTGCTCGTGCCGGTACTATCCGTAGCCCAATCTGGCGTGGCGGCGGTACCACTTTCGCAGCTCGTCCACAGGATCACTCTCAGAAGCTCAACAAGAAGATGTACCGCGCAGCACTGCGCTCCATCCTTGCTGAACTCGTGCGTACTGATCGTCTGGTCGTGGTTCAGGACTTCGCTGTTGAAAGTCCAAAAACCAAAGATCTGCTGGGCAAACTGAACAACATGAGCCTGACCGACGTTTTGATCGTGTCCGAAGCTGTTGATCAGAACCTGTACCTGGCTGCTCGCAACCTGCCACACGTTGATGTACGTGACGTGCAAGGTTCCGATCCAGTTAGTCTGATCGCATACGACAAGGTGTTGATCACCGTGTCGGCCGTGAAGAAATTCGAGGAGCTGCTGGGATGAACCAGGAACGCGTATTTAAAGTTCTGCTTGGCCCGCACGTTTCCGAAAAGGCTACGGTTCTGGCTGACAAGAAAGGCCAGTTCGTTTTCAAGGTTGCAACTGACGCAACCAAGCTGGAAATCAAGAAGGCCGTCGAAAGCCTGTTCAGCGTGAAAGTAGAGCGTGTTACTACCCTGAATGTTCTGGGTAAGAGCAAGCGCACTGCTCGCGGTCTGGGCAAGCGTAATGACTGGAAGAAGGCAGTTATCTCCCTTCAGCCAGGCCAAGATCTCGATTTCAGCAGCAGTGCTGAGTAAGGAAGGGGTGCATCATGGCAATCGTTAAATGCAAACCGACTTCCCCTGGCCGCCGTTTTGTGGTCAAGGTGGTCAACCAGGAGCTGCATAAAGGCGCTCCTCACGCACCGCTGCTCGAGAAAAAATCGAAGTCTGGTGGTCGTAACAACAATGGTCGTATTACCACTCGTCACATCGGTGGTGGCCATAAGCAGCATTATCGTCTGGTCGACTTCCGTCGCAACGACAAAGATGGCATCGCTGCCACTGTCGAGCGTATCGAATACGATCCAAACCGTACTGCTCACATCGCTCTGCTGCTGTACGCAGATGGCGAGCGTCGCTACATCATCGCCCCTAAAGGCGTGAGTGCTGGCGACCAGCTGATCGCAGGTGCTCTGGCACCGATCAAGCCGGGCAACGCTCTGCAACTGCGTAACATTCCAGTTGGTAGCACCGTACACGGCATCGAATTGAAGCCAGGTAAAGGCGCACAGATCGCTCGTTCCGCTGGTGCTTCGGCTCAGTTGATCGCTCGTGAAGGTGTCTACGTGACCCTGCGTCTGCGTTCTGGTGAGATGCGTAAAGTACTGGCTGAATGCCGTGCGACCCTGGGCGAAGTCTCGAACTCCGAGCACAGCCTGCGTTCGTTGGGTAAAGCTGGTGCCAAACGCTGGCGTGGCGTTCGCCCAACCGTTCGTGGTGTTGCCATGAACCCGGTTGACCACCCACACGGTGGTGGTGAAGGTCGTACCTCTGGTGGTCGTCATCCGGTATCGCCATGGGGCTTCCCGACTAAGGGCGCGAAGACTCGTGGTAATAAGCGTACCGACAAAATGATCGTCCGTCGTCGCAAGTAAATAGAGGGATACGACAGTGCCACGTTCTCTGAAAAAAGGTCCTTTTATTGATCTTCACCTACTGAAGAAGATCGAAGTGGCGGCGGAAAAGAACGATCGCAAACCAGTTAAGACCTGGTCGCGTCGTTCGATGATCCTGCCACAAATGGTCGGTCTGACCATCGCAGTACACAACGGTCGTCAACACGTCCCAGTTCTCGTTAACGAAGACATGGTCGGCCACAAACTGGGCGAGTTTGCCGGTACCCGCACTTATCGTGGGCACGTGGCAGACAAGAAAGCCAAGCGTTAAGGGGTTAGGAAATGGAAGTAGCCGCTAAGTTGTCGGGCGCTCGAATCTCCGCCCAGAAAGCCCGCTTGGTCGCCGACCAGATCCGCGGGAAGAAGGTGGGCGAAGCGCTCAACCTGTTGGCTTTCAGCAGTAAGAAAGCCGCCGAGATCATGAAGAAAGTGCTGGAGTCGGCCGTAGCCAACGCCGAGCATAACGAAGGCGCAGACGTTGATGACCTGAAGGTCAGCACCGTTTTCGTCAACGAAGGGCGTTCGCTGAAGCGCATCATGCCACGTGCCAAAGGCCGTGCTGATCGCATCGTCAAGCGGTCTTGCCATATCACTGTCAAGGTTGCTGACAAGTAACGGAGTCGAAGAGATGGGTCAGAAAGTACATCCCATTGGCATTCGCCTGGGAATCGTCAAGGAGCACACCTCCGTCTGGTACGCAGACGGTCGGACTTATGCGGACTACTTGTTCGCTGATCTGAAGGTGCGTGAGTATCTCCAAGACAAACTAAAAAGCGCGTCCGTAAGCCGTATCGATATCCATCGTCCGGCGCAAACTGCACGTATCACCATCCACACCGCTCGTCCAGGTATCGTTATCGGGAAGAAAGGTGAAGATGTTGAGAAACTGCGTCAGGACCTGACCAAGCAAATGGGTGTGCCTGTGCACATCAATATCGAAGAGATCCGCAAGCCGGAGCTCGACGGTATGCTGGTTGCGCAGAGCGTAGCTCAGCAGCTGGAGCGTCGCGTAATGTTCCGTCGCGCTATGAAGCGCGCCGTACAGAACGCCATGCGCATTGGTGCCAAAGGCATCAAAATCCAAGTGAGCGGTCGTCTCGGCGGTGCTGAAATCGCACGTACTGAATGGTATCGCGAAGGTCGTGTGCCACTGCACACCCTGCGTGCCGACATCGACTATGCCAACTACGAAGCTCACACCACTTACGGTGTGATCGGTGTAAAGGTTTGGATCTTCAAAGGCGAAGTAATTGGTGGTCGCCAAGAAGAACTGAAACCACAAGCACCAGCGCCTCGTAAAAAAGCTGCTAAGTAAGGGGTACGCCAAATGTTGCAACCTAAGCGTACGAAGTTCCGCAAGCAGATGACAGGCCACAACCGTGGTCTGGCTCAGCGCGGTAGCAAAGTCAGCTTCGGCGAGTTCGCGCTGAAGTCTGTAGCTCGTGGTCGTCTCACCGCTCGTCAGATCGAGTCAGCGCGTCGTGCTCTGACCCGTCACGTAAAACGTGGCGGCAAGATCTGGATCCGTGTATTCCCGGACAAGCCGATCTCCAAAAAACCTCTCGAGGTTCGGATGGGTAAAGGTAAGGGTAACGTGGAATACTGGGTAGCCCAGATTCAGCCAGGCAAAGTCCTGTATGAAATCGAGGGTGTTTCTGAAGAGCTGGCGCGTGAGGCTTTCGCCCTGGCTGCTGCAAAGCTGCCGCTCGCCACCTCCTTTGTTAAACGGACGGTGATGTGATGAAAGCGAATGAACTTCGTGAAAAATCCGCACAGCAGCTGAACGAGCAACTGCTCGGCCTGCTGCGCGACCAGTTCAATCTGCGTATGCAGAAAGCAACTGGCCAGTTGGGGCAGTCTCATCTGCTCTCGCAAGTTAAGCGTGACATCGCTCGCGTGAAGACTGTGCTCAACCAGCAGGCAGGTAAGTGATCATGGCTGAAGCCGAAAAGACTGTCCGTACGCTGACTGGCCGTGTTGTCAGCGACAAGATGGACAAAACCATCACCGTTTTGATCGAGCGTCGCGTTAAGCACCCGATCTACGGTAAATATGTTAAGCGTTCGACTAAGCTGCACGCGCACGACGAAACCAATCAGTGCCACATCGGCGACAAAGTCACTATTCGTGAAACTCGTCCGATGGCCAAGACCAAGTCTTGGGCACTGGTTGATGTTCTCGAACGCGCTGTGGAAGTCTAAGGACTAGGGGTCGGAGAAATTATATGATTCAGACTCAATCCATGCTCGATGTGGCCGATAACAGCGGCGCTCGCCGTGTTATGTGCATCAAGGTGCTGGGTGGCTCCCATCGTCGTTACGCTGGTATCGGTGACATCATCAAAGTTACCGTGAAGGAAGCAATTCCTCGCGGTAAGGTGAAAAAAGGCCAAGTGATGACTGCTGTTGTAGTCCGCACTCGTCACGGCGTACGTCGTGCTGATGGCTCCATTATCCGCTTTGATGGCAACGCTGCTGTTCTTCTGAACAACAAGCAAGAGCCGATCGGCACCCGTATCTTTGGGCCAGTGACCCGTGAACTTCGTACTGAGAAGTTCATGAAGATCGTCTCGCTCGCCCCAGAAGTGCTGTAAGGAGATCCGACATGCAAAAGATTCGTCGTGACGACGAGATCATCGTGATCGCCGGCAAAGACAAAGGTAAGCGCGGTAAGGTGCTTAAGGTTCTCGCTAATAACCGTCTGGTTATCGGTGGTCTGAACCTGGTCAAGCGTCATACCAAGCCTAACCCGATGTCGGGCGTGCAGGGCGGTATCGTCGAGAAAGAAGCTCCGCTGGACGCTTCTAACGTCGCCATCTTCAACGGCGAAACCAACAAGGCTGACCGCGTTGGTTTCAAAGTAGAAGACGGTAAGAAAATTCGTGTCTTCAAGTCGACCCAAAAAGCGGTTGATGCTTGAACACTGCTAGGTAGATTAGACCATGGCACGACTACAAGAGATTTACCGGAAGGAAATCGCCCCTAAGCTTAAGGAAGAACTTAAGCTCGGGAACGTGATGGAAGTTCCGCGCGTCACCAAAATCACCCTGAACATGGGTCTGGGCGAAGCGATCGGCGACAAAAAAGTCATCGAGCACGCTGTTGCTGACCTGGAAAAGATCACCGGTCAAAAAGTCGTTGTGACTTACGCTCGGAAATCCATCGCTGGCTTTAAAGTCCGTGAAGGTTGGCCGATCGGCGTCAAAGTGACTCTGCGCCGTGAGCGTATGTACGAATTCCTGGATCGTCTGCTGTCGATCTCCCTGCCTCGGGTCCGCGACTTCCGCGGCCTGAATGCCAAGTCCTTCGATGGTCGTGGTAACTACAGCATGGGCGTTAAAGAGCAGATCATCTTCCCGGAAATCGACTACGACAAGATCGATGCTCTCCGCGGTCTGGACATCACCCTGACCACCACTGCCAAGAACGATGATGAAGGCCGCGCTCTGCTGCGTGCGTTCAAATTCCCGTTCCGCAACTGATTGGAGTAGGACCATGGCCAAGATGAGCATGAAAAACCGCGAGCTGAAGCGTCAGCTCACGGTTGCCAAGTACGCCAAGAAGCGTGCAGCACTGAAAGCAATCATCGTTGATCTGAACGCAAGTCCAGAAGCGCGTTGGGAAGCTACAGTTGCTCTGCAGAAGCAGCCACGTGACGCAAGCGCTTCGCGCATGCGTAACCGCTGCCGCCTGACCGGTCGTCCACACGGCGTTTACCGCAAGTTCGGCCTCGGCCGTAACAAACTGCGTGAAGCGGCAATGCGTGGTGACGTACCAGGTCTGGTTAAAGCCAGCTGGTAAGTACTTTCAACGTCCAGGTGGTCGGAATCGCAAGATACTGACCGCCGGTGACCTTGAATCTGGATCAAGCCCCTTTTGGGGCTTGTTTCATTTCTGGAGTATGTCTAAAATACGCGGCTCGCCTGAGCCCGTGTTTTTTGTGCTCGGAGATTCTCGGCGACATATGTAGCCGCAAGGCTAATTTTTTTGTATTAGGAGCGTCTAGCCCATGAGTATGCAGGACCCGTTAGCGGACATGCTAACTCGTATCCGTAATGCCCAGATGGCTGAAAAGTCCGTCGTAAGCATGCCATCTTCCAAGTTGAAGGTGGCTGTTGCCAAAGTCCTGAAAGACGAAGGCTACATTGCGGGTTATCAGATCAGCAGCGAAATCAAACCACTGCTGTCCATCGAGCTGAAGTACTTCGAAGGCCGTTCGGTCATCGAGGAAGTGAAGCGCGTTAGCCGTCCAGGCCTGCGTCAGTACAAGTCCGCTGAAGATCTGCCGAAAGTTCGTGGCGGTCTGGGCGTGTCTATCGTCTCCACCAACAAAGGTGTGATGACGGATCGTGCTGCGCGCGCTGCCGGTGTCGGCGGCGAAGTTCTTTGCACTGTGTTCTAAGGGGGGATAAGCATGTCTCGCGTCGCTAAGAACCCCGTTAAGCTGCCAGCCGGTGTCGAAGTCAAATTCGCAGGCCAACAGCTTTCGGTGAAGGGTGCCAAGGGTACTCTTGAACTGAACATCCATTCGTCCGTTGAGATCGTTGAAGAAGCTGGTGAGCTGCGTTTCGCTGCTCGCAATGGCGATCAACAAACTCGCGCAATGGCCGGTACCACGCGTGCGTTGGTAAACAACATGGTCCAAGGCGTAAGCCAAGGCTTCGAGCGTAAGCTCCAGCTGGTCGGTGTTGGTTACAAAGCGCAAGCAAAAGGCACGGTTTTGAACCTTGCCCTTGGCTTCTCGCACCCAGTGGATTACGAACTGCCAGCGGGCATCACTGCTGAGACTCCTAGCCAGACCGATATCCTGATCAAGGGCATCGACAAGCAGCTGGTAGGTCAAGTGGCCGCTGAGATCCGCGACTTCCGTCCACCAGAGCCGTACAAGGGCAAAGGTGTGCGCTACGCGGACGAAGTCGTCCGTCGTAAAGAAGCCAAGAAGAAGTAGGGCATAGCAAATGACCGACAAAAAAGTTACTCGACTGCGTCGCGCTCGCAAAGCACGCCTGAAAATGCACGAACTCGAAGTCGTGCGTCTCTGCGTGTTCCGCTCGTCGCAGCACATCTACGCCCAGGTCATCTCGGCCGACGGCAACAAAGTCCTGGCAAGCGCCTCGACTTTGGATAAAGAACTGCGTGATGGTGCCACTGGCAACATCGACGCGGCCACAAAGGTTGGCCAGCTGGTCGCTACGCGTGCTAAGGCCGCTGGCGTCTCGCAAGTGGCTTTCGACCGCTCTGGCTTCAAGTACCATGGCCGCGTGAAAGCGCTGGCTGATGCTGCTCGTGAAGCTGGGCTGGAGTTCTAAGTTATGTCAAATAACGACCAAAAGCGCGACGAAGGCTACATTGAGAAGCTGGTTCAAGTTAACCGCGTAGCCAAAACCGTTAAAGGCGGCCGTATCTTCACTTTCACCGCGTTGACCGTGGTGGGTGATGGTAAAGGGCGTGTTGGCTTCGGCCGTGGCAAGTCACGTGAAGTGCCTGCTGCGATCCAGAAGGCAATGGAAGCTGCTCGTCGCAACATGATCCAAGTTGATCTGAACGGCACCACTCTGCAGTACGCAATGAAGTCCGCTCACGGCGCTTCGAAGGTGTACATGCAGCCTGCTTCTGAAGGTACCGGTATCATCGCTGGCGGCGCTATGCGTGCTGTCCTCGAAGTTGCTGGCGTTCAGAACGTTCTGGCCAAGTGCTACGGCTCGACTAACCCGGTAAACGTGGTTCACGCCACTTTCAAGGGTCTGAAGGCTATGCAATCTCCTGAGTCCATCGCTGCCAAGCGTGGCCTGACTGTCAAGGAGATCTTCTGATCATGGCTACCGTTAAAGTAACGCTGATCAAAAGCATGACCGGCCGCATCCCTAACCACAAATTGTGCGTTAAAGGTTTGGGTCTGCGTCGCATCGGTCACACTGTAGAAGTCCAGGATACTCCCGAGAATCGCGGGATGATCAACAAGGCTTACTACATGCTGCGTGTAGAGGGTTAATCGATGAAACTCAATGATCTGAGTCCAGCGCCGGGTTCCCGTCGCGAAAAGCATCGTCCGGGCCGTGGTATCGGTAGCGGTTTGGGTAAGACTGGTGGCCGTGGCCACAAAGGTCAAACCTCCCGTTCCGGTGGCACCATCGCTCCAGGCTTTGAAGGCGGTCAACAGCCGCTGCATCGTCGCCTGCCTAAGTTCGGTTTCGTATCCCTGAAAGCCATGGACCGCGCAGAAGTGCGTCTGTCCGAGCTGGCTAAAGTGGAAGGCGACATCGTTACTGTGCAGACCCTGAAAGATGCCAACGTGATCAACGTCAACGTACAGCGTGTGAAAATCATGCTGTCCGGTGAAGTGACTCGCGCTGTCACTATCGGCAAGGGAATCGGCGCCACCAAAGGTGCGCGTTCGGCTATCGAAGCAGCTGGCGGCAAGTTCGAGGAATAAATGGCTAAGCAAGGTGCTCTCTCAGCGCTCGGCAAAGGCGGTATGTCTGAACTTTGGGCTCGTCTGCGTTTTCTGTTCCTGGCGATTATCGTCTACCGAATAGGCGCACACATCCCGGTTCCAGGTATCAACCCGGACCGACTCGCAGACCTGTTTCGACAGAATGAGGGGACCATTCTTAGCTTGTTCAACATGTTTTCCGGCGGCGCGCTGGAGCGGATGAGCATCTTTGCACTGGGGATCATGCCGTATATCTCGGCATCGATCATCATGCAGCTGATGACAGCCGTCAGCCCGCAGCTGGAGCAGTTGAAGAAGGAAGGTGAAGCTGGCCGTCGCAAGATTAGCCAGTACACCCGCTACGGCACTGTCGTCCTCGCCCTGGTTCAAGCTATCGGCATGTCCGTTGGCCTGGCAGGGCAGGGCGTTGCGTTCACTGGTGACTTTGGCTTCCATTTCGTCGCGGTATCCACGTTTGTGGCTGGTGCGATGTTCATGATGTGGCTGGGTGAGCAGATTACTGAGCGTGGTGTTGGTAACGGTATCTCGATGTTGATTTTCGCAGGTATCGTCGCCGGTCTTCCGAGAGCAATCGGGCAGTCTTTCGAGTCTGCGCGTCAGGGTGATATCAATATCTTCGCCTTGGTTGCCATCGGTTTGCTGGCAGTAGCGATTATCGGTTTTGTGGTGTTCATTGAGCGTGGCCAGCGTCGTATTGCTGTTCACTACGCCAAGCGTCAGCAGGGCCGTAAGGTCTTTGCTGCGCAGACCAGCCACTTGCCGCTGAAAGTGAATATGGCCGGTGTTATTCCGGCAATTTTCGCGAGCAGCATCTTGCTGTTTCCGGCTTCGTTGGGTACCTGGTTTGGTCAGTCTGAAAATATGGGCTGGCTGCAGGACCTCTCTCAGTCGATCGCTCCTGGTCAGCCGTTGAATATTCTGCTGTTTAGTGCAGGGATTATTTTCTTCTGCTTCTTCTATACGGCGTTGATGTTCAATCCGAAAGACGTAGCGGAAAACCTGAAGAAGTCCGGTGCCTTTATTCCGGGTATCCGTCCAGGTGAGCAGTCGGCACGCTACATTGATGGCGTTCTGACCCGTTTGACCCTGTTCGGTGCTCTATATATGACGGCCGTGTGCTTGTTGCCCCAGTTCCTGGTGGTTGCAGCAAACGTTCCGTTCTACCTTGGCGGGACCTCGTTGCTGATCGTGGTCGTGGTTGTGATGGACTTCATGTCCCAAGTACAATCGCACCTCGTTTCGCACCAGTACGAATCCCTGATGAAGAAAGCCAACCTGAAGGGCTACGGCAGCGGCATGTTGCGCTGAGTACCCCATAAGGTTCGAGGAGTTGGTGATGAAAGTTCGTGCATCGGTGAAAAAGCTGTGCCGTAACTGCAAGATTATTCGCCGCGAAGGTGTTGTTCGAGTAATTTGCAGCGCGGAACCGCGTCACAAACAGCGCCAAGGCTGAGTGTGATCCGCTTGAAGCCCGGCAGCTAGTGCGCTGCCGGGTTGATTATTTGTTATTACAGCGATATTATCTCGCGCCCTATTTCTTGGCTTCCGGGGCGTAGGTAGCTGTCAATTGGAGTCCCACTGAATGGCCCGTATTGCAGGCGTTAACATTCCAGATAACAAGCACACTGTTATCTCGCTGACCTACATCTATGGTGTTGGTCGCACTACTGCGCAGAAAATTTGCGCAGTTGCTGGGGTAAACCCAGCCGCTAAGATCAAGGATCTGAGCGACGAGCAGATTGAACAGCTGCGTGGCGAAGTGGCGAAGTTCACCACTGAAGGTGACCTGCGTCGCGAAATCAACATGAAAATCAAGCGTTTGATGGACCTCGGTTGCTATCGCGGTCTGCGTCATCGTCGTGGTCTTCCAGTACGCGGTCAGCGTACCAAGACTAACGCGCGTACCCGTAAAGGTCCGCGTAAGCCGATCCGCAAGTAATCGCCCCAGCGAATCGACAGGAAAATTATCATGGCAAAACCTGCTGCTCGTCCTCGTAAAAAAGTTAAAAAGACAGTGGTTGATGGCATCGCCCACATCCATGCATCTTTTAACAACACCATCGTGACCATCACCGACCGTCAAGGTAACGCGCTTTCTTGGGCTACCTCCGGTGGTTCGGGTTTCCGCGGTTCCCGCAAGTCCACCCCGTTTGCTGCTCAAGTAGCTGCTGAACGTGCTGGTCAAGCTGCGCTGGAATATGGCCTGAAAAACCTCGACGTTAACGTCAAAGGTCCAGGTCCAGGTCGTGAGTCTGCTGTCCGTGCTTTGAACGGCTGTGGCTATAAGATCGCCAGCATCACCGACGTGACGCCAATCCCGCACAACGGGTGCCGTCCGCCGAAGAAGCGCCGCGTGTAATCCAGGAGATTGTAAAGAATGGCTCGTTACATTGGTCCAAAATGCAAACTCGCTCGTCGCGAAGGCACCGATCTCTTCCTGAAGAGCGGCGTGCGCGCGATCGAATCGAAGTGCAACATTGAAGCAGCACCTGGTATCCACGGCCAACGCCGCGGTCGCCAGTCCGACTACGGCACCCAACTGCGTGAAAAGCAGAAGGTCCGTCGTATCTACGGCGTTCTCGAGCGTCAGTTCAGCGGCTACTACAAAGAAGCTGCTGGCAAGAAAGGTGCAACCGGTGAAAACCTGCTGCAACTGCTCGAATGCCGTCTGGACAACGTTGTATACCGTATGGGCTTTGGTTCGACTCGTGCCGAATCCCGTCAGCTGGTATCGCACAAGTCGATCAGCGTTAACGGTCAGACCGTAAACGTTCCGTCCTACCAGGTTCGTGCTGGTGACGTGGTCGCAGTTCGCGAGAAAGCAAAAAACCAACTTCGCATTGTCCAAGCTCTCGATCTGTGTGCCCAACGTGGCCGCGTAGAATGGGTAGAAGTAGACACTGAGAAGAAGTCGGGCGTTTTCAAGAACGTTCCTGCTCGCAGTGATCTGTCCGCCGACATCAACGAAAGCCTGATTGTCGAGCTCTACTCCAAGTAAGGGCTAGAAAATAGGTGCATCCATGCAGATTTCGGTAAATGAGTTCCTGACACCCCGCCACATTGATGTGCAGGTTGTCAGTCCAACCCGCGCCAAAATTACTCTCGAGCCTCTCGAGCGTGGTTTTGGCCACACCCTGGGCAACGCGCTGCGCCGCATCCTGTTGTCCTCAATGCCCGGCTGTGCAGTAGTCGAGGCCGAGATTGACGGTGTGCTCCACGAGTACAGCGCCATCGAAGGTGTACAGGAAGACGTAATTGAAATCCTGTTGAACCTTAAAGGTCTGGCTATCAAGCTGCACGGCCGTGACGAAGTTACGCTGACCTTGTCGAAGAAGGGTTCGGGGGTGGTTACCGCTGCCGATATTCAGCTGGATCATGATGTCGAGATCGTTAACCCCGATCACGTAATCGCTAACCTGGCGTCTAACGGCGCCCTGAACATGAAGCTCACTGTAGCTCGTGGTCGTGGTTATGAACCGGCCGACTCGCGTCAGAGCGATGAAGACGAAAGCCGCAGCATTGGTCGCTTGCAGCTTGACTCTTCGTTCAGCCCGGTTCGCCGTATCGCATACGTGGTGGAAAACGCCCGTGTCGAGCAGCGTACTAACCTGGACAAGCTGGTTATTGATCTGGAAACCAACGGTACCCTGGATCCTGAAGAGGCTATCCGCCGCGCTGCAACCATTCTGCAACAGCAGTTGGCTGCGTTCGTCGACCTCAAAGGTGACAGCGAACCAGTGGTAATCGAGCAGGAAGACGAGATCGATCCGATCCTGCTTCGCCCGGTTGACGATCTGGAACTGACTGTACGTTCGGCTAACTGCCTTAAGGCGGAAAACATTTACTACATCGGTGACCTGATCCAGCGCACCGAAGTAGAACTGTTGAAGACTCCGAACCTGGGCAAGAAATCCTTGACTGAAATCAAGGACGTTCTGGCCTCCCGCGGTCTGTCCCTCGGCATGCGCCTCGACAACTGGCCGCCTGCAAGTCTTAAGAAGGACGACAAGGCGACTGCCTGATCGTCGTAATCACCGAACGTGAGTTTGGTAAGGAATGAACCATGCGTCATCGTAAAAGTGGTCGTCACCTGAGCCGTACCAGCTCGCACCGCAAGGCCATGTTCCAAAACATGGCGGTGTCGCTGTTCGAGCACGAGCTGATCAAAACTACACTGCCGAAAGCTAAAGAACTGCGTCGCGTTGCTGAGCCGCTGATCACTTTGGCCAAGACAGACAGCCTGGCTAACCGCCGTCTGGCTTTCGACCGTACTCGTTCGAAAGCTATCGTTGGTAAGCTCTTCAACGACCTGGGCAAGCGTTACGCTACCCGTGAGGGCGGCTACCTGCGCATCCTCAAGTGCGGTTTCCGCGCTGGCGACAACGCGCCTATGGCGTACGTCGAGTTGGTTGATCGTGCTACTGCCGGCGAAGCTGTAAGCGCCGAGTAATACGACAAGCTGCAACGAAAAACCGGGCCTAGTGCCCGGTTTTTTGTGCGCGTAACAAAAGCGCGTTACGTACAAGAATCTTCAGGCGGCACGCTTCACTATGAGCGTCGGGCATGTTGGTAGTTATTTTCTATTGAAGCCTACAATTTAATGAATTTGTAGGTGTCATGTGGATGGTCAATACTCCCTCCAAGCCGATTAGCCGGCAGTTTCAAGCCCGACCTGAGGAAGATGCGCATGAGCCAGAATAAAGTCCTTACCACCGCCAGCGGCGCGCCCGTTGCGGACAATCAGAACTCACGTTCCGCCGGCCCTCGTGGCCCCTTGCTGCTCGACGATTTTCACCTGATCGAGAAGCTCGCTCACTTCAACCGTGAAAACATCCCTGAGCGTCGCGTGCACGCCAAAGGTTCGGGTGCCTTCGGTACCTTCACGGTGACAAAAGACATTACCCAATACACCAGCGCCAAATTGTTCGAGTCCGTTGGCAAGCAGACCCCTACGTTCTTGCGTTTCTCCACGGTGGGTGGGGAGCGCGGTTCGGCCGACACTGAGCGCGATCCACGTGGTTTCGCCTTGAAGTTCTACACCGAGGAAGGTAACTGGGACATCGTCGGTAACAACACCCCTGTGTTCTTTATCCGTGATCCGCTGAAGTTCCCGGACTTTATCCACACCCAGAAACGCCTGCCGCAGAGCAACCTGAAAAGCGCGCAGATGATGTGGGACTTCTGGTCGCACTCACCAGAGGCGCTGCATCAGGTCACCATTCTGTTTTCGGACCGTGGCATCCCGGACGGCTATCGCCACATGCATGGTTTCGGCAGCCACACTTACAGTCTGATCAATGCCCAGGGCGAGCGTCATTGGGTGAAGTGGCACTACAAGACCAAGCAAGGCATCAAGAACCTGGCGCCGGCCGAGGCTGCCCGCTTGGCGGGTACCGATCCTGACTACGCCCAGCGCGATCTGTTTGGTGCAATCGAGCGCGGTGACTTCCCCAAATGGCGCGTGTGCATCCAGATCATGACCGAGGCACAGGCGAATGCCCATTACGAGAACCCGTTTGATGTGACCAAGACCTGGTCGCAAAAAGAGTTCCCGTTGATTGAAGTGGGTGAGCTGGAGCTCAACCGTAATCCGCAAAACTACTTCGCAGAAGTTGAGCAGGCTGCATTTGGCCCAAGCAACATGGTCCCAGGCGTTGGCCTGTCCCCAGACCGTATGCTCCAAGGTAGGGTGTTCGCCTACGCAGATGCTCACCGCTACCGTGTCGGCACTAACCACCAGCAACTGCCGGTGAACGCGCCACGTAGCCCGGTTAACAGCTACCAGCGTGACGGTTCCATGGCTTTCGGCAGCAATGGTGGGGCGGCTCCGAACTACGAGCCAAACAGCTATGCCGACGCACCAAAACAAGCCCCGCAATATGCAGAGCCAGCACTGGCCCTGAGCGGTGCCGCCGATCGTTACGATCACCGCGAAGATACGGACTACTACAGCCACGCCGGTGCGCTGTTCCGTCTGATGAATGATGAGCAAAAAGCGTTGCTCACCAATAACATCGCGGGCGCAATGGCTGGGGTTTCCAGCGATGTGGTCCAGCGTCAACTGCAGCACTTCTATAAGGCCGACCCGGCTTATGGAGAAGCAATTGCAAAGGCATTGGGTGTATCGCTTAACTGACTCTAAACGATAAGCAGAACCGCCCTCATTTGGGCGGTTTTTGCGTTATTTCAGCTACTTTTCTCCGGAAATCTTCACTTTTCTGCCGTTTGTCCCGTGACCTTCAAGTCAGCATGGTTCAAACTACAGTCTTTCAAGCAGGGAGATGTAGGGCGATGCAAGGTCACCCCGACGTAATCGATTACCTCAACACGTTGCTGACGGGCGAACTGGCAGCTCGTGACCAATATTTCATCCATTCGCGTATGTACGAAGACTGGGGCTTTACCGAGCTCTATGAGCGTATCAACCACGAAATGGAAGAAGAGGCACAGCACGCTGACGCCCTGATGCGCCGCATTCTGATGCTCGAAGGCACGCCGCGTATGCGTCCTGATGATCTGGACGTGGGTACCACAGTGCCTGACATGCTCGCTGCCGATCTTCGCCTTGAGTACAAGGTCCGTGCCGCACTCTGCAAGGGCATTGAGCTTTGCGAACAGCACAACGACTATGTCACCCGGGAAATATTGCGGGTGCAGTTGAATGACACCGAAGAAGATCACACCTACTGGCTGGAAAAGCAGTTGGGCCTGATCAAGTTGATCGGCCTGGAAAATTACCTGCAATCGCAGTTCTGATTCCCGGCTATAAAAAAGCCCCCGTCACCGCAAAGTGGCAGGGGCTTTTTATTGGGCGATGAAAAAATCAGGCCCTGTCGCGTTCCAGCAACGGTTTCAAGTAGTAACCGGTGTGCGATTGAGGCATTTCGGAAACCTGCTCCGGAGTGCCCACTGCGATGATCTGGCCACCCTTAGAACCACCTTCTGGCCCCAGGTCTACCAGCCAGTCGGCAGTCTTGATCACATCAAGGTTGTGCTCGATCACCACCACGGTATTGCCGTGGTCCCGCAAGCGGTGCAGTACGTCCAGCAACTGCTGGATATCCGCGAAGTGCAGGCCAGTGGTCGGCTCATCGAGGATATACAAGGTTTTGCCGGTATCACGCTTGGACAGCTCGCGAGACAGCTTGACCCGCTGCGCCTCGCCACCCGACAGCGTGGTCGCTGACTGCCCCAGCTTGATGTACGACAGGCCCACATCCATCAGCGTCTGCAGCTTGCGCGCCAGCGCCGGCACTGCGTCGAAGAACTCGCGAGCTTCCTCGATCGTCATTTCCAAGGTCTCGTGGATGCTCTTGCCCTTGTACTTGATCTCCAGGGTCTCGCGGTTGTAGCGCTTGCTCTTGCACACATCGCACGGCACGTAGATGTCCGGCAGGAAGTGCATTTCCACCTTGATCAGGCCATCGCCCTGGCACGCTTCACAGCGGCCGCCCTTGACGTTGAACGAGAAGCGGCCCGGCCCATAACCCCGTGAGCGCGACTCTGGCACGCCAGCGAACAACTCACGGATAGGGGTAAACAGCCCGGTGTAGGTGGCTGGGTTGGAGCGAGGCGTACGCCCAATCGGGCTCTGGTCGATGTCGACCACCTTGTCCAGATGTTCCAGGCCCTTGATGCTGTCGTGAGCCGCCGCTTCCAGGGTGGTCGCGCCATTCAGGGCGGTGGCACTCAGTGGGAACAGGGTGTTGTTGATCAGCGTCGACTTGCCCGAACCGGAAACACCGGTCACGCAGGTCAGCAGGCCCAGCGGAATCTCCAGGTCGACATTGCGCAGGTTGTTCCCGCGCGCGCCCTTGAGATGCAGCGCCATCTTCTTGTTACGCGGCGTTCGCTTGGCGGGTACTTCAATCTTCACACGCCCCGACAAGTATTTGCCGGTCAGTGAATCAGGATGTGCCATCACCTCGGCAGGCGTGCCTTCAGCAACGATATGGCCACCATGCACGCCCGCGCCGGGGCCGATATCGACCACGTAGTCCGCCAGGCGGATAGCGTCTTCATCATGCTCCACCACGATCACGGTATTGCCGATATCGCGCAGGTGTTTCAGCGTGCCCAGCAGGCGGTCGTTATCTCGTTGGTGCAAGCCAATCGACGGCTCGTCGAGGATATACAGCACGCCCACAAGGCCCGCGCCGATCTGGCTGGCCAGGCGAATGCGCTGTGCCTCACCGCCAGACAGGGTATCGGCACTGCGGTCCAGCGACAGATAGTCCAGGCCCACGTTGACCAGGAACTGCAACCGCTCGCGAATCTCCTTGAGGATCTTGTCGGCAATTTCGCCACGACGACCGGTCAGCTTCAGCACGCCAAAGTATTCACAGGCATCGCCGATCGGCAGGTTGGTTACTGCAGGCAAGGTCTTCTCGCCCACCCATACATGCCGGGCTTCACGGCGCAGGCGCGTGCCACGGCAATCCGGGCATGGCTGTGTGCTGAGGAACTTCGCCAGCTCCTCGCGCACGCTCGCCGATTCGGTTTCGCGGTAACGGCGTTCCAGGTTCGGCACGATGCCTTCGAACGGGTGCGAGCGCTTGACGATATCACCGCGATCGTTCAGGTATTTGAAGTCGACATTCTGCGAACCGCTGCCATTTAGAATGACCTTCTGCTGGTCTGCCGGGAGTTGGTTGAACGGTACTTCCAGGCTGAACTTGTAGTGGGAGGCCAACGACCCAAGCATCTGGAAGTAGTAGACGTTACGTCTGTCCCATCCGCGTATCGCCCCCTCGGCCAGGGTCAGGTCACCATTGACCAGGCGCTTGATATCGAAAAACTGCTTCACACCCAGGCCGTCGCAAGTCGGGCAGGCGCCGGCCGGGTTGTTGAAGGAAAACAGCTTGGGTTCCAGCTCACTGATGGCATGGCCACAGATCGGGCACGCAAAGCGCGCGGAGAAGATGATCTCTTCGCCCGGCTCGTCATCCATCGGCGCTACCAGGGCAATGCCATCGGCCAGCTTCAGCGCGGTTTCGAACGATTCCGCCAAACGCTGCTGCAAGTCGGCACGCACCTTGAATCGGTCGACCACCACATCAATGGAGTGCTTTTTCTGCTTGTCCAGCTTCGGCGCTTCGTCCAGCTCATAGAGCTTGCCGTTGATGCGCGCACGTACAAAGCCCTGGGCACGCAGCTCTTCGAAGACCGACAGGTGTTCGCCCTTGCGCTCGCGAATGACAGGCGCCAGCAGCATCAGCTTGGCGCCTTCGGGCTGGGCCAGCACCAGGTCGACCATCTGGCTGACGGTCTGAGCTTCCAGGGGGATATCGTGGTCCGGGCAGCGGGGGATACCCACGCGTGCGTAGAGCAGGCGCAGGTAGTCGTAGATCTCGGTAATGGTACCCACGGTGGAGCGCGGGTTGTGGGACGTGGATTTCTGCTCGATGGAAATAGCCGGCGACAGGCCTTCAATGGTGTCGACATCGGGCTTTTCCATCATCGACAGGAACTGCCGGGCGTAGGCCGACAGGGATTCCACATAGCGGCGCTGACCTTCGGCATACAGCGTGTCGAACGCCAGGGACGATTTGCCGGAGCCGGACAAGCCGGTGATGACGATCAGTTTGTCCCGGGGCAGGGTCAGGTCGATGTTCTTCAGGTTGTGGGTTCTAGCCCCACGAATCAGGATCTTGTCCAAGATGGCCTCGCACGGCGGGCGTAAATGATGCCGGAGTATACGGCTAAAGACTGGATGAATATACACTGTCAAAACGCCGCCTGCAGCCTTACATGAAAGCTGCGCGGCAAAGCGCCGCATATACCCTCTCAATCGATGGGACTGGTAGAATCGCCGCCGGTTCACACGAGGTTTTTCCATGCACGATCCCCACAGCGAACGCATGAGTAGCGGCGAGACCCGAGCGGCAAGCGGGCTGGCCCTGGTGTTCGCCTTCCGTATGCTGGGCATGTTTATGGTGTTGCCAGTGCTGGCCACCTATGGGATGGATCTCGCAGGTGCGACCCCCGCCTTGATCGGCCTGGCGATTGGTGCCTATGGCCTGACCCAGGCGATTTTCCAGATCCCGTTCGGGATTATTTCCGACCGCATTGGCCGTCGCCCGGTGATCTATCTCGGGCTGATCGTATTCGCCCTTGGCAGTGTGCTAGCGGCCCAATCCGATTCGATCTGGGGCGTGATCGCCGGCCGCATCCTGCAGGGCGCCGGTGCGATTTCCGCCGCCGTGATGGCGCTGCTGTCGGACCTGACCCGCGAACAACACCGCACCAAGGCCATGGCGATGATCGGCATGACCATCGGCCTGTCGTTTGCCGTGGCCATGGTGGTCGGGCCCTTGCTCACGCGCGCGTTCGGCTTGCATGGGCTGTTCCTGGCCACGGGCGGCATGGCGTTGTTTGGCATCCTGATCGTTGCCTTTATGGTGCCGCGCTCCACCGGTACCCTGCAGCATCGTGAATCGGGCGTCGCACGCAAGGCGTTGCTTCCCACGCTCAAGCACCCGGACTTGCTGCGCCTGGATTTAGGTATCTTCGTATTACACGCCATGCTGATGTGCAGCTTCGTCGCCTTGCCCCTGGCCCTGGTGGAAAAAGCCGGCCTGCCCAAGGAACAGCACTGGTGGGTCTACCTCACTGCGCTGTTGATTTCGTTCTTCGCCATGATCCCGTTCATCATCTATGGCGAGAAGAAACGCAAAATGAAACGAGTTTTACTCGGCGCCGTCGCGACATTGATGCTCACTGAACTATTCTTCTGGCAGTTCGGCGACAGCCTGCGAGCATTGGTGATCGGTACGGTGGTGTTTTTCACCGCCTTCAACCTGCTCGAAGCGTCGTTGCCGTCATTGATCAGTAAAGTTTCACCGGCAGGCGGCAAGGGCACGGCCATGGGGGTGTATTCCACCAGCCAGTTCCTGGGTTCCGCGTTGGGCGGCATCATGGGCGGCTGGATGTTCCAGCATGGCGGTTTGTCGGTTGTGTTCCTCGGATGCGCCGGGCTGGCTGCACTTTGGCTGGTCTTTGCTGTTACCATGCGCGAACCTCCCTACGTCACCAGTCTGCGTTTGCCGCTATCGCCCGAAGCGATCCGCGAAGCCGGCCTGGTAGAGCGCCTGAAGGCTGTCGTAGGGGTAACGGATGCAGTCGTGGTCGCTGAAGAGGCGGCCATTTACATCAAATTGGACACCGAATTATTGGATCGCGCGACGCTCGAGCAACTGGTCAACCCAGTGCCAACAGCGCGCCCAGCCTAGGAGAACGTTATGGCCCGTGGGGTTAACAAAGTCATATTGGTCGGTACTTGCGGCCAGGATCCCGAAGTTCGCTACTTGCCTAACGGTAACGCCGTGACCAACCTGAGCCTGGCGACCAGCGAACAGTGGACCGACAAGCAGACCGGCCAGAAGGTCGAGAAGACCGAATGGCACCGCGTGTCGATGTTCGGCAAGGTTGCAGAGATCGCCGGTGAATACCTGCGCAAAGGTTCGCAGGTGTACATCGAAGGCAAACTGCAAACCCGCGAGTGGGAAAAAGACGGCATCAAGCGTTACACCACCGAAATCGTGGTCGACATGCAAGGCACCATGCAACTGCTGGGCGGCCGTCCACAGGGCGACCAACAGGGCCAGGGCGGCATGTCCAACTCGGCACCGCGCCCACAGCAGTCGCGTCCGCAGCCAAGCCAGCAGCCACAGCGTGAGTCGCGCCCAGCACCACAACAGGCTGCTCCGCAACCGGCTCCGGATTTCGACAGCTTTGATGACGATATCCCGTTCTGAACCTCATAAGGTCGGAATGTAAAGATCTTTAGCGGGGATAAATGCTGCAACGCCCCGTAAATTAAAGACTTTATAATAAATAAGATGGCCCCGCCTCTGTAAAGAGAGCGGGGCTTTTTCTTTACATCAAAAAAAGACATCAAAAAAGTAGACATAAGAGGAAAATGTAAAGTAAAAGGTTCTCATAAGGTGCGGTGTAAAGGTGGAGCATGAAGCTTGAGGTAATCCAACACCCTACGGGGGAGCGAATTCCAATTATTCTGGACGGTGAGGGCTTCCCAGTCCCGGCTCCGAATGAGTGGATTCTTTCGCGAAGGGACCTAAGTGGAAATACCCTTACTCGTAATGGGAGGGAGTTGCTCCTATTGATGGAATGGCTGGATGACTCCGGAATCGATTTGGAGTCTCGCCTTCGGTCGGACCGGATGTTCACCGAGGCCGAGCTGAATGGCGGCCTGATAGAAAGGCTGCGTCACTCAGTCAAGAAGGCAGTTCCGGGCAAAGCTCCTGTAGCACAAAACCTGACACGCATTGGGTCGGGAACCGAAAAGATTCCAGTGGGTGAAGAAACGTTTAACCAGCGCCTTCTTACGGTAAGAAATTTTTTGGTTTGGGCGTTTGGGGTCGAGTTGGGCCGCTTGAGTAGTCGAGACCCAATGTACGCTCGTATGACAATGCATCAACAGCATGTTGAACGTATCATAGATAAGGCTTTTATCGCATACGCTTCCCCAGTTTCATCATTAAGAAAGTCTTTTACACGTAAAGGACTTGAATTTTTCAATAGGGCGATACATTACAACTATCCCGCAGCTATCGGAGTTAATGAGTCAGTAAAATTCAGAAACTATATCTGCGCGATGATTATGCTCATGTATGGTCTGAGGATGGGCGAGCTTCTCAGTTTGAGAGTTCAGGATATTGTCTTCGGTAGCATTTCTGAATTGCGAGTTGTACGTCGCCCTGTCGATCCAGACGATCATAGGCAGCCTCCACCCAGAGTTAAGCGTCTCGCTAGACAGTTGCCTTTAGATAATGACGTGTTTGCGCGTGAACTATCTGAATATATTGAAATACACCGTGAAGCGATGATGGATAACGGAGATGTCGATGACCATGAATATTTGATTGTGAGCGATGAGGGTGAGCCGTTACATTTGAATACTCTGGGTCAATATTTTCGACAGCTTCGTATTGCATTTTGCGACAGTCTACCGCCAAACCTAACGTCAAAAATGCTACGTCACACATTCTCGATGTCTCTTGAAAGGCGGCTCCGGGAGGCGGGCTTTGATGAAGAGCACCGTCGTCAAACGTTGGCCGGGATACGTGGTGATAGCCGGCTTGAGTCACAGGACACTTATATCCGTGCGGGAATAGTCGAATCTGCAAATGAAGTGTTAAAACAATATCACGCTGACCTGATACCGGAATTTTGATATGAGTGCCGCTCTCGCTGTTCAAGAACTTTTTGAGGTCCATCAGTGGGAGTGGATTCCCGCTGAGGTAACTACAGCTGAAGGTTACGTCCTTTCCACAGTCGGCCCAGATTGGTATTTTCCGTATACTTTATCTTCCGGTAGTACAGGGCATTTCTCCAAGATCGTAAGCTTTCACGCAAAATTGGCGTTGCAATTATACTGTGTAGATCGCGTGAGAACCGTTTCTACACATGCGGGAATGGTTATGTTTCAAGACGTTTGGCAGGTAGTTTTGAGCCGTCCTGAAGCAGTTAGCATTTCCAACGTGGATTTTAAAAATTCGCTAATCAGTGTATTTCAAAACGCCCTCAAGACTGCCCGCTCTGAGCAGCAGCTTTGGCGCATGTATCGTCCTATCCGCTGGTACATCTGGTGCTCCGAAAACTATGCCGAGCTAGGCTTCTGTGAGGCGTATGCTCTAGAGCTTGATAGCATAATCCTACCGGGGAACCCCAAAGGCGAGGCTGTAAGAAACGAGCATGTTGATAAAGGCCCACTGAACAGGGGCTTGGAATTGCAACAGTTGATCAATGCGATGGAACGACCCACTGATCGCTCTCTGAAGCAGTTGCAAGAGCGGGCAGCGCTTGCACTTTTCATCGCTCATGGGCGAAATCCAGGCAATCTTTCTCTTTTGTTGGAGGAGGACCTAGTGAATCTCACACCTGAATCCGAGATTCCAACATGGGTTATAAATTATCCTCGGATCAAGAAAAGGCTAAAAAATCCTCGCGCAGATATGAAAGTTGTGCCGATTCCTACACAATATGCTGAATACATTCTTGAACTCATTGCAGCGGGCCAGTCGATAGACTGCTCGGCGCAAGTCGACGGTAAGAAGGTATCTCTACCTCGTCCAATGTTCATAAATATTTCGCAAAACACATCTGCACTCAATGCGGGGCGCCTTGATCAGTTGTTTCATTATGCTACATATAGTGTTACTGATCTCCTTAGGTCTTTTGTCCGCCGCCACCAAATTATGTCTCCTTTGACTCGGCGGTTGCTGATTATAAGTGCCAGAAGGTTGCGATACACACTCGCCACTAATCTCGTTTTGGATGGAGTAAGCAGGAGAGAGCTTGCCGAGCTTTTGGATCATTCGGATCTTCAGCATGTGGAGGTC
This sequence comes from Pseudomonas sp. DWP2-2, assembly GCF_049897065.1. Lineage (NCBI taxonomy): Bacteria > Pseudomonadati > Pseudomonadota > Gammaproteobacteria > Pseudomonadales > Pseudomonadaceae > Pseudomonas > Pseudomonas sp. DWP2-2. Next base: position 6,638 of record NZ_JAFCVN010000020.1, on the reverse strand, counting down.
TACTTCGAGCTTGCCGAGGGAATTGTTGAACATTTGGATAAAGCTCTTGTCGGTTTTTATGCGGAATTTTTAAAGTATTTTCGAGGGAGAGTTGTCCATCCTGGGGATGTAGTCAAAAACGAAGATGACCCCAGTAAGCTGATTCCGTGCATGGACGTCAATGAGGACATTGGTATCTGCGGCAAAGATAGTTTGTGTGGTCTATATCCACCTTACTCTTGCTACAAGTGCCCTAAATTTCAAGCTTACGCGGAGGCTGATCACCAAGCCGTCTACGAGTTTTTGTTCCAGCGAAGGACGCGAGTCTTGGAGGCAGGTAATTCGCGGATTGCAGTCCAGTTAGACGAAATTTTGTACGCGGTTAAACAGGTCGTATTGTTGTGTGAGTCGGAAGCCGAAAAAGCATGAAGCGAATTTCTAAAGTTACGCCATTCGTCTCTTCTTTGGAGACTGATAGAAAGCGAAATTTAGCCATGCTAGTGGCGCGTGCGAAACGTCTTTCAATGCTTGGCTTCGAGACGGTTGAGTGGGGGGCTGTCACATGGGTTATATCGGACGGTAAGCTTTCTGCCAGCCCAGGGAAAAGGAAGGGTGACGCCTCCATTAACTTTATGACCGCGCCGAAATTAGGAGGCGCCGCTCTCGAAGGGTCGTGGGCTGAGGCGGCTAAGTCGCTCATGTGCCTGCGGTTTCACAGAAAATCCTCTTCAATGTCCAGTCAGCGTAACTTTGTAACGGCGCTCGGCTATGTTGCCCATATTGCTGGGTCTACTGAGGTTTGGGAGCTTAAGCGTGAGGTGTTAGATAGGGCTTGTGCCTTGATTGCTTCACACTATTCTGAAACCTCGGCTTATAACCTTTACAAGGCGTTGCACGAATTTACTGATTATTGCGATGCGAATTTTTTGTGCAATGTGAGCCTTCGATATCGCTATCACGCATTCAGCCGACCAAGTGCTGTCAATTCACGGGAACAGACGCGGCTGGACGATGCGCAAAATGAGACCACCAAAGCTGAAAAAATGGTTAGCCCCGAGGTTCTCCAAGCTCTAGGTGTTTTGTTTCTCGATGTGCCCAAGGATCATAATCTTCGTATTTATGTTGTGATGCTCACATTTCTGGCCTTCATGGGGCGCCGTTTTAGCGAGCTTGCAATGATGCCATTTCAATTGGTTGGGACGGTGGCCAATGGCGAGCGCTACATTTACACGTTTCCAGGTAAAGCTAAAAGCGGGGATGATCCAAGTGTTAAAAGACGCGTGTTTATTCCTACCAAAGCAGAAGAAGTTATTGAACAATGCGTCCAGGAGTTTTCAGATTTAAGTCAAAGTCCAAGGGAAACGGCCAAAGAAATGCGGAGATGTGAAGGTCCGGATCTGCGTTTTGTTCCTAAAGTTTCTGAGGATTATAGATTTTACAGTCTTGAATTAAGCGAGCTTGGGATTCCTAATTTAGTTGGGGCAAATGGATGGGCAAGGAAAAATGGACTGGCTTTTCCGGATTTCAATAAGCTCACTCTACAGGGTATAAGGCCAGCGAATCCGTCTCACTATGTCACTCGCTCGGGGATCGTTGCGTATTGCCAGTCTCTATACAATCCTAGACAGATTGAGTGGCTGATCAAGGATTCGGAGGGTATTACTTACTTTCCTGAGAATATTTTGCTTCTACGTTTTATGGGGTTGTCATCAGGTATGTATTCTCGCTCCATTGCGCAACCCATAAGTCATGCGATGTTGCAAAGATTTATAAAGGTGGACATTCATCCTTTGGTAGCGAAATTTGTTTCGTCTGATTTGCAGCTTAAGTTTACCAGTCATCAATTTAGACACACGCTAAATACTTTGTTGGATGAAGGTGGGCTATCTGAACTTATGCAAACTCGTTGGTTTAACCGCACAAACCCACGAGATACCAAGGCATATCAGCATTCCAGCCCGGCGAAGAAGGCGCTCATGTATCGTGAGATGATCAAACTTGGCGAGGTCGGAGGCCCAATTGCAGATACTTACCACCAACTCCCGGTTACGCAGAAAGACGCATTTCTAATAGCTAAGGTTAGAGCTATCCATGATCTGGGGCCAGGATTTTGTACGCACTCCTTCGCGCAGAGCCCTTGTCCAAAAGGTCTCGAATGCCAAGCGGAGTGCAACGAGTATTCTTGGGTAAAGACCAATGAAGATGGCCGGGCTGAAACCATTCGATTGTATAAAACCCACGTGGTGCAGGTTGAGGCTGCTGCTTCGAAATACTCATCAAAACGTAAGGGGGAAAGCGAACAGTGGCTAGTGCACGCGACAAAAAAGCTTGGCGTAATGGAAAGGCAGCTTCTTGACTATGGTGTGGATCCGCACCTTGTGAAAATGGAGGCATTGGCTAGTGAATAAGAATGGTGAAAGTCGTTCTCGACGTATGACTGACGGTGATATACGTCGAATAGTCAGAGACCTAGACCTTTGGGCATTGGGGGAAAAAAACGGGGAACTGTCTTGGGCCGCTGTGGAGGAAATGTCGGGATTTACACGTCAGGCTCTGAATGCACGCCCTGAGATCAAGGCAGCCTTTGGCGTTGCTAAGGAAGCGTTACGGACCGGTGGGGCTGGCAAAGCAAAGCAAGAGGCGCTCGGTGATAATGCGTTGTTGCTCAACGAGAACGCACACCTCAAGGCTGAGATCGCGGCGTACGCAGCGAGGGAAACGGCGTGGAAGGCACGCTGGCAAAGAATCGCGTTCAACCTTAGGTTGAATAATCGTCAAGTCAGCCATATTGATCGGCCTGCACCCGATGGCGTGAAGTTGCCTTCTGAGCGCGAGACAGATTCAATTTTAAGACCATTTGACAAGGAGATACCCTCGTCCGGTCGGACGTAATCGGGGCCACGTTTTGCCCGATTAGCGGGATCAGTTTCATATCCTTCGCTTTCTGCGGACAAGATCCGAGCGTCCAAATGGCTCAGAGTTGTCTCCAAAGCCTGTTGCGCTTCATCCAGTCCGCTCATCGGAAAAAATCGTGTTCATCAATCCAAAGTATTCCGCTGCGATCTTTGGGATTTCCTGTAGCTGCGCCATGATTGAATGAGCTAGCCAAAATGAATGGGGTGACCATAGAATCATTTTGATGCCATGATCAAAAGATCATTGGGTTTGTGCTGAAGGAACAGTATGAAAGTCGTCAGACTCACCATTCAAAATTTTCGTGGCATCCGGCTCGCGAACCTAATTTTTGATGGCCATACCCTTATGGTCGGAACCAACAACGTTGGCAAGAGTACGATTTGCGAAGCTTTGGATCTTGTATTAGGCCCTGACAGATTAAATCGCTTTCCGCCCATAGATGAGTTCGACTTTTACAACGGCATTTATTTATTCCCTCCCATAGCGGAGGGGGACGAGCCGCAACCGGTACAGCTGCGCATTGAAGCGGTTGTGATTGAGCTTAACGGCGAGGTTGGCAACAAATGCGGCGGCAACATCGAGTTTTGGCACCTGGTTGAAAATCGAATTCTCGGTCCAGGAGAGATCGAGGCAGCGAATCCCCCCGAGGTAGTCCCGTGTTTGCGAATTGAAACGGTGGGTAAATACGACGCTGAAGAGGATGAGTTTGTCGCTAAAAGCTATTTTTCGCACAGCCCAGATGCCCCACTTGGAGAGCTGACGTCAGTTCCCAAGGCGATCAAACGCCAGTTTGGATTTCTTTATCTCAGAACCCTCAGGACAGGTTCGCGAGCGCTCAGTCTTGAACGTGGATCGATGCTAGACATCATCTTGCGCACAAAAGGGGTAAGGACAAGCTTGTGGGAAAAGACCATCTCCCGTTTGAAAAATCTCGACATCGAAGCTGATGCCGCTGAAATTGCTCCAGTTCTTCGATCTGTAGAGAAGCGTCTTGCTCGATACATTGCGCTGGAGTCTAACGGCAATGCCACGAAGCTGCATGTGTCAGAACTGACCCGCGAGCATCTACGCAAAACCATGACCTTTTTCCTGGCGTTAGCGCCTGATCAGGGGCACGTGCCATTCGCTCACGCTGGCACCGGCACTATTAATACCCTGGTATTGGCACTGCTGTCGTTCATCGCAGACCTTAAGCCTGATACGGTTATCTTTGCTATGGAGGAGCCTGAAATTGCAGTCCCGCCCCATACTCAACGCCGCATCGCTGAGTATTTAACAACGAAGACGACACAGGCTTTTGTTACCTCACACTCACCATTTGTAATTGAAAAGTTTGAGCCAAGCAAAACGCTTCTCCTTGCTCGCGATGGAGGTATTGTCACTGCGAGAAAAGTGTCCGACGCTACTGGCCTGAAAGACAACGATTACAAGCGTTTTTCCCGTTCCGGACTTTCAGAATGCATGCTTGGTAGAGCGGCGATAGTTGTCGAGGGGATCACTGAATTTCACGCATTGCCAATTGTTGCTCGCCGTATGGAGGAAAGCGACCCGACCCTCCAGCCGCTTGATATCGCAGGGGTGGCTTTCTTCGATGCAGACGGCGAATCGAACATGCCGAAATTCGGTAAGTTTTTTAAGACGTTGGGACTTCGCACATTCGGATTTTATGACTTCGACTACAAGCACATACGCAAAGCCGAGCAGGCGAAAGCACTCGCTGATAATTATGAAATCAACGTAGAGCATGCCTACAAAGGATTCGAAGGCCTACTTTCTACTGAGGTGCCTGCGGATCGCCTGTGGTCATTTCTGACCACGTTGAAGGCCAACAACGAGAATGGTAATGCCGCGATTCCTGACCAGCGTCCCAGCGACGAGATGGTAAGAGGTTTAGCAAGAGACGTTTTGGGAAGTAACAAGGGAGCTGGTTGGTCCGCTCGCCTCCTTGATGAATGTGCGATTCACGAGCTGCCGGAAACGGTAACTAAATTTTTAACTTCGATTTATGCGCTCTTTCCTTTGCCACCACCGATCAATGACGGTCCGGAGCAGGAGGTAGGGGACGATGCATGGCCGCCGAAGATATGAAAGACGCCTGCGGACTGCGCGATAGCGTATTAGCATGTGAGGGCCACATTCTTGTAATGGGCGGCCCAGGTAGCGGCAAGACAACGGTCGCCCTTCGAAAAGCCGTACAACGCATTAAGCGTGGCATGCAGCCAGGACAGTCGGTGCTGTTTCTCAGCTTTTCCCGCGCAGCAGTTGCTCGGATACTCGACGCCGCCAAGCTTGAATCCTCCAGCGAGGAGCGAGAGCAACTGTCCATCCAGACATTTCACTCATTTTTCTGGAGCATCTTGAAAGCACATGGTTATCTACTTGGTGTTCCATACAAGCTTTCAATTCTATTACCCCAGGATGAGAAAGCTATTTCTGGTGGAATCGATGAGCGAGATGAAGGTTGGGCTGACTGGCAGGCGGAGCGAGAACAACTCTTCCGAGTAGACGGTAGGGTTGCTTTCGATCTATTTGCGCAAAACGTTGTGAGGTTACTCAGTCTCAGTAAACATCTGCTGTCCTCCCTGGCAAGCCGGCACCCACTCATAATCGTGGATGAAGCCCAAGATACCGGGGATCAGGCTTGGCAGTGTATCGGGATGCTTGCTCCATATACGCAGATCTTATGCCTCGCAGATCTCGAACAGCAGATATTCGACTTCCTTCCGGGCGTTGGACCTGAACGCATCATCGCAATTCGAGACGTACTTCATCCCCATGAGGTTGATCTTGGGGCTCAAAATCACCGAAGTCCTGATTCTGAAATTCTAGCTTTTGGCAATGACATCCTAAGTGGCGAAGTGCGTGGTGCTTCCTACAAGGGGGTCTCGACGCTGTCTTACAGGCCTGAGAAGCCGCCTCCAAATTGGAACCATCTGCTGCGTCGCGCTCTGTCTCAGCTTTACGATGCTACTAAGGCGCAGACGGGCTCATTCCCAGAGTCCATAGCTATCTTGGTTTCTAACAATAGAAGCGCATTAAAAATGTCTAATGCGCTGAACGCGCTTGGCTCAAATGTGGGCAAGGTTATAAATCACAAGTTGCTTTTCGATGAAGCAGAATCGCTGTTGTCTGCACGGTTTGCTGCATTTTTATTGGAGCCGAAGAACCTGGAGCAAATGGAAACTCACGTCGCTACCGGTATGGAGCTAATCGCTGCCGCCCGCAGTGCGACGGGGCAAGCAAGAAAAGACGTAGCAAAATTGAAAGAACAGGCTCTGAAAATTAGGAGTGGAAAAGCGTTAAATATTAATATCGCAAGATCATTGCGAATCCTGATCTCCGACTTAAATCTTAGATTCACGGGTGATCCAGCTGCGGATTGGTTGGAGGTGAAACGTAGTCTTCGATCTACCAACCAAGCTGAACTCATCCGGGTTGCTTTACAGCTGGATTTTTTGGTGGCTTTCAGGCGCGGACATCGCATTGCTTCCGCATTTTCTTCAGAGTGGTTGCGCGATGGCGCTTACACAAATGCTCGTTTGGCACTTGATCAAGCGTTGGCGCAAGAACAGATACTGGATGGATCTGAGGATTCACCCTTCTTGCAAGTTATGAACATCCACAGTAACCGTCCGGCCAGCACCCTCTCCTGACAGCCCTCCAAATTGGCCAAGATAGTGGACACCATTTTTTAGTGGACACTATCTTGGATACAGTTGCCCCAGCCCGTCGAGCCGGTCGCC
>NZ_JAFCVN010000019.1:0-60344 GCF_049897065.1 Pseudomonas sp. DWP2-2 | reverse complement strand
TGCTCCCGCTGGGGCGCGAAGCGGCCCCAAAAATGGGACTGCTACGCAGTCCAGCGGGAGCAAGCTCCCTCGCCACAAGTCACTGGTTGTCTGCTCTAGCTCTTAACTGACTGGCATTACCCGAAATGGGAGCCTTTTTTGTGGGCGACATCGATCAATATGTGGGAGCTGGCTTGCCTGCGATGGCGGTCTTCAGGTGCCAAATGTATAGCTGACCCACCGTTATCGCAGGCAAGCCAGCTCCCACAATAACCTCGTGGTGTCAGGCGGCCCGCTCTTCCCCCGGGTTGCGCAGGAAATAGCGCTTGTACTCCCGACTGAACTGCGACGTGCTCTGGTACCCCACCTTGTGCGCCGCCTGCGCCACGCTCATGCCTTCCACCAGCAGCAACTGCTGGGCCTTCAATAGCCGCAGGCGCTTGAGGTACTGCACCGGTGACAACAAGGTGCAGCGTTTGAAATGCTCATGAAAGGTCGACGCACTCATGTGCGCATACCCGGCCAACGTCTCGATATTCAGCGGCTCGGCGTAATGGGCATGCAGGTGATTCAATGAGGTGGCGATGCGCGAAAACTGCCCCTGTTGTTCCACCAGCGCACGCAACACATCCGCCTGAGGGCCACGCAAGGCGGTGAACAACAATTCGCGCACCCGCGCAGGCCCCATGATCCGGCTTTCCAGCGGATCGTGCAGGCACTGCAACAACCGCTCGACGCAGCCGCGCATCGTATCGTCCAGCACCACCGAACTCATCGACTCCAAGGTCTGCGCGGTCGGCGGCGGCCCGGCTTGCATGCCCATGGCAATCACCAACTCGCCCAACACCACCCGATCGATGCCTACCGTCACGCCATACAACGGCGCCTCGGGGGCCATGGCAAAGGTCTCGCATTCGAACGGCACCGGCATGGCCTGGATCAGGTAGTGCCCGGCGCCATACTCCAGCGTGCGCGGGCCAAGGTAGGCGACCTTGCTGCCCTGGGCCACGAACATCAGGCTTGGCTCATAGATCTGCGGCCCACGCGCCACATCGCAACTGGCGCGCAGCACTTGCACACCAGGCAAGTGAGTCGGGGAAAAACCGTCGCGGGGCGTGAGCCCTTCGATCAAGGCAACCAGCGTGGCATTGGCGTCCAAATGGCGGGTCAACAGCATGGCAAAAAACTTCGCGAATGAGGGATGACAGCATCATCGCAGGTCTGGCGGCCAATATATCCAAAGCTCTGGCACTGCCGGACGAATAGGCATGAGACTCGGAGCATTTGCCATGTTCGCGCCAAAGGCCTGCGCGCAGAATTCGCCGCCTCTGAAGTCCAAGCTTTTGTGAGGTTTACTATGTACACCGCCATCGGTTACGCCGCCCAGTCGGCCACCACGCCCCTCGCCCCGATGTCATTTGAACGCCGCAGCCCGCGCGTCGATGACGTGGCCATCGAGATTCTTTACTGCGGCGTGTGCCACTCCGACATCCACCAGGCGCGCAACGAATGGGGCATCGCCGTGTACCCGCTGATGCCGGGCCACGAGATTGTCGGCAAAGTCACCGCGGTCGGCGCCAACGTCACTGCGCATAAAGTCGGTGACCTGGTGGGCGTAGGCTGCATGGTCGACTCGTGCCGTCACTGCGAAGCCTGCCAATCAGACCTTGAGCAATACTGCCTCGAAGGCCCGACCATGACCTACGCCACGCCGGACCGCGTGGATGGCAGCAACACCATGGGTGGCTACTCCGACAGCATCGTGGTCAGTGAACACTTTGTGGTGAAGATCCCGGCCAAACTCGACCTGGCCAGCGCTGCGCCGATCCTGTGCGCAGGCATTACCACCTACTCGCCCCTCAAGCACTACGGCGTGAAAGCCGGCGATAAAGTCGGGATCCTCGGCATGGGTGGCCTGGGCCACATGGGCATCAAGTTCGCCAAAGCCATGGGCGCCGAAGTCACGTTGTTCACGCGCTCGGCCAGCAAGGCCGAGGAAGGCCGTCGCCAGGGCGCCGACCATGTGATCGTGTCCACTGATGCCGAGCAAATGAAAGCTGCTGCCGGGCACTTCGACTTCTTGCTGGACACCATCCCGGTGCAGCACGACCTGAACCCCTACCTCGATGTGCTGCGCTTTGACGGCGTGCATATCCTGGTCGGCCTGATCGAGCCGGTGGACCCACCCGTCAACGCTGCCAAGCTGGTGCTGGGTCGTAAAGTCTTGGCCGGCTCGCTGATCGGCGGCATTGCCGAAACCCAGGAAGTCCTGGATTTCTGCGCCGAGCATGGCATTACCTGCGACATCGAGATGCTCGACATTCGCCAGATCAACGAAGCTTATGCGCGCATGATTGCCGGTGATGTGAAGTACCGCTTTGTCATCGACATGGCGAGCCTGAAAGCCTGATCAGGCCTTGGCGCCCAACTCCGCTGACAGCCGGGCTGCGACCTGTTTGATCACAGGGATCAGTTCGGCCATTTTCTCCAGCGGCATATAGGGCACCGTACTGGCAATGCTGATGCCGGCGACAATGCGCCCGCTGGCATCGCGCACCGGTGCGGCCACGCAGCGGATCGAAGGTTCGTTGTCTTCGAGGTCAAACGCGTAGCCACCCTCGACATACTCATGCATGCGCTGTTCGAACTGCGCCCAGGATTGCTCCGGGTGCTGCGGCCATTGCAGGCTCTTGCCCACCGCCGGCAAGCTCGCCTCGTACAAGCGCTGCCACTCCTGCGGCGAATCATCCAGCATCAACGCCTTGCCGATACCGGTGCGCGCCAGCGGCATGCGATGGCCGACCCGCGAGCGCATTTCCGGCCCATTGCGGCCGGGGTTCTTGTGCAGGTAAAGCACCTCGTCGTACTCACGAATCGCCAGGTGAATGGTATCGCCGGTCAGCGCCGACAACTCATCCAGGTAGGGCACCGCCAGGTTCACCAAGGGCAACTCTTCACGGGCCTGGAACCCCAACTCGATCAGCTTGGGCCCCAGCAGATAACCGACCTGGGGCACCACGCGCAGGTAACGCTCGTCCACCAGGCAACTGGCCAGGCGGTGCGTTGTGCTGCGCGTGGTGCCGATGCGCCGGGCGATCTCCTTGAGATCCCGCGCACCAGCCGCCACCGCTTGCACCACGCCCAGGCCGCGCAACAGGGTCTGGGTGCCGGTGGGGGCGGCGTCTTTGACGGGGGTGTGGGCGTTTTCCTGCATATCGGGCCTATAAGTATGAAAGCGGGGGCATTATGGCAAATACCGCCCTCTTGAACACAGGAGATCCAAGCTGGGAGCTGGCTTGCTGTGGCGAGGGAGCTTGCTCCCGTTCGACAGCGCAGCTGGAGCCGGCTTTTGGGGGCGCTTCGCACCCCAGCGCAAGCAAGCTTGCTCGCCACAGCAAGCTTGCTCGCCACAGCAAGCCAGCTCCCACAGTTTGATCTTCACAGGGCGACCATTAGCGTTGTTTCATGCGGTCGATTATCACCGCCAGCAACAGGATCGAGCCACGAATCACATATTGGTAAAAGGTATCGATGTTCTTCAGGTTCATCGCATTCTCGATGATCGCCAGAATCAACACCCCGGCAATCACATGGCGGATCATGCCGATACCGCCGCTCAACGACACCCCGCCCAGCACGCACGCCGAAATCACCGTCAGCTCGAAACCCTGGCCAATCATCGGCTGGCCCGAGGTCATGCGTGACGCGAGGATCACCCCGGCCAAGGCGCCGATCAAACCGTGCACGGCAAAGATGATGATCTTGGTGCGATCGACATTGACCCCGGCGAGCAACGCCGCTTCCTGGTTGCCGCCAATGGCCATGGTGTTGCGCCCATAGGTGGTGTAATTGAGCAGCCAGCCAAAGAACACAAAGCACAGGACGGTGATGATGATCGGCACCGGCACGCCCAGCAACTGGCCGTTGCCGAACACGAAGAACCCTTCGTTCATCACCCCCACCGCCTTGCCGTTGGAGAAGATATAGGCCAGGCCGCGCACGATCTGCATGGTCGCCAGGGTGGCAATCAACGCGTTGATGCGCAGCTTGGCAATCACAATGCCGTTGATCAGCCCTACCACCAAGCCCATGGCCAAGGCTGCCGACACGCCGAGTGCCACGCTGTCGGTGTCGCGCATCACGATGCCCGCCACCACCCCGGCGCAGGCGATCACCGAGCCTACCGACAAGTCGAAGTGCCCTGAGGCCAGGCAGAACAACATGGTGCACGCAGCAATACCGACGGTCGAAATCGCCAGGCCCAGACCGCGCATGTTCAGCGGCGAGAGGAAGTTATCGATGAACACCGCGCTGAGCACAAAAATGCCCAGTGCCGCCAGCAGCATCACCCAGTCATCGAGGAATTTGCGCTGATTGAAACCCGGCCAGAAACCCTTTGCAGTTTTTACCTCAGACATAGCCAAACCCTCTTGTTCTTATTCAAGCCCGCGACTGTGGCAGCGCCAGTTGCAGCAGGCGCGCTTCATCCGCTTGGGCGCGGGGCAACTCACCGGTCAGGGCGCCTTCACTCATCACCAGGATGCGGTCGGAGATGCCCATCACTTCCATCAGGTCACTGGACACCACGATCACCGCTATGCCGCTGGCCGCCAGGTTATGGATGATTTGGTAGATCTCCGACTTGGCGCCGATGTCGATACCCCGGGTGGGTTCGTCCAGTAGCAGGACCTTCATCGGCATCGACAACCAGCGGCCAAGGATGGCTTTCTGTTGGTTGCCACCGGACAGGTACAGGATCTTCTGCGCCGCGTTCGGCGTTTTGACCCGCATCGCCTGGATCTGTCGGTCGGCGTTACCTTTCTCCCAGCCTTCGCGCAACAGCCAGCCAAAGGTGGAATGGGCGCCACGGGCGCTGATGTTGATGTTCTCAGCGACGCTGCCCAGCGGGATGATGCCCTCTTTCTTGCGATCCTCGGGACACAGCAATACCCCGGCGGAGATGGCGTCCCGGGGTGAGCGCAGTTGCAGCGCTTGCCCGCACAGTTCCAGGCTGCCGGCACTGGCGCGCTCCAACCCACTGAGCAGGCGAAACAGCTCGGTACGCCCCGCGCCCACCAGCCCGAACAGGCCCAGGATCTCGCCCTTGCGCACCTCAAAGCTGATCGGTTCACGCAGGCCAGGACCGAGCAAGCCGTCTACCTTGAGCGCCACTTCGCCCTGCTCACGCGGTCGGTAATCGTAAATATCCTGGATATCGCGACCGACCATGCAGGTCACCAGCTGATCGTGGGTCAGCGTGTTCATGTCCTCGAACGTGCGCACGTAGCGACCGTCCTTGAACACCGTCACTGCGTCGCAGATACGGAACACTTCTTCCATACGGTGCGACACGTAGAGCACCACTTTGCCCTCCTCGCGCAGGCGCGTGATGATCGCCATCAAGCGGTCGATTTCCCGCGCCGAGAGGCTACTGGTCGGCTCGTCAAAGGCGATCACATGGGCGCCACGGGACAGCGCCTTGGCGATTTCTACCAGTTGGCGCTGGCCCAGGGACAGGCGCCCGAGTTTTTCGTCGGGGTCGATTTCATCGGCCAGGCCCTTGAGGCAGGCCAGGGCCTGCTTGCGCAGCAGGCTCCGGTTGACCACGCCAAAGCGCGTGGGCAAATGCCCGAGGAACAGGTTCTCGGCCACGCTCATTTCCGGCACCAGATGCAGCTCCTGGTGAATCACCGCCACACCGCTGGCGATGCTGTCGGCGGCGCATTTGAAGGCCATGGTCTGCGCGCCGATCTGCACCGTACCGCTGGACGGAATGTAGGCGCCGCCGAGGATTTTCAGCAGGGTCGACTTGCCGGCACCGTTCTCGCCCATCAGCGCGTGCACCGAATGCGGCCGTGCTTCAAAGCTGATCTGCGCCAGGGCTTTCACACCGGGAAACTCCTTGCCGATGCCATTGAAACGCAGGGCCGCGCCGCTCATTTCCACAGGCCGATCTTGGTCAGTTCTTCCTGGAAATTGGCGCGGGTGATCAAGGTCACTTCGTCCATGGCGGTGTATTTGGCCGGTTCCTTGCCGGTGGTGACCCACTCGTACATCGCCAGCGCGGTGTTATAGCCCTCGATATGCGGGCTGGGCAGCATGGAGCCGAAGAAACCGCTGTCGGCTTTCTTCAATTCGCCAATGGCGTCGGTGCCATTGATGCCGATGCCGATGACGTTGGCGGCCTTGAAGCCGGCACTTTCGGTGGCGCGCACGCCGCCGAGCACGGTGTTGTCGTTCATGCCGCCGATGATCAGGTTCTTCGCCCCGTTCGGCAGCTTGACCAAGGCCGAGTTGGTGGCGTCCATGCTGCCAGGTACGTCGAGGGTTTTCAGCGCAGCGGTGAGGATGTGGTCCTTGGGAATACCGGCCTCCTCGAGGGATTTGATCGAGCCGTCTGTGCGTTTCTTGCCGGTGTCGAGCTCGTTGAAGGTGTTGATCACCGCGTAGGTGTCCTTCCAGTCCCAACCGCGTTTTTTCGCTTCGGCGGCCATGGCGGCGCCCTGTTTCTGGCCCACCTCAAACGCGGCCATGCCCAGGTACGGCACGTCTTCCATGAAGTTGCCCTTGGCATCGACAAAGCGGTCATCCACGGCCATCACTTTCAAACCGTTGACCTTGGCCTTGGCAACGATGGCCGGGCCCAGGGACACGTCCGGCGGGCAGATCACAAAACCCTTTGCGCCGTTCGCGGCCAGGCTGTCGATGGCCGACAAGGTTTTTTCGCCATCGGGCACGGCGATCTTGATCACGGTGAAACCATTCTCCTTGCCGGCTTTTTCCGCGAATGCCCACTCCGTTTGAAACCAGGGTTCCTCGGCCTGCTTGACCAGGAAACCGATCTTCACTTCTTCAGCCGATACCCAGCCGCAGAACGCCATTGCCAGTGCCACGGCACCGAGTGTTTGCTTGAACATGGACCACCTCCTTCTTGTTATTGGAAAACGCTTTAGTCGTGGTACATCACAGACCGCCCGCCATCGATCATCAGGCAAGTGGCGTTGATAAAGGGCGCCTCGTCGGTCGCCAGGAACAGTGCTGTCATGGCCACTTCGATGGGCTGGCCAATGCGTTTGGGCGGGTGCAGGTCGAACGCACGCTGGCGTTCGGCGTGGGGGTCTGGGAAACCGTTCCAGTAATCGACGTTGAGCTGGGTTTCGATATAGCCGGGGGCGATGGCATTCACGCGGATGCCCTTGGGCGCGTACTCGATGCCCAGGGCCCGAGTGAGGCCGAGCAGGCCGTGCTTGGCCACAGGGTAAGGAAAGCAACCGGGAATGATGTGGCTGGAATGGGTGGACGCGATATTGATGATGTTGCCGATGCCCTGCTCGATCATGTGCGGCAATACCGAACGGCAGCCGTACCAGGCGCCGTCGAGGTCGATGGCGAAACAGCGGCGCCAGTCCTCTTCGCTCATCTCCAGTGGGTCACGGAACACGTTGACCCCGGCACAGTTGACCAGCACATCCACGCGGCCAAAGCGCTCGATGGCCAGGTTGACCAGTGCCTGCCATTGATCCTTGGAAGTAATATCAACCGGTTGGGCGTAAACCTGCGCACCGTGTTCGCGCCAATGAGCGGCGATTTTCTCGACTTTGTCACCCTGGATATCGGCAATGATCAACCGCGCCTGCTGGGCCTGGAAACAGGCAACGATGGCTTCGCCAATGCCTTGGGCGGCGCCGGTGACGATCACCACCTTGTTCTTCAGCCGCTCACCATAAGTCGGCTCGGGCACGGCGGGTAGGGACAACGGTTGCGCCTGCATCGCTTCACCTTTTTATTTTTAGTAGTGAGTGCTGATGCTGGCGACTATAAACCCATCGCCTGAAATATCTCAATATATAAATTAAGATCCCATATATTGAGAAAAATAAAAAATGTTCAAGCGGGTTAGCTGTGGCGAGGGAGCTTGCTCCCGCTGTCTGCGCAGCAGACTCCCGCTTTTGGGGGGCGCTTCGCACCCCAGCGCAAGCAAGCTTGCTCGCCACAGGAAAGCTCACATCTGGTTTTAGTGTTTACATAAATGAGGCTTCAGCCTTGGGCAAAGTCGCGCAGGGCATCGCCTTCCATGCGATAACGCACCCATTCTTCCTGAGGCTGGGCGCCTATGGATTTGTAGAAGGCAATCGCTGGCTCGTTCCAGTCCAGCACGCTCCATTCAAAGCGCCCGCAACCGTTGTCACACGCGATCTTGGCCAAGTGGCGCAGCAACTTCTTGCCGGCCCCGCCGCCGCGTTGTTCCGGGTTGATGTACAGATCTTCCAGGTACAGGCAGTTACTGCCCAGCCACGTCGAGTAACTGAAAAAGAACACCGCAAAGCCAATCGGCAAGCCGTCGCGCAAGCAGATAAGGCCATGGGCCGTGGCGCCTTCGCTGAACAGGCTGCGTTCGATATCCACCACGCTGGCGATCACTTCATGCCGGGCTTTCTCGTACTCGGCAAGTTCAGTGATAAAGGTCAGGATCTGCGCAGCATCGCTGGGCACGGCGGGGCGAATCTCGATGGTCATGGGCGAGCCTTGGGCAAATTCAAAGGCCACATACTAAGACGGTTTGATGGCCGTTTGCAGTGCAATTGATGCCAATCAGCACGTTTCACTCCGGCGCGGGGTGAAGCAAGCATCAGCAACAACAGAACAAAGCCTGCGGACGCCCATGGTAAACAATGGGCATAAATCCAACGATCAGAGACCTGCTCATGCACGCCACGCCACCAGTGGGCACGAAGACATTCGCGCTGTTCTGCCTCGCCAGTTTCCTGCTGTCACTGTCTTACGGCTCGACCTTTTTGTTGTCACTGCTGATCCATGCCCGTGGCGGTAATGAACACGACGCGGGCAGTGTCATTGCCACGGCAATGCTCAGCACCTTCGTAGCGGTGGTGCTTTCCGGGCATCTGGCCGATGCGATGGGCGCGGCGCGAGCGATTGCGAGCACCGGCCTATTGTTAGTGGTGGCCTGCCTGGGGTTTGCCCTGACGCCAGGGTTTGGCCAGGGCTTGATGCTGTTTGGATTGTCCCTTGGCTTGGGCTGGGGCGTGTTCTATACCTTGGGTCCGATCATCGTGACGCTGCTGGTGGAACCCCGCCAGCGGGCCAAATATTTCGCCTTGCTCTCGGGCAGTATGTTGAGCGGCATAGGTTCCGGCCCTTTGCTGGGACGCGCCGCCACTGCGCTGGACCTGCCCCTGACAACGGCGTTTTATATTGCCGGGCTCGCCAGCCTCGCCGGGGTGGTGATGTTCTGGCGCATGGGCTCTTGGTTGCGACAGCACGCGAATGTACCGACATCCAGGATTTCCTGGGCTGCAAGCCGCCGCGTACTGTCTTCCAAGGCGGCGTTCGCCATCCTGATGGTTGGCCTGGGTGGCTGCGTATTCGGGGGGCTATCTTCGTTCCAGACCAGCTATGCCGTTGCCCATAAGCTGGACTATTCGCTGTTCTTCGCGGGTTTCCTGACAGCGGCAATTATCAGTCGCCTGCTGATCGCCGGTTTCGTGGTCAAGCGCGATGCGTACCAGGCTGCCTGCGTATTATCCGGGGTGATGCTCGGCGCGATCACGCTGTTCGCGTTTGGTGTCAGCGGCAACCTCAGTTATGTGCTCGCCGCCGCCACGCTAGGGATCGGGTATGGCCTGACGTATTCGGTGATTAACGGCCTGGTGGCCAACGAAGCGCCCAGCGGCACCACTTCCCAGGCGTTATTGCTGTTCAGCCTGGCGTACTTTATCGGCGTCTTCGGGTTTCCCTGGTTCGCAGGCAAGATCATCGTCGACTTCGGCCTTGCGACAATGATGCTGAGCGTACTGGTGATCGCCGCACTCAACTGGACGATCACAGTGGCGCACTTGGTAGCGCGCCGACTATCGGCACATAAAGTGATACATGTGAGCTGATACCGTTCGTCGCCATCCCGGCACGATCGGCAAACGCGGGCAGACCAATACAGGGTAAGGACATTAATCATATGGAGACACCCTGATGAAAAATTCCAAATTTGCTGCCCTCGCCCTCACCGGCCTGTTGTCTGCCGCGTCCTTGAGCGCCTTTGCGGCTAGCTCGACCACTGGCCCCACCGATCCAACGCCGGACGCCACTACCGAGTCGCAAAAATCCATGGGCACCGGCCTGGATACCAACGGTGGCGCGATCATCGACAACAGCGCCGACCCACGCACCAAAGGCAACGACACCCAGCGCCAGGCACCGCCTGCCGTAGGCAACGGCAAGATGGGCCCTGGCACGAGCAACAACGAACCGAAGATCAACAAGGGCGACGACTCGAACATCCCCGGCGCGCAGAAACAACCAGCGCCTTGATGCACCCTTGGTACGACCAACACCCGACCATTTCCCAGTGAAGAGGTACGCATGAACGTCGATAGAAACCTTGAAAAAGAAGTCCTCACCCGCCTGCTGCACGCCCATCCGCAAGGCTTGGGCAAGGAGGTGCTGGACAATTACCGCGGTGAAAAAGAGGTCGCCAGTGTCTTGGCGTTCCTGCAGGACCGCGGGCTGATCAAGGATGGGCATGTGACCACCGACGACGCCGGCGAATACGCGTTGAACCTGCCGATCAAGCTCACCGCTTCTGGTGTGGATGAGGCGCGCAAGCTCGACGCTCAAAGTACTCAGTAATCCATTTCTGGCCTGGCCCCGCGACTGGGGCCAGAGGGAGTTTTAGCGATGCCTCGTGGAAGCAAAGCCAAATACACCGACGAACAGAAACGCAAGGCCGCTCATATCGAAGACAGTTATGAGCATAAGGGGCTGCCCAAGGACGAAGCCGAAGCCCGCGCCTGGGCGACCGTGAACAAACAGTCCGGCGGCGGTGAAAAAGCCGGCGGATCAGGCCGACGCAAGGCGCCAGCCAAGAAGGCTCAGGACCGGCAGGAATCGGCCAAGCGTGCCGCTGCCAGCCGTGAAGGCCACCCGCGCAGCAGTGGGGCTTCGCTGGGTACGCAGACCAAGGAAAGTTTGATGAAAGAGGCGCGGGCCAAGGATATTCCTGGGCGCTCAACCATGCGCAAAGATGAGTTGATTCAAGCGCTGAAAAAAGCAGGTTAGACGCAGAACCCTTTGTGGGAGCGGGCTTGCTCGCGAAGGAGGTGTGTCAGTCAACACATGCTTTAACTGATACACCTCCTTCGCGAGCAAGCCCGCTCCCCCAGGGTTGTGCGTATTTACTCAGCCAGCAATGCGTCGACTTCGGTGACGCCAGGTGAAGTGGCCGGCCCCCAACGCGTCACCGCCAACGCCGCCGCTGCGTTCGCTCGACGCGCCGCCTCAACGGGTTTCAAGCCCTGCGCCAACCCGGCAATAAATACCCCTGCATGCGCATCCCCCGCACCATTGCTGTCTACCGCCTGCACCTTGAAGCCAGGTACATGCTCAGTCTCTGCCCCACGCCCTACCCAGCAACCATTTGGTCCATCACGCACAACCAGCAGTGCCTGCAAGTGCTGACTCAGAGTGGGCAGCGCCTGACTCATATCCGCCGCCCCGGTAAACGCGAGGGCTTCAGGGCCATTGCTGGTCCAGATGTCGATACGCGGCAACAAGGCACGCATCAACGCCGAGTCCGGCGCCTTGACCAGCGGGCCCGGGTCGAATACCACCACGATCTCTCGCGGAAGCGCCAGCAGCCAGTCAAGCAACGGCTGCGCCTTACCTTCAAGCAGCAAGCTGTAGCCACTGACGTACACATAATCATCGATACGCGGGATGATCTGAGCCAAGTCGTCGGCGCTGAGCTCACCCTCGGCGCCGAGATAGGAGATGAAGGTACGTTCGGTGCTCGCTTCAGTCAGCGACACGCACAACCCGGTATCTTTGCCAGCGCTGGCCGCCAAGGCCATTTCAACACCTTCGGCCTGCATCGCGGCACGCGCCAGCTCGCCAAAGCGCCCATCGCCATGGCGGCCCAGATAAACCACCGGCAACCCATTGCGCCGTGCCGCAGCCATTACGTTGAAACCGCCACCGACTTGGAAACTGGCGGAGTTGGCCAGCACGTCACCGCCGCTTGCCGGCAGGGTGTCGAGGCCCGTGACCAGGTCGACAATGACCTGGCCGGTGTGCAGCAATCTAGACATTGGCGCTCTCTGCTAAAGCCGGACGACGGTCAGACGCTCCGCCCAAGACTGCATATATTCCGCCAGCCACCACGAAGGTCACGATCCAGCCCAGCCCGTTGTGGCCGAGCCAGGAGTCGGACAGCGGCCCGGCAAACCAGATGTTTTCGGCGGTGGTGCCGATGGTGGTGAAGCTGAACCCCAGCACAATGGCCACGGCCCAGGCGCCAAATGCACGCCACTCCACGCCACCGCGATACCAGTAGGCACTGCTGGCGCTGACGTCCAGCAGGTCGGTGGGGCTGTAGTAATGACGGTGAATCAGGTCGACCACGAAGATCCCGACCCACGCCGTGATCGGCACCGCCAGCAGCGAAATGAAGGTAATGAACGGGCCATAGAAGCTATCGGCGATCAGCATGAAATAGATGGAGCCGGCAAAAATCGCCACGATATCGACGATCACTGCATGCACGCGCTTGACCTTCAAGCCCAGGGTCAGGGTAGTGAGGCCGGCCGAGTACACCGACAGGTTGTTCGACAGCAACAGGCCGCCGAACGCGGTGATCAGGTACGGCACGGCCATCCAGGTCGGCAGCATGTCGCGGATCGCGATGATGGGGTCGGTGGCCGATGCCAGGTCATTGTTACCCACCGACAACAGGCCACCCAGGGTGATCAGTAGCACCAGCGGGATACCTGCACCAAACGCGGCGGAGGCCACCAGGCGCACGGCCTTGACGCTGCGGTGCTGGTAACGCGACATGTCTGCACCGGCGTTGGCCCAACCGATACCGGTACCGGCAGCCATGGTGCCTACGCCAATGATCATCGCGCTCAACGGCGCCGGGGTGGCGTTGAACACCGCGCTCCAGTCGATGGTGGCACACAGAAAGCCGCCCACCAGAATGTTCAGGCCGCCGAATACGTAGGTGGCCCACTTCTGGATCACCAGCAACGTGGCGTGGCCCAGGCCCGATACGGCCAGGGTCAACAGCACGAAGATGGCAATGAAGATCAGGGTGAGCACCGGCGCGCTCTTGGCCTCCACTGCCGAGCCGAACAGGATGGAGCTCAACGACAACAATACGAAGGCTGCGGTGGTGGTGTTGACGGTTTCCCAACCCAGGCGGGACATCAGCGACACCAATGTCGGGCCGATATTGCCGCGCACACCGAAAATGGCGCGGGACAAGGTCAAGCTGGGCGCACGACCACGGCGACCGGCGATGGAGATGATGCCCACTACGGCAAAGGAGCCCGCGGCGCCAAGAATCGCGACGATGATCGCCTGCCAGATGGCCAGGCCACGAAACGCCACCAGCGTTGCACCAAGGGGCAAACCGAGGATGCTGATATTGGCCGCGAACCACACCCAGAACAGTTGCAGCGGATGACCGTTGCACTCGCCTTCCGGGACCGGCTCAATGCCGCGTGTTTCCAGTTGCCCGGCGGTTTGGCCGGAAGAGGGGCTGCTCATTAAGGGGGGCTCCTGATGCCTGTATTGTTGTTGTGGTTGTGGCAGCGAGTCGAATCTTTATCCAGTCTTCCTGACCCAACGCTTTTGAATGTGGGAGCTGGCTTGCCAGTTCCCACATTTGGTTCCGTGTTTATCGCAAGGCCAATAACCCTTGGGCCAGCGGCTGCAAGTCCAGGCCATTGACCCGCTTGACCTGTTCAACCAACGCCTCAGGCCAGCACTGCATACCCAGGCACGCCCCCAGCATGGCGCCGAGGATCGCGGCAATGGTGTCGGTGTCGCCGCCCAGGCTGGCCGCCAGGCACAGGGCTTCGAAGGCGTTCATATCACCCGACGCCACTTGCTGGGCCAAGGCAAACGAGACCACCACCGATTCCTGAGAAGCCACCGAAGTACCAATCAACTCGTAAAGCAGGTCGGCAAACAACGCTTTGTCGCCGCTGCCGACGCTCAGGGTGCGAGCCCAACTGATGCGGGTAGAAATGCGTCCGCCCGCGATCCAGTGACCATGGCTTTCGGCCTGTCGGGCAATCTGGGTCCCGATATTCAGGGCTTCCCCCAGGTCCACGCCATTGATGCCAGCCGAGACCACCGCCGCCACGGCCGCAGCGCTGGAAATACCCAGGTTGGTGTTATGGGTGACCTGGCATGCCTGGATCACCGCCTGGATAAACCGCGCCGGGTCGCTGACATCGACGGCGATGCCCACCGGGGTGATGCGCATGGCCGCACCATTGGTGGTGCCGTAGCGCCCGGATTCCTCCGGAGTATGACCGGCGAGGATCATGTCGATTGCGCGTTTGGTGGACGGCCCGAGCAAGTCCTGGGAACCCTTGGCGCGCATCCCCGCTTCCCAGTCGATCAGGCGCTGGGCAAGCACGGTGGGCTCGATCTTGCCCTGGCCTTGCACCAGTAACTCGGCAACCAGGATGGCTTGTTCGGTGTCATCGGTGATGGAACCGGCAGGCATGTTGGGCGCAATGGGCTGGTCCGCGTCGGCATCTTCCAAGGCGGTGATAGCACCGAAGCGCTTTTGTACCTGCTCGCGGCTCAAGGATTGGGTGGGCATGCCCAAGGCATCGCCCAGGGCCAGGCCATAAAAGGCGCCAAGTGCGCGATTTTCTCGGCTCATTTCGACGCTCCAAACTGCAGATGCAGGCGAAAGTGCAACGGGTCAAGCAGGCTTTCGACATGCTCCATGAAACGCTCGCGACGATCATAGGTGGTGCGCGACGCCTTGAGAAATACCGTACCGCTGGGGCGCCCGAGTAATTCGGCGTCTTCATCGCTCAGGGGTTCAGCACCGATCCACTGGTCACCGTCGGCCCCGACGTAGCCGTAGGCGGCCAGAGTGATGGTCAGGGAATTATCGATCAGCCCAATGTGGGGCAGGTTTTCCAGATCGCCAACGGCCGGCATCAACGAGCGTTCCAGCGACACCGCTGTACCGTCAGCCGTGCGCCGGAGGCGGTCAAGGGTAATGAACTGGTCGGTGCCGAAACGGCTGAACAGATCCGGGCGCGTCACGGCTTCGAAACGCAGGACGTCGGTGCTTACTTGGGCGCCCGTATCGGCCAGGGCCTGGGCCCAACCGCTGCGTTGGTCCAACACCATGCCGTCAAAGGTGACAATCGAACCGACGCCGCTCTGGGTGGCGATGTAGTTGCGACGCTTGAGCTCGGCCAGCGCCTCGCGCAGCGTGCCGCGGCTGACCGCAAACTCCTCGGCCAGTTGGTGCTCGCCCGGCAACAGAAAGCCGTCGGCCATGACTCCACCTTCGATACGGCGGATGAGCTCATCGACGACGCGTTTTTTCTTATCAAATCGAACATGTCTAATCATGTACAAATTGATAACCGAAAGCGCGCGTTTACCGCAAGAGGATTATTTCAGGCTGAAGACAAAAACCGCCTCAGGGCTCCAGGCCGATGGGGAAAAACTCCCCGCTGCTCCAGACGCCAAGCCAGTTCTGACCGTTGATCGGACGGCTCACCGCCAGCTCCACCAACTGGTAAAAAACGTTTCTATGCACTAGGGCTTCGAGGTTGGTGCGAACGCGCACATAGGGGGCGGGTTCCTGGGTGATAGGGTCGGTCACCACTCGCAGCGGGTGCTCGAGACCTGCCTCGACCTGTTCGTCGACGTTGGTGGTAAAGCGTAATACCTGGCTTTCGCCCTGCCCTTGCACTTCCAGTGTCACTGCAACAAAGGGTGCGTCATCGACACGGATGCCGACCTTCTCCACGGGCGTCACCAGGAAATAATCATCGCCGTCGCGGCGGATGATGTTGGAGAACAACTTGACCATCGGCTTTCGCCCGATAGGTGTGCCCTGGTAGAACCAGGTGCCATCGCGGGCGATGCGCATGTCGATGTTGCCGCAGAAATCCGGGTTCCACAAATGCACCGGTGCCGGCCCCTTGCCCTTGGGCAGTTGGGCCAATAGATCATTGGCCTTGGCGGAATCGGTCATGGCGGGCTCCTCTGTCTTACTGATCACTCATACCCAGCAAACCGCGGGCATATTGCGCCAGGGGGCGAGCGATCAAATCTTGTGGCGATGTGTCGTGGAACGTCAGTAAACCGCCACGACTGCGAATACGTGCAGTATCAATCAAATACTGGGTGCTGGTCTCGATCAACATGACTTGGATCACCCCGCTGTCCAGGCCAAGGCGGTCCAGGGCTTGCTGGTCGGTCCACTCGTCGGCGTTGCCGATACGGTCATCGGCTGCCGCAAAACGGCAATACAGCAAGTAGTGAGCACCGACGGCACGGGCTTCGGCCATGGCCTGTTCAAGACCTTCGGGCTGGCGGGCGCGACGCACCATGGGGAAATATTCAACGAAGCCATTGAATGCTTCCTCGGCCACCACATTGGGCCGCGGGTAGGCGCTGCCCGGCGGCACGAAGGCACCTTGGGCAATAAATACAAAGGAATCCGGCTGTATGCGCACCGAGGCGGTACGGCGCGTATCGCTGTGATCGAGCAGCCCGGCATCGCTCATCTGATAGCGGGTGCCTTCGGCCATATCACTGACGGTCATGCAACCGCCCAGGGCCAATGACGCCAGCAGCAAAACCAGACTACGCATCCTAATCCTCCAGAGGCCGGTGACAGGAAACCGGCGAATGGGGCGTGGGATGCAGAATCCGCGCCATTCAGCTGCGCTACAAATCAAATGTGTGAACCCGCAATATCTAGCTTAGCCACCAATGATCTTCATGATCGTGGCACCGCCGGAGAACGCCACTTCCTGCTTGTCGGCCAAGGCCTTCATCAACAAGCCCTGCAACGCCGGCAACGCCTGGTGACGCGGTTGATCGAGCAAGTCACCGACATAATGGCGATTGCTGGACGACAGGCACCCATGCAGCCAACCGGTGGAGGACAACCGCAACCGCGAACAGGTACGGCAGAACGGTACGCTCTCGTTGGCGATCACACCGAAGAAGCCTTTGCCCGGCACTTCGTAGCGTACCGCCGTCGCATCGACGGGTGCGTTGGCTTGCAGGTATTCATGTTGCTCGCCGATCAAGCTGAGCAGCTGTTGCAAGCTGACGAACTGTTGCAGGAACGCGTTGGAGTCTTTGGCCAGGTGCCCCATGCGCATCAGTTCGATAAAGCGCAGCTCGTAGCCACGCGCCAGGCAGTAATCGAGCAACGGCATCACCTGGTCCAGGTTCTGGCCGCGCAACGGCACCATGTTGACCTTGATCTTGATTCCGGCAGCACTGGCCTGGTCCATGCCATCGAGCACGGTGGCCAGGTCGCCGCCACGGGCGATACTGCGGAAAGCGTCGGCATCCAGCGTGTCGAGGGAGACATTGATGCGCCGAATACCGGCTGCCACCAGCAACGGCAGTTTACGCGCCAGCAGTTGGCCGTTGGTGGTCAGGCTGATGTCGCTCAGGCCCATCTGCCCTACCGCCCCCATGAAGGCTTCCAACTTGGGGCTGACCAACGGCTCACCGCCGGTAATGCGCAAGCGCTCGATACCCGCCGCTTCGATCAGGTAAGCCACGCCTCGGGCCATGGCCTCGGCCGACAGTTCATCCTGGGCAGCCACCAGCCGCTTGCCGTCAGGCACGCAATAGGTACACGCATAATTGCAGGCTGAAGTCAGGCTGATCCGCAAATTGCGAAAACGCCTGCCTTGACGATCAACGATCATGGATCACTCCGGCAGAGGATAATTCGGGCGCGCTAAAAGCTGACTCATAACTCAGCTTTTAGCAAGGTCCTTGCCTGAGTATATTCCTGGGTTACTGCGCCTGGCAGTAAATCGTTGCGCCATCACTGTGGCGAATGACTTACGTGGCAGGGGTGTCGCCGCTCTTCTCGGCGCCCGGCAGTTCCGGGCTGTGCTTGCGCTTGTTGCCCATGCGCACGCCGATGTCCATCAGGAATTGGAAGAAACCTTCCTGGTCTTCCAGCACATTGCTCCAGAACGGCGAGTGGTACAGCGCCACAGCGCCATGCACCAAGGCCCAGGCGGCGCAGTAGTGGAAATACGGTGGCACGTCTTCAAGCTTGCCTTCGCTGATACGGCCCTTGATCAACAGGGTCAGGCGTTCGAAGTTCGAGGCGCGGATCTTGTGCAGCTCCTCGACCATCTCCGGCACTTGGTGACCTTTGACCACCTTCTCTTCCAGGCGGTCGAACAGGCGGTAGCGCTGTGGGTCACGCATGCGGAACTCGAAGTAAGCGCGGGACAGGGCTTCCTTGTCTTTGTCGACATCCGCCGAATGCAGCAACTCGTTCAAATCACGCTCGTAGTCGAGCATCAGGCGCAGGTAGATTTCGGCCTTGGACTTGAAATGTTTGTAGATCGTGCCTTTGCCGATACCCACGGCATCCGCAATCATCTCGACGGTGACGCTGTCTTCACCTTGTTCGAGGAACAGCTTGAGCGCGGTGTCGAGAATTTCCTGCTCACGGCGGCGAAATTCACGGACCTTACGGGGTTCTTTGTGCATGAGGAAGAGTCTGCAAAGGTCGGAAATAGGGAGGGTTGCGCAGGGCCATGGATACGTGGCGATACGATTTACCCGGTGCGAGGGATTATCCCGACTGAACGGTCGTTGGGCAATGTCTATGTGAACCCGTCAGGCACATAACTTTCAATGCGCCAACGATTTCGCCGTTATCAGTCAGAAATAATACGCAACACCTGAACCTGCCCACCAGCCCACTGAGAACTCAAGCGAAGGCCGCGTATTCCAAATCTGTTTAAAAAACGATCAATCACGACTGGACTGAATAGGATAGTGGTCAATACTTCAACTGTCGGCGCGACATCTCCCCCAAGTGACGCGTCGACCTGGGTACCGACGGACTGCGTGCCCTTGTTTTACTCCTAATGGTCTTAGCCCGGATTCACCCCCCAGAACCCGGGTTTTTTTTGCCTGGAATTCGGCCGCCCTAACCGGCTACGTGGGCCAGCGGGAACAGGCGCTTGAAGTTCTCGGTAGTCTGCTCGGCAAAGCGTTCGTACGATTCGCCGCGCAGCATCGCCAGGTAATCAGCCACGTCACGTACATATTCGGGCAAGTTCGGTTTGCCGCGATGGGGGATGGGCGCCAGGTACGGCGAGTCGGTTTCCACCAGCAGGCGGTCGGCGGGCACCTGGCGGGCCACATCGCGCAGCGCGTCGGCATTGCGGAAGGTGACGATGCCCGACAGGGAAATATAGAACCCCAGGTCCAGGGCCGCCTTGGCCATGTCCCAGTCTTCGGTAAAGCAATGCAACACGCCAGCCTGCGGCAACGCGGCTTCACGCAGCAAGGCCAGGGTATCGGCACGGGCGCCTCGGGTGTGGACGATCACCGGCTTGCCCGTCTGCCGGGCGGCTTGCAGGTGCAGGCGGAACGAGGCCTGCTGCAACTCGGCAGCTTCAGGCTCGTAGTGATAGTCCAGGCCGGTTTCGCCAATGGCCACCACTCGCGGATGGTTGAGTTCGCCCAATAGCCAGTCCAGAGCAGGCGCTTCGCCAGGCTTGAGGTCCAGCGGGTGAATGCCCACCGAGCAATCGACGTCGGCGTAGCGATCAGCCAGGGCTTTGACATCGGCGGCGTTGTCGGCGCTGACGCCAATGCACAGGAAGTGCCCTACCCCACGCTGGCGGGCAGCTTCAAGGGCGGCGTCGAGGGAGCCGCCGTGCTGGGCAAGGTCGAGGCGATCAAGGTGGCAATGGGAATCTACGAGCATAGGAATCTGAGCTTAAGTCACAAAAGAGGTAGGGCCAACGATACACCCGTCAGCCACGGAATTTAACGGCGCCCGAGCAGGCCGACCCACTGCACCAGCAATGCCTCGAGCAACAGCACGCGGTTGAGGTTGGCCTTGCCGAGGACTTTCTGGCGCTGGGCGAGGATCCAGTCCTGGATGTTCAGCACTTTGTCCTGAACACTTTTTTGCGCCAGGTATTGCACGACCTTGCGCATATCCGCCAGGCCCAGGCCGTTCTCATCCTGGGTGAGCTGGTAGCGCAGAATCAGGCTGGACCAGTCGCAGAACCAGTCGAACAACAGCAACAGCGGAATATCCTTCCAGGCGCTTTCGGCCAGTTGCGTGGCGGACAATTCCTGCTTGAGCAGTTTCTTCACGCCATCCACGACCAGTGCACGCTGTTCGCGCACGCCCTGTGCCTGCAGCTTCACTGCCGCCAAAGGCGAACCGGCCGCCAGGGTCAGCAACTCGCCTCGTTCTTCTGCGCTGCATTCCGGCAACGCCTGCGCCAGCCATTGCAGGCTCATGGCTTCGCTGGGCAACGGGCAAGCCTGCTGCACGCAACGGCTGCGAATGGTCGGCAACAAGCGGCTGGACTGGTGGCTCACCAGCAACAGCACGGTATCGCCGGACGGCTCTTCAAGGCTTTTGAGCAAGGCGTTGGCCGCGTTGATGTTCATCGCCTCGACCGGTTCGATCAGCACCACTTTGCGCCCGCCCATCTGCGCGGTCTGCACCACGAAGCTCACCAGGTCGCGCACTTGGTCGACCTTGATGGCCTTGTCCGCTTCCTCGGGCTCCAGCACATAGTTGTCCGGGTGACTGCCAGCCTTGAGCAACAGGCAGGACTTGCACTCGCCACATGCCTCCAGATTGACCGGGCGTTGGCACAACAGGCTGCCCATCAGGCGCTCGGCGAGGTGGCGTTTACCGATGCCCACCGGCCCATGCAGCAGATAGGCGTGGGCGTGCTGGGCGCGCCCCGCCAGTTGCTGCCAGAGGCCGTCCTGCCACGGGTAGGACTCAGCCACGGCTACGCTCCAACAAAGTGGGCAGCAGCGCGTCGATAGCCTGTTGCACCTGACTCAGCGGCTGGGCGGCGTCCAATAGATAATAACGTGCGGGTTCGGCCTTGGCGCGCTGCAGGAAAGCGCTGCGCACTGCATCAAAGAAGGCTTGGCCTTCCAACTCGAAACGATCCAGACGACCTCGCGCACTGGCGCGGGCCATGCCCACTTCCACCGGCAGGTCGAACAACAGGGTCAGGTCGGGGCGCAGATCGCCTTGCACGAAGGTTTCCAGGGTGGTGATGCGCTCCATGGACAACCCCCGGCCCCCACCCTGGTAGGCGTAGGTGGAATCGGTAAACCGGTCGCAGATCACCACGGCACCCCGCGCCAGGGCCGGGCGAATCACTTCGGCCAGGTGCTGGGCACGGGCGGCAAACACCAGGAGCAACTCGGTGTCCGGATTCATCGGCTCGTCACCCGGGGTCAGCAGGACGTCGCGAATGCGCTCGGCCAACGGCGTACCACCCGGCTCACGGGTCAGCACCACCTCGATGCCCTGCGCACGCAGGCGCTCGGCCAGGTAGTCACGGTTAGTGCTTTTGCCGGCGCCTTCCGGGCCTTCCAGGGTAATAAACAAGCCAGTCACAGGCAGTCCTTAGTCAGAGTCATTGCGGGCTTTGCGGCGCGGTCGTGTCCGGCGCGGGCTCGATCGGAGCGTCGGGGGTAGGCGCATCGCTGGAAGGTGCCGAATCTTCAGGCGGTTTCACCACCGGTGCCGGGCTGGAACGGTAATCGGCACGGCGCTTGAGTTGGAACTCACGCACGGCGGCATTATGCGCATCCAGGTTATCCGAGAATATATGGCTACCATCGCCGCGGGCGACGAAATACAGGCTGCTGCCCGGTACCGGGTTCAGTGCTGCATGGATCGCCTCGCGACCGACCATCGCGATGGGCGTGGGCGGCAGGCCAGCAACCATGTAGGTGTTGTAGGGGTTGGCTTCCTTGAGGTGGGCGCGGGTCAATTTACCGTTGTAGCGCTCACCCAAGCCGTAGATCACGGTGGGGTCGGTCTGCAGCAACATGCCGATCTTCAGGCGACGCACAAACACACCGGCAATCTGCCCGCGCTCCTGAGGCACCCCGGTCTCCTTTTCCACGAGCGACGCCATGATCAGTGCTTGGTAAGGGTCGGTGTAGGGCGCGTCGGCGGCACGCTTGCTCCACTCCTGGGCGAGTACATCGTCCAGGCGGTTGTAAGCTTTTTTCAGGAACTCGACATCAGTCATGCCGCGGACAAAACGGTAGGTGTCGGGGAAGAACCGCCCTTCAGGAAACACACCTGGGTGGCCAAGCTTATCCATCACTTCGCTGTCAGTCAGGCCCGCGAGGGTCTGCACGATCTTTTCATGCTTGGCCAGGGCGGTGCGCACCTGACGGAAATTCCAGCCCTCCACCAAGGTCAGGCTGTACTGCACCACTTCGCCGCGCTGCCACAGGCCGATCAAACCCTCGGCGGTAAGGCCCGGGCTCATGCGGTACTCGCCGCTGTGCAGTGGCTGGCCTTCGAGGTTGAAGCGCCAGTACAGACGCAACCAGAATGCATCGTCGAGCACGCCGTCGGCTTCCAGACGATTGAAGGTGCCCGTCGGCGTAGCGCCAGCAGGTACATCGAGCAACTGCTCCTGAGGCAGCTTCAGGGGCTGCTTGAGGGCAGAGTCGAGTTTCCAGGCAGAAAAGCCCACGAGCAAAGCCGCCGAGATCAGGCTGATCTGCAGCAGTAACACCAGTTTTCGTATCAACTCAAATATCCAATAGCGCGCGAACAATGCCCTGCAGTTTACGGGTGAGCGGCCCAACCGGCCAGCTCATCGCAGCGCAGCCTCGCACCGGCCAAATGCCATAAACGCTGTTGCAGACGAAGACTTCATCGGCCTGTTGCAACTGCTCCAAACTGATGTCGGCCACGGCCACCGGGACGCCCAGCGCTTGTGCCTGGGCCAGCACTTCGGCGCGCATCACGCCCGCAACGCCACAACGGCTCAGATCAGCGGTTAGTAACAAGCCGTTGCTCACCAGGAAAAGATTGCTGAATATGCCTTCGATCACCCGGCCAGACATATCCAGCATCAGACCTTCGGCATGTTCGGTATCTTGCCATTCGGCACGCGCGATCACCTGTTCCAGGCGATTGAGGTGCTTGATACCGGCCAGCAACGGCTGCTGCGCCAAGCGCGTGGCACACGCGAACAGGCGCACGCCTTCGACTTCATGGGTGGGCGGGTAAACAGCGGGCGCGCTGCCCTGCAAGATGCGGCGCACCGGGGCGCCAGGGTTGATGCCGTAACCGCGCAAGCTGTCGCCACGGGTGAGGATCAATTTGAGAATACCGTCGCCAAGGGCGGCGGCGAAGCTCAGCACTTCGTGGCGAATCAACCCGTGATCCACCACCAATGCCAAACGCCTGCAACCCTCTTCCAGGCGTTGCAGGTGACGGTCGAGCAGCAACGGCTGCCCGGCCTTGACGGCGATGGTCTCGAACACCCCATCGCCATAGGCCAGGCCGCGATCTTTCAGGGGCACGCTGTCCGCTGGCTGACCGTCGACCCAGCTGTGCATCACTCGGCGAACCGGCGGAACACCAGGGAACCGTTGGTGCCACCGAAACCGAACGAGTTGGAAATCGCCACGTCGATCGGCATGGGCTGCGCTTCGTGGGGCACGAAGTTCAGGTCGCAGCCTTCGTCCGGCTCATCAAGGTTGATAGTCGGCGGAGCGACCTGATCCCTGATTGCCATCACACTGAAGATCGCCTCGACCGCGCCCGCCGCACCCAACAGGTGGCCGGTCATGGACTTGGTGGAGCTGACCGCCAGCTTATAGGCGTGCTCGCCGAACACCGACTTGATGGCCTCTGCTTCCGCCAGGTCGCCGGTCGGGGTCGAAGTGCCATGGGCGTTGATGTACTGCACCTGGTTGGGGTTGACCTTCGCATCGCGCAGGGCATTGGTGATGCAACGCGCAGCACCCGCACCATCGGACGGCGGCGAGGTCATGTGGTAAGCATCGCCGCTCATGCCAAACCCGATCAATTCGGCGTAGATAGTGGCACCACGCGCCTTGGCGTGCTCCAACTCTTCGAGCACCAGCGCACCGGCACCGTCGGAGAGCACAAAGCCGTCACGGCCCTTGTCCCACGGACGGCTGGCACGGGTCGGCTCGTCGTTGCGGGTCGACAGCGCACGAGACGCGCCGAAGCCGCCCATGCCCAGGCCGCACGCGGCCATTTCGGCGCCGCCGGCGATCATCACGTCGGCTTCGTCGTAGGCAATGTTGCGTGCAGCCATGCCAATGCAGTGGGTACCTGTGGTACACGCCGTGGCGATTGCGTAGTTCGGTCCCTGTGCACCCAGATGAATGGACAGGAAGCCGGAAATCATATTGATGATCGAGCCCGGTACGAAGAACGGTGAAATTCGACGTGGGCCAGTCTCATGCAAGGTGCGGCTGGTTTCTTCGATATTGGTCAGACCGCCAATACCTGAACCCATGGCCACGCCGATGCGGTCACGGTTGGCGTCGGTGACTTCCAGGCCGGCGTTACGCACAGCCTGAAACCCGGCAGCCAGGCCGTACTGAATGAACAGGTCGAGCTTGCGGGATTCTTTGATCGAGAGATATTCCTCGACATTGAAGCCCTTTACCGAGCCGCCAAAACGGGTGGAATAGGCAGAAAGGTCCGTGTGTTCGATCAGACCAATACCACTGCGGCCAGCCAGAATGCCCTGCCAACTGCTCGGCACATCCGTACCCAGTGGCGACAACATACCCATACCGGTGACTACGACGCGTCTACGCGACACAGCACTCTCCTTTTTCTAATGACGACACTTTTCATCGCCGCTAAAGAAAAAACCGCACGCCTTTACAGCAGTGCGGTTTTTCCCTGACAGCAAGCGACGACTACAAACTATTACGCCTGGTGGCTAGTAACGTAGTCGATGGCAGCTTGAACAGTAGTGATTTTTTCAGCTTCTTCGTCCGGGATTTCGGTCTCGAATTCCTCTTCCAGAGCCATCACCAGCTCAACGGTGTCAAGGGAATCGGCACCCAGGTCTTCTACGAAGGAAGCAGTGTTGACCACTTCTTCTTCCTTAACGCCCAGTTGCTCGGCGACGATTTTCTTGACGCGCTCTTCGATGGTGCTCATACCTTGTTTAACTCCTAATGGACAAATTCAGGCAGCTGGCCAGTGGGTAAGTGTATAGAAAGCCATTTCAGCTTTTCAACTGAAAGCTTCACCCTGTACCCGGTCGGCCACCTGCCTATAAATTAAGTTGCAGCTTTATAACGGATTTTAGACAGCTCGTATGACATTTTTTTGAAGCGATCCGTCACAATTTAACTCATGTACATCCCGCCGTTAACCGGGATTGTAGCCCCAGTCACGTATGCCGCACCGTCAGATGCCAGGAAAGTGACCACATTCGCGATCTCTTGGGCCTGGCCCAGACGGCCCAGCGGAATCTGCGTCAGCAAGGCTTCGCGCTGTGCTTCCGGCAGTTCGCGGGTCATATCGGTGTCGATGAACCCAGGGGCCACCGAGTTGACCGTAATCGACCGCGAGCCGACTTCACGCGCCAGTGCGCGGCTGAAACCTTCCAGGCCGGCCTTGGCAGAGGCGTAGTTTACTTGGCCTGCGTTGCCCATGGCACCCACTACGGAGCCAATATTGATAATTCGGCCCCAACGCGCCTTGGTCATGCCGCGCAAAACGCCCTTGGACAGGCGAAACAGACTGTTCAGGTTGGTATCGACCACGTCGTACCACTCGTCGTCTTTCATGCGCATCATCAGGTTGTCACGGGTGATCCCGGCGTTGTTCACCAGGATAGCCGGTGCACCGAACTGAGCAGTGATCTGGGCCAGTACGGCAGCCACGGACTCATCGCTGGTCACATTCAGTTCAAGACCGGTACCTTGCACGCCGTTTTCCTTCAGGGTCGCGGCGATACGCTCGGCGCCCGAGGCGGAGGTGGCGGTGCCGATCACAACGGCGCCCTGACGGCCCAGCTCCAGGGCGATCGCCTGGCCAATGCCACGGCTTGCGCCGGTAACCAGTGCAACTTTACCTTGCAGACTCATGCAGGCTTCTCCTAAGTACGGGATTCAGGCCAGTGCCGCGCGAGCGGCAGCGAAGGCTTCTGGGGTATTGAGGTTGGCGGTCGACACACCGTCGGCGCAGCGCTTGTTCAAGCCGGCCAGGACTTTGCCCGGGCCGCACTCGACCAGTTCGGCGGCACCGTTGGCGGCCAGGGTCTGGACCGATTCAACCCAGCGAACTGGCTTGTACAGTTGCTCCAGCAGGTCGCGCTTGAGGGTGTCGAGGTCGGCGGCCACGGCCGCGCTGACGTTCTGCACCAGCGGGATCTGCGGCGCCTGCCAGTTGATGGCGGCGATGGACTCGGCAAAACGCTCGGCAGCCGGGCGCATCAGCTCGCAGTGGGACGGCACGCTCACCGGCAACGGTAACGCACGCTTGGCACCACGGGCCTTGCAGCCTTCGATGGCACGCTCTACCGCGGCCTTGGCGCCGGCGATCACTACCTGGCCCGGGGAGTTGAAGTTTACCGCGCTGACCACTTCGCCTTGCGCCGCTTCGGCGCAGGCCTCGATGACCACCGCGTCGTCCAGGCCCAGGATCGCGGCCATGCCGCCCTGCCCGGCCGGAACGGCTTCTTGCATCAACTGACCACGACGCTCGACCAGCTTGACCGCTTCACCAAGGGTCAGGCTGCCCGCCGCTACCAGGGCGCTGTATTCGCCCAGGCTGTGCCCGGCGACAAAAGCTGGACGCGCCCCGCCTTCTGCCAACCACAAACGCCACAGGGCGATCGAAGCAGTCAGGATGGCAGGCTGGGTTTTATCGGTTTGATTGAGTTGCTCTTCCGGCCCTTGCTGGGTCAGCGCCCACAGGTCGTAACCCAGGGCCTCGGAAGCTTCCTTGAAAGTGTCCAGAATCAGCGGGTATTGCGCGCCCAGCTCGGCCAACATGCCGAGGGACTGCGAACCCTGCCCTGGAAAGACGAATGCGAGGGATGTAGACATGTAACAAGCCCCTAATGATCTGGTCGTCAAAAATGCGCACTCCAATGGTGGGAGCGCACGAAACTGACAGATTGGATGGTCAATTGAACTGGCCGGTCACATTTAAGCACTCCCGGGCCAATTCGCCTAAGGCAACAGATCCTCAAGACGGCCGTGCAAGCGTTGCGGCAGGTTTTCCTGGATCTCGATTAACGCCCGCGCAATCGCACTTTGAAAACCCTGCACACCGGCCGAGCCGTGGCTTTTAACCACAATGCCCTGCAAGCCGAGAAAGCTTGCACCGTTGTGCCGTGCCGGTGCCAGGTCGGCCTGCAAGCGGCGCATCAATGGCAGCGCCAGGGCACCGACCATGCGCGATACCAGGTTGCGCTTGAACAAGGCCTCGATACGCGCGGCAATCATGGTTGCCAAGCCTTCGCTGGACTTGAGCAGGATGTTGCCGACAAACCCGTCACACACCACCACGTCGGCTTCGCCACGGTACAAGCCGTCACCTTCGACAAAACCGATGTAGTTCAAGCCTGGCGCGCCTTGCAACAAGCTGGCGGCCAGCTTGACCTGCTGGTTGCCCTTGATCTCCTCGGTGCCGATATTCAGCAGGGCCACCCTGGGCCGGGCAACGCCCAGCGCTTCGGCGGCCACCGAGCCCATCACGGCAAACTGCAACAGGTGCTCGGCACTGCAATCGACATTGGCGCCCAGGTCCAGCAACTGGCAATAGCCCTTCTGCGTCGGAATTGCCGCCACCATCGCCGGCCGGTCAATACCCGGCAAGGTCTTGAGCACATGCCGCGACAAGGCCATCAACGCCCCCGTATTGCCGGCACTGACACAGGCTTGCACCTTGCCATCACGCAACAGCTCAAGGGCCACTCGCATTGAAGAGTCGGGCTTGCCACGCAAGGCTGCGGCCGGCTTTTCATCCATGCTGATGGTTTCGCTGGCCGGCGTTATGGTCAGGCGCGCGCGATCCACCGCCGGATGGCTGGCAATCAGTTCTTCAAGAAGGGTAGGTTGACCGACGAGGGTCAGGTGCAGCGAGGGCGTAGCAGACAGGCTGGCAATGCAGGCCTGAACAATGCTGCGGGGACCGAAGTCCCCGCCCATTGCGTCAATCGCGATGACTTGGGCAGACAAGTGATTACTCGTCAGCGCCCTTGTCGATCACTTTACGGCCACGGTATACGCCTTCTGGCGATACGTGGTGACGCAGGTGAACTTCACCAGTGGTCTTTTCCACGGACAGGGTGCTAGCCTCGAGAGCGTCGTGCGAACGGCGCATGTCACGGGCGGAGCGGGATTTTTTGTTCTGCTGAACAGCCATAATTGATTAACTCCTAAACGTTTGGGTCACGCTTTAACTGCGCCAATACACTGAACGGGTTGGACCGCGTTACCTCGTCCTCGCTCGGCTCGGCCTCGTCATCGAGACCCTCCGGCTGCTGGCATTCTTCCGGATGATGAGCAGGCACAATGGGCAAGGCGAGCAAAAGCTCCTCCTCGATCAGTGCATGCAGATCCAATGGATCTTCGCCCAGTTCCAGCACGTCATAACCTTTCGGCAACGACTGGGTATTCGCACCCTCTTTCACCACAGCATAACTGCATTCGCTGTGGATCGGCAGGGTGACCAGCTCAAGACAACGCTGGCAAACCATTTTGACTTCGGTGTCGATAAAACTGTGGATTACCACAGACTTACGTTCATCTCGTTCAAAAACGAATTTAGCCTGCACCGTACCGACAGTGTCGGAAAGCGGGTCGCAGAGTCTCTCCAAATCGGCCAGCAGCACTTCACCTTGAAGGGTGGTGCCACGATCAGCCAATTTGCGCGGGTCAACGTGAGGTGGAATCGGGTCATTCAACATAGGCGCAGCATTATAGGGATGCACCCGGCCATGTCAAAGGAAATTCAGCCCTGTGCGTCAGCCGGTCACGTCGATAGAATCGGCGACTGCCTTGAGGAGACGTATATGCTGCCTTTATTACTCGCGTCCAGCTCGGTTTATCGCCGGGAATTACTGAGTCGCCTGCACCTGCCGTTCACCTGCAGCTCGCCGGATATCGACGAAAGCCACCGCCCGGATGAATCCGCCATCGAACTGGTCAAGCGCCTGGCCGAACAAAAGGCCCGCGCCCTCGCCGCCAGCCATCCTGGGCATTTAATCATTGGCTCGGATCAGGTCGCCGCACTGGAAGGCCGGATCATCGGCAAGCCGCACACCTTCGAAAATGCCCGCGAGCAATTACTGGCTGCCAGCGGCAAGCGTGTGAGCTTTCTTACCGGGCTGGCACTGCTCAACAGCGAGACCGGGCGCTGCCAGGTGGACTGCGTGCCGTTTACCGTACACATGCGCGAACTGGATGCAGAGCGTATTGAGCGCTATCTGCGGATCGAGCAGCCTTATGACTGTGCGGGCAGCTTCAAAGCAGAAGGGCTCGGTGTGAGCTTGTTCCGGAGCACCGAGGGACCGGATGCGACCAGCCTGGTTGGGCTGCCACTGATTCGACTGGTGGACATGCTGCTGACCGAAAGCGTACAGATCCCTTGAAACCTTCGTAAAGCAATGTGGGAGCTGGCTTGCCTGCGATAGCGATGTACCAGGCGACACTTATATCGACTGATCCATCGCTATCGCGGGCAAGCCCGCTCCCACAGTTGATCTACACCTAGCTTGGAATTTCAGCGCAGGGACGGCCCCTGGAAGCCCATGTACAGCGCCAACTTCTCCGCCACACTGGCACCGAGTTTCTTGGAGAAGCGATCAAACGGCGATTCCTCGACCGTAAAATCCACCAACTCCTTCTCACCCACTATATCCCGCGCCACCGAGCTGGCGCTGCCCAAGCCGTCAATCAAGCCCAGCGGCAATGCCTGCTCGCCCGACCATACCAGGCCGGAGAACAGCTCCGGATGCTCTTTATCTTTCAAGCGATCCCCACGCCCCTGCTTGACGCTGGCGATGAACTGACGATGGGTAGTGTCGAGCACGCCCTGCCAGAACGCGGTTTCATCCGCCTTCTGCGGCTGGAAAGGATCGAGGAACGACTTGTGCTCACCCGAGGTATAGGTGCGACGCTCGACCCCCAGCTTCTCCATGGCACCGACAAAACCGTAACCGGCCGCCGTCACACCGATAGAACCCACCAGGCTGGCCTTGTCGGCATAGATCTGGTCTGCAGCACTGGCAATGTAATAGGCACCCGAGGCACCCAAGTCGGAGATTACGGCATAGAGCTTGGTATCCGGATGCAAGGCGCGCAGACGACGAATCTCGTCATACACATAACCCGACTGCACTGGGCTGCCACCTGGGCTGTTGATGCGCAGGATAACGCCCTTGACCTTGGCATCCTCAAAAGCCGCGCGCAGGCTGGTGACAATATTGTCGGCACTGGCGGGCTCCTTGTCGGCAATCACGCCGCGCACCTCGATCAAGGCAGTGTAATGACTGCCACGGGCGGCGCTCTTTTCCATGTCCATCAGCGGACTGAACAGCGCCAGCATCCCAAGCAGGTATACAAAGGTCAGCAGCTTGAAGAAAATCCCCCAGCGCCGCGAACGTCGCTGCTCCTGGACGCTGGCCAGGAGGGTCTTCTCCAAAAGCTTCCAGCTTTTATCATCACTGCTCTGTGCCTTTTCAGGCGCCTTCCACTCGTCACTCATGCCATTAACCCCAGCAAAGACTTACAGGGCCCGGCTGAGCCAGGCCTGCAGTTCAGAAAAATGATCAATCGTCAGCCTCGGCTCGTACTGCTGCAACGCCTCGGCAGACTGGGCGCCGTAGCTGACGGCGACACTATCCATGCCTGCATTGCGCGCCATCATCAGGTCGAAAGACGCATCACCCACCATCAATGCCTCGCGTGGCGTAACGCCACAGTGCGCAAGGATCTGCTCCAGCATCAAGGGATGAGGCTTGCTGGCGGTTTCATCCGCAGCGCGGGTGATATCAAAGTAATCTTCCCAGCCGTGAGCCTTGAGCACACGGTCCAGGCCGCGACGAGCCTTGCCGGTGGCGACCGCCAGGTGATAGCCCTCGG
Source organism: Pseudomonas sp. DWP2-2 (assembly GCF_049897065.1). Classification (NCBI taxonomy): domain Bacteria; kingdom Pseudomonadati; phylum Pseudomonadota; class Gammaproteobacteria; order Pseudomonadales; family Pseudomonadaceae; genus Pseudomonas; species Pseudomonas sp. DWP2-2. The sequence continues at coordinate 29,411 of NZ_JAFCVN010000019.1, read as the reverse complement.
CACGAAACGCTTGCAGCGATTGCACCACGCCTTCAAACAGCGGCGAAGGGGTAGCTTCCAGCGCAATGTAGTGGTCGGCGTAGTGCTCGCGAAACGCTACCAACTCGGCGTCGCTGATGTCGGGGTACAGGGTGCGAATGGCTTCAGGCAAACCCAGGCCGATAATGCCCTTGACCGCCAGGTCCGTGCACAACTCAAAGCCCGAGCGGGTCGACGCCATGTGCATGGACTCGACGATGCGGCCAATGGAATTGGCCAGCGTCCCGTCCCAATCGAAGATCAGCAGCTTGTAGTCAAGGTGCGACACTCAAACGCTCCACGGTCTTGGCCCACATTTCATCGACCGGCGCCTGCAATTTCAGCTCGCCGCCATCGGGTAGCGGCACGGTGAGCATGTAGGCGTGCAGGAACAGGCGCTTGCCGCCCAGGTCGCGAATTTCCTTGGAGAAATCTTCGTCGCCGTACTTGGTGTCGCCCGCAATGCAGTGGCCCGCATGCAGGGTGTGCACACGAATCTGGTGAGTGCGGCCAGTGACCGGCTTGGCCTCGACCATCGTGGCGAAGTCACCGAAGCGACGCAACACCTTGAACAGGGTCAGGGCTTCTTTGCCCTCCTCGTCCACTTCGACCATGCGCTCGCCGGAGCGCAGATTGCTCTTCTGCAGCGGCGCACGCACGCTCTTGATCGAGCTGGCCCAATTGCCGCGCACCAGCGCCATGTAGCGTTTGTCCACACCATCGCCACGCAGGGCGGTGTGCAAGTGGCGCAACATGCTGCGCTTCTTGGCGATCATCAACAGGCCGGAGGTGTCACGGTCCAGGCGATGCACCAGTTCCAGTTCCTTGGCATCCGGGCGCAACTGACGAAAGGCTTCGATCACGCCGAAGTTCAAGCCACTGCCACCATGAACCGCAATGCCACAGGGCTTGTTGATCACGATCAGCTTGTTGTCTTCGAACACGATCGACGCTTCCAGGCGCTGCAACAACCCCTGGGCCAGCGGTACCGGTTCGTCGCGTTCAGGCACGCGCACTGGCGGCACACGGACGATATCGCCCGCCTGCAGCTTGTACTCAGGCTTGATGCGCCCCTTGTTCACGCGCACTTCGCCTTTACGCAAAATGCGATAAATCAAGGTCTTGGGCACGCCTTTGAGCCTGGCCAAAAGAAAGTTGTCGATGCGTTGGCCGGCATATTCCGGCGAGACCTCAAGCAGCTGGACGCTGGGGGTCGGGGGGGTGGTAGTCGTCATGGCGGCGATGATAACAATTTTTTATGGAATTGAAGCACTTAATCATTACTGCTATAGTCGCGAACGCCGCCAAAAGCGGCCTGGACAGAGGACATGCGGCAAACTGCCGGCCCTGACCATCGCAATTCATCAGGACGCGAGGCCGTCCTACGGGGCTTTCGCCACCCAGGAAGGCTCAAGATTGTAACAAGCGCAGGTGACATGAGGCCTGAAGCGAGTGCAGAAAGCAGAGTGAATACTCGCCTTTTGCGCCGATATTTACGGCCAGTTCACAAAGTGCAGTCAGTTTTGAGCCAGACCATGGCGAATGCTTCGGAAACAACGCCTGTTAAGAGCTGAGTGAGAGCGCAACCGCCCACACCTAGTCTTGTTTAGCCATGAGCGTGGACTCCCCATTGGAGAACACGGTAAATGCCAACCCGCTGCGGATTCTGCGCGCGGCAGCACCCGAATTATCAGGGATACGTGTAGGGTGGAGATGCACAACCGTCGGACCGTGTAGCACTAGGCTTATATTTAGACGCTTCATCTCGTCCACAGTCGCCGGTTGATTCCTCCTCCTGACCTTAGCTTTTGTTGAAGTGGTGCCTTTGTCACCACCGCTAACAAGCAGGACGCGTCCGTCGCGATACCCGCCCAATTGGCAGGTTTTGCTGGACACTGGAGTGGCCAACCACTCTTGACGCACCTGACACCGACCGTGAGAAGTCGTGTGTGCCGAACGCCGTTTCCGGCAGCCCGGAAACCGACGGTACAACATGAAAAGAATGCTGATTAACGCAACTCAACCCGAAGAGTTGCGTGTTGCACTGGTAGATGGCCAACGCCTCTACGACCTGGACATCGAATCCGGTGCACGCGAGCAGAAAAAGGCCAACATCTATAAAGGCCGTATCACTCGCATCGAACCAAGCCTTGAGGCTGCCTTTGTCGATTTCGGCTCCGAGCGCCACGGCTTCCTGCCCCTCAAAGAAATCTCCCGCGAATACTTCAAGAAAGCCCCTGAAGGCCGCGTGAACATCAAGGACGTCCTGAGCGAAGGCCAGGAAGTCATCGTCCAGGTCGAAAAAGAAGAACGTGGCAACAAGGGCGCAGCCCTGACCACCTTCATCAGCCTCGCCGGTCGTTACCTGGTGCTGATGCCGAACAACCCACGTGCAGGCGGTATTTCCCGTCGCATCGAAGGCGAAGAGCGCAACGAACTGCGTGAAGCGCTGAACGGCCTGATCGCACCGGCCGATATGGGCCTGATCGTGCGCACTGCAGGCCTTGGCCGCAGCAGCGAAGAAATGCAGTGGGACCTCGACTACCTGCTGCAACTGTGGACCGCTATCAAAGAGGCGTCCCTGGATCGTTCCGCGCCGTTCCTGATCTACCAGGAAAGCAACGTGATCATCCGCGCCATCCGCGACTACCTGCGCCAGGACATCGGCGAAGTGCTGATCGACAGCGTTGAAGCCCAGGACGAAGCCCTGACCTTCATCCGCCAGGTGATGCCGCAGTACGCCAGCAAGATCAAGCTGTACGAAGACAGCGTTCCGCTGTTCAACCGTTTCCAGATCGAAAGCCAGATCGAGACCGCTTTCCAGCGCGTGGTCGAACTGCCTTCCGGCGGCTCCATCGTGATCGACCCGACCGAAGCTCTGGTGTCCATCGACATCAACTCGGCACGTGCGACCAAAGGCAGCGACATCGAAGAAACCGCCCTGCAGACCAACCTGGAAGCGGCTGAAGAAATCGCCCGCCAACTGCGTCTGCGTGACATCGGCGGCCTGATCGTGATCGACTTCATCGACATGACCCCTGCCAAGAACCAGCGCGCCGTGGAAGAGAAAGTCCGCGAATGCCTGGAAGCTGACCGCGCCCGCGTACAAGTGGGCCGTATCTCGCGCTTCGGCCTGCTGGAAATGTCCCGTCAGCGCCTGCGTCCATCCCTGGGCGAGAGCAGCGGCATCGTCTGCCCGCGTTGCAACGGCACAGGCATCATCCGTGACGTTGAATCGCTGTCCCTAGCGATCCTGCGCCTGATCGAAGAAGAAGCCCTGAAAGACCGTACCGCCGAAGTTCGCGCCCAAGTGCCGATTCCGGTTGCCGCCTTCCTGCTCAATGAAAAACGCAACTCGATCACCAAGATCGAACTGCGCACCCGTGCCCGTATCGTCATCCTGCCGAACGATCACCTCGAAACGCCGCACTTCGAAGTACAGCGCCTGCGTGACGACAGCCCGGAAGCCCATAGCGGGCAGTCCAGCTATGAAATCGCCGCGGCTGCCGCCGAAGTCGAAGAAGTCCAGCCAGCCGCTGCGACCCGCACCCTGGTTCGCCAGGAAGCCGCGGTGAAGACTGCACCGGCCCGTGCCAACGCACCGGTACCGACCGAAGCTGCCGCCCCGGTTGCCGCGCCGGCCGCGCTGCCTGAGCCAAGCCTGTTCAAGGGCCTGGTGAAGTCGCTGGTCAGCCTGTTCGCCACCAAGGAAGAGCCTGCTGCCCCGGTTGTGGTTGAAAAACCTGCCACCGAGCGCCCGGCGCGCAACGAAGAGCGTCGCAACGGTCGCCAGCAGAGCCGTAACCGCAACGGCCGCCGTGACGAAGAGCGCAAGCCTCGCGAAGAACGTGCCCCGCGTGAAGAACGCGCACCACGTGAAGAGCGTGCGCCTCGCGAAGCCCGCGAAGAAACCCCGACCGTCGCCCGTGAAGAACGTGCACCGCGTGAAGAGCGCGCCCCACGTACCCCACGCGCTCCACGTGAAGACCGCAAGCCACGTGGCGAGCGTGAAGAACGCGTGCGTGAACTGCGCGAGCCTCTGGACGCGGCACCTGCCGTTGCCGCTGCCGCAGCCGTTAGCACCGAAGAACGCCCGGCCCGCCAGCCGCGTGAAGAACGCGCACCACGCGAAGAGCGCCAACCGCGCCCGCCACGTGAAGAGCGTCAACCACGCGCCGAGCAAGCCGCTGCTGCCACCGAAGAAGAAGTACTGACCGGCGAAGAGCAGTTGCAGGAAGACGGCCAGGACAACGCCGAAGGCGATCGTCCACGCCGCCGCTCCCGCGGCCAGCGTCGTCGCAGCAACCGTCGTGAGCGTCAGCGTGATGCCAACGGCAACGTAATCGAAGGTTCGGAAGAAACCGGCGAGAACGCAGAAGCTGCCAACAACGAGCCAACAGGCGCCGAACTGGCTGCCGGTTTGGCCGTTACCGCTGCCGTTGCCAGCTCAGTCATCAGCGCACCTGCTGAAGCCCAGGCTCACGAGCAAGCCGAACGTGCTACCGCTGCCATCGAAGACACTGTTGCCGTAGAAGCGCCAGCCGCCGAAACCCCAGCGGTTGAAGCGCCGGTTGTTGAAGCGCCAGTCGTTGAAGCCACGACCCCTGTCGAAGCCCCAGCGGTTCCGGAAGTGGAAGTTGCCCCGGTTCGCGATGCACAGCCAGAAACCGACGTGGTTGCCGTTGAACCAGCTCCATCGGTTGAGCCTCAGCCAGTAGTCGAAGCGGCTGTAGAAGCTCCGGTGGTCGAAGAAGCTGCCCCGGCTGTGCGTGAAGTTCGCGAAGAACAGACCGCCTTCCAGTGGACCGCCGAACCGGCTGCACCGGTTGAAGCGCCAGCGCCTGCCCCAGTGGTAGAAGAAGCACCGGCACCGGTTGCTGAAGTCGTCGCCGAGCCAGCCCCAGTGGTTGAGCCGACGCCGGTTGCTGAGCCTGCGCCCGTGGTTGAAGTTGAAGCCCCAGTGGTTGCCGAAGTGGCCGCCCCTGTGGTTGAAGCTGCACCTGCAAGCGCCCTCACCGAAAACGGCCGTGCGCCGAACGACCCGCGTGAAGTGCGTCGTCGCCGCAAGGAAGCCGAAGCTGCTGCAGCCGCAGCCAAGGCGGTAGAGCACGAGGCCCAGGAAGCAGAGCACGAGCCTAAACCCCTCGTCTGATTCCATAAGCCACTAAAAAGCCCCGCCTGAGTGATCAGGCGGGGCTTTTTTATGGCTGATTATCTCGACCTGGAATGCGATCACTGCGGGAGCTGGCTTGCCTGCGATAGCGTCGATTCAGCCAGCGTGGCGGTGACTGACACACCGCTATCGCAGCAGAGGTATCTACACAACTTTGTGGGCTGTAACGGCAGACGGTAACCACGATGCGAAGCGAGTCGCTCTTGATCTGCTTTTGATCTTAGGCGCCCCGTCAAACCACGCCGGCCGGTATTCGACAGGGATTTTGGGGGTGAACCGGCAGCGATTTAGCCGCCGTCAGGGCGGAACCTTAAGTGGCCGTTACCGCAGGAATGGATATGTACACAATCCAACTGTGTTGACTGTCAGGCCGCTATCGCAGGCAAGCCAGCTCCCACATTGGACGGTGGTGCGTCAGGTAGATAAGCGCCGGCTATCAGGCCGTTACGGGAGCAAGCTCCCTCGCCACAGGTCCAACGTCGGCTCTAAGTAGATACCTATGGCTATCGTAGGCAAGCCAGCTGCCACACTTAACCTGCAGTAAAACTCAACCGTTGCGGCACATCCACATCCCAATGCACACCAGGATCATCTACCTGCACTTCTCGCACCTGAGTTTGTGCAAACAACGGCCTGGCCCCACGATCCCCACTCAGAGCCATCAGCGCCGGCCCAAACCTGTGATGGAAAGCCACCGGGTGCCCGTACTGCCCGGCAGATACCGGCACAGTGATGCCCTCCACGCTGGCAATCACCCGTTCGATACTCGATGACTGAATAAACGGCATATCCCCCAACACCACCAGCCACCCATCCGCTGCACCGCTGGCCTTGACCGCCGTCGCAATGCTGTCGCCCATACCGCTCGAATCCAGCAGTACAACCTGACAGCCATAAGCCTCTGCCAGGCGGATAACCTCCCCGCGCTCCGGCGACGTCACCAGCCAGCGCGTTACCACACGCTCAGGCAAGTTGCGCAACACCTGCTCGATGACCGGCCGGCTAACGCCATCCAGCCCCACACACGCGGCGAGCAATTTGTCTTGATCAGCTCCAGCTTCGGCACGAAAACGACTGCCCTGCCCCGCCGCCAGCACAATCGCCGTCACCGTCACTCGGCCACCACTGCCATCGGTTTTTTCTGCATCGGTGCCACACCGTTCTTGATCGCAACAATTTCCGCCATCAGCGACAGCGCAATTTCCGCCGGCGTATGACTGCCGATGTGCAGGCCAATCGGCCCGTGCAAACGTGCGATGGCGTCCGCCGACAGGCCCAGCGCGGCCAGGTTCTCCCGACGCTTCTGGGTATTGACCCGCGACCCCAGGGCGCCGATATAGAACGCCGTGGAATTTAGCGCCGTCAGCAACGCCATGTCATCCAAACGTGGATCGTGGGTCAGGCAGACAATGGCCGTGCGTTCATCGGTATGGATGTTCAACACCGCCTCGTCGGGCATGCCCGGCACAAAGCGTCCATGCTGGTCTTCCCAGCCGTAGACGAACTCTTCGCGGGGGTCGCAGATCAGCACTTCGAAATCCAGCAGGCGTGCCATTTCCGCTACGTAGCGCGACAGCTGCCCGGCGCCGATCAACAGCAGGCGCCAGCGCGGGCCATAGATGGCGCGCAAGCGTTCGCCGTCGAAGCTCACCACGTCGGTCTTGCTGGCGGCGCTCAACGTCACCTCGCCGGTGACCAGGTTCAGCTCGCGAGCGACGATCTGATGATCTTCACAACGCGCCAGCAGCGCTTCGACCCAACCCCACTCTTCCACGCGCTCCTCGGTAAGCCGCAGGGTGCCGCCGCAGGGCAGGCCAAAACGCGCCGCCTCGTCGCGGGTGACGCCGTAGGTCACCAACTGCACGGGCGGGCCGTCAGCGGGTAAGCGGCCGTCCTGCAGGCGCGCGATCAAGTCATCCTCGATGCAACCGCCCGACACCGAGCCAATCACCACGCCATCACCGCGAAGGGCCAGCATCGCCCCCGGCGGGCGCGGCGCGCTGCCCCAGGTTTGCACCACACTGTACAACATCACGCGCTGCCCGGCGCGGCGCCATTGCAGTACGCTGCGCAGGACGTTCAGATCCACACTGTCCATCAGGCCTCCGGTAAGTACTGTCGCGCTCACTGTAAACCAAAAATATCGGTTGTATCCCGCCAGAAACGTAAACGCCCCGAACCAGTCGGGGCGTTTACGGATAGCGTTGGCGTCAGTTCACGCCAGCAGCCACTTACTTGACGACAGGCGCCGGGCCTTCAGCCACGCCCAGGTCATCGAGCTCGCGGGTTTCGGAGATACCGGTACCGCCAGACGCCAGCTCGCTTTGCAGCTTGTCGGTGTCCAGTTCCTTGACCCACTTGGCCACAACGATGGTGGCAACTGCGTTACCCACCAGGTTGGTCAGTGCACGGGCTTCGGACATGAAACGGTCGATACCCAGGATCAGCGCCAGGCCGGCAACCGGCAGGTGGCCAACGGCCGACAGGGTGGCGGCCAGTACGATGAAGCCCGAACCGGTCACGCCAGCAGCGCCTTTGGACGACAGCAGCAGCACCAGCAGCAGGGTGATCTGGTGAGTGATGTCCATGTGGGTGTCGGTCGCCTGAGCGATGAACACGGCCGCCATGGTCAGGTAGATCGACGTACCGTCGAGGTTGAAGGAGTAACCGGTTGGAATCACCAGGCCGACCACGGACTTCTTCGCGCCCAGGCGTTCCATCTTGATCAGCATACGCGGCAGTGCGGATTCCGACGACGAGGTGCCCAGTACGATCAGCAGTTCTTCACGGATGTAGCGGATCAGCTTCAACACGCTGAAACCGTGAGCGCGGCAGATAGCGCCCAGCACCAGCACCACGAACAGAATGCAGGTGATGTAGAAGCAGATCATCAACTGGCCCAACTGCACCAGGGAACCGACCCCGTAGGCGCCGATGGTGAACGCCATGGCACCCAGGGCACCGATTGGCGCGAGCTTCATGATCATGTTGATGATGTTGAACATCACATGGGCGAAGCGATCGATGAAGTCCAGCACCGGCTTGCCGTAGGCACCCAGGCGGTGCAGGGCGAAACCGAAGATCACCGAGAACATCAGCACTTGCAGGATGTCGCCGTTGGCGAAGGCGCCGACGATGGTGTTCGGGATGACGTTGAGGATAAAGCCGACGATGCTCTGGTCTTTACCGGCGGTGACGTAGGCCGCCACTTTGGAAGCATCCAGGGTCGCGACGTCGATGTGCATGCCGGCGCCCGGCTGCACCACGTTGACCACGACCAGGCCAATCAGCAGGGCGATGGTGGAAACGATTTCGAAGTACAGCAGCGCGTAGCCGCCGGTCTTGCCCACCGACTTCATGCTTTGCATGCCAGCGATGCCGCTGACCACGGTACAGAAGATGATCGGGGCGATGACCATTTTGATCAGCTTGATAAAGCCGTCACCCAGTGGCTTGAGGGCCACGCCGGTCTGCGGGTAGAAGTGGCCGAGCAAAATACCGATAACGATTGCAACGATCACCTGGAAATACAGGGATTTGTAGATTGGCTGACGAGTCGTCATTGCAAAGTTCCTCAATCGTCCCGTGTGGCAAATATCCGCCATTGCCCACGGCACTTGAATTGCGAACCCTCCTGCACTGGAGGGATTTGTTGTTTGCGAAGCCTGTAGGAGCAAGCCTGCGCTGTAATCCTTATCGCAAACAGCGTGCCACTTTGCTTAAACGCGCTGAAGGCCTTTAGACATCAGGGCTTGGGGTTCACGAGGGACTCTTGGGCGCGCAACAAGGTGGCGGATTTCCGCCCACGCAACCTGTCTCGTCCTACAATTTGGCGGATATCCGCCTTGTCGCCCCACTGGGTGATGGCTACCATCCGCCACTCCATGGATGAGGCCCTTGCATGCGTGAACGTACCATCGCCAGCCATTACGCCCGAGCGGCCCTCGGCGGTGCGCGCCGAGCCGGTTTCGACTACTCGGGGGTGTTGCAGCAGGTGGGCATCACCCCGGAACTACTGACCGAACCCCGCGCCCGCATCGCTCCAGAGCAATTTGCCCGCTTGCTGCAAATGCTCTGGCTGGGGTTGGATGACGAATACCTGGGGTTTGCCGAAGGGCCGAGCAAACGCGGCACTTTCGCCATGATGTGCCACGCGCTGATCCATTGCCGCACGCTGGAGAAGGCGCTGGAGCGCGGCTTATTGTTTTATAGCCTGTTCCCCCAAGGCCCACGCTGGCAACTGACCAAAGAAGGCGACATGGCGCGCCTGAGCCTGGACGACTCACAGCTATGGGACCCGGACCACTTCCTCAGTGAATGCCTGCTGGTGATCTGGCATCGCCTGGGCAGTTGGTTGATCGGCCAGCGTATCCGGCTGCAGCAGGCCACCTTCAGTTACCCGATGCCGGCCCATGCCGGTGAATATGACCTGCTGTTCCCCTGCCCCCAGGTGTTCGGCGCGCCGACCAGCAGCCTGGTGTTTCCCAGCCGCTACCTGAGCCTGCCGCTGTTGCAGGATGAACGCACCCTCAAGCACTTCTTGCAGCGCTCCCCTGCCGACTTGTTGTCCCGGCCGGATGAAGGTGACAGCCTGAGCAGCCAGTTGCGCCGCCTGCTGAGCCGCGACCGCACGCCCTGGCCAGACCTGGAAGCCGTCGCCCAGCACTTGCACATCAGCCCACAGACCCTGCGTCGGCACCTGCGCGAAGAAGGCACGAGCTTTCAGGCATTGAAGGATGAGTTACGCCGGGATATCGCCATTTACCACCTGGGGCGGGCGGATTTGTCTGTGCAGGAGATCGCGGAACAGTTGGGGTTTTCCGAACCGTCGGCGTTTCATCGGGCGTTCAAGAAGTGGACAGGGCTGACGCCGGGGGCCTACAGAGCGCAGGAGAGTTAGCGGTGTATTGGCTGGGAGGGCCTCATCGCAGGCAAGCCAGCTCCCACAGTTGAATGTATTCACACATCAACATTTGGGAGCTGGCTTGCCTGCGATGAGGCCAGTGCAGATCACAAGGCAGGAAAGTGAATCCTGAACGCCGCCCCACCCAACGCTGAATCCCCCAACGTCAACCGCGCGTGATAGCTTTCGATGATGTCCTTGACCACCGCCAGCCCGATCCCCTGCCCCGGGTGCTGGCGATCTAGCCGTTCGCCGCGCTGCAGGATCCGTGCACGCTGGTCCGGTGGTACGCCGGGGCCGTCGTCTTCGATACACAGCTCAATGCCATCGAGGTTTTCCACCAGGCTGATACGCACTTGCTTGAGGCACAGGCGGTAGGCGTTTTCCAGCAGGTTGCCGAGCATTTCGAGCAACGCGCCCTTCTCGATGGGCACTTCGCAGGCCTGCGGTAAATCGAAGGTCACGGTGACCCGCTTGTCGCGGTAAACTTTTTCCAATGTATCGCACAGGCTTTGCACCACCGGTTCCAGGCGGACCTGGTGGCGCACCAGGCCACTTTTACGCAGGCTGGCACGCTGCAGTTGGTAACCGATCTGCTGGCTCATGCGTTCGATTTGCGATTGCAGCACCCACGCCTGGCTACGTTCTTCAGGCCGCTGGGCCATGTCTTCGCTCACGCCCTGCAACACCGCCAGTGGCGTTTTCAGGCTGTGAGCCAAGTCATCAAGAGAATCGCGGTAGCGCGCACGCTGTTCGCGCTCGCTGTGCAGCAAGCGGTTCAGGGAGCCAGTCAGGCGCAGCAGCTCACGGGGGTGTTCTTCGCTGAGGCTTTCGCGGGTGCCGCCTTCGATCTGGTCGAGCTCATGGCTCAGGCGCCGCAGGGCTTGCAGGCCCCAGGTCAGGCCCAGCCACAACAGCGTCAACAGCACCAGCAACGCCGCGCCGAACCCGAGGTAGAGGTTCTCACGCAGGCCTTCGAGGGTCAGTTGGTATTCGCGCACCGGCTGCAAGGCGACAATGCTGAACGCCGCGCTCTTGCCTCCCAGTAGGCGCACCTCGACGTCATACACGAAGAATTCCTGGCCATTGGCCTCGCGAATCCGCGCAAATTCGTTGCCGCGCCCGTCATAGCGCGGTTTGTAGTTGATGTTTTCTTCCTGGGTCGCCCGCGAGCGCCATACCAGATGGCCTTCACGGTCGTAGATATAACCCAGCAGCCGACTGTCGGTGAGGTTGAAACGCTCATCGGGCAGCTGCGCCGGCATCAGCAGGCGGTTATTGTCGACCCGCGCCGCAGATATCAGGGTGGTCACATCCGACGCCAGGCGCTGTTCGATGGAATCCTGCAACGCCAGGCTGAACGCGCCTTGCATGGCCGGCAACAGGCCGAGCATAAACAGCACGGCCAGGGTGGCGGCCGCCAGCATCAGGCGCACACGTAGCGAACGAATCAACGGCAGCGCTCATTGAACAGGTAGCCCAGGCCACGCACGGTGTCGATCGGCTTGAACCCGGCCGGGCCTTCCAGCTTGCGGCGCAGGCGGCCGACCAGCACTTCGATCACGTTTGGATCGCGCTCGTCGTCATCCGGGTACAGTTGCTCCATCAAACGGTCTTTGGCGACCACTTGTTGATGATGACGCATCAAGTATTCGAGGATCCGATACTCGTAGGCGGTCAGCGCCAAGGGTTGCTCGTCCAGGGAGGCTTGCTTGCGGTTGAGGTCCAGCAGCAGCGGCCCGGCAACGATAGTCGACTGGGTAAAACCGCTGGAGCGGCGCAGCAAGGCGTTCATGCGTGCCTCCAGCTCTTCGAACTGGAACGGCTTGACCACGTAGTCGTCGGCCCCGGCCGCCAAGCCTTCAACCTTGTCCTGCCAGTTGCCGCGGGCGGTGAGGATCAGGATCGGGAAGGTCTTGGTCTGGGTGCGCAACTGGCGAATCAGGTCCAGGCCGCCCATGCCGGGCAGGCCAAGGTCGATGATCGCCAGGTCATGGTTGAATTGGCCGGTCTGGTACAGGGCTTCTTCGGCATTGGCCACGGCTTCGACCACATGCCCGCTGTCGGTCAGGCGGGTAAACAGGTGATGACGCAGCAGCGCCTCATCTTCCACCACCAGCAATTTCATAAGGTTCTCCACTGCAATTCAACTAGCCGACAGGGGGATATCATAGCGGCCCTGCAGCTCTTGGGGGCGCAGTTTTATGCCATTGTAGTGGCCAGTCAGGTGCGCGTAGCCGCTGCGATAGTCGGGTTGCGCAGGGGTAGCGCCCAGGGCCTGGCCCCACGGCGCGGCCTGGGTGCCGGCGTCTTCGAAGCTGACACGATGGATCAGGTTGCTGGATTTCTTGGTTTTCTCGCTGCCAAAGGCCGCAAAGGCGCCATCGGACGCCTGCACGCCGGCAGTGGCGCCGAGCATGGTCAAGGCCAACATCAGCTTTTTGATCGCAGTCATGGTGGTTACCTCATACGCATTTAAGCTGTGGGGCCCAGACTACGCAGGCGCCCCTGAACTCCCCCTGAACAGGCTCTGAACCGCAGCTGAACCGCATCGGGCTATCCACTGGCGCACCAACTCGGCAAAATACCGCGCATGACGCCCCTACCCGCTTGCTGCACCCCACTCGATGATCATTGGCCGTTGCCGGTTTCTTTGCCGGGCACGGTGTTTTTGAGCACGCGATTCGACCCGGCTTTATTGAGCCACGGCGATTTTCAGCGCTGCGATGTGCCGCCGCCCGCGAGCATCCAACGCTCGGTCGCCAAGCGCCAGGCGGAATTTCTCGCCGGCCGCCTGTGCGCGCGCGAAGCGCTGCAACGACTCGATCATCTGCACTGCATCCCGGCCATCGGCGAAGACCGTGCCCCGGTCTGGCCAGGGCATATCAGTGGTTCCATCACCCACAGCACCGGGCACGCTGCGGCGATTGTCGGGCACAAGGCGCAATGGCGCGGGCTGGGCATGGACCTGGAGCATCTGCTGACGGTGGAACGGGCCGAACGCCTGGCCGGGGAAATTCTGACGGCCGATGAGCTCCAGCGCATGGCCGCCCTGCCCCGTGAGCAACACGCCTTGCTGGTGACGCTGACGTTTTCGGTGAAGGAAAGCTTGTTCAAGGCGCTCTATCCGATCGTGCACAAGCGCTTTTATTTCGAGCATGCCGAGGTGTTGGAGTGGTCAGCGGCTGGGAAGGTGCGCCTGCGGTTGCTGACCGATCTTTCGCAAGAATGGAAGCATGGCAAAGAGCTGGAAGGGCAGTTTGTGGTGCAAGGGGAGCAGTTGTTGAGCTTGGTGGCTATCGCAATGTAGGAGCGAGCTTGCTCGCGAAAAACTCACAGGCGCCGCGTTTATTCAGGCAGCACGCGTTATCGTTGAGGTTTTTCGCGAGCAAGCTCGCTCCTACAGTTAGGTTTTCAGGGTTTATCTTGATCCCTGGGCCAGCTCAGGCTGAAACACGCCCCACCCAGGTTATTGCTCTTGCTGATCAGCGCCCGCCCGCCGTGCCAATAGATAATCCGCCGCACGATCGACAAGCCCAGGCCATGCCCGCCAGAAGCGCGGGTACGGCTGTCATCCAAGCGCAGGAACGGCGTGAAGATCCGCTCCCAGGCGCTTTCCGGCACACCAGGGCCGTCGTCTTCCACATCGATGCGACAGCGCACCTGCCCCACCTGATAACTGATCAACACCTGGCCTCTGGCGTGGCGCATGGCGTTACTCACCAGATTTTGCAGGGCACGGTGCAAGTAGCGCGGTTCAGCGTCGACCCAGGCGTCATCCCAATGTGCCGAAGACAGGCAAATACCCCGAGTGACGGTGACCTGCGGGCGCAATGGCGATAATTCGCCAATCACCTGATCGAGCAATGCATCAAGGTCTACGCGCTGGAAATTCAGCTCCGGCGCACCCTGTTCCAAGCGCGCATAAGTGAGCATCTCGTCCACCAGGCCATCGAGGTCCTGGATATCGCCATCCATGCCTTCCAGGTATTTGCGCCGCGCCTCGGGCGTGGCGGCGTCACCGATCATCTCCAGGCCAAAACGCAGGCGCGCGACCGGTGTGCGCAACTCGTGGGAGACCGCGCGCACCAGCTCGCGCTGAATCGCCAGCAATTGCTGCAGGTGCTCGGCCATGCCATTGAAAGCTGCCGCCAGCCGCCCGACCGAGTCTGCACCGCGAGCGGGTACGCGCACTTCCAGGTTGCCCTTGGCGATACGCGTAGCCGCTGCCTCAAGGCCTTTGAGCCGACGCTCAAGTTGACGCACCAGCAAATAGACGATCAAGCCGATCAGAGTCAGGCCGATCAAGGTGATCAGGATCAGCCATTGCGCCGGGTACGGGTTCATCTGGTACAGCGGGCCGATCTCCAGTACCCACGGGGTGCCGACCATGCCGGCAAACACGCGAATCGAATCGCCGCCCTTGCCCAGCGCCATCACCGTATCGCCCTCCGCCACGCGACGACGCTGGTCGTCGTCCATGTCGGCCTGGTCAAGGGCCATCAGGTGCATTTCAAAACCAAAACCCTTGGCGTGTTTGATGTCGGCCAGGCGCTGGGGCTGTTCGGCCACCGGGAAACGTACCAGTTCGTCGGCCAGCAGGTAAATAGTCGCACGGGCCAATTGCTCGCTGATCTGCTGCACTTCGCCGGTGAGCACCAATTGCTCTTGCTCGCTGACCAACCGCAGCACCCGCGCCGCATGAGGCCCGGTCTGCTCAACCAGGACCTGGCCGCGTTGCAGGCGGTTGCGCTGGCCCAGGTCCAATTGCGCATCGGTGAACGTGCGCAACTCCAGCGGGATGCCCAGCAAGCGCTCCCACACCGCCAAGGCGCGCTGCCGTTCAATGGTGCTCATGGGTTGCAGGTTATCGCCCATCAACGCAAAGGTGCCGTGGGCCAGGCGCTCACGGTACTGGCCGCTGCGCACGTCATTAAGCAGGTGCAGTGCCAGAGCGCCGAGCAACGCCACCAGGATCAGCGCCGCGCACATGCCGCCGTAGATGCGCAGGAAGATCGAGTTCACAGCGGCATATCGGCAGCGGCTTCGGGGACGAACAGGTAGCCTTTGCTGCGGATGGTCTTGATCAGGCGTGGGTGGAGCGGATCGTCGCCGATCTTTGGCCGAATGCGCGAGATACGCACGTCAATGGAGCGATCCTGGCCGTCATAGCCGATACCACGCAGCGCTATGAAGATTTCTTCGCGGGACAGGATGCGCCCGGCGTTCGCAACCAGCAGCCACAGCAAGTCGAATTCAGCGCTGGTCAGTTCGATGCTGCTCTCATGCAACCAGGCTTCGCGCAAGGCATTGTCCACCACCAACGGACCAAACTGGAGGCGGCGCTGGTTTTCCACTGCAACGGGCAACACCGGTTCGCTGCGGCGCAGCAGCGCCTGGATACGTGCCAGCAACAAACGCGGGCGCACGGGTTTGCACACATAGTCGTCGGCGCCCATGTCCAAGCCCTGCACCTGGTCCATGTCGTCGGTGCGCGCGGTGAGCATCAGGATCACGCCGTCATAGCGCTCGCGCACCTTGCGGCAGATGGTCAGGCCGTCTTCGCCGGGCAGCATCAGGTCGAGGATCACCAGGTCGGGCTGTTCGGCGATGATGCGCGCCGTGGCCTTGGCACCATCGCTTTCCACCGACACACGCAGGCCGTTGCTTTCCAGGTACTCACGGGTCAACTCGGCGAGTCGCTCGTCGTCCTCGACGATCAGTATCTGCCAGGCTTCTTGCTCCATGCATTGTCCTCGTTTTTATAAGAAGTTCTTCTGGCCGACACGATCGAATGTGAAATACGGTCGGTGTGGGAGCTGGCTTGCCTGCGATGACGGTGGGTCAGCGCGCCTGTTGGCGGCTGATCCAACGCCATCGCAGGCAAGCCAGCTCCCACCTATTGATCTTCCGCAGGCATAGCCTGTTTGTCATGTTTTGAAGGCATAACAAAGGCCGATTGTAGCCATGCAACGGCCCTTGAACACAAGCCGCGAAATCCATTCGGTCATGGCGATTTTTTGTGGTAGGGTTCGCGCCCTCAAAATTCCCGCCGGCAGTTTCTAGCCGGGAATATTCGGTGACAAACGGTGTAATCCAGTAGTAATGCGGCCTACACGGGTGTTCCATGATTCATACACATTTTACCCACAGCGTTATCCACAGGTAGTGCGTTGCTAAGCCCCCAAAAACGCATTATCTTGTACCTCGGCGCTAAAAAAACCCTACATGTAGGGTTTTCAGCGAAAAGACCAAACACATATCAGACAAGAAACTCAAGCGCTTTCTTGCTCGCGCTTGGTTGAACCAAAGCATTTTTTGAAAGCCCAAACCGCGCACGCGGATGGCGGCCGTTTTCCAACCCGATTGGCAGAAAACGGTACGGGTGTTGCAGGGCTTGAATGGGGCCACTGTCACCCACCAGGAATACGGCGAAGGGCTCCCCGGCCCCGAACCAAAGACTTCGGCATGGAAGCGGCGCGATGAGCTCCCTTCCTCCTGTCCCGAAGTTGTTATGCCAGGCCCAGGCCTGCTGTAAGTGCTTCAGGACGGAACGGTGGGCACCGTGATGGTGCCCAAATAAATATAGAATGTGGAGACACCCCCTCATGCAAACCGACACAACTCGCGAGAACCCGCAGGGCTCCGTGCCGCAGGCCGCTGATTCGAACCTGGATCTGTCCGCCACTGCACCTGGCCAACTGCGCGTGATCAAGCGTAACGGCACTGTCGTTCCTTATACCGATGACAAAATCACCGTCGCCATCACCAAAGCGTTTCTTGCAGTTGAAGGCGGCACCGCTGCCGCTTCGTCGCGCATCCACGACACCGTTGCACGCCTGACCGAACAGGTCACCGCGACCTTCAAGCGTCGCATGCCATCGGGCGGCACTATCCACATCGAAGAAATCCAGGACCAGGTAGAACTGGCCCTGATGCGTGCCGGCGAGCAAAAAGTGGCCCGCGACTACGTGATCTACCGTGACTCGCGCGCCAAGGAGCGTGCCGTACGTTCCCCGGCCGAAGAAGCCGCCGTACAAGCGCACCCGTCGATCCGCATCACCCTGGCCGACGGCAGCTTTGCCCCGCTGGACCTGGGCCGCCTGAACACGATCATCACCGAGGCCTGCGAAGGCCTGGAAGAAGTCGACGGTGACCTGATCCAGCGCGAAACCCTGAAGAACCTGTACGACGGCGTGGCCCTGACCGACGTCAACACCGCGCTGGTGATGACCGCCCGTACCCTGGTCGAGCGTGAGCCGAACTACTCGTTCGTGACCGCCCGCCTGCTGATGGACACCCTGCGCGCCGAAGGCCTGGGCTTCCTGAAAGTCGCCGACAGCGCCACTCACCACGAGATGGCCGACCTGTACGCCAAGGCCCTGCCGGCCTACATCGCCAAAGGTATCGAATTCGAATTGCTGAACCCGGTCCTGGCCACTTTCGACCTGGAAAAACTCGGCAAGGCGATCAACCACGAGCGTGACCAGCAGTTCACCTACCTGGGCCTGCAAACCCTGTACGACCGTTACTTCATCCACAAGGACGGCATCCGCTTCGAACTGCCGCAAGTGTTCTTCATGCGCGTGGCCATGGGCCTGGCGATCGAAGAGAAGAACAAAGAAGACCGTGCGATCGAGTTCTACAACCTGCTGTCGTCCTTCGACTACATGTCGTCGACCCCGACCCTGTTCAACGCCGGCACCCTGCGTCCACAGCTGTCGAGCTGCTACCTGACCACCGTGCCGGATGACCTGTCGGGCATCTACCACGCGATCCACGACAACGCCATGCTGTCCAAATTCGCCGGCGGCCTGGGCAACGACTGGACACCGGTGCGTGCACTGGGTTCTTACATCAAGGGCACCAACGGAAAGTCCCAGGGCGTCGTACCGTTCCTGAAAGTGGTAAACGACACCGCCGTTGCCGTGAACCAGGGTGGCAAGCGCAAAGGCGCTGTATGTGCCTACCTGGAAACCTGGCACATGGACATTGAAGAGTTCATCGAGCTGCGCAAGAACACCGGTGATGACCGTCGTCGTACCCACGACATGAACACCGCCAACTGGATCCCTGACCTGTTCATGAAGCGCGTCTTCGATGACGGCAAGTGGACCCTGTTCTCGCCATCCGAAGTGCCGGACCTGCACGACCTGACCGGCAAGGCCTTCGAAGAGCGCTACGAGTACTACGAAGCTCTCACCGAGTACCCAGGCAAGGTCAAGCTGTTCAAGACCATCCAGGCCAAAGACCTGTGGCGCAAAATGCTGTCCATGCTGTTCGAAACCGGCCACCCATGGCTGACCTTCAAGGACCCATGCAACCTGCGCAGCCCGCAGCAGCATGTGGGCGTGGTCCACAGCTCGAACCTGTGCACCGAGATCACCTTGAACACCAACAAGGACGAGATCGCCGTTTGCAACCTGGGCTCGATCAACCTGCCGAACCACATCGTCAACGGCAAGCTGGACACCGCCAAGCTGGAGCGCACCGTCAACACCGCCGTACGCATGCTCGATAACGTCATCGACATCAACTACTACTCGGTGCCACAGGCGCAGAACTCCAACTTCAAGCACCGTCCGGTTGGCCTGGGGATCATGGGCTTCCAGGACGCGCTGTACCTGCAGCACATCCCTTACGGTTCCGATGCAGCGGTCGAGTTCGCCGACAAGTCCATGGAAGCGGTCAGCTACTACGCGATCCAGGCTTCCTGCGACCTGGCCGACGAGCGCGGCGCCTACGAGACGTTCCAGGGTTCGCTGTGGTCCAAGGGCATCCTGCCGCTGGATTCGCAACAGATCCTGATCGAAGCCCGTGGCCAGAAGTACATCGACGTCGACCTGAACGAAACCCTGGACTGGGCCCCGGTACGTGCCCGTGTGCAGAAGGGTATTCGTAACTCCAACATCATGGCCATCGCACCGACCGCCACCATCGCCAACATCACTGGCGTGTCGCAGTCGATCGAACCGACCTACCAGAACCTGTATGTGAAATCGAACCTGTCGGGCGAATTCACCGTGATCAACCCGTACCTGGTTCGCGATCTGAAGGCCCGTGGCCTGTGGGACTCGGTCATGATCAACGACCTGAAGTACTACGACGGTTCCGTGCAGCAGATCGAGCGCATCCCGCAAGAACTCAAAGAGCTCTACGCGACCGCCTTCGAAGTGGACACCAAGTGGATCGTTGACGCCGCCAGCCGTCGTCAGAAGTGGATCGACCAGGCCCAGTCCCTGAACCTGTACATCGCCGGCGCTTCGGGCAAGAAGCTGGACGTGACCTACCGCATGGCGTGGTACCGTGGCCTGAAAACCACTTACTACCTCCGTGCCCTGGCCGCCACCAGCACCGAGAAGTCGACCATCAACACCGGCAAGCTGAACGCAGTGTCCAGCGGCAACCACGGTGATGACTCGGTACTCGCAGCGCCAGCCGGCCCGGCACCTGTGCCAAAGGCCTGCGCGATTGACGAGCCGGATTGCGAAGCTTGCCAATAAGCTGAACCTGCCCTGGGTTTAACCACCCGAGGCAGAAAAGCCCCCGATACACCTAGGGTGTATCGGGGGCTTTTTCTTGGGCGGGCATAAAGCCCTTGTTGCGATATTGCTGTTCGGTCAATACCTGGATGGACAGCGTGAAGCAGATGCAAATGTGGGAGGGGGCTTGCTCCCGATAGGGTGTCAGTCAATGGATACTTGGCTGATTCACCGCTATCGGGGGCAAGCCCCCTCCCACATTTTAAAGCGCTAACCTATCAGGTCATCTGAATGATGGTCTGCATGATGGTGCTTTGGGTGGAGATGGTCTTGGCGTTCGCCTGGTAGTTGCTCTGGGCCTTGATCAGGTCCACCAGCTCGTTGGTCAAGTTGACGTTGGAGTTCTCCAGGGAACTGGCCTTGATCGACCCCAGAGTGCCAGATTCCGGTGCGTCGTAGCCCGGCTGGCCCGACGCGAAGGTCTCTTTCCAGGTCGTACCGCCGGCGGGCTGCAGGCCCTGCTCGTTGTTGAAGCTGGCCAGGGAAATCTGGCCGATGGCCTTGCTCTGCTGGTTACTGAAGGTGGCGAAGAGCACGCCGCTGCCATCGATCTTCAGGCCGGTGATCTGGCCGGTGGCGTAACCATCTGTGACCGGCGGGTTACGGTAGCTGGCCGAGTTGTACTGGGTGACGGTGCCCATGTTGATGGCGATGCCATCCTTGTTCGCCGTCGCATCGTTAGCTTTCCATACTCCATCGGTCACCGTGCCAGGTACCCAATCCTTGATGGTCAAGGTGTTACCGGCAACACCGCCGGTCACGATGCTCTTGAGGTTACCAGCACCATCGAAGCTCAACGTCGACGGCACAGGCGCCTTCACGTCAGCACCGGTACCGGTAGGAGCCGAACCATCAGGATTGCGGCCATCGATCAAGGTGTAGGCCTGCCACTGGTTGGCATCGGTTTTGACCAAGTACTGCACCATCGGGTGCGCATTGCCCTGGGAGTCGTACAAGGTGGTGCTGTATTGCGTGGTGAAGCTTTCGGACTTGGTTGGATCAAACGGGTTCTTGGACTGATCGATCACCGGCGACGAGGAGTTCAGGTTGCTGGAAGAGTCCACCTTGGTAGACGCCTTCGGCGGCAGGTTCGCCAGGTTCAGCTGCAGGTCAACCAGGCCGCCTTTGGTGATTTTGCCATTCTCGTCCGCGGCATAGCCTTGCAGGCGCGAGGTGCCGGTATTGTTGGTGATATAGCCGTCTTTGTCCGCACGGAAAGCACCGCTACGGGTGTATTCCAGCGAACCGTCGCTGCCCTTCTGCACGAAGAAGCCACCACCCTGGATCGCCATGTCGAGGATGCCGCCACTCCCGTTGACGTCGCCCTGGGTGAACTGCTGGGACACCGCCGCCAGGTTCACACCGTTGCCGATGCTGTTCTGGCCGGTGCCCAGCTTGGAGGCCGCGTAGATATCCGCGAATTCCGCACGGGATGACTTGAAGCCAGTGGTCGCGACGTTGGCGATGTTGTTGCCGGTCACGTCCAGTTGTTTGTTGGCCGCATAGAGGCCGCTAAGGCCGATGTTAAAAGACATGTTTCTCTCCTCTGCCGTATTTAGCCGGCTCTATGTACCGATAGTCTGAATTTGCGACAGCTTGACGCTGCCCATGCCGCCTGCAAGGTTGAGCAGCATTTCGCCGCCGGTCTTGCTCAGGGTCACGCTGGTGACCGTGGCTGGTAGCGAGGTGGTCAGGGCCACCGCGTCACCTTTGTCGTTCTTGGTGGAGGCATTGAAGGTGTAGGTGCCGGCTGGGGCGACCTCACCCTTGTCGTTCTTGCCGTCCCAGATAAAGCTCTGGCTGCCGGCACTCTGCGCGCCCATATCCACGGTGCGTACGACGTTGCCGTCCTTGTCGGTGATCTTGACGGACACGTTGCCCACCGCCGATGGCACCGCCACTGAACCGTTCATGCTCTTGCTGGTATCCACCATGGCTTTGTCGGTCTGGATAATGATCGACCGCCCCACCAGCGACGAAGCCTGCAGCGCTTGAGAAGAGCTGAAGTTGCTGGAGATGTTGTTCACCGAGTCGTTCAGGGTGTTGATGCCTTCCAGGCTGCTGAACTGGGCAAGCTGGGCCACGAACGCGCCGTTGTCCTGGGGCGACAGCGGGTTCTGGTTTTTCAGCTGGGTCACCAGCAACTGCAGGAATGCGTCCTTGCCCAGCGCCTGGTTACCCGTGGCCGCTTTGGAAACATTCGAGACATTGTTCGACGCGTCCTTGACCTTGGAGTTGAACAGGTCCTGGACAGCCGTGTTGTTTGACGTATCAACGATGGCCATTATTTGGCGCCCCTTATCACTGACCCAGGGTCAGGACCTTCTGCATCATGGTTTTGGCGGTGTTCATCATTTCCGCGTTGGTCTGGAACGAACGGCTGGCGGAAATCATGTCAGCCATTTCCTCGACCACGTTGACGTTGGGGTAGTAGACGTAACCCTTTTCGTTCGCGGCAGGATGGTTGGGCTCGTAACGGGCCTCCAGGTTGCTCTGGTCTTCGACGACGCCCAACACCTGCACGCCGGAGCCAGCTGCGTCCTGATTCTGGAACAGCGACTCGCTGCCGCCTGCCTGGCCACCCTGGAACATGGTGGCGAATACCGGATGGCGGGCGCGATAGGTCTGGTCAATGCTCGAGGAGACGGTCTCGGCGTTGGCGATGTTACTGGCGACGGTGTTCAAACGCGTGGTCTGCGCGCTCATGCCACTGCCGGCAATATTGAAAACACTGGACAGGGACATGGCTTACTCTCCGCGCAGGGCTGACATCAGCCCTTTGAATTTGCTGTTGAGCAGGGTGAAGCTGGCTTGGAAGTTCACCGAGTTTTCGGCGTAGTTCGATTGCTCCAGCTGGGCGTCAACGGTGTTCTGGTCGATCGACGGCTGCATCGGCGTGCGATACAGCAGCGACTCGTCACCATTGCCCAGGCCTTGCGCTTCGATATGACGGCTATTGGTCATGTTCAAGGCGAAGGTGCCGTTCTTGGTCTTGTCCTGTTGTGCGGCGAGCACGGCGGAGAAGTCCAGGTCCCGAGCTTTGTAGTTCGGGGTGTCGGCGTTGGCGATGTTGTTGGCCAGGACTTCGGCACGCTGGGCGCGGAAGCCCAGGGCTTGTTCGTGGATACCGAGCGCTTTATCGAAGCTGATGCTCATGGCGGAAACCTTTAGGCTGACCTGCTGTTCGTTAGCAGGGTTATAGCAAGGTGTATGCCAAACTTGCGAAAGCCCCGTATATGAAGGGTTTCGAGGGGAGTTGCCGGCGACTATGCCAGAAAAGCGGCAAGCGATTTCCGCGTAGTGCCAGTAAAGCGGCAATGGGCAGTTGCCGCTTTACGCCAGCTTGCCGAGAAAACAAATGTGGGAGCTGGCTTGCCTGCGATGGCCGAGTGCCTGCCGACCTATTCGTCGACTGACAAAACGCTATCGCGGGCAAGCCCGGCTCCCACAGTTTTATTGCCTATACCCGGCCTACTTGGCCTGATAGATGATTCCCGGGCTGCACTGCACCATCTGGAAGTGATCCGGCAGGCCGTTCAATGCCTCGGAGGCACCGAGGAACAGATAACCTCCACGCTTGAGCGTGCCATGGATACGCAACAGGATGTCTTTCTTCACTTCAGCGGAGAAATAGATCAGCACGTTGCGGCAAAACACCATGTCGAACTTGCCCAGGCTGGCATAGCTGTCGAGCAGGTTGAACGAGCGGAATTCGACGCGGTTCTTGATCGGCGCCTTGATCGCCCAACGCCCCGCCCCTTTGGGATCGAAGTAACGTTGAAGGCGCTCCTGGGACAAGCCTCGGCCCAACGCCAGGCTGTCGTACTCACCGGTCTTGCAGTTGGTGAGCATAGTGCCGGACAAGTCCGTGGCCACAATTTGCGCGCCGGCTTTCAACTGGCCCATGTTGGTCCGCTCGAACTCGTCGATGGACATCGAGATCGAGTACGGTTCCTGCCCCGAGGAACAGGCCGCCGACCAGATGCGCAGGCGCTGGCCCGGGCTGGCCTTGATGGCTTCCGGCAAGACTTTGTTCTTGAGCACTTCAAAGGGATAGGTATCGCGAAACCACAAGGTTTCGTTGGTAGTCATGGCATCGACCACCATTTCCTTGAGCCCACTGCGCGGCTGCCCCTGGATCCGCTGGACCAACTCACCCAGGGACTTGATGCCCTGCTGTTCCATCAGCTTGTTGAGACGGCTGGATACCAGGTACTGCTTGTTTTCACCGAGCAATATGCCACAGGCTTTTTCCAGGAAGACCCGGAACTGTTCGAAATCCAAATTACCCGTAGACAATGATGCCGCCTCTTAAATCGTGTGACCGCCAGGGGAAATCCCCTAGCCGTGATCTGCTGCCTTGATCCGGTCGACTACCCGGGATGCGAGGTCATCAGGACGGAACTTGGCCAGAAAGTCATCCGCACCGACCTTCTTGACCATTGCCTGATTGAATACCCCCGACAACGAAGTATGCAGGATGATATGCAACTTTTGCATGCGTGGATCGTTACGTATTTCGGCCGTGAGCGTGTAGCCATCCATTTCCGGCATCTCGATGTCAGAGATCATCATCAAGAATTCTTCTTCAGGCCTCTTGCCTTCGTCTGCCAGCTTGCGCAGGTAATCCAAGGCCTGGCGGCCATCATTGAGCGCTACCACCTCAACCCCGACCGTTTGCAGGCAACGCGTGACCTGCTTGCGCGCTACAGAAGAGTCGTCCACGGTCAACACACGCAGCGAAACCGCCTTGTGTGCCGTTTCGGCATCCACCACCCCGACGGAAATGGTTTCCGAGGTGGGGGCCACTTCGGCGAGGATCTTCTCCACGTCGATGATTTCCACCAACTGGTTATCGACCCGCGTCACCGCCGTCAGGTAGTGATCGCGCCCCGTGCCCTTGGGCGGCGGATGGATTTCTTCCCAGTTCATATTGACGATGCGCTCCACCGAGCGCACCAGGAAACCCTGGGTCTTGGTGTTGTATTCGGTGATGATCACGAAGGGGTTCTGGCGGTCTTGCAAACCCGCGGCCCCCGTGGCCATGGCCAGGTCAAGAATCGGAATGGTCGCGCCACGGATGTTGGCCACGCCGCACACCACTGGACTGGACTTGGGCATGATCGTCAACTTGGGACATTGCAGCACTTCACGCACTTTAAACACGTTGATGCCATACAACTGTTTGCCATCCAGGCGGAAAAGCAACAACTCCAGGCGATTCTGCCCTACCAGCTGTGTGCGCTGGTTTACTGAATCCATTACACCTGCCATGCCCAGACTCCTAAATCCTAGGGGTACGACGCGTACCCAACACTAAACGGCACGAGCTTTGCTATTTACTGAGTATGGATATTAAAACGACAGTTTCCCGACACCCTGGCCGCTCACGCTACCGTAGACTGCTCTGCGCCGCGATGGCACTGCTTGTCTCGGGCCTGGGCGTCACGGCCCGTGCCGACAACGTCACCCTGCCTGATCTACTTATCGGCGTCACCCAAGGCTTTCTTGAGTTCACTGTAGAAGATTATCTGGCGACTACCCAGACGCCGGGGCGTTATGAAATTCAGGTCAACCAGTTGGACCCTCGCTTGCGCATGCCAATGTGCGACAAGGAATTGACAGCCACTCTGGAAAGCCCCGCCCAGCCCATCGGTCGTGTGACCGTAAAGGTACGCTGTGAGGGCGCCTCGCCCTGGACGGTTTTCGTACCAGCTCAGGTCAAGCTGTATCGCGATGTGGTGGTAGTGGCGCGACCGTTGAAGCGCACGGGCATCATCGGCTACGACGACGTGGCGTTGCGCGAGCGGGATATCAGCTTGATCAACCAGGGCTACCTGACGTCGCTGGACCAGGCCGTCGGGCAGAAACTCACGCGGCCAGTGGTCACCGACCAAGTCCTCACGCTGGTTCATCTGGAACAGGCCGAGGTGATTCGCAAGGGTGACCAGGTGGTAATTTCCGCCAGCAGCGGCGGCCTGAACGTCAGGATGCCGGGCGAGGCGCTGTCAAATGGCGGCATGAGCGAACAGATCCGCGTCAAGAACCTCAACTCCAATCGCGTGATCAAGGCGCGGGTCACGGCACCAGGCCAGGTCGAGGTGGCGCTATAGATGACTGGAATCAAATGCCAGCTTTTCCTACACTGTGTGCTGGATATTGAGCCGTACAGGTTTATTGTCAATCGAGCCTAAAGTTTGCCCGGGTATGGCCGAAAACATGGCAAGCGTCCAAATACCCAGAGGTTTTTCAACATGGTCATTGATTTCAGTCGTTTGAATAACGCCCCGGCTTTGCCCGGCAATACGCGCACCGGCGGTACCAAGGACAGCGTAGAGGCCAAGCAGCAGCCCTTGCCTGCCAAAGCAGAACAGGCCGCCGCCAGCCAGAGTGGGGAATCGGTACACCTGAGCAATGAGGCTCAACAGTTGCAGAAGGTCACTGACTCGCTGCGCGATCAACCCGTCGTCAATAAAGCCCGCGTGGCCGAGTTGAAACAGGCTATCGCCGATGGCAGCTATAAAGTCGACAGCAACCGTGTAGCCAGCAAGCTGCTCAACTTCGAAGCCGAGCGCTAGGCAAAAGCCTGCGCAGGGCTTTTGGACGCTTAAAACCCAAGGCCAGCCATGCACCACGACGAACATTTGCTCCAACTGATCATTGATGATCTGGCGCCGACGCAACAATTGCTCGAGCTGCTCAAGGAAGAATCACTGGCCTTGTACGGCCGGGATATGCCCTTGCTGGAAGAAATCCTGGCGCGCAAACAGTCGCTGATTGTCTTGCTCGAACAGCACGGCAAGAAACGCAGCGAGATTCTGATCAGCCTGGGCCTGCCCGCCGATCATGATGGCCTGGCACAACTGGCCAGCCACTCCTCAGTCGGCGATCAACTGCTGGCACAAAGCAAAGAACTCAATCATTTGCTCGCCCAGTGCCAGGAAGCCAACCTGCTCAACGGTCAGTCGATCCAGCTTCAGCAAGCCACCACCGCCAATCAGTTGCGCATACTGCACGGCGGAGAACCTCCGGCCCTGTATAACGCCCAAGGCTCCACCTCACGCCTGATCAAACCAAGCACCCGCAGCCAAGCCTGACGCCGGTTTACAGCGCGACCTATTCAAGGCGCGCTACATACTGGCAAAATGCCGGTTCTTGCGTGTAGTCGTATTTTGCCTGGAGATGGAAGAACCGTGTTCAACGCCCTTAATGCGGAAGATGCACCGCAGCCACCCAAGGTGCTCACCACGCCTCTGGAAATCGCCAGCACGTTGCGGATGCTGCAAGAAAGCCATGACCCGCTGATCATCACTTTCCACGAACGTAGCCAGCGCTTCCAGAGCTACCTAGTGGACATCGACCGGGACAGCAAGACGCTGGTACTGGACGAAATGATTCCCCGCGACGGTGAACGCTATCTTGAGAATGGCGAAGCCTTCCGTATCGAAGGCTTCCATGAGGGCGTGCGGGTTGCCTGGGAAAGCAACGGCACCTTGACCATCAGCGAGAAAGGCGGCCACCGCATCTACAGCGGCAGCCTGCCCGGCGAAGTGGTTTACCACCAAAGACGCAATGCCTTCCGCGCCGCACTGAAACTCGCGCAATTGGTGGATATTCAGTTAGGTGGCGAGAAGCTCAAGGTGCCTGTCAGCGGTAAGCTGTTGGACATCTCGGCAACCGGCTGCAAATTGCGCTTTGAAGGCGACATCTCCGAGCGTCTGCAGTTAGGCCAGGTCTATGATCGCTTTATCGCTGCCCTGCCCTTCGGCAGCATGACCACCTCTGTGGAACTGCGCTATCTGCACTTCGAAGACAAGATCAACACCACCTTTGCCGGCGTGCGCTTTCATAACATGAGTGGCTTGGTGCAGCGACAAGTGGAACGCTTTGTCTACCAATTACAGCGTGAAGCTCGGCGCTTCGATAAAGACGACGATCTTTAAGCGTTAGACGCTGAGATAAAAAACGGGCAGATCCTGATGGGATCTGCCCGTTTTTTCGTTCAGGGGCGTGCCCTGCTTAAGTCATGGGGATGTTCGTCCGGGTCTGGTGGCTCGTGCGGCTCTTCGCTCGTCGGCTCATCGGTTTCAGGGGCAGGCTCTGGATCGGGCACAGTGACTTGCATCTGATCCTGTACCACCTGCTCATCCACCCGCGGGTCAAGAGCAGCCACCAAAGGCGAACTGGACATGCTGTCGGGCATCGCCACGTGATGCAGCGGCGCGTCATCGACCTGATGCAGGTTGGTCACCGCCTTGGGGCGAATGCGCCACACCAGGATCAATGCACACAGGCTGAAAAACGCATAGAGCATCTGGCTGCCGAATAGCTTCATTACCACACCGGCCAACAGCGGCCCCACGCTGGCGCCGATCCCGTAGGTCACCAGCAACATGGCCGTCAGCGATACCCGACGATCGCCTTCCACATGGTCGTTGGAAAAGGCCACTGCCAAAGGGTAAAGGCAGAACTGCACCAGCGAACAGAAGAAGCCTGCCACGAACAACACTTCCAGCGGAACCTGCGTCATGATTGCCAACGGCAAGGCCGTCACCGCCAGGCACAAGGCGAAGCAGCGAATCAGCAGCGCGCGGTCATAGCGGTCCGACAACCAGCCCAGTGGCCACTGCACGACCAATCCAGCAAAAATGCAGCTACCCATGAACAGGCCGACTTGCTCGGTCGTCAGGCCCTGCTGAGAGGCGTACAGCGGTGCCAAGCCGTAGAACGAACCGACGATCAACCCAGCGCCCAACACGGTGCTGAGCGACTGCGGCACACGCTTGATAAAGAAGCGCGGCTCCATCGGGGCCGGGTGCAGTGGGGCCGGGTGAATGCGTCGAGTCATTGCCACCGGGACCAGGCACAGCGCAAAGCACAACGCCACGAGCATCAACAGCTCAAGCCCAAGATGAGGATGCATGACCAGGATCAGTTGGCCCAGCACCAACCCAAGGTAGGACGCAATCATGTAGCCGCTGAACACTACACCGCGCTGCTTGGCATCCGCCTGCTCGTTGAGCCAACTCTCGATGACCATGTACTGGCACATCATCCCCAGGCCCACGATCATCCGCAGCACGATCCAGGCTGGCAGCCAATCAATCAAACCGTGCCCCAGCACCGCTGCACCGACGATGCCCGCGCAGGTGGCGTAGGCGCGAATATGCCCGACCCGGGCGATGAGGCGGTGTCCGAGCTTGCCGCCCAGCACCAAGCCAAAATAGTTGGCGGCCATCAGCGCACCGACCCACAGGCTGTCGACATTGTCTGCTGCCAGACGCAAAGCCAGATAAGTACTAAGTAGGCCGGAGCCGATCAGCATCATCAAAGAGGCGAAATAAAGGGCTCGAAAAGATTTCCAGATCTGGCGCATCGGCGTTCCGAGCGGCTCCTTGCGGTGAGGGGTAGGGCTATCAGCATGATAGTCCGGGGCGGTTGGATCCGGACAGGCAGCAGGGCCTGTTCCCGGCGATTATTTTGTTTCACAGCTCAGACGCTACGTGGGTGTCTGCGAGGTACATAACCGTGGAGATAAATACATGGCGCACCACCTGTGAACCTTGATAACACGCAAGGTTCGACTGGTATTCGGGTATCTGTACAAAAGGTTTCAATGGAACGCTATGCAGGCTTTGGAAGTTGGCGTGCTTTTAGAGCGCCCAAAACAAAACCCCAACTGCTTTCGCAATTGGGGTTTCGGAATTTAATCTTGACGATGACCTACTCTCACATGGGGAAACCCCACACTACCATCGGCGATGCATCGTTTCAC
>NZ_JAFCVN010000018.1:0-86327 GCF_049897065.1 Pseudomonas sp. DWP2-2 | reverse complement strand
TGAAGGAAGAGTACCCAGGCACGACTAACCCGTTCCCGTGGATGAGCGAGATCATGGACTTGAAGAAAGAGAAGAACTTCTTCGAGACCCGTGTGATCGAGTATCAGACCGGCGGCGCGCTGAGCTGGGATTGATCCGGACTAAGCACTAAAGGAAGCCCTGGCATGTTCAGGGCTTTTTTTTCGTCGGTAAAAAAGGAATTTGCTATTTCTTGAAGTACATCACCTCAAACACCTGGCCCGGAAGGGTTCGGATCGCCCCCCCAATGCTGTAGCCTTGTGCCCCAATTGCCATCAGCGTTGTCACCGGTTTTACCGAAGAGATTTACGCCAAGATCGGAAGATTGGCACGGGAGTAGACTCCTGCTGTCACAGCTGATGCATGCTTAAAAACTATTAGATAGGACCGAGGCCAACCCGTGAACCCAGACATGCTCGAAGCCGGCCCCGCAGACGCCAAAGTACTTTCCGTCTTTGACTTCGACGGCACCCTCACCCACCACGACAGTTTCGTGCCCTTCCTCAAGTTTGCCTTTGGCCCCGGTGAGTTTTATGGCCGGATGGTCAAGCTGGCGGTGCCGGGGTTGCGGTTTTTGGTGCGGCAGATCAGCCGGGATGAGTTGAAGGCGCAGTTGATTCGCACCTTTATGACCGGGGTGGAGAAGGCTTGGGTTGAGCAGCAAGCGCAGGAATATTGCCAGGCGCGCTGGAGCAAGCTGATGCGCCCGAGCGGGTTGCAGTCAGTGGCGGATGAGGTGAAGTCCGGGGCGGTGGTGACGCTGTGTTCGGCGTCGCCGGCGTTGGTGTTGCAGCCGTTTGCCGACCGGCTTGGCATTCGTTTGATCGGCACTGAACTTGAGGTGGTGGATGGGGTGCTGACCGGCAAACTCACCGGGAATAATTGCCGTTGTGAGAACAAGGTGCTGCGCCTTGAAGCGGTTTATGGCGACCTGGGGGAGTATCGGCTCAGGGCCTGGGGTGATACGCGCGGGGATCGAGAGTTGCTGGCGGCGGCGCAGGATGCGCATTTTCGGCATTTTCATGCGAAGAAGAAAAAGCGAGCTCGGTTGCAGCGGTGATGCGGGGGGATGAGGTTGGCGGGGAGACCGAGGCGATCCCATCGCAGCCTCGCTGGGGCTCGACAGCTCCCACATTTGAGCTTTGTTGAGGCTTAGGCCGACGTCTTCAGGTCTACACCCAGCGCTGTGGCAAAGGCTTTTACCATCGGGCTTCTCGGCGCGTTGTGGCGCAGGATCAGGTTGAACGCGGTGCTTAAATGAACCTGCTGTGGGCACAGTGCGCGCAGGCGCCCTTCCCTCACCAGTGGCGTGGCGTAGTGTTCTGGCAGAAAGCCCAGGAAGCGGCCGGTGAGGATCAGGATGGCGACGGCTTCCACTTGTGAAGCCGAGGCGGACTGGCTGTCGTGGCCGACGAAGTTGGCCTTGTCGCGATGGATCGCATACCGATGGTTCACCACTTCGTATTGGCGAAGCGCATCGGGGGTGATGTCGCTCGCAGTGAACAAGGGATGCCCTACGGCGCAGTAGCCGTGGGCCTTTTCTTCGTAGAGCGGGAAGTAGTCGAATTCTTCACGGCGTTGGTACACCGGGACGATGCCGGCGACCAGGCGCCCTTCCACTACTCCGCGTTCAACTTCGTCCAATTGAGAGGCGTGTAGGCGCAATCTTATTTTTGGCGATTGGCGATGTAAGTTGCCCAGAGCGGTAATCAGCGGGGAATTGACATCAGAGACGGTGTTATCAATAACGCCCACACTCAGGTCGCCGATCAGTTCGTTTTGCGCCGAACTAAGCTTGTCGCGAAAACTGTCCACTGAGGTAAATAACTCGATGGATGCTTGATACACCAACTTGCCTTCTTCGGTCAGCCCGAACCCTTCGCGGCCCCGTGTGCACAGGCGCATGCCGATGCGAATCTCCAGGTCGGAGATCTGTTTGCTGATGGCCGCCAGGCCCACGTTCAGCTCGTTTTGCGCAGCACTGAAGCCGCCGGCTTCGACCACGGCCATAAATACCCGCAGCAATTTGAAGTCCAGCCCACTCAGTTGCAGCGGTGCTCGTGTGCCGGGTTTTGGCGGCAGGTTTCCAGAAGTGGAAAGTGGGGTTTCCATAATGCGCGTTGACCTCGAGTGCCATATTCAACAGGCTTGAACCCAATCCTTGAACATAGCCAGGCGGCGATAATGAACATAAACATCCGCCCTTGGCAACCTTGAATACGGCGCGTCAGATGCCGGTTCTACACCGATAAACGTCTGTTGAAACTGCCTCCGACTCTTCTAAAAACAAGCGTGAGGAATACCCATGTCCCAGCCCACCGACCGCCTTTGGGGCGCTCGTTTCAAGACCGGTCCGTCTGCGGCGTTGGCCGCGTTGTCGCGTTGCCCTGAGCGCTATTTTCGCCTGACGCCCTACGACCTGGCCGGCTCCTGCGCCCATGCCCGTGAGTTGCAGCGCGCTGGGTTGCTGGATGAGTCGGAGACTTTGCGTACCCTCGAGGCCCTGGACCGCATCGGTGAGGATTTTGCCGCCGGGCGCCTGCATCCCACCCTGGATGACGAGGACGTACACACCTTTATCGAACGCGTATTGACCGAGCGCCTGGGCGCCCTGGGCGGCAAGTTGCGTGCCGGACGCTCGCGCAATGACCAGACGGCCAATGATCTGCGCCTGTTCCTGCGCGACCATGCGCGCACCATCGCCAACGAGGTGCTGGGTTTGCAGCAGGCGCTGGTTGAGCAGGCCGAGCAACATGTGCAGAGCATCTGCCCGGGCTTCACCCATTTGCAGCAGGCGCAACCCATTGTGTTTGCCCATCACTTGCTGGCCCACGCGCAGTCGATGCTGCGCGATGTGCAGCGCCTGGTGGATTGGGATGCGCGTACGGCCCTGTCGCCGTTGGGCGCGGCCGCTATGGCAGGTTCGGCGATAGCGCGTCAGCCAGAGCACTCGGCCAGGGAAATGGGTTACACCGGGCCATGCGAAAACTCCATAGACGCCGTCGCCAGCCGTGACCATGTGGCGGAGTTCCTGTTTGTGGCCGGCATGCTCGGGGTGAATATTTCGCGGCTGTCGGAGGAGTTTTGCCTGTGGTCGTCGCGCCAGTTTCGCTGGGTAGTGCTGGACGATGCCTACGCCACCGGCAGTTCGATCATGCCGCAGAAAAAGAACCCGGACATTGCCGAATTGGCGCGGGGCAAGGCCGGGCGTTTGATCGGCAACCTGACCGGGCTGATGTCGACGCTCAAGTCGTTGCCGCTGTCGTACAACCGCGATTTGAGTGAAGACAAGCACTGCGTGTTGGATAGCGTGGACACCTTGCTGCTGGTATTGCCGGCGATGACCGGCATGGTGGCGACCATGAAGGTGCAGGTAGAGGAGTTGCGGCGCCAGGCGCCAATGGGCTTTACCTTGGCGACTGAGGTGGCGGACTGGCTGGCCACCCGTGGTGTGCCGTTCAAGGAGGCCCACGAGATTACCGGCGCGCTGGTGCAGGCCTGTGAGCAGCATGAGATTGAGTTGTGGCAAGCCTCACCGGCGATGTTGGCCGAGGTGGATGGGCGACTCACCCCGGACGTGCGCGACTGCCTGACCCTGGAGGCGGCGATTGCGGCGCGTAGTGGGTGGGGTGGGACGGCGCCGGAGCGGGTGAAGGAGCAGATTGGACGGTTGAAGATGGCGTTGGCGGCTCAGCAAAAGTGGACTGAAAGTTATCAAGGATTTCGGATTTAAGCCGGTGACGATCGTTCCCACGCACTGCGTGGGAATGCATCCCGTGACGCTCCGCGTCGTCACGTTACGCGCCAACGGCGGGACGCGGAGCGTCCGAGGCGGCGTTCCCACGCGGAGCGTGGGAACGATCACGCATCAAGAATAAATTTTGGAGTAGCAGCATGAACCAAACCCCGGCCGAGCGCTTGGAAGCCGAGCGCAAGTTGTCCGAAAACCAGTTCGATATCACCCAGTACGAGCACGTGCCGCGGCGCTATTACGGGCGGATGTTTTTTGCCACCCTGATCGTGATTGTGTTGGCGGCGCTGTTGCGCGCGTTTGCCAATGGCCAGATCGAATGGTCCTACATTGGCCAGTTCCTTACGTCGCAAGCCATCCTCTGGGGCCTGGTGAACACCATCGTCATGTCGATCCTGGCGATGGCATTGGGCGTAGTGATCGGAGTGATCACGGCGATCATGCGCATGTCGGCCAACCCGATCCTGCGTTACGTGGCCATCACCTACACCTGGTTGTTTCGCGGTACACCGCTGATTTTGCAGCTGCTGTTATGGTTCAACCTGGCGTTGATCTTCCCGGTGATCGCGATTCCGGGCCTGTTCAGCATCGACACCGTCGACCTGATGACGCCCTTCGTGGCCGCCCTGCTCGGCTTGAGCATCAACCAGGGCGCCTATACCGCTGAAGTGGTGCGTGCCGGCTTGCTGTCGGTGGACACCGGCCAATACGAGGCGGCCAAGTCCATCGGCATGCCGAGCC
The DNA here is from genome assembly GCF_049897065.1 of Pseudomonas sp. DWP2-2. NCBI lineage: Bacteria > Pseudomonadati > Pseudomonadota > Gammaproteobacteria > Pseudomonadales > Pseudomonadaceae > Pseudomonas > Pseudomonas sp. DWP2-2. The sequence goes on along the minus strand of NZ_JAFCVN010000018.1, from coordinate 81,817 downwards.
TGCAGGCGCTGCGCAGGATCATTCTGCCGCAGGCGATGCGCGTGATCATCCCGCCCGTAGGCAACGAGTTCATCAGCATGGTGAAAATGACCAGCCTGGCCAGTGTCATCCAGTACTCGGAGCTGTTGCACAACGCGCAAAACATCTACTACGCCAACGCCCGGGTGATGGAGCTGCTGATTGTGGCGGGCATCTGGTACCTAGCGGTGGTGACTGTTCTTTCATTCGGTCAAAGCCGCCTCGAGCGTCGTTTTGCCCGCGGCGCCGGCAAGCGTTCGTAAGCCTGGGTTGAGGAGATTTGCCCCATGAGAAGCATCGTCAAGGCTGTCAACCTGAACAAGTATTACGACCAGTATCACGCCCTGCGTGACATCAATATAGAGGTCGAGCAAGGCGAGGTGATGTGCATCATCGGCCCGTCCGGCTCGGGCAAAAGTACCCTGCTGCGTTGCGTCAATCAGCTGGAAAAGATCGACAAGGGCGGCCTGTGGGTCGATGGCGAATTGGTTGGTTATCGAGTGGTCGGCAACAAGCTGCACGAGATGAACGAAGCGCAGATCGCCCGCCAGCGCCTGGCCACCGGCATGGTGTTCCAGCGGTTCAATTTGTTCCCGCACATGACTGTGTTGCAAAACATCATCGAAGGCCCGTGCCAGGTGCTCAAGCGCTCGCCCAAGGAAGCCATCGAAGATGCGCTGGAACTGCTGGCCCGCGTTGGCCTGGCGGACAAGCGCAATGCCTACCCGGTGGAGTTGTCCGGCGGCCAGCAACAGCGTGTGGCAATTGCCCGGGCCTTGGCGATGCGCCCCAAGTTGATGCTGTTTGACGAACCCACCTCAGCCCTCGACCCGGAGCTGGTAGGCGAAGTGCTGTCGGTGATGCGCGATTTGGCCACCACCGGCATGACCATGATCGTGGTCACCCATGAATTGGGCTTCGCTCGCGAAGTGTCCAACCGCATGGTGTTTATGGACGCCGGCCAGATTGTGGAAGCCGGCAGCCCGGAAGACATTCTAATAAGCCCACAAAACCCGCGTACCCAAAGCTTTATTTCTGCCGTTCGCACTTAACTAAAAAACTAACGAGAACGCCCCTATGAAGAAGATATTTATCCCTACCTTGCTTGCAGGCCTGATGGCCTCCTCGTGTGTATTCGCGGCCTTGCCGCAAGCCATCAAGGACAAGGGTGAGATCAGCGCGGCCATCGTGCCGAACTACCCGCCGATGGACTTCAAGGACCCGGCCACCAACAAACTCACCGGTTTCGATTTCGACCTGGGCAACGCCCTGGCCGAGCGACTGGGCGTGAAGATCAAATGGCAGGAAACCGGCTTCGAACAGATGCTCAGCGGCCTGACCACCAAGCGCGTGGACATCGTGCTGTCGGGCATGACCGATACCGCCGAGCGCCAGAAAGCCGTGACCTTCATCGACTACTTCACCAGCGGCCCGCAGCTCTACACTTTGGCCAAGCGCGAAGAGATCAAGGAATTGACCGACCTGTGCGGTAAAAAAGTCGGCACCAGCCGCCGCACCACCTGGCCGTCTGAAATTACCGCCTGGAGCAAGGCAAACTGCGAAGCGGCGGGTAAGCCGGCAATCGTGGTGATCGGCACCGAAGGCTCGGCAGATGCCCGGGCGCAGTTGCAGCAGAACCGCCTGGATGGGGCGATGCAGGGCAGCGAGACCATTCCTTATTTGATGTCGCTGGACAAAGGCAAGTACAAGCCGGTGGGCCTGGCGATTTCCAAGCAATTCACCGGGCTTGGGATTGAGAAGAGCAATACCGAGTTGGTCACGGCGATCAGTGAGGCATTGCAGGGCATGATTGATGACGGGACTTACGGCAAGATCTTGAAAAAGTGGGATCTGGAACAAGGTGCGGTAGAAAAAATCACCATCAACTCTGGCCAATAACGCCATCGAATGTGGGAGCTGGCTTGCCTGCGATAAACGGTGGGTCAGCTAAAACAATGTTGGCTGTTACTCCGCTATCGCAGGCAAGCCAGCTCCCACACTCAATCTGCGTTCGCTGGTGATCTGAGTCGTGTAGGTAAGAATCACAAGGAGCCCACCCCACCGTGGCCACCTACTCCCTGGTAATCCGTCGCCTGATGATCTGCTCGGTGACCATCGTGGTCAGCCGTGCCATGACCAGCCCGTTGCTGGCCCTCTGGCTGAGCACGCGCCTGGGCCTCAACCAGCAGGACATCGGCCTGCTGATGGGGGTCGCCGTGTTCATCGCCACGCTCCTGGGTTTGTACGGCGGCTACATCATCGACCGCCTGGAAAAGCGCAAGCTGTTGATCCTGGCCATGCTCTCCAGCTCCATCGGTTTTTTGTTGCTGACCTTTGCCAGCAACCTCTACCTCACCACGCTGACCCTTGTTGTGACTGAAGCCGCGTCGGCGCTGTTCCTGATCGGATCCAAGGCGATCATCAGCGAAAACCTGCCGGTGGGTGAGCGCGCCAAGGTGTTTTCCCTGCGCTACACCCTGACCAATGTCGGCTATGCCACGGGCCCGATGTTGGGCGTAGTGATTGCCGGCCAATTGCCGTGGGCACCGTTTTTGATCGCCAGCGCCATTGCCTTTGGCAGCCTGTTCCTGATGATCGGCATTGCGCCGACCCAGCGCGACGACAGTCATAAGCCTCAGAGTTTCCTCAGCACCCTGCGCATCTTGCGCAGCGACCGCACGCTGATCCTCTTCACCAGCGGCAGCCTGTTGAGCACCATCGTCCATGGGCGCTACACCCTTTATCTGTCGCAGTTTTTGCTGGTGGCCTACACACCCGACCAGGCACTGAAAATTCTGTCTGCGGTGCTCGCCTGCAACGCCATCACCGTGATTTTGATGCAGTACCAAATCGGCCGATTTCTCAAGCGCGAGCAACTGCGCCATTGGATCGTGCTGGGCACCCTGCTGTTTATTGCCGGGTTGGTCGGCTTCAGCCAGGCGCACAGTCTGCTGACCTGGTGCCTGGCAATGTTCGTGTTCACCCTGGGCGAGATGATCATCTACCCCTCGGAGTTTCTGTTTATCGACACCATCGCGCCGGATGCACTACGCGGCAGTTATTACGGCGCACAGAACCTGGCCGCGTTTGGCGGGGCCATGAGCCCGGTGATTTGTGGCTATCTGCTGATCAATGCGGCGCCCACCAGCATGTTCTTTGCCCTGGCCGCACTCACGGCCATGGGTGGCACCCTGTGTTTCTTGAGCGGGCGACGCGTGGCAGGTTCTTGCTGATATTTACGCAAGATCCGGCTATTAATAGCCAAACCTCTGACGGACCCGAGCCCCATGAAATTCGACACGGCCTACAGCCTGAGTCTCGACGACAAGCTGTCAATCTACGACGTGCGAGATCTGAATTTCGATGAAACTACCGCCTTCGATTCCGACAAAGACAGCTTCCTGTGCCCCAACGACGCCTGCCGTGCGGCGTTCGATAGCGCCAATGCGTTGAGTACCTTCAACGCCAAGAACGTCAACTACCAGCGCACGCCGCACTTCAAGAACAAACCCGGCACGCGGCATATCGACGGCTGCCGCTATGCCGGCAGCCATAAACCTGCGACGGGTGAAAATGACGACGAGCGTGAGGAAAATTTCCCATCGGAATTTGTGCTGACGCGGCGACTGTACGAGCTTAGAACGCCGGTAGTCGGCACCGCTGGGAGCGTCCTGCAGGAGCCGACGAAAGTGCCCGCAAACCGCGCTACCACCTCTTCTGGCAGCAATGACTCGATCCCGGACAAAACCAGCGTATTCGCACACCCGGTGGAGTGCTACGTGTCCAACATCGATGACAAGGACAAGCTCAAGGCCATGCCCTTGAAGATCGGTGAGCACACGGCGACCTACTGGGCATTCTTCAAGAAGATCGAATACCTGCAAGACAACCAGGGTTTGATTTACTGGGGCAAGATCAAGACCATCAAGGACTACACCAGCAGCTTTCGCATCGACTTCGAAAAGAAGGTGTGGCTCGACAAGAAGCCCTATTCGGTAAATGTCTACCTGAGCAAAAAGCTTATCGAAAACTACCGCAAGCGCACGGCATTCCTGGAACAGATCAAGGCGGCGGCCAGCAGCGAACGGCCGCTGTATTGCTTTTTCTACGGGGTCACGCCGCAGCTTGTGCAGGTGCCCAGCCAGAAAAAACCCGAGCAGACGTTCGGGGTATTCAGCGCCAGGATCGAAAACCTGGATCACCTGATTATTCGCGAGGCGCCGGGGCTGGAATCATAAGGGGTTGCAACGCCAATGGATGAGCGGTAGAAACAACTGTACAAAAACACAGTATAGTTGCGCCTCCCCTGTCGAACCTGGAGAAACCCCATGTCCTCTCTGGCAATGAGTTCTTTCGTAGAACAACAGATCGTCTTGCATCAATTCACCACCAAACACTGCGCGCAGGCGCGCGTGATGCTGGGCTGGAGCCGCGAAGAGCTGGCTCGCCAGGCTGGCGTGGCGGTGCAAGCAATTGAGAAACTGGAAGGCCACGGCGACGTGGACGATGAAACTCGTTTGATCCTGGCGTTTCGCCTGGAGGCCGAAGGGCTGGTATTTTTCCCGGGGTTCGCGCCGGGGTGGGGGATGAGTGCGCGGCGGTTTGATACCGCCGCAGCGCAACCTTCTGCGCAAGGCCTCATTTCCCGGTTGATGGGTTCAACCACCGCAACCATTGACTCACAAACGCCTCAACCCAATGGTGCGTAGAGCCCAGGTGTTTCTCCGGGCGCTTCAATAGTTTCAAATGCACCCGTGGCGGTCGATTGAACCCTGGCACAACCTCTGCGAGGCAGCCGTCTGCAGAGGCTGATTCAAACTCAAGTGTCAGTAGTCTCAACCACGTCCTCTGTACTGGCAGGTGTCGGTGTGAAGGGAGCACCTGGGAGAAAAGCCGGTTTTTGAATGGCCTGTGAGGCTTGTTCATAACCATAGGCGACTGACAGCAAGGTCGCTTCACTGTTGGCGGAGCCATACACGTAAAGTGCCGTGGGCATGCCATCTTCATCCATGCCTGACGGAACGGATATGCCTGGGTACCCGGCCGCAGCGCTGAAAAAATAATTGTGGGACTGGAAGTTCGACACCATGGCGTCGAGCTTGTGCTCCTTCATGGGGTCATCAATGGTGTTCTGAAATATAGGAAGAATGGCTTTCCACAGCGCATCGCGATCTTCCTGGTTGGTCTGCACCCCATTGATCATTTCCAGCAGTTTCTGGTCAGGCTCACCAGGTTTCTGGGTGCGGTTGATAAAAGCAATCAGCTCAGAGAGTGATTTGACCGGCAAACCTTCTCGCCCAGCCAGGTAGCCTTCCAGCGCTTGCTTGACCTCCGAGAAAAGCGCGTTGTTATAATCGACATAGGTTTGTTCGGGGACGCCAGCATCCAACCGCGCCATCGGCACCAGAATCGCCCCTTGGGCCTTCATCACGTCGAGCGCCGCCTCATAATGCTTGCGGTCTGCTCGCTTGGCCGGGTCCTTGGCCTCCTCAGCGGACAACTCGGGTAAAGGGGTATAGCCAATTCGCTTGTCCTTCAAGGCGTCGGACTGCAGGCCCTTGGTGTAGGCAGTGGTCTCGGTCATTGCGTTAAGCGCTTCGGCCGCATCACAGATATTGCGGGTAAAAGTCCCCACCGCGTCCATGCGAGTGCTGGTCATGACGCCTTCGGTACTGACCAGGCCCGTCGTTGTTTTCAGGCCAAACACACCGTTGTAGGCGGCGGGGCTGATGATCGATCCGTTGGTTTCCAACCCCAGTGCCACAGGCACATGCCCTTGGGCGACCGCCACTGCCGAACCTGAACTCGACCCAGCCACCGGCCCTCCGAGTCGATGAGGGTTCAGCGTCTGGCCACCTCGGGAGCTCCAGCCATCCACAGGTAATAGTGACCGAAAGTTGGACAGCTCACTCATATTGGTTTTCCCCACAATCACCACCCCGTGCTTCAACAAATTGTCGACAACCTTGGCGGTTTTAGTGGCCGGCGCGCCCACCAAGGCCTTCGAACCTGCACTGGTCTGCATGCGGTCGTTGGTTTCGAAGACATCCTTCAGCGCTATCGGCACGCCATGCAAGTGCTTGAGTACGCGGCCATTGGCACGTTCCTGGTCGCGGGCCTTCGCCTCCCTCATAGCATCCGGGTTGGTTTCCAAAAACGCATTGCCGCCCTGTAGCCCACGATCAATATTGGCAATCTGCTTGAGCGAGTCCCTCAACAGTGACTCTGAGGTAACGCCGCCACCTTGGCCCATCTCCAATGACATCTGGCAGGCACTCTTGAAACCTTGCACAGGGTTTGCAAGTTCCTGAAGCAGGCCTGTCGCCCATCCACTTACCGAAACTGGTCCGATCATGAAATTCCCCTCTGTCTAACTGGATGTGAGCGTTATCGGTCGATAACACCGCACCAGTCTAAGAGCCGACACCCCATCACTATTTCGGGCGAATCCTGCTGCTGCGTCCTACTCTTCCCAGCCCGACGTAGTCTTCAATAACGTCTATGGCCGTAGCTGGCGGTAAGCGCGTACCAGTGCCGCCAAACGATCACCTGCCCAGCGTGCACCGTAAAACCAGACTCTGGAGCCATCCTCCAGGGTTTCACACACCGTGGGGTATCCGCTTCTCGAGGCGTTATGAAAGGCGGCTTCGGGGTCCTCCGACACCAAGGCATCCAGGCGAAGGCCTGCCACCCGCTCATCGATTTCACGACAGGCCTGCTGATTGTCGCCGCTGCGCTGCATGTCCACCGCTACCCATTGGACACCGGCCCTGCGCAGGGTGTCGAAGACTCGGTGCAAGGCCTCACTGTGTTCGACCCGTTCAACGTGATTGCCCTGCACATAGCGCTCGACATACCCGACCCGATAGCCCGTCAACGCCCGCGTGGCGGTGAACGTGGTGTTATTCAACACGAGCGGTACCTCTACCATCACCGGTTCGGTAGGATCCTCGCCGCTGAGGGCGACAAGTGATAGCGCGGGGTCACGCACCGGCCGTAGATGGGGCGCCAGGGCGTTATACCCTGGGATGAGCATGGCGCCCGCAGCCTGTTCGGTGCCAAAGACAATAGAGGTGGGTGCAGCATGGGGGGGTGAAGCAGGTACGTCGGCGGCGTTCATTGGCGGGGGTAGCGGTTGGGCTGGGGCACAAGGCACCCCTATTTTCCAAAGCTTCTTACAGTGGCTGTCCATCGAAACATCCTCCCGGAAATAAAATTCCCGCGGGATCATCGCACTCTCATTTGACCTTTGTCGCAGAGCAGAAATTCGCTGAAAAACTCTTTTCCAAGCGGGCCATCGGCTCAGCTTGCTGCGTGTTCGTTGACCGGTTGAGGCTCCACTTCCAGCCACCAGGCTTGCCCGCGCTCAGGCTGGTTCAAGCGAAAAGCCTGACCCATCGCCGGAGTGGTGATCGAGATATTGCGCTCCCAGGCCAGGGCCATGATGCGGTCGAAGGGCTCATGCCAGGCGTGGAAGGCCAGATCGAAGGTGCCGTTGTGAATCGGCAGAAGCCAGCGCCCTTTCAGATCGATATGCGCCTGCAGCGTTTGCTCCGGCTGCATGTGCACATGGGGCCAATCGACATTGTAAGCGCCGGTTTCCATCAGGGTCAGGTCGAACGGCCCGTACTGCTCGCCGATGCGTTTGAAACCGTCGAAATAGCCAGTATCGCCACTGAAAAATATACGTCGCGTAGCGTCGATCATTACCCATGAGCACCACAGGGTCTGGTTGCCATCAAACAGGCCGCGCCCTGAAAAGTGCTGGGCCGGCGTGCAGACAAAACGAACGCCATCGACTTCGATGCCCTGCCACCACTCCAGCTGGCGCACTTTGCTGGCGTCTACGCCCCATTTGACCAGCGTGTCACCCACGCCCAGGGGCGCCAGGAAGTAGCGGGTCTTTTCGGCCAATTGGACCACCGCTTTACGGTCGAGATGGTCGTAATGATTATGGGAAAGGATCACCGCTTCCAGCGCTGGCAGCTCATCAAGACTGATGGGCGGCTGATGAAAACGCTTGGGGCCGGCCCAACTGAACGGCGAGGCGCGTTCGGCAAACACAGGGTCGGTGACCCAGAATTTACCACGCAGTTTCAGCAGCACGGTTGAATGGCCGAGGCGATACACGCTGTGATCAGGGGCGGCCAATAACTGCTCGCGGGTCAGTGGCTGTACCGGAATCTGCCCCACCGGCCGTGTCGTGCGCGGCTTGTTGAATAGCATGTTCCAGAAAATGCGCAGGGTCTTGCCCAAGCCACCGTGCTGCACCGGAGTGTCGTTGCTGAAGTGCCCCAGGCCCTGCTCGGCAGGCTTGGGCGCCGAGGGCGCCGGGTCGAGACGGGTTGAAATAGTGGCCATGACGATGTGACTCCGGCGGTCCGCTCAAGTATTACACTGCACAGTGTAGTTTCTAGATTGCAACAAAATCCGGAGCAAGTAAACTGCCCGGTGTAATTTCATTGTTGAGTCGAATGCCTTCCATGACTGCCCCCAAACGCCTCACCGAGCGTAAACGCGAAGCCATCGTGGCTGCGGCGATTGCCGAATTTCGCGAGAACGGCTTCGAGGTCACCAGCATGGACAAAATCGCCGCAACTGCTGGCGTTTCCAAGCGCACGGTGTACAACCATTTCCCCAGCAAGGAAGAACTGTTCGCCGAGATCCTCCACCAACTATGGGCCAGCAGCGTTGCCCAGCTGGACGTGATCTATACGAGCGACCGTCCGCTGCGCGACCAACTGCGCACGTTGCTGGAAGCGAAAATGCAGATGATGTCGGACGCCAACTTCCTCGACCTGGCACGCGTAGCCATTGCTGCCACCATTCATTCGCCGGAACGCGCTCAAGACATGGTCAACCGCCTCAGCGCACGAGAAGAAGGCTTTACCCAATGGGTGCGCGCCGCCCAGGAAGACGGCCGCCTCACCTGCACCGACCCGGGGTTCGCCGCCCACCAGATCCAAAGCCTGCTCAAGGCCTTTGCATTCTGGCCGCAGATTACCCTCGGCCAGCCCACCCTCGACCCCGCCGCCCAGGCAGGTGTTATCGAATCAGCCATCGACCTGTTCCTGGCCGGCTACGAAGTCAGCACTCCGCCCTCATACTAAGGCGCGTTATTGCAGAGCGTTTTGGCGTATTCCGCCCGTTGCGTGGCCGCCCATCCGGCCTGAGTTGTCTGATGACACCTCGTCTGAAACTTCATTCGCCGGCTTGCCGCAATAGCATAATGCCGCCATTGGTCGCCTGGTCAAAATAGTCCTGCCTGACGGGCGAACTTCCAGGTCGGTTGATCACTCTGACACCGTTGTTCTACCCCCCTCTGTCAGCATCAGGAAGCTGGCAATGAGCAAGTCAACCGTAAGGCCAGGGGCCCTACGGGGTCAGGCGCAAATACATGGACCCCGCATACGCTTGCATGCCCGAGCCCTCCACCATGCTATTCAACGCTCACAAGAAAACCATCAGTACCCTGCAACACAGCCTAGCCCAACAGACCAGCCTGCTGGACGCCATCGAACGCTCCATGGCCGTGATCGAATTCGACCTGCAAGGCACCGTGCTGCGCGCCAATGACAACTTCATCAAGACCATGGGCTACCGCGCCGAACAGATCCTGGGCCAGCCCCATCGGATGTTCTGTACCCCGGCGTTCGCCCGCAGCGCGGACTACAACCAGCTGTGGACGCACCTGCGAAACGGCCAATTCCAGTCGGGCACCTTTGAACGAGTAGGCGCCAACGGCGCCTCGGTGTGGCTGGAAGCCAGCTATAACCCGGTACGGGATGAGGCGGGGAATGTGATCAAAGTGGTGAAATACGCCATGGACGTCACCCCGCGTCTGCAAGCCGAAAGCGAAGCCAACGCCAAGCTCGAAGCCATCGACCGCGCCATGGCGATGATCGAGTTCAACCTCGACGGCACCATCATCACCGCAAACGACAATTTCCTGCAGCGCATGGGCTACAGCCTGGCGCAGATCCAGGGCAAGCATCACCGCCTGTTTTGCACACCCGAGCTGGCCAACAGTGCGGCCTACAGCGAGTTCTGGAAGCGCTTGAACCAGGGCGAGCTGTTCAATGGCCAGTTCGAGCGGGTGGACAAACACGGCCAGGTCGTGTGGCTGGAAGCCAACTACAACCCGGTGTACGACGCCAGCGGGCGCCTGTGCAAAGTGGTGAAGTTCGCCTCGGATGTCACCGCCCGCGTGCGACAGCATGCCGCTGACGCACAGAGCGCCGCCCAGGCTTACCACCTGTCGTTGAACACCCAGGAGATGGCGGAAAAAGGCGCCGAGGTGATTCAGAAAACCGCCAGCGGCATGCGCGAAATCGCCGTGGATATCGACACCTCTTCGCAACTGATCGCCAAACTCGGCGAACGCTCGCAACAGATCACCGCCATCGTCAATACCATTCGCGGCATTGCCGACCAGACCAATCTGCTGGCCCTCAACGCCGCCATTGAAGCCGCCCGCGCCGGCGAGCAGGGCCGTGGCTTTGCCGTGGTGGCCGATGAAGTGCGGCAACTGGCGGCGCGTACCAGCGGCTCCACCGCCGAAATCTCCGGCATGATCGCCATGATCCAGGACGAAACCCGCCAAGCCATCGACAGCATGGACGCCACCCGCGACCGCGCCGCCCAGGGTGTGGAACTGGCCAACCAGGCCGGCACGGTGATCCTGCAGATTCGCGAAGGCACCGGCGAAGCAGTACAAGCGGTAAGTGCGTTTGCCAATGAGCGGGGCAATCGCTGAGCCATTGGCGCTGGCTGTCTGCAGGTTAACTTCGCAGCCAGCGCACATGCCGCCCCAGTTCATCAAATAGCGTCACCACCGAGCGTAACGCCCGGCAATCAGGCCGCGTCAACAACCACAGCGCCGTATCGTGCCCTGCCAGCGCAGGGCCCAGCGGTTGCAGGCCATCGCCCATCAGAAACTCCGGCAGCGCCGCCACGCCCAACCCCGCGCGCACTAATTCGGTCACCGACTGCATGCTGTTGCACCGATAACGGGGACGCACGCCCGGCAAATGCTCACGGCGCCAGATGACGGTGGGGTGATCGGGTAAAAAATCGTCCGGCGCGATCCAGGCCAGGTCGGCCCACTCATGGTCTGGGTGCAGGCGCGCATAGTCGGCACTGGCACACACCTGGTAGGTCACCGCACCCAGGCAACGTCCGACAAGATGTGCTGGCGGCGTCTTGGTCAGGCGCAGGGCGATATCCGCATCGCGGCGGCTGAGGTTGGCGAAGTCATTGGAGGTGCTCAGTTCCAGGGTCAACGCCGGGTAGGCCGGCATGAACTGCGCGAGGGCCGGCAACAGCAAGCCTTGCAACACCGAGTCGGTGCAGGTCAGGCGCACGGTACCGCTGATCACTTCACCGCCCTGCTCCACGCCAATACGCGCCGCCTCCAGCGCCTGTTCGGCACGCTCGGCCTGTTGGGCCAGGTTGCTCGCCAGGCTGGTGGGCAAATAACCGGCACGGCTTTTTTCAAACAGGGTCTGGCCCAGCGCCGCCTCCAGCCGCCGCACCGCACGGAATACCGTGGACACATCGACCCGCAGCAGCGCCGCCGCCCGCGCCAGGGTACCGCCGCGCACCAGGGCCAGGATCAATGACAGGTCGGCGTAGTCGATTTGATAGTGCGTGACTGCATTGAACATATGGGCAAACGCCAATATTGATTGCGTGAGCGCCAATCTATAGTGGGTATCACCCCACCACAAGTCATGGACGTACATGATGCCAACCCCCGCGCTGCACCTTGCCCTGATCGGTGATTACACCCCCGATGTGACCGCCCACCAAGCCATTCCCATGGCCCTGCAACAGGCCGCCGACGTTCTGGGCCTGAACGTCCAAGTGCAATGGCTGGCCACCGACACCCTCACCTCCACTTCTGCCCTGAGCGACTTCGACGGTTTCTGGTGCGTGCCCGGCAGCCCCTATCGCGATGTCGACGGCGCCTTACGGGCGATACGTTTTGCCCGCGAACAAGGTCGCCCTTTCCTCGGTACCTGCGGCGGTTTTCAACATGCCGTGCTGGAATATGCCCGCCATGTGCTCGGCTGGGCCGATGCCCAGCACGGCGAATTAATGCCGGATGCTGAACGCGCTGTCATCACGCCGCTGAACTGCTCCCTGGTGGAGGTGAGCGACACCGTACGCCTGGCCCCGTACACGCGCATTGCCCAGGCCTACGGCCGCCTGGACATCCACGAGGGTTACCGTTGCCGCTACGGCATCAACCCCGCCTTTGCCGACGCCCTGCTGGACGCCAACCTGATTCCCACCGGCCACGATTCGGCGGGCGATCTGCGCGCGGTGGAACTGCTCGACCACCCGTTCTTCGTCGCCACCCTGTTCCAGCCCGAACGCGCCGCACTCAAGGGCATCACGCCGCCGCTGGCGATTGCGCTGCTCAAGGCCTGCCAGGAGGTATCGGTATGATCGCCAAGACACCCGCCCCACCTTATTACGCGGTAATTTTCAGCTCGCTGCGCACCGGCGCCGACCTGGGTTATGGCGAGGCCGCCACACGCATGCTGGAACTGGCCAGGCAACAACCGGGGTTCCTGGGGGTGGAATCGGCGCGGGAGGATGGACTGGGGATCACCGTGTCCTACTGGGCCAGTGAGGCGGCGATACTGGCCTGGAAACAGCAGGCCGAGCATCGGCAGGTGCGCGAGCAAGGGCGGGCCACTTGGTATGAGGCGTTTCACACACGGGTATGCAAGGTAGAGCGGGCCTACACCTTCTCCACTTGAATCACCGAACCCGGTGGGAGCTGGCTTGCCTGCGATGCAGACACCTCGGTGATGCAGTGAAACCGCATTGATACTATCGCAGGCAAGCCAGCTCCCACATTTGCTCGTCATCGTTAGCAAAATCGCGGACGCTCAGCTCACCAAACTACGCAACGCGCTGATCTGCGGGATCTCTACCCGGCGCATATACACACGCAGCGGCTCGGTGATGTTGATGCGCTCGTCGATATTCTGGTCGAGCAACAACTGCAGGCGGACTCGGCACAGGGTCATGGTGTGGTCGGCGGCCGGCAGCCAGACGAACTCGGCCGTGGGGATGATGCCGTCATCGGCCACGTCCATGCCGAATGAGTCTTCGCTGAAACGTACGATGTACTGGCCGGTCTTGCGGTTGAGGCCGACAAATCCCTGGAGTTGGTCGGCGGCCTGGCAGATAAGCTCGGAAGTGATGCGCATGGTAAACCTCACTGAAAAGTCCCACAGGGACTGGAAAGATGGTTTACACGCGTGGCAGAAATTACCGCCCTCTGACGGGGCAGCTACCCGTAAGAATACTGCAACGCCCTGCAAAAAAGTCGACAAAATTGGCCGGTGCGCACGTTAATGTCGGTTTGGTGATAGCGCCGTTCGCAATCAATTGTTAAAAAGGACACCTTCTCAAAGTTACCTCCACGAAAGGACTTCGCATATGCCTGTCACGTTTTCCAAAAGCGCCTTGCTGCTGGCGTTGATGCTCGGCCTTGGCCAGGCACAGGCTGCCGAACCGGTCAGCCCGGCCGAATTGGCGACAAACGAAGGCATCCCCTATCCTGCCGTGATCGCTCACCGTGGCGCATCCTACGACGCACCTGAATCCACCGCCGCTGCCTACAAAGTTGCACGCGACCTGGGCGCCGACTACCTGGAACTGGACTTGCAACGCAGCAAGGACGGCGTGCTGTTCGCTCTGCACGACAACAACCTGCAGCGCACCACCGACGTCGCCACCAAGTTCCCCGAGCGCAAAGACGCGCCTGCCAACGAGTTCACCTGGAAAGAACTGCAAACCCTCGACGCCGGCAGCTGGTTCAACGCCGCCTACCCGGACCGCGCGCGCCCTGGTTTCGTTGGCCTGAAAATCCTGAGCCTGGACGACATCATCAAGATCGCCGAAGGCAACCCCTCGCACAAACCCGGCCTGTACATCGAGACCAAGGAGCCCAAGCAGTTCCCGGGCATCGAAGCCGACCTGAAAAACAAGCTGCTGGACAAAGGCTGGCTGAGCTCCGCCGGCTCCAAGCTGGGCAAGAGCAACACCGGTGTCGGCCAAGGCAAGGGCCGCGTGGTGCTGCAAACCTTCGAAACCGCCAGCCTCAAAGAGCTGCAGAAAGAAATGCCCAACACTCCGAAAATCCTGCTGTTGTGGGTGGGTGAAGGCAGCATCGAGCCCAAATCCAAAGTGACCTTCGCCGAGTCTGGCGAAGCCACCAAGGCCGCCTACTACGCCAAGCAAGAGCCCAAAGATGCCGCCGAATTCGAAAAGTGGGTCGATGAGGCCAAAAGCCTTGGCGCCATCGGCACCGGCCCGTCGGCTGAGCTGACCGACCACGGCGACCAGAGCTACACCGACCTGGTGAAGCCGGAAATGAACAAGCTGACCCACGACAAGGGCCTGCTGGTGCATGTGTATACCGTGGATGAGCCGGTGGACTTCGAGAAGGTCATGAAGGCCGGCGTCGATGGCATCTTCACCAACCGCGCCGCCGAGCTGTTGAAGTTCTACAAGCGCTGGCCGTCGTCCAGCGTGCAAGACCTGCTCAACGACCATAAGTACTAAAAGCGTTGGTGTCAGTGAGCCATTAAGGATGAGTTAAGTTGCGCTGGTTAATCTGGCGCCACTTAAACAGCTCAACCTAAGAAGGACATACACCATGAAAACCTTGACCGCCCTGTTCGCCGCTACTGCCCTGACCTTGACCGCCGGCCTGGCCCAGGCTGATGTTCGTCCAGACCAGATTCCCAGCCTGCTCAAGACCGGTGAAGTGATGGCGTTCGAAAAGCTCAACGCCGCCGCCGTCGCCCAACATGCCGGCGCTACCATCAACGATACCGAGTTGGATCACGAAGCTGGCAAGCTGGTCTACGAAGTGGACCTGACCGACACCACCGGCAAGAAATGGGATGTGAAGCTCGACGCCAAAACCGGTGCCGTGCTGGAAAACAAGCAAGACACCTGAGTTGAACCTTGAAAAAACGCGCCACCTTCGGGTGGCGCGTTTTTTTATGCGCGCCTCAAACCGTCACATAACCGTCATACCGCCTTGCAATGATTCGCTCAGGAACCTGTGAAACGTCCTACAGGCCCTTTCTCTGCGAGTCGCCATGAACCACAGCATCGACCACGGCCATCAAGATTCCGATCTGTTTGGCCTGCTTTACGGTTTTCGTTTTCGCCCCGGCGAGAAAGGCCAACAAATTGATTCCGCCACCGCCCTCGCCGCCTTGCAGCAACCGCCAGATCCGGAAGAATTCCTGTGGCTGCACCTGAACCTGGCGCACGCCGCCTGCGAGCGCTGGATGCAGGCGCATCTGTCACTGCCAGAAGAGTTTTTTGAAGCCTTGCATGAGGGCTCACGCTCCACGCGCATCGAGCATGTGGACTCGGCCTTATTGGCCGTGGTCAACGATGTGGTGTTCAACTTCAGCAGCATGGTGTCGTCGGATATTTCCACGCTGTGGGTGTGTGCGCGCAGCCGCTTGCTGGTGAGCGCACGCCTGCAGCCGTTGCACTCGGTGGATAAATTGCGCTCGTCGGTGAAGGCCGGCGAACACTTTCGCTCCCCCTTGGAGCTGTTGGTGCACCTGCTGCGCGACCAGGGCGAAGTGCTGACGCAGATCGTGCGCAAGACCAGCATCAGCGTTGACCAAATCGAGGATCAGCTGTTGTCTTCGCGCCTGTCCACCAACCGTGCCGAACTGGGCGCCGCCCGCCGCGTGCTGGTGCGCCTGCAACGCCTGCTGGCTTTGGAGCCGGGCTCGCTGCTACGCCTGCTCAATCGCCCGCCGCAATGGCTGCAAAAGGAAGACGTGAAGGAATTGCGCAAATCCACCGAGGAGTTTGCGCTGATCATCAACGACCTGACCGCCCTGGGCGAACGCATCAAGCTGTTGCAGGAAGAGATCGCCGCCAACCTCAATGAACAGAGCAACCGCACATTGTTTACCCTCACAGTGGTGACGGTGCTGGCGCTGCCGATCAACATCATTGCCGGTTTTTTTGGCATGAATGTGGGTGGGGTGCCCCTGTCCCAAGACCCGGAAGGCTTCTGGATACTGGTGGCCTTGGTCGCAACCTTCACCCTGATCGCTGGGCGGTGGGCATTCCGCAAATTCTCAAATTGAAATAAGCCCAAAGGTGGGAACTGGCTTGCCTGCGATTGCGGTGTATCAGCCAAGACAATGCAAGCAGACCCACCGCTATCGCAGGCAAGCCAGCTTCCACAGGGGTTAAGCGTATGTTCAGTGATTGAAGAGTCCCGTCATCGCTCTGAGCCGCTTCTTGTACAACCGCCGCGCCTCCAAAGCCTCCTCCAGACTCACCGCCACAAACCCCGCCCGCTGGTTGGGCTGCATTTGCCCGATCAAGTCCAGGTCGGCGCTGATCACCGTGCCGATCATCGCGTAGCCACCGCCCGACACCGCATCGCGGTGCAGCACAATCGGCTCCAGCCCCGCCGGTACTTGAATCGAGCCAATCGGGTAGCAACTGTCCACGATGTTGGAAGGATCGGAGCCGGCGCCAAACGGCTGTTCCCGCGGCTGGAAGCTCAACGCGCTGCCGCCCTTGAAGCGATAGCCAATGCGATCGGCCTCGGAGCCGACCGTCCACGGCTCGGCAAAAAAGCTGCTTTTGGCCTCCAAGCTCAAGCGTTCGTAATACAGCCCCGGCACCACCCGCAACGTCACATCGCCGCCGACCGAACGCCGCAACGCCATCGGCAAGCTGTTGCCCGCACGCCCGGTACCGCTGGCGCTACCGATCGGCAATTGATCGCCCTCCTGCAAGCGTCGGCCATTAAACCCGCCGAGGGCGCCGAGGGTGTAGGTGGAGCGGCTGCCGAGCACCAACGGCACGTCGATACCGCCGGCGACGGCGAGGTAGGTGCGTGCGCCGGCCTTGGGAAACTCGAACCGCAGCACCTGCCCGGCGCGCACGGCAAAGGCGGTGTCCTGGTGCACCACTTCCCCGTCCAGGCGCGGCGACATCAAGGCGCCGCTCAGGGCCACCAGCGCGTCCTGCTGGAACTCCAGCGCCGGCCCGATCAGCGTGCATTCCAGGCCCGCCGCGCCCACGGGATTGCCCACCAGGTGGTTGGCCGCACTCAACGCGTATTGGTCCAGCGCCCCCGATGGTGGGATGCCCAAATGGTAATAACCTTCGCGGCCCAGGTCCTGCACGGAGGTGGCGAGGCCGGGTTTGAGGACCTTGATCATGCCAGCGCCTCCTGCAGTTTTTTCGGATAGCCGATGGGGTCGGCGAGAAAGGCATCCAGGGAAAACTCCACCGGGCGAATGCGCAAGTCGAAACGCCCGGCGTCCACCTCGGCGACCGCCAGGTCATATGCCTCGCGGTCCATCGGCTTGAACTGCACGATATCGCCAGGGCGGAAGAACACCATGTGCTCCTTGAGGTACGCCAACTGCTGCGCCGGGTCGTAGATCGGTGCCGGGGTAACGCCGAACATCTGATAACCGCCCGCCCCTCGCACTGAGTAGATACAGCCAAAGCAACCGCCATGGCCCAGGGTCAGTTTCGGTGTGTCGGTGCGTGGCCGCAGGTATTTGGGCACCTGCAATTGCCGCTCGCGTTCGACCATCTGGAACATGAAAGGCAAGCCCGCGACAAAGCCGACCATCGACACAAACCACGGCGCGCCACTGTGGGCGGCGATGAACGCTTCCACGTCGGCCAGGCCATTGATGCGTGCCGCGTATTCCAGGTCTGTGCCGCTGGGGTCTTGGTGGCGGTCACGAAAACGCATCAGGGTTTCGTGGGTCCAGGGGTCGTTATAGAGCACCGGGATTTCGATGATGCGCGTGCGCAAGGTGCGTTCGGCCACGGCCTGGGCTTCGGCGCTTTGCACGGCGTCGAGCAGCGCGTGAGGGGCGATGCGGTCAGGGTCGAAGCGAATCTGGAAGGATGCATTGGCCAGGCACACATCCAGTACGCCTTCCAGTGCCAGGCGCTCCACGGCGCGGGTCACCGCCATGCCCTTGAAAAAAGCCTCCAGGGACATGCTGTCGCTGACCTCGGCAAACAGATGTTCATCACCGCCGAAGCTATAGCGGATGGGGGACGTTTCAGCCATGTCTGTTCCTCTTGGAATCTTTGTAGAAAGGCAGGCAAAAAAGTAAGGGTTGGATCTTATCGGGGTGTTCTGACGTCGATACCCGCCTGGTCCAAGGCTTCACGGGTAGCCTCCACCAGATCCAGGGCGCCAGGGGTGTCGCTGTGCAGGCAGATGGAATCGAATTCGATCGCAAGGTCTTCGCCTTCGACGGTACGTACCAGGCCGGCCTGACACGCACGCAAGACCCGGGCGGCCACTGTGGCTGGGGCCAGCGCCCGCACATTGCGGGTAAACACGATGGAGCCGCTCAGGTCGTATTCACGGTCGGCATAGAACTCGCGCACCACCGGCTGCCCCAGTTCCTTGGCGATGCGCCAGATCACTGAGTTGGGCATGCAGTACAGCATCAGCGTGGGCTCAATGATTTGCAGGTTCTGCACCAACAGCCGGGCGGCCTCTTCATCACGGGCCAGGTGCATGTAAAGCGCGCCGTGAGGCTTGATATGTTGCAGGGTCACGCCTTGGGCGCGGGCCATTTCACGCAGGGCACCGAGCTGGTAGAGCATGTCGTCCACCAATTCCTGCGCCGGTGCGTTGATGTGCCGGCGACCGAAACCCACCAGGTCACGAAAGCCTGGGTGCGCGCCGATGGCCACACCCAGTTGCTTGGCGCGCTCGACGGTGCGGCGCATGGTGCCGGGGTCGCCGGCGTGAAAGCCGGTGGCGATATTGGCCGAGCTGATATAGGCCATCAGCTCTGCGTCGACGCCGTCGCCGATGGTCCAGGGGCCAAAGCTTTCGCCCATGTCTGAATTGAAATCCACTGCCTGCATCAGGGGCGCTCCGCCAAAGGTGATGCCCGCAAAGTAGGCCGGGGCTTGACCCCTTGGGAAGATCTATTATCAGATGGCCCATCTTCTGAAAATCAGATAGCTTTTTATCCTCAACCCCAGATCGTTCCCACGCTCTGCGTGGGAATGCAGCCATGGACGCTTTGCGTCCGCACTTGAGACCGTGGCGCGGAGCGCCACAAGAGGTACTCCCACGCAGAGCATGGGAACGATCAATAAGCAGAGTGCGATATGTCTTTAACCTTGCGCCAGGTTCGCTATTTCGTCGCCACTGCGGAAATCGGCCAGATTTCCCAGGCAGCAATTCATCTGAATATTTCCCAATCGGCGGTGACCACAGCGATCAAGGAGCTGGAAGCCATGCTCGGCGTGCAGTTGTTCGTGCGCTCGGCCCAAGGCATGAACCTCACCGACGCCGGGCGGCATTTTCTCAACCGTGCCTATGTGATTGTGCGCAGTGTGGAGGACGCCCTCAACAGCCCGTTGCCGGACTACCGCGCCAGCGGCGTGCTGCGGGTGGCGGCCAGCTACACGGTGCTGGGTTATTTCCTGCCGCACCATTTACAGCGCATGGAGCATTGGCATCCGGACGTAACCATCGAGGTGTTCGAACAGGAGCGCCAGGCCATCGAACAGGGCCTGCTCGACGGCCAGTTCGACATGGCCGTGGTGCTGACCGCCAACCTTACCCACGCGGATATCGTCTCGGAAATTCTGTTCAACTCCGAGCGCCGCTTGTGGCTGCCCAGCCATCACCCGTTGTGCGAACGCGGTGCCGTGAGCCTGGCCGACGTGGCCCAAGAACCCTACATTTTGCTCACCGTCGACGAAGCCGAACACAGCGCCATGCGCTACTGGGAACAGGCCGGGCAAACGCCCAAGGTGCGGCTGCGCACCAGCTCAGTGGAGGCGGTGCGCAGCATGGTAGCCAACGGCAGCGGCGTGGCGATCCTGTCAGACCTGGTGCACCGGCCCTGGTCCCTGGAAGGCAAACGCATCGAAACCCTGACCGTGACCGACCCGGTCACACCCATGAGCGTCGGCCTGGCCTGGCACCGCGAGCGCGCGTTTACCCCAGCGATGCAAGCGTTCCGGGATTACTTCCACGACGCGTTTCTGGCGCCCCAGCAGTTGTCGGCACGCCGTTAAAGATGAGCTTGCAGGGTGGCGGTCAACCAGTCCATGAACACCCGCACTCGCAACGGCAGATGCCGCTGGCCGGCGTACAGCAACGACACATCTAAGGGCGGCGCTTGGTAGTCGGGCAGCACCGCCACCAACTCGCCGCTGGCCAATAAGTCGCGTATCCCGAGCTGCGGCACCTGGGTGATGCCAAACCCGCCCAGGCACGCCGATTGATAGGCGTCGGTGCTGTTGACCGTCACCCGGCC
Organism: Pseudomonas sp. DWP2-2; assembly: GCF_049897065.1. Lineage (NCBI taxonomy): Bacteria > Pseudomonadati > Pseudomonadota > Gammaproteobacteria > Pseudomonadales > Pseudomonadaceae > Pseudomonas > Pseudomonas sp. DWP2-2. Next base: position 61,457 of record NZ_JAFCVN010000018.1, on the reverse strand, counting down.
TGCCATCGCCAGCCGCTGCACCTTGTTGCCCACCATGTATTCGAACCCGGCCGAGCGTGCGCCCAGCGGCCGCACATAATGCACCAACTGGTGATGCGCCAGGTCTGCCAGGGTTTCGGGCACGCCATACCGTTGCAGGTACGCCGCGCTCGCGCAGTTGACCATCGGCATGCTGCACACCCGCCGCGCTACCACGGTTTGATCGGGCTGGGCGCCGACGCGCACCACGCAATCAAAACCTTCGGCGATCAGGTCCACCTGGCGGTCCGAACCGCTGATCTCCATGTCGATCAGAGGATGGCGCGCCATGAAGGTGGGCAGGTTCGGCAAGATCACGCTGCGTGCCATGACGTTAGGCATGTCTACTCGAATGCGCCCGGCCAGTTGGGTCTCATCCTGGCGAAACAGGCCCTCGAGCTCTTCCATATGCGCCAGCAGGTCCTTGCTGCGTTCATACAACACACGGCCATCCTGGGTCGCCTGCACCTTGCGCGTGGTGCGTTGCAACAGTCGCGCACCGAGCAGCTCTTCCAGGGCCTGCACATGCTCGGACACGGTGGAGCGCGGCAGGCCGAGGCTTTCACCGGCCTGGGTGAAACTCGACAATTCGGTCACCCGTACGAAGGTGCGCAGCAGCTCTAGCTTGTTCATGGATTGTTCGCCTTATCCGGCCAGTGATTCCGCTATAGCACTGTTTATCACGTTATAGGCGGACAAATACACTCACTCCCACTGACCCCCACTGAGGACTGCACCATGACCCGTAAAATCGCACTCATCACCGGCGCCAGTCGTGGCCTGGGCAAAAGCGCCGCCCTGCACCTGGCTGCGCAAGGCATCGACATCATCGGCACTTACCACAGCGCAGCGGCCGAAGCCCAAGCCGTGGTTGCCCAGGTAGAGGCCTTGGGCGGTCGCGGCGCCATGCTGCAATTGGACGTCAGCCAGAGCGCAACCTTCAATGCATTCGTTGGGCAGATCGGCACCCTGCTCAAGGATGTGTTCGCCCAGGAACATTTCAACTTCCTGATCAACAACGCCGGGGTTGGCACCTACGCAAGCTTTGCCGAAACCACCGAAGCCCAGTTCGACCAGTTGGTGGCGATCCATGTGAAGGCACCGTTTTTCCTCACGCAAAAACTGCTGCCGCTGATCAGCGATGGCGGGCGCATTATCAATGTCTCCAGCGGCCTGGCGCGCTTCAGCCTGCCGGGTTATGCCGCTTACGCGTCCATGAAAGGCGCGGTGGAAGTCTTGTCGCGCTACCAGGCTAAAGAGCTGGGCCCACGGGGTATTACCGTGAACACCCTGGCACCGGGCGCGATTGCCACTGACTTCGGCGGCGGCGCGGTACGCGATAACACCGATGTGAATGCGATGGTTGCCAATAACACCGCCCTGGGCCGCGCTGGCTTGCCAGACGATATTGGCGGGGCGATTTCGACCTTGCTGGCCGATGGCAGTCATTGGATCACCGGCCAGCGGATCGAGGCGTCGGGGGGGATGTTCCTCTAAACGGCTTCCCCTCTGTAGGAGCGAGCTTGCTCGCGAAAAACTCAAGAGCGCCGCGTGTTTCCAGAGGCCTCGCGTTATCGTTAGCGATCTTCGCGAGCAAGCTCGCTCCTACAGTGGGCGGCGTTTTTTTCGCTGATTTTTTCCCGAATGACGTCATAACCCCAGTGGTACACGTAGGTGTACGGCAGGAAGAACAACAGCACGCCAATGTCGAGGATGAAGGCCTCCAGCAGGCTGATCTTCATCAAGGCGGCAATCAACGGCACTGCCAAGAGAATCAGGCCGCCTTCAAACAACAGCGCGTGCAGCACACGGGTCCAACCACCGTTGGCCAGTTGCAGGCGGGTTTTAAGGCGGTCGAACAGGCTGTTGAACACCACGTTCCAGCTCAGTGCCAACAGGCTGATGCCCAGGGTCACTGCGCCCATTTCCAGCGCCGGCCGGCCGGTGATCCACACCAACAGCGGCGTGCAAATCAATAAGGCCAGCCCTTCGAAACCAAGGGCTTGAAACACGCGTTCAGTAAAGGATTTGGTAGGGGTCATGACCCGGCTCCGTGAGTGACGATGGTTGCCATGATCAGGCTTTGTATCGATACTTCACAACCAATAACCATCGATCAAGGCGATAGTCATGGCCTCCCATGAAGTGCTTCAGGCGTTTGTCCAGGCTGCCACCCAAGGCTCGTTTTCCGCGGCGGCGCGCAAGCTGGGCAAAAGCCAGTCCACCGTGAGCGCGGCAGTGGCCAGCCTTGAGATTGACCTGAACGTGGTGCTGTTTGACCGCAGCAGCCGCAAGCCGACCCTCACGCCGGCGGGGCAAGTGTTGCTGCAAAGGGCTGAGCAAGTGCTGGAAGCCAGTAGCCGCCTGGAGCTGGCAGCCAGTCAGTTATCGCAAGGCCTGGAGCCGAAGTTGAGTCTCGCCATGTCCGATACTTACCAATCCGATCGATTCGAGGTCGCCCTCACGGCCTTCGAGCAACGCTACCCGGACCTTGAGCTGGAATGCCTGATCGCGGAATGCGAAGACTTGATCGCACTGGTGCAAAGTGGCCGGGCGCAGATCGCGTTTATCGAGAAACAAGAAGCCTACCCGCCGGACCTTTCCTTCTCCACGGTGGAGGAGCGCACGGAGATCGCGCTGTTTGTCTCGCCTGGACACCCATTGGCGACCCTGGACAAGGTTCACCCGCACACCTTGCAACAACACCGGGAGTTGCGTTTGGCGAGCATCATCAGCCCCAATGAAAACCGCGGTACGCAGCGAGTATGGTCGGCGCCGAGTTACCTGATGCTGATGGAGATGGCACAGCTGGGGTTTGGCTGGGCACCGATTCCACGCTGGCTGGTGGAGCGCTTTGGCGGCAACCAGTTGGTTGAACTCAAGGTGCGCAGTTGGCCGCGTTCGGTGGCGGTGGATGCGCTGTGGTCCCGGCACCAGCCGCCGGGGCCTGCGGGGAGCTGGTTGCTGGGCAAGATGCTGGAATGAGCCTGTAGGAGCGAGCTTGCTCGCGAAGAACGTCAACGATAACGCGTGCTTCCTGAAGAAACGTGGCGTCTGTGAGTTTTTCGCGAGCAAGCTCGCTCCTACATTTGGATCGTCACTGCCTGGAGGAATTGAGTTCGGCGAGACGCCGCGTGATGAAGCGTTTTTCTGGCGCCTGTTGCGTCAGCGACAGCGCTTTTTCGTACGCGCTGCGGGCTTCGTCAAACCGCCCCAACTGCCGGCAAAACTCCCCACGCGCCGAATGCGCCAAGTGGTAGTCCTGCAACTCACCGCGCTGCAAAAGATTGTCTACCAGCACCAACCCCGCCAACGGCCCCTGCTCCATCGCCACCGCTACCGCACGGTTCAACTCGATCACCGGCGACGGCACAGACCTGAGCAATACATCGTAGAGCCCGACAATCTGCCGCCAATCGGTTTCCCCTGCGCTGGGCGCCTCGGCGTGCACGGCGGCAATCGCAGCCTGCAAGCAATACGGCCCAAAGCGCGGGGTAATCAGCGCCTGCTCCACCAATGCGCAGCCTTCAGCGATCAAGGCCCTGTCCCAAAGCGTACGATCCTGAGCGTCCAACAGCACCAGTTCGCCGCTGGCAGAAGTGCGGGCAGGCCGACGCGACTCGTGCAGCAACATTAACGCCAGCAAGCCCATGACTTCCGGCTCGGGCAGCAACTCCAGCAGCAAACGCCCCAGGCGAATGGCCTCCAAGGTCAGGTCCTCACGGGTGAGGTCGGCACCCGCTGACGCCGAATAGCCCTCGTTGAACACCAGGTAAATCACCCGCAGCACACTGTCCAATCGTTCGGGCAATTCGGCGCGGGACGGCACTTGATACGGAATTTTCGCCTCACGGATCTTGCCCTTGGCGCGCACGATGCGTTGGGCAATGGTGGTGGGCGTGGCAAGAAAAGCGTGAGCGATGGCCTCGGTGCTCAGGTCGCAGATCTCGCGCAAGGTCAGCGCAACCTGGGCATCGGCTGCCAACGCTGGGTGGCAGCAAGTGAACATCAGGCGCAGGCGGTCGTCTTCCACGTCTTCATCAGTCCAAGGCGCGGCCTCCAACGCCTCGGCCTGCTCTTCCAATAACGGGGTAAAACGCGACTGCCGACGCAGGCGGTCGATGGCTTTGAAGCGACCGGTGGACACCAGCCACGCCCGTGGATTATCCGGCACGCCATCCTCGGGCCAGCGCTGCAGGGCGACGAAAAATGCTTCGTGCAGCGCCTCCTCGGCCAAGTCGAAATCACCCAGCACACGAATCAACGTCGCGAGCACGCGGCGTGATTCGCGGCGGTAAATAGCGTCGATCTGCTGGGTCAATCGACCATGTCCTCGGTCACCAACTTCACCAGGCGGTCCAGGCTCTGGCCCCAGCCGTCATGAAAGCCCATGGCTTCGTGGGCCTGCTTGTCCTCGGCACTCCAGTGCATGGCGCGGGCGGTATAGAGCGTCTTTTCGCCGACCTCCTCAAAGGTGACTTCGGCGCTCATGAACGGCTTGCCCGAAGGCACCCAACCCGGCATGAACGCGTCGGTAAACACCAGGCGGTTGGGCGCATCGATTTCCAGGAACACGCCCTGGGTCGGGAACTCGCTGCCATCGGGCGCACGCATCAAGGTGCGGAACAAGCCGCCGACCCACAGGTTCATCTCGCATTCAGGGGTGGTCATGCCGTGGGGGCCCCACCATTGTTGCAGCAGGGTTGGCTCAGTCCAGGCGCGAAACACCCGGCGGCGCGGCGCATCGATCAAGCGGCTGATGGACAGTTCAAATTGGGCGGGTTGAGTGTTCACGGGAAACCTCCTCACGTCTTTTGATTATTGTGTTGAGAGATTCAATTGGCGCACGGGGCGCACTTCCACACTGCCGACCCGGGCCGCCGGAATGCCGCCAGCCACCTGGAGCGCTTCATTGAGGTCCTTGGCGTCGATCAGGTAGAACCCGGCGAGCTGCTCCTTGGTTTCGGCAAACGGCCCGTCGGTGATCGACAGCTTGCCGTTGCGCATGCGCACGGTGGTGGCGGTGGTCACCGACTCCAGCGGCTCGGCGGCGAGCATGCGCCCGCTGGCCTGGATGGACTCGGCGTAGGCCAGACATTCCGAGTCGTGGGGGCTGTCGGGCGAGGTGTGCAACACCTGTTCATCGCTGTAGATCAGGCACAGGTATTTCATGGCGTTCTCCGTTTTCGGACTACTGACTATAGTTCGCGGTGCTCAAGGTTTCAGGTCGAACAACGCCGTGCCGCTTTGCATATCAAACGGTGCCGACCAGTGCTCGTGCACCACCTTCCATTGGCCATCGATACGCTGGTAGCCGGCAGTCACGCGCATCCAGCAGGCCTTTACCTCACCGTCCGGCCCGGCACCGCCGCAGTGGGCCAGCCAGTGGGCGAATGCGCTGTCTGGCGCTTCGACGACATGCAGTTCATGAAACTCGAAGATGCCGGGGCCGGGGCAGTGCTCCATGCACGCCTCCCAATGCGCGCGATAGGCCGCCTTGCCCTTGAATTGCAGAGCGGTTACAGCGTCGAACGAGACGATATCGTCGGCGTAAAAGCTGACAATCTGGTCGATATCGCGACTGACAACGGCGCCTTTCCATTGCTCGATCAGGCTCTTGATTGCAGTGCTCATGGCGATGACTCCTTGGGGTGGAAAATCACGGAAGACACCCTTAGTCGAATGGCCCCGAGGGAAATCGACATCCCCCTGAAAAATAATTTCCTGTGGCTCAAACCCGATAAACTGCCACTTCTCTTGCAGCCGTTCGGATAGTCCCATGCCAACCCGCCTCGTTGCTTACGAGGCGCTGAACGCTGTGCAACAACAGCAAGTCGGCGCCATCGAAGTTCACCCTGAACAACTGCCGTTTTGCGGTGATATGTATTGCGCCCTCAATACCCTGCTCGCCAACCCGAGTCCTGGGGTCAAGGGCTTTGCGCTGTTGGTCGACGACCTTCCCGTGGCGTTCCTGCTGCTCAAGCGACCACCGTGCCTGCCTCATTGGGCCGATGAACACAGCACCACACTCCACGCGCTACAGGTAGACCGGCATCAGCAGGGGCGTGGATACGGCAAGATGTGTTTGCAGGCGTTGCCCGCCGTGGCGCGCGAGGCCTGGCCGCAGATCAAGGGGTTGGAGTTGTCGGTGGATGCCCACAACCTGGCGGCAATGGGGTTGTATCTGGGGGCGGGATGGGTGGATCGCGGTGAGGCGTACAAGGGTCGCGTAGGGTATGAGCGCCGGTTGAGTTTCAGGTTTAATCCATAGCGGCAATGTCACGTAAACATGACTTTTAAGCGTGCATGTCGTGTTTACGTGACATCGGGTGCAGTGTCAGCCCCGCTCCCCGATCGGCAGCCAGATTTCCACCGTCCCCGTGCCCTTCCTGGCATCGAAGTCCGCGCTATAGCGCTCGAAATCCGCGCCCATGACCTTGTAGCCCGAGTGCGGCAGCCATTCGAACATGATGCGTTCGTAGGTTTGCTCAAGCGCCTGCACCGGCCCGTAGTGGGGGAACACGGCATAGTTGAGTGGCGGAATTTCGATCACCTCGAAATTGCTCGGCACGTCCTTCTTGGCCGGGACTTCAACACCTGCCAGGTAATCGAATTCGCCGTGATGCGGGTTATGGCACACCCCGTAGGTCACACCGCCGACGCGCTTCTTGATGTCCTTGATACAGGTATCGAACAACTCCCACAGCCGTGGGATATCGCCAACGGTGGCCTTCGAATATCGCCCTTGTACCCCGGCGATCACCAGGGCCTTACCGGCTTCCAGGCGCGGCTCCAACGGTTGTTTTGTCTGCTGATCCATACGAACAGTCTCCTTCTTATGAGGGAACAAACCCGCATCGAGTATAGGGGCATATCCGCGTTGTACTCCATGTAGAAAAATTTCCTACGCATCTGGACAACTGGCCATCATCGCCCGTATTGTCTGCCCCGCAGGCCACCGCAGTGGCCGACGTCGCTCGGACGGTTCCGGGCGCTTACGTACCTCGAGGCAACAATGGCAGACCAAGGTTCGCCGCGCCGCTTTGCGCGCATAGATCGACTCCCCCCGTATGTTTTCAATATCACTGCCGAGCTGAAGATGGCTGCGCGTCGGCGCGGCGAAGACATCATCGACTTGAGCATGGGTAATCCTGACGGCGCCACGCCTCCTCATATCGTGGAGAAAATGGTCACCGTCGCCCAGCGTGAAGACACCCACGGCTACTCCACCTCCAAAGGCATTCCGCGCTTGCGCCGGGCGATTTCGCGTTGGTACAAGGACCGTTACGCGGTGGAAATCGACCCGGAGTCCGAAGCTATCGTGACCATCGGTTCCAAGGAAGGCCTGGCGCACTTGATGCTGGCCACCCTGGACCAGGGCGATACCGTGCTGGTGCCCAACCCCAGCTACCCGATTCATATCTACGGCGCAGTGATTGCCGGCGCCCAGGTACGTTCGGTGCCGCTGATACCGGGCGTGGATTTCTTCGCTGAGCTGGAGCGCGCGATTCGTGGCTCGATCCCCAAGCCGAAGATGATGATCCTCGGCTTCCCGTCCAACCCGACCGCGCAGTGCGTGGAGCTGGACTTCTTCGAACGGGTGATCGCCCTGGCCAAGCAGTACGACGTGCTGGTGGTGCACGACCTGGCCTACGCCGACATCGTCTACGACGGCTGGAAAGCCCCCTCGATCATGCAAGTGCCCGGCGCCAAGGACATTGCGGTGGAGTTTTTCACCCTGTCCAAGAGCTACAACATGGCCGGCTGGCGCATCGGCTTCATGGTGGGCAACCCTGAACTGGTCAACGCCCTGGCACGCATCAAGAGCTACCACGACTACGGCACCTTCACCCCGCTGCAAGTGGCGGCGATTGCGGCGCTGGAAGGCGACCAACAGTGCGTGAAGGACATCGCCGAGCAGTACCGCCAGCGTCGCAATGTGCTGGTCAAGGGCCTGCATGAACTGGGCTGGATGGTGGAGAATCCGAAGGCGTCGATGTACGTCTGGGCCAAGATTCCCGAGCAGTACGCGGCCATGGGCTCGCTGGAGTTTGCCAAGAAACTGCTATTGGAAGCGAAGGTGTGTGTGTCGCCGGGGATCGGCTTTGGTGAGTATGGCGACGATCATGTGCGCTTTGCGCTGATCGAAAACCAGGACCGGATTCGCCAGGCCGTGCGTGGGATTCGCGGGATGTTCAGGGCGGATGGGTTGGTGACCAAAGCCTGACTTGATCCACCTGAAGAAACCCAATCAATGTGGGAGCTGGCTTGCCTGCGATGGCAGTGTTGGATTCACTACCGCAATCGCAGGCAAGCCAGCTCCCACATTTGATCAGTTCCCACCCTTGCTTTGGGGTGTGGCTTACACCACCAACGACAGCAACATGATGAAGATCAGCGCCACGATCGACAGAATGGTCTCCATCGCCGTCCAGGTCTTGAACGTCTCGGCCACGGTCATGTTGAAGTACTGCTTGACCAGCCAGAACCCCGCATCGTTGACGTGAGACAGGATCAACGAACCCGCGCCCGTCGCCAGTACCAGCAACTCGCGGTTGACGCCAGGGATCATCCCCACCACCGGCACCACAATGCCCGCGCCGGTAATGGTCGCGACCGTCGCTGAACCGGTGGCAATCCGAATCACCGCCGCCACCAGCCACGCCAGCAGGATCGGGTTGATCTGCGCGTTCACCGCCATATGGCCGATCACGTCGCCCACGCCGCTGGTCACCAGCATCTGCTTGAAGCCACCACCGGCACCGATGATCAGGATGATCGCGGCGGTTGGCGCAAGGCTGGCGTCGAGCAGCTTGAGGATCTGCTTGGAGTGGATGCCCTGACGATGGCCAAAGGTGTACAGCGATAACAGCAAAGCCAGCAACAGTGCGGTGATCGGGTGGCCGATCATGTCCATCCAGTTGCGTACCACGTTGCCTTCGGCGAACGCGATGTCGGCAAAGGTTTTGAGCAGCATCAGGAACACCGGCAAGAGCACGGTGACCAGGGTGATGCTGAAGCTTGGCAGCGACTTGTTATCGGTTTCGCGGGCCAGTTGGTCCACCAGTTCCTGGGACGGGTTGCCCGGGATGTACTTGGCGATGAACGTACCGAAGATCGGGCCGGCGATGATGGCGGTCGGCAGTGCGACGATCAGGCCGTACAGGATGGTCTTGCCGATATCGGCACCGAACACGCCGATGGCCAGCAGCGGGCCCGGGTGCGGTGGCACCAGGCCGTGCACCGCCGACAGACCGGCCAGCAGCGGGATACCGATCTTGATCAACGACACGCCGGTACGCCGGGCGACGATAAACACCAGCGGGATCAGCAACACAAAGCCGATCTCGAAGAACAGCGGGATGCCCACCAGGAACGCGGCGAACATCATGGCCCACTGGACCTTCTCTTTGCCGAAGGCGCGGATCAGGGTCTGGGCGATCTGATCGGCACCGCCGGACTCGGCCATCATCTTGCCGAGCATCGTGCCCAGCGCGAGGATGATGCCGACAAAACCGAGCACCCCGCCGAAACCGTCCTGGAACGCCTTGATGATCTTGTCCACGGGCATGCCCGAGGTCAGGCCGAGGAAACCGGCCGCGATGATCAGTGCAATGAACGGGTGCACCTTGAACTTGGTGATCAGTACGATCAACCCGATGATAGTGACTACTGCATCTAGCAGCAGGTAAGACTCGTGGGACATGCCAAACATGGGGGGTCTCTCCTGTTTGTTGTTGTTATTAAAGCGGGTGTTGAACTTCCTGCCGGGGATAGCGCTATCTTTTCCGGCAAAAAATTAATGAGTAGGTTCAAAGCCGTGCTTGCGCCACCAGGTATGGGTCTGCGCGGCCAGTTCCTCGACGCTGTCTTCACTGGCGTTCAAGGCCAGGGTCAGCGGCTCACCCTTGGGCGATTCAAGGGTGGCGAACTGGCTGTCGATCAGGCTCGCCGGCATGAAATGGCCGGGGCGGTGAGACACGCGGTCGGCGGCGACTTCGCGGGTCAGCTCTAGGAAGACAAAACCCAGGCCCGGCGCAGCTTCGCGCAGGTGGTCACGGTATTTTTTCTTCAGGGCCGAACAGGTCAGTACAGGATGCTCGCCCGCTTTCAACGCACGACGCAGTTCATCGCACAGGATATCGAGCCAGCCGGCGCGGTCGTCGTCGTTGAGGGGGTGGCCGGCGCTCATCTTTTCGATGTTCGCGGCAGGATGAAAGCTGTCGCCTTCAATGGCAGTGGCGCCGTTAAGGGCGCACAGGGCTTGGCTGACGCTGGACTTGCCACAGCCGGAAACACCCATGATGACCAGGGCGGTAACAGGTTGACTCATGAAACACCTCAGGACGCAGATAGCGCTACCTTTGCATAGCGTAAGGCTAGTGCAAAAACAGGCTTTTCCCGCGCCGACTTGTCATTTTTATGGAGTGACGCGTGCATCCGTTCCAACAGATTGACTTCAAGAGCTGGACAGGATCAGGCAACCCTTTATCCAAGAATTTGCAGCCCTTTGGAGACAGCGCTACCTTAGTGCCTCGATTTTTGTTTGGCAAGCCGCCTGATGACCTCCAAGAACGATAAAAATACCCGCACGACGGGCCGCCCTACCCTCAATGAAGTTGCGCGCCTGGCCGGCGTCAGCCCGATCACCGCCTCCCGTGCCCTGCGCGGCATCAGCACCGTGGCCACCGAACTGGTGGAAAAAGTGCAACAGGCCGCCGCCGAACTGAGCTACGTGGTCAACCCCGCCGCCCGCGCCCTGGCCTCGGCGCAGAGCCATTCGGTGGTGGTGCTGGTGCCGTCACTGTCCAACCTGCTGTTTATCGAAACCCTCGAAGCTATCCATCAGGTACTGCGGCCCAAGGGCTTTGAAGTACTGATCGGCAACTCCCATTATTCGCGCGATGAAGAAGAAGACCTGCTGCGCAACTACATGGCCTACCAGCCACGGGGTTTGTTGCTGACCGGTTTTGACCGCACCGAAAGCGCGCGACGAATGGTCGAGGCCAGCAATGTGCCCTGTGTGTACATGATGGATCTGGACCCCAATGCCGGGGTGAACTGTGTGGGCTTCTCGCAACTGGCCGCCGGCGAGACCGCGGCGGCGCACTTGCTGTCCCGGGGGCGCAAGCGCCTGGCCTATATCGGCGCACAACTGGACCAACGCACCTTGCTGCGTGGCGAAGGCTTTCGCCGCGCCTTGCAACAGGCCGGCATGTACGATCCGGCGCTGGAGCTGCTGACGCCACGCCCGTCCTCCGTGGGCCTGGGAGGCGAACTGTTTTTGCAACTGCTGGCCGCCCACCCGGATGTGGACGCGATCTTCTTCGGCAACGACGACCTGGCCCAGGGCGCCCTGCTCGAAGCCCTGCGCCATGGCATCAAGGTGCCTGAACGTGTGGCGGTGCTGGGCTTCAACGACCTACCCGCCTCGTCATTCATGGTGCCGCGCCTGAGCAGCATCAGCACGCCACGGGAAGCCATCGGGCGTCGGGCAGCAGAGCATCTGCTGACGATCATGGCGGGCAACAAGGTGGCCAAGCCAGTGGTGGATATGGGGTTTGAGTTGCAGGTGCGCGAGAGCACCTGAGCGTCGAGCCGAACGCAATCAATGTGAGAGCTGGCCATGTAGTGTCCACAGAATCAGCGCCTGGCACAGATCCCCTGTGGGAGCGGGCTTGCTCGCGAAGGCGGTGGGTCAGTCAACGCATCTTCAACTGAACCAACGCTTTCGCAGGCAAGCCAGCTCCCACATTTTCGGCCGTGCCCGCTTCACACCCTCGCCGCCGTGCCCGGCCCCTGCTAGATTGGTCACTCTCTTAGATGCCAGGGAAGCACCATGGGCCATTCACTGAAAATCTTGGGTCGTACCTCTTCAATCAACGTGCGAAAAGTACTGTGGACCTGCCAGGAGTTGGGCATCGACTACGTGCGCGAAGACTGGGGCATCGGTTTCAAGCCTACCCAATCCCCCGATTTCCTCGCCTTGAACCCCAACGCCCAGGTGCCAGTGCTGATCGACGACCATGGCGTGCTGTGGGAGTCCAATACCATCTGCCGCTACCTTGTCGGCCTCTACCAGCGCCATGACTTGCTACCCGTTGAGCCCGCCTTGCGTGCACGGGTCGAACAGTGGATGGACTGGCAAGCCACCGAACTCAACCCTTCGTGGGGCTATGCGTTCCACGCACTGGTGCGTCAAAACCCGGACTATCAGGACCCGCAACGCATCCAGGCGGGTGTGCAGGCCTGGAATGACAAGATGGCCTTGCTAGAACAACAGTTCACCAAGACCGGCGCCTACGTGGCCGGCGAAGAGTTCACCCTCGCTGACATCTTGATAGGCCTTTCGGTACATCGGTGGCAGATGACACCCATGGAGCGGCCACCCTACCCCGCCATCGCGGCGTATTACCAACGCCTCAGCCAGCACGCCGGCTTCAAGACGTTCGCGCTCGACGGCCACAATTAGAGAAGCAGTTGTGCACGTTAAGCCCCAAGCCCAATAGCGGTTTGGCTTAAAGCTCGAAGCTTCCAACTCGCCCAACTGAAGGTTATTCATGCCCCCACTCGCCGCCTGCGTCTCAGACCCCACCCGCGCCGCCCACATCAGCGCCCGCATCGACCGCCTGCCCGCCGTCGCCACTATTTGGCGCCTGGTGGCGTTGCTCTCCATCGGCGGTTTTTTCGAGCTGTATGACCTGTTCCAAACCGCCTATATCAGCCCTGGCCTGATCAGCGACGGGATTTTTCATACCGGCAGCGAAGGTGTTTTCGGTTTCTCGGACCAAGCCGCTTTCGCCTCGGCCACGTTCCTCGGCCTGTTCCTCGGCGCCAGCCTGCTCAGCCCCATCGCTGACCGCTTCGGGCGACGCGCGATTTTCACCTTTGCGTTGGTCTGGTACACGGTGGCCACGGTGTTGATGGGCATTCAAACCTCGGCCTTGGGCATCATCTGCATGCGCTTTCTGGTGGGCATTGGCCTTGGCATCGAACTGGTGACCATCGACGCCTACCTCTCGGAACTGGTGCCCAAACGTATGCGCAGTTCGGCGTTTGCCTTTGCTTTTTTTATCCAGTTTCTGTCCGTACCGGCCGTGGCGTTGATGTCGTGGTGGCTGGTGCCACAGGCGCCGTTCGGTATCGCGGGCTGGCGCTGGGTGGTGCTCTCAAGTGCGGTGTTTGCGCTGTTTATCTGGCAACTGCGCAAGCGCCTGCCGGAATCACCGCGCTGGCTTGCACAAAAGGGACGCTTCGAAGAGGCCGACACGATCCTGAACAACCTGGAGGCACGCTGCCGAAAGGACCAAGGCAAGCCGCTGGACGAACCGGAACCCGAAGCGATCAGCGTGCAGGGCAATGGCCGTTTCGCCGATATCTGGCAGCCGCCCTACCGTCGCCGCGCCTTGATGCTGATCGTGTTTCATGTATTCCAGGCCATCGGTTTCTTCGGCTTTGGCAACTGGCTGCCGGCCTTGCTCTCGGGCCAGGGTGTCAGCGTGACCCACAGCCTGCTCTACGCCTTCATCATCACCCTCGCCTACCCGCTGGGCCCGCTGTTGTTCGTCAAGGTGGCCAACCGCTTTGAGAACAAATGGCAGATCGTCGGCTCAGCCATGGGTGCGGTGATCTTCGGCAGCCTGTTTGCCCTGCAAACCACAGCGTTAGGGCTGATTTTCTGCGGGGTGATGATCACCTTCTGCAATGCGTGGCTGAGCTTCAGTTATCACTCGTACCAGAGCGAATTGTTCCCCACCAATATCCGTGCGCGAGCGGTCGGGTTCTGCTATTCGTTCAGCCGTTTATCCACGGTGTTCAGCAGCCTGTTGATCGGTTTTATCCTCGAACACCTGGGCACGCCGGGCGTGTTGGCGTTTATTGCCAGCAGCATGTTGATCGTGATGATTACCATCAGTTGGTTTGGGCCGCGCACGCGCAACCTGGCCCTGGAGAACATCGCTCACTGACGGCAACGGTTGGCCGCACAAGGAGAAGGCTTGCCGCGTCGACGACGCCAGCCCCAGTAAACACTGGGGTCTGGCAACCGGCACAGTATTTGCTCCAGCTGTCGCACCGTCTGTTTTCATAGGTGAACGATCATGCTGGTTAACAACACTCAAGCGGCGTCGAACGTGCAACAGATCACGCGACCCGACATGGACCCCGCCAACGCCGCCGCCAGTGCGCTGTACAGCGGCGCCCTGCAGGCTGCGCAACACAGCGTGACAGTGCCCGCCGCGCAGAGGGAATTGGACAAGGCCAGCGATCGCATCGACGAAGCCTTCGCCAAGACTCGCGTGCAGTTACAGGCCACAACTAATGGGGCACGTACCGAGTTCACCGAATACATGAGCAAGACTCCAGCCGAACGTATTCGTGAACAGTTACTCAAGGAACAAGGGCTGACCGAAGAACAAGTGCAGGCGATGCCCCAGGACAAACAAGACGCCATCGCCAAACAAGTGGCCGAGCGCTTGAAAGAGCAGCAACAGCAGCAGGTGGCGGCGAAGGCTACTGCTTCGCCAGCCCAGACACTTAAAGAAACCTTGGCCGCGATCTAAACAGGTGCGAGCTGGCTTGCCTGCGATGCAAACAACTCGGTGGATCTGCAGGACCGAGGTGATGCTATCGCAGGCAAGCCTGCTCCCACATAGAGCGGCGGCTGCGCTATTGCAATTGCAGCGTCGAATTGAACTGACTGATCGCATCTACCACATGCCGTGACCCTTCCTGGATCTCCAGGATCACCTGCCCCGCCTCGTTCGCCAACTCCACGCCCAGGCCCGTACGGCTCAAGCTCGACTGCATGCTCGACACGGCGCTCAACGACAGGTCATGGTTCTTGCGCACCACGTCCACGATCTCAACGGTGGCCTGGCTGGTGCGAGCGGCAAGGCTGCGCACTTCATCGGCGACCACCGCGAACCCACGCCCGTGCTCGCCCGCACGCGCGGCTTCAATCGCCGCATTCAGGGCCAGCATGTTGGTTTGTTCGGCAATGCTGCGGATGGTTTGCACGATGGCGCCGATGATGTCCGACTGTTTGCTCACCGCATCGATGCTCTGCGCCGCCTGGTTAAGGTCGTGGGACATGGCTTCAATGATCTGCACCGTTTGCTGCACTACCTGCGAGCCCTTGCGGGCGCAGGCATCGTTCTGTACCGAAGTGGCGTGGGCCGAGTCGGCGGCCGTGCGCAGGGTGCTGACTTGCTCGGTGATATCGCTGGCGAACTTCACCACTTTGTACAAGCGCCCATGGGTGTCGAAAATGGGGTTGTAAGAGGCTTCCAGAAACAGGGTCTTGCCGTATTTGTTTTTACGTTCGAAGCGGTGGGAGTGAAATTCACCGCGATTGAGTGAAGCCCAGAACGCTTTATACGCCGGGGACTCCACTTCGCTGCGGTGGCAAAACATGCTGTGATGCTGGCCGATGATTTCTTCGCGCGTGTACTGCACCGTGCGCAGGAAGTTGTCGTTGGCATTGAGGATCTGGCCCTGGGGAGTGAATTCGATTACCGCCATGGAACGGCTGATGGCGTCGATCAGACTTTGGTTTTCGTGTTCGTGATGGACCCGTGCGGAAATATCCGCCGCCACCTTGATCACACTGCGTACCTGATGGTCGCTGTCCAGCACCGGCAAATAGCTGGCTTCCAGCCACACTTGCTCACCGCGCTTGTTAAGGCGCATGAAGGTGCCGCTGAGCGCCTCGCCTCGCGCCAGATCGCGCCACAACTGGTGGTAGGCATCGGTGTGGGTATACGCCTCCTCGCAAAACAGGCGGTGATGTTTGCCACGGATCTCCTCGACGCTGTAGCCCATGGTTTGGCAAAAGCGTTCGTTGGCATTCAGGATCACTCCCGTGCGGTCGAACTCGATCATCGCCATGGAGCGACTGATGGCGGCAAGCTTGGCGTTGGCTTCGGTGAGGGCACAGGAAAAACGCTGGATTTCTTGCAGGTCGGATTTGTGCTGGCGGTTGAACATGGTCAGATCACCCTAGATTCCCGGCGCCTGGAGGGCGCATTCCATTCATACGTTGGATATTTCTGGTACACCTGCATGGGGAAATAACCATTGGAAACGCTTTATCGGCCAAGCGTCGTTAACGGTTCTGGGTGAGCATAGACAGGCCTTGGCACTCTGCAAGGCCACTAATCCGCCAGCATTGCTGCTCATGGATGATCAAGGGGCTTGAAGACAGCCTGCTGCACATCGACTTTTTTCGGGATCAGGCCGTTGGCAAAAAACAGGTCGGCGGTGCGTTGCTGGTTGGCAATGTCGATGGCCGCCAAGGGGCGGATCGGCTCGGGCGAGCGATGTTCGAAGTAGCTTTTGACCACCGCCGGTTGCAGGCCCAGGGTGCCGGCCATCAGCGTGATGCTCGCGTCAGGCTCATCAAGCGACAGCCGCTGCGCCTTGCCAAGCGTCTGGATAATCGTGGCAACGGCCTCTGGGTGCTGCTTGGCAAACGGGTGGTTGACCACGAAGAAACTGCCCGCAGGGTTCAACCCTTGCCCGTCCCGCAGCACGCGTGCCGAGCCGTCGATCACGGCGGCCGAGTAGTACGGGTCCCACACCACCCATGCGTCCACCTTGCCTTGTTCGAACGCGGCGCGGCCGTCGGAAGGCGACAGGTACACCACGTTCACATCCTTCCACTGCAACCCGGCGTGCAGCAGGCTTTTGAGGAACAGGTTGTGTGCACTGGAGCCCTTGAGCAATGCCACGCGCTTGCCCTTGAGTTCGGCCACGTTCTGCACGGTACTGGCCTTGGGCACCAGCACTGCTTCGGCCTTGCCCTCGTTGGGCTCGACGGCAAAATACTGCAAGTCGATTCCGGCTGCCTGGGCGAAGATCGGCGGAATATCGCCAATATTGCCGATGTCCAGGCTGCCGGCGTTGAGCGCTTCGATCAGCGGCGGGCCACCGAGAAATTCGGTCCACTGCACCTGGGTGCCCGGCAGTGCGGCTTCGAAGAGCTTGTGCTCACGGGCGAGCACCATGCTGACCGAGCTTTTCTGGTAGCCGATGCGCAGCGTGGAAGGTTCGGCCGCCGAGGTGGGTTGCGCCAGTACTGCCAATGCCAGCAGCGAACTGCCCAGCAGGTGTCTGATTGCTTTCATAAGTTGCCTCTTGGTGGTTCGATCAGATTCAAAGTGAGCACAGGAAGTGTGGGAGCTGGCTTGCCTGCGATGGCGGCCTGTCATGGCCAGGGGTGTTGGCTGGCTCACCGCTATCGCAGGCAAGCCAGCTCCCACATTTGATCGGGGTGGGATTCAAGTCCGGTAACAGCGCGGGCCATGTAGTCACTGACCGAGCGCTGGGAAATCCCCAGTTCGGCAGCGATCTGGGGGTACGTCAGGCCGTTGACGCGGGACAACAGGAACGTCGTCTTGACCTTGGCCGGCAAGCGGTCGAGCGAGAGATCGATGGCTTGGAGGGCTTCGAGTACCTGCGCCCGGTCCTCGGCGCAGGCTGCATCGTCATCCAGCACAGCGAGGTAGGCACGCTCCAGGTCACGCCGGCGCCACACCTGGTACACCAGGCGCTGGGCAATGGTGGTGAGCAATGCGCGGGGCTGTCGTATCGGCGCTACCTGAGGTGCACTCAAGAGCTGGACAAACGCGTCGACCGCGATGTCTTCGGCGTGGGCACGGGAGTTGAGGTAGCGGTGCAAGCGGCTGCACAGCCAAGGGTAATGAATGCGAAACAATGAGCCCACGTAGTCGCTGTGAGCACTATCGGCGCCGGACATAGTGGCTCCTTCTGAGTAGGTTGCGCGGTATGTCCGGTGTTCCGGTGAAGCAATCCTAGCAAGGCTACTTATGCTTTAATAATATTTAAAACGCATTTTTATATAACCTTATTGAAGTACCGGATAGCCGTTGCTGGCGGCTTTGCGCTGGTAATCCAACACCACCTGGTAGTCATCTTCGCTGGCAGGAAGCACAGCTCGCACACCGAGGGTTTGCGCCACCTGCGGCAGGTCCTGCAACGCCAGGTTCATCGCCTCCCGAATCTGCGCTACCTGCGCATCGCTCAAGCCCAGCGCGCCTATGTAAGGCAAAGTCGGGCTCGGCGCGCTGCGGGCGATGACGCGTAGGCCCGCGACCTCTGCTGGGGCGAATCGGGCGAGGTAGTCGTAGGTGACGCTGTCAATGGCGGCGAGGTCGGCGCGGCCTTCACGCAGCCAGCGCAAGCTCTCGCGATGGGCACCGCTGATGCCGACGCTGGCGAAGAAACGCCCGTCGCGCTGCAACGGCGCCAGGCAGTCACGCAGCAGGTTCATACCGCTGTTGGAGTCGTGGCCGTTGATCACGCCGCGGCTCTGGTAGAACTGCGCCAGGCGGGTACGCGGGTTGTCAGCGCGAGTTAACAGCAGGCTGCAATGTTCGCCGTGGCTGCTGTGGGCCAACTCGTAACGGGGGCGCCCAATGATGCGCACCTGGCCGCGCAGTTGGGTCATCAGCGGGTAGCCGCAGGTTTGGCTGACGAGCAATTGCGGCGCCAGCCACAGGCCGCGCAAGTCGAGGTGGTCGGCATCAAGACGATGCAGCTTCAAGCGCTCAAGGATGCGCGCCAGCCAGTATTGATTGGCCTGCTGGATGGGCTCGGGCGCAACGTACATGCGCAGGTCGGCGTAGTGCTCACTCATGGTCGCCTCTCAGGCAAACGGGTGCAGGGGACTGTCGATGGCCTTGAGGCCGTGACGGCTGATCAACTGGCCGTAGCCATGCACCAGGAAACCACCGCTGCGCGCCAGCCACTGCTCGCGCCGGGCACGGTACACCCTGGGCAGCAGGTACCACGGCAACTTTGGCAGATCGTGGTGCACCAGGTGCAGATTGTTGTTGAGAAACAGCCAGGCCCAGGGCCAGGATGCTTCGTTGAGCACTGTGCGCTGTTCCGGCCGAGGATGGGGGCGGTGCTCATAGTAGGAACGGATCGAGGCCAGGGACAAGGCTGGCACGCTGACCAGCAGCAGGTAGTGCCACACCGCAAGCGCGCTGTAGTAGGCGATGAAACTCAGCATCAGCACAGTGACGGCGCCGTGGGCCAGCCACATCGGCCATACCTGGGGCAGGCGTTGAAACTCGTGACGTGCCAACCGGCCAATCGCCAACGGCGCAGCCAGCAGGAAGCGGCCAAGCACGGTCTTGGTCAGCCAATGCACGCCACGTTCGAACAGTGAGCTGTTGTTCCATTGCTGCTGATTGAGGTAGCGGCTTTCCGGGTCGATGCCCGGCAGGGTCAGGTCATGGTCGTTATGGTGCAACAGGTGGCTGTCGCGGTACAGCGTGTAGGGATACCACACCGCGAAAGGGGCATAGCCGAGGAGTTTATTCAGCCATAACGAACGGGTCGGGTGGCCGTGGAGCAATTCGTGCTGCACCGATAGCCACAGGGTCAGCAGCGGAATCAGCAGCAACATGCTCAGCCACACGCCCAGCCACCGGCTGCCAAGGATCACCGCAAACCAGCCGGCATACACGCCGATCAACAGCAGCCAGGTCGGCCACTCGGTTCTTGCCACAAAGGTCGTCGCCAGGGCTTCGATTTCCCGGCGGTGGGTCGGATCAAGGTAATTGGCCATCGGCAGCTCAGAGCAGGTGTTTCCTGCTCTGTGCAATGAGGCGGGAAAATCTTGCAGATCGTTTGGTTCTAAGCGTGTAACTCAGTGACCGAACAGGCCTGCTTCGGATTTTTTGGTCTTCTTGTCCGCGCGTTTTTCATCCGCGGTCTTTGCCGGTTTTTTCTTCGCGGCTTTCTTTGAATCCATACCTTTGGCCATGATGCATGCTCCACTAACAGGGGATGTAGCACTGGGTATACCACCTATTGCCCGGCAGAAGGCGCTTATAATCCCCTGCCCTGGATAATGCTTGTCTGAACCCCATGCCCCCAATGCACATCGAACCGCTGGCCGAGCCTCTGTGGCCACTGCTGAACAAGTTTTACCGCAGCCACAATTCATCGATGAAGGCGCTCAAGGGCGGCCGTTTGTGGGTAGTGCGAGATGCCGAGATCGTGGCCGGCTTGTGCTTGAGCCCGGTGATGGGTGGGCAGTGGCTGACGGGGGTGTTTGTGGCGCCGACTTATCGTGGCCAGCAGCTGGCGGCGCGACTGATTGGCGAGGCCGTGGCAGGTTGTGAGGGGACGGTCTGGTTGCTGTGCCATCCGGACCTGGAAGGGTTGTATCAGGGCATGGGGTTCAGCCAGGACACGGTTTTGCCGCAATCGCTGAGTGAGCGGCTGGTGCGTTACAAGCGCAATAAACCGATGATTGCGATGGGGCTCAATGCCCCAAAACACTGATCCAATGTGGGAGCTGGCTTGCCTGCGATGGCGGTGTATCAGCTACAAATAAGGTAGCTGGCCCACCGCCATCGCAGGCAAGCCAGCTCCCACAGTTGAACTGTGAGTGTGTCAGAAGGGCTATTCGTCAGCCGTTGGGTCCAGCTCCGGGAACATCACTTCAATAAATCCGAATTTGCTGAAGTCGGTAATCCGCGAGGGGTACAGCCGGCCGATCAAATGGTCGCACTCATGCTGCACCACCCGCGCATGGAAGCCGTCGGCAAAACGTACGATCGGCTCGCCTTTGGGGTCGAACCCTTCGTAGCGGATCTGCTGGTAACGGTTCACGGCGCCGCGCAGGCCGGGCACTGACAGGCAACCCTCATAGCCCTCTTCCTGCAGCGGGCTGAGCGGTGTGATCAGCGGGTTGATCAAGATGGTCTGCGGCACAGGCGGCGCGTCCGGGTAGCGTTCGCTGGCCTCGAAACCGAAGATCACCAGTTGCAGGTCCACGCCAATCTGCGGCGCCGCCAGGCCAACGCCGCCCACGTGCTCCATGGTCTGGAACATATCGTCGATCAGTTGCCACAACTCCGGGCTGTCAAACATCTCCGGCGGCACCGGCGGGGCGATACGCAGCAGGCGCTCGTCGCCCATTTTCAGGATTTCACGGATCATTGTTCAGGCTCGGTCATGGGCTTGGAGTGGTCCCGGCCTAGGCCTGAGACGTGTTGTTTTTCATCGGTGTGGCCCGGCTCGCCTATTTCCTTCTCACCGGGGTCCTTGCCCTCGGCAGACATATGCTCGATCACCGCGTTCATCTCCGCGCCCAGCAGCAGTACGGCGGCAGAGATGTAGAAATACAGGAGCAAGACAATGATCGCACCGATACTGCCATACATGGCGTTGTAGTCCGCGAAGGTCTTGACGTAGTAGCCAAAGCCCAGGGAGGCGACGATCCATACCACCACGGCCAAGACGGAGCCGGGGGTGATAAAGCGAAATTCCTGCTCGACGTCCGGCATCACGTAGTACATGAGGGCCACGGCGAACATCAGCAAGATCACAATCAGCGGCCAGCGCAGGATGGTCCACAACGTGACCACGAATTCCTGCATGCCGATCTGCCCGGCCAGCCACTCCATGACTTGCGGGCCCAGCACCATCAGCGCGGCGGCCGCCAGCAGCATGCCGGCGATACCCACGGTGTAGAAAATCGACAGCGGGAAACGCTTCCAGATCGGCCGACCTTCAACCACATCGTAGGCGGCGTTCATGGCGCTCATCATCAGGCGCACGCCCGCAGAGGCCGTCCACAGGGCGATAACGATACCCACCGAGAGCAAGCCGCCCTTGGACTGCTGCAACTGATCGATCACCGGGTTGACCTGTTCCAGCGCCTGGGGTGGCAACACCAGCTCCGATTGCAGGCGCAGCCAACTGAAGAAGTCGGGCAAATGCAGGAAGCCGATCAGGGCAATAAGGAACAGCAGGAACGGAAACAAAGAGAACAGCATCTGGTAGGCCAGTGCCGAGGCGTAGGTAGGCATCTCGTCATCGACGAATTCCTTGATGGTGCGTACCAGCACCTTGTGCAGCTTGAGACCATCGAGTACTGGAAAAAGCATAGCGTCTCCTTTCGCCGCAAAAGAGGTTGAGTTCGTGGGCGACTCAGGGGCCGTTTTCTACATCAAAGTAGCCCATTTGGCGACTTTGAAACAATTTCGAAAGTTTAGTTGCAGCACCGGATACAAAAACGGCCATCCGTGGATGGCCGTCGGGCTGCTGGAGTCTGCCAGCCAGGACGTGTTACTCAGTGGCTTTTTTCACTGCGTCCTTGGTCTTGCCCACTGCTTGCTGAGCTTCGCCTTTTTTCTCTTGGATCACGCCTTCAGCACGCAGCTTGTCATTGTCTGTGACTTTACCGACGCCTTGCTTGATGTTACCGACAGCTTCGTTCGCCAAGCCCTTTACCTTATCGGAAGTGCTGCTCATGGTATTACTCCTGATAACAATCAAATGGTTTTTGGTCACTACGTAGCGGTTGACCTGAAGCGCAACGGCAGAGTTTCAATTATTTTTGCGCAAGCATTTCATCGAAAGCGGCAGGTTTGGCTTTATGTTTTGCAGCCAACCCACGAGAATGCCCGGCACATTCAGGCTGCAACGCTGAATAACAGATCCCGTAGGAAGGTTATGAAACTCAATAAAGCACAGGCCATTGCCCGCAGAAACCAGGAACTGGGCGGTGCCGTACTCGGCGTCAACAACTGCCACTTCACCGACCTGGACCGCAAACGCAACATCTGGTGGTTCGACCTGCCGGTGGGGCGTATTGCCGTGGGCCAGTACGAGTGGATCCACCTGTTGATGCACAACGCCGACACCGACCAGTTGCTGCACCTGAAGGTGCCGACCGTGTTCCTGCGTGAAAAACTCGAAGGGCTGGTGGTACGCAATGCGGGCAAGCGCAAGCCGGAGATTACCCTGGAGCTAAGCGCGGATAAGGACTCGTTCTTGAAGGACGTACGCCCCGCCGGTGCGGGTGTGAGCTTCGCGCAGTTCGCGTTGTAAGCCCGGTAACCCTGTGGGAGCGGGCTTGCCCGCGATGGCAGTGAGTCAGGCGATACAGCAATGGCTGCTGTAGCGCTATCGCAGGCAAGCCAGCTCCCACGGGGGTAAGTGTTTCGCCAGCGCCCTCATAAAAAACCCCGCATCGGCGGGGTTTTTTATGGGTTACTTTTTAAGACCGAGTTTCTTCAGTTCTTCATCACGCAATTCACGCCGCAGGATCTTGCCCACGTTGGTGGTCGGCAGCGCATCACGGAACTCCACGGCCTTGGGCACTTTGTAGCCGGTGACGTTGGCGCGCATGTGCTCCATCACCTGGTCCTTGGTCAGGGTAGCCCCTGGCTTGACCACGATGAACAACTTGATGTGCTCGCCGGATTTTTCATCCGGTACGCCGATAGCCGCACACTGCAGCACACCCGGCAGGCCCGCCAGCACGTCTTCCAGCTCGTTGGGGTAGACGTTGAAGCCGGAGACCAGAATCATGTCCTTCTTGCGGTCGACGATACGCATGTAGCCGTCTGGCTGGATGATCGCGATGTCGCCGGTCTTCAGCCAACCCTCGCTGTCAAGCATCTCGTCGGTAGCTTCCTGGCGCTGCCAGTAGCCCTTCATCACTTGCGGACCTTTCACACACAGCTCGCCAGTTTCGCCCAGTGCAAGCTCGGTACCGTCGTCGGCGATGACTTTACACGCGGTGGAAGGCACCGGAATGCCGATGGTGCCGATCTGGATGTGCTGGATCGGGTTGACCGTGGCCACCGGGCTGGTTTCGGTCATGCCGTAGCCTTCGCAGATCGCGCAGCCGGTCACGGCCTTCCAACGCTCCGCCGCCGCCAGTTGCAACGCCATGCCGCCCGATAGGGTGACCTTCAGCGCAGAGAAGTCCAGCTTGCGGAAACCTTCGTTGTTGCACAGTGCCACGAACAGGGTGTTGAGGCCGACGAAGCCGCTGAACTTCCACTTCGACAGTTCCTTGACCATCGCCGGCAGGTCGCGCGGGTTACTGATCAGGATGTTGTGGTTGCCGATCAGCATCATCGCCATGCAATGAAAGGTGAAGGCATAGATGTGGTAGAGCGGTAGCGGCGTGATCAGGATCTCGCAGCCTTCATTGAGGTTGGAGCCCATCAGCGCCTTGCATTGCAGCATGTTGGCGACGAGGTTGCGGTGGGTCAGCATCGCGCCCTTGGCCACGCCGGTGGTACCGCCGGTGTATTGCAACACGGCCACATCGCCGCTGGCCGGGCTGGCATCGTTGACCGGCTGGCCATGGCCCTTGGCGAGTACGTCGTTGAACTTGATGGCCAGGGGCAGATGATAGGCCGGGACCATTTTCTTTACGTATTTGATCACGCTGTTGATCAGCACGCGCTTGAACGGCGAGAGCAGGTCGGCAACTTCGGTGACGATCACGTGCTTGACGGCGGTCTTGGGCACGACTTTTTCAGCCAGGTGCGCCATGTTCGCCAGGCAAACCAGGGCCTTGGCCCCCGAATCATTGAATTGGTGTTCCATCTCCCGCGCGGTATACAGCGGGTTGGTGTTGACCACGATCAGGCCGGCGCGGATCGCACCGAATACAGCGACGGGGTATTGCAGAACGTTGGGCAGTTGCACGGCGATTCGATCGCCAGGCTTCAAATCGGTATGCTGTTGCAGATACGCGGCGAATGCGCCGGACAATTCGTACAGTTCACCGTAGGTGATTGTCTTGCCCAGGTTGCTGAAAGCCGGTTTGTTGGCGAAGCGCTGGCAGGACTGCTTCAGTACCGCCTGAATATTCGGATACTCGTCTGGATTGATCTGTGCAGCAATCCCGGCGGGGTACTTATCCTTCCAAAAGTCTTCATTCATGGAAGCCCACTCCTCAGCGACGCGAATTCATCATCGCATTTGATGCGATTATTATTGGTGTATGTTTTTAGGTGAGTCTGGCGCTTTCAAGCAGGCCTAGAAGTCACAAAGCGCGCCGAGAGTAGCAGCTTTGCCAAGGGCCGCCTAGAGCCAAAAGAGGCCCCTACAGTCATAAACATGACTCAAGAATATCCAATGGTCACTTTTAGAGCAAAAATTCTATAACTCCAGAAATGGCTCTAGAACAGGCTCTCACGGGCGAAAAATACAGTGTGGGAGCTGGCTTGCCTGCGATAGCGATGGATCAGTCAATTCAACAGGCGACTGAAACACTGCTATCGCGGGCAAACCAGCTCCCACATTTTTGTACCCTATTTCAATTCAAGCGATGTCGCGCAGCTCCCGGCGCAGAATTTTCCCCACCGGCGTCATCGGCAACGACTCTCTCAGCACAATATGCTTGGGCACCTTGTACCCCGTGAAGTTGGCCTTGCAGTACGCCTTCAGTTCCTCGAGGCTCACCCCCTGGGCCCGTGCCACCACGAACAGCTTCACCGCCTCCCCCGTGCGCTCGTCCGGTACGCCGATCACGGCGCAGTTGGCCACGGCCGGGTGGGCCATGATCACGTCTTCGATTTCGTTGGGGTACACGTTGAAACCCGAGACGATGATCAAATCCTTCTTGCGATCCACAATACTGATGTAGCCATCGGTGTCGATCACCGCAATGTCACCGGTCTTCAACCAGCCATCGGCGTCCAGGGTTTCGGCGGTGGCGGCCGGTTGCTGCCAGTAACCCTTCATCACTTGTGGGCCCTGGATGCACAGCTCGCCGCGCTCGCCCAACGGCAGTTCTTGCCCCAGGTCATCCACGACCTTCATCGCCGTACCCGGCACCGGGATGCCCACGGTACCCAGGCGCGACAGGCCGCCGTAGGGGTTGGTACTGGCCACTGGCGAGGTTTCGGTGAGGCCGTAGCCTTCGCCGATGGCGCAGCCGGTCACCGCTTTCCAGCGTTCCGCCGTGGCCTTGACCAGGGCGGTGCCGCCGGAGTTGGTAATCTTCAGGTGGGAGAAATCCAGGGTCTTGAAATCCGGGTGGTCCATCAGCGCCACAAACAGTGTGTTGAGCCCCAACAGGCCGGAGAACTGCCACTGTTTGAGCTCCTTGATAAACCCGCCGATGTCCCGTGGGTTGGTGATCAGCACGTTGTGGTTACCGGAGACCATCATGCACATGCAATTGGCCGTGAATGCATAGATGTGGTACAGCGGCAGCGGTGCAATCATCACCTCCTGCCCTTCCTTGATAAGCGGATGGCCGTCGTCGCCCAGTTGCGACATGCACGCCCGCACTTGCTGCATGTTGGCCACCAGGTTGCCGTGAGTGAGCATCGCGCCCTTGGCCAGCCCAGTGGTGCCGCCGGTGTATTGCAGCACGGCGACGTCGTCCAGGGTCACCGGATGGCGCGTCACTCCAAGGCCCGCGCCCATGCGCAGGGCGCGCTTGAACGAAACCGCCCGCGGCAGGTGGTAGGCCGGGACCATCTTCTTGACTTTGTCGACCACGGTGTTGACCAGCCAGCCTTTGGCGGCGGGCATGAAATCGCCCATCCTGGCTTCGATCAGGTAGTCGATCTCCGTGTCGGTGCACACCTCCTGCACACGTGAACCGAACAGGTTGAGGTAGACCAGCGCCCGCACACCGGCATCCTTGAACTGATGGCGCATCTCGCGCGGCGTATAAAGCGGGTTGGTGTTGACCACGATCAGCCCGGCGCGCAGTGCGCCGAACACCGCAACCGGGTAATGCAGCACGTTGGGCAGCTGCACCGCGATGCGCTCGCCGGGCTTGAGGTCGGTGTGCTGCTGCAGGTAACCGGCAAACGCCGCACTCTGGCGCTCAAGCTCGGCGTAGGTGAGGGTAATGCCCATGCTGCTGAATGCCGGACGGTCGGCAAAGGTCTTGCAGGAACGCTCGAAGACCTCGATCACCGACGTGTAGGTGCTGAGGTCGATGGCATTGGGGACTCCCGCCGCGCGTTTGTCATTCCAGAAATCAGGTTGCATTATTCTTGTCCTCTTTACCTGAGTGTGTCCGGCCGCTGCCATGCAGATGTGCAGCAATAAGAAGCGGAGCTTTGGGGAAGTTAGCAGCTATGGCCAAACAGGCAAGACGCTGAACTGTGTCATTGATTGTATGAATCTTGTACCTAAGGCGTAGGCAGATACCCCGCCCCACGCCGGATGAGCTATACAATGCAACCACCCTGAGCAAAGGAAGCCGCCATGAACCACAGCACCTTCTGGCTGACCGCGAACGACCACACCCGTCTGTACGTCAACCAATGGATGCCCGACGGCCCGCCCAGGGCCGTGGTGATGATTTCCCATGGCATGGCCGAGCACGGCGGTCGCTATGCGCGCCTGGCGCAAGCGTTGTGTGGCGCAGGGTATGGCGTATATGCGCTGGACCAGCGTGGGCATGGCCGTACCGCCGAGGCCGGCACCGTTGGGCTATATGCTGAAACGGATGGCTGGAACAAAGTCGTGGGCGATCTGGCCAGCCTTAATCAGCACATCGGCCAACAGCATCCCGGGCTGCCGATCATCTTGCTGGGCCACAGCATGGGCAGCTATATCTCCCAGGCATACTTGCTGCATCACAGCGCCAGCTTGCATGGCGCAATACTCAGCGGCTCGAATTTCCAGCCGGTGGCCCTCTACCGTGCAGCGCAAATCATTGCGCGCATCGAACGTGCACGCCAAGGCATGCGAGGGCGCAGTGCGTTGATCGACTTCTTGTCGTTCGGCTCATTCAACAAAGCCTTCAAACCCAATCGCACCGCGTTTGACTGGCTCAGCCGCGACCCGGTTGAAGTGGACAACTACATCAACGACCCACTCTGTGGCTTTCGTTGCACCAATCAACTGTGGATCGACCTGTTGGGCGGCTTGCAGCAGATCAGCAAAGTCTCCAACCTGGCGCAGATTGATCCCGGCCTGCCGATCCTGGTGATGGGCGGCGATCGTGATCCGGTGAGTGAAGGCAAGCGTCTCAAGCACCTGGCCCACGCCCTGCGTGAGGCCGGTTGCCAGGACGTGCAATTGACGCTTTACCCGCAGGCGCGCCATGAAGTATTCAACGAAACCAACCGTGATGAAGTCACCGCCGACCTGCTGACCTGGCTCGACCAGGCGTTGGCGTTGCGCAGGCCCACCCGCTGCGAATAGTTTTTGCTTTAAAATCAGCCGATTAATTACCGTTAAGCCACAGGATGCACCTTGAGATGACCCAGGTAACCAACACCCCGTACGAAGCGCTTGAAGTGGGCCAGACTGCCAGCTTCAGCAAAACCGTCGAAGAGCGCGATATCCAGCTGTTCGCCGCCATGTCGGGTGACCACAACCCGGTGCACCTGGACGCTGAATACGCCAAGGCGACCATGTTCAAGGAGCGGATTGCCCATGGCATGTTCAGCGGCGCGCTGATCAGCGCGGCAGTGGCCTGCGAGCTGCCTGGGCCGGGCACGATCTACATCGGCCAGCAAATGACCTTCCAGAAACCGGTGAAGATCGGCGACACCCTGACCGTGCGCTTGGAAATCCTCGAGAAACTGCCGAAGTTTCGCGTGCGCATTGCCACTCGGGTGTTCAACCAGCGTGATGAGTTGGTAGTCGATGGCGAGGCGGAGATTCTGGCGCCGCGCAAACAGCAAGTCGTGACCCTGACCGAGCTGCCGCCAATCAGCATCGGCTGATCTACATTCCAGCCTTTGCATAAAAAAATGTGGGAGCGGGCTCGCCCGCGAATGCGGTGTATCAGCCAATACAACAGTGACTGATCCACCGCTTTCGCGCGCAAGCCCGCTCCCACACTAGGTCCAGCGTAGGTCTTACCTCAGGTCTTACGACTGAGCGCGAGCCTGGTTACGCAGGGCTTTTACCTGGTCGTGGTTGCGCTGTACACCGTGGTACTGACGCTCAACCAAGTCACGAATGCCCACCAGGTTGTGCTTGTTGATCTTCTCGATCGCTTCCTTGTAAGCCTTCAGTGCGTGGTCTTCACCGCGCTCGGCTTCGTTCAATACGGCCTCTTCGTCCTTGCCAGTGACCATCGACTTCACGTCTACCCAGCCACGGTGTAGGGCGCCGGCCATGCTGCCGGAATCTTCAGGATCGCCACCCAAGGCACGCACAGCGGTTTTCAGTTCAGCGGCGGCTGTCGCGCAATCAGCGGAGCGCTTTGCAAACAGGGCCTTGAGTTCTGGATGCTTGATGTCTTCAGCGCATTCCTTGAAACCCTTTTGGCCGTCGATGCTGGTCTCAATCAGGTCGTTCAGTACGGAGATCGATTCTTTGTTGATATCAGTCATTTTTCAATTCCTTGTACGGGTTAGAAGGTTGCCTTGGTTATTGCAGCGCCCGTGCCAGGTTTAGAAAAATTATTTTTGTGTTTATTTTCAATAGGTTAAGAATTATTGAACCATCTGTATGTTGGTTATTTGCATGATCTGTCATTTGGCCTTCATGCAGAATGCCTGTATTTTCGAAAGCCTGGCCTCAACCTTAAGACGCTCATGAATCCCGAAAAACTCGAACTGCTGATCACCCGCCAAATGCCCTTTGGCAAATACAAAGGCCGGATCATTGCCGACCTGCCTGGGCCCTACCTGAACTGGTTCGCCCGCGAAGGTTTCCCCCACGGCGAATTGGGCGGTTTGCTGGCCTTGATGCAGGAAATCGACCACAACGGCCTGTCCGAATTGCTCGAACCGCTGCGCGCCAAACACGGTAAACCTGCCCCCCGTCACTAAGAGACTCACCATGCCAAGGAATGCTGATAACGAACCGCACTGGCAGGCCATCGCCCAGCGCTATGAATACGAGCCCGGTCCGATCAACCTGGAAAACGGCTACTTCGGGCGCATGAGCCGGGCGGTGCAGGCCCAGTACCTTGAGCACATCAGCTTTATCAACCGCAGCAACTCTGTGCATGTGCGCCAGCGTTTTGAACAGGGTGAAAACAACGAGATACGCCGCCAGTTGGCCGGCTTGATTGATGTCGACCCCGAATCGGTCGCTTTCACCCGTAACGCTACCGAAGCCTTGCAGTCACTGATCCGCAACTACAACCGCCTGCAACCCGGCGACCAGGTGCTGATCAGCGACCTGGAATACGACACGGTCAAAGGCGCCATGCGCTGGCTGGCAGCGACTCGCGGCGTGGAAGTGATAGAGGTGGCCCACACCCACCCGGCCAGTGTCGACAGCCTGGTGCAGACTTATCACGATGCGTTTGTGCAGTACCCGCGTCTGAGATTAATGGCCTTGACCCATGTGACGCACCGTACGGGCCTGGTCATGCCGGTTGCGGCCATTGCCAAGGCCGCGCGCGAACGCGCAATCGACGTGATCCTCGACGGCGCCCACGCCTTGGGCCAGATCGACTTCAACCTGGCCGAACTGGGCATTCAGTTCGCCGGCTTCAACCTGCACAAGTGGATCGGCGCGCCGCTGACCCTGGGATTTTTGTACATCGCACCGGAGCGCCTGGCCGATATCGACCCGGATATGGGCGAGTTTCACTACCCAGCCACCGATGTGCGAGCGCGTACGTCCTACAGCACGCCGAACTTTCCGGCGCTGATGACCTTGCCCCTGGTGTTTGAAGAGCATCGACAGTTGGGTGGCGCTGCGGCCAAGGGCGCACGCGTCAATTACCTGCGCACCCTATGGGTAAACCAGGTACGGCCGCTGCCGGGGATTGAAGTGCTGACTTCGGATGACCCGCGACTGTACTGCGGGATCACAGCCTTCAAGTTCATCGGGCGTGATCAGCAGACGATGGTGGACAGGTTGCTCAAGGAGCACGGCCTGTTCACCACTACGCGCACGGGGGCAGCGTTTGGCACCTGTATCCGGGTGACGCCGGGGCTGGTGACGTCGGCGGCGGACATCAATGCGCTAGTCCATGCGATCACCCAACTAAACACCGTTTAAAACTGTGGGAGCTGGCTTGCCTGCGATAACGGTGTATCAGCCAAAGATGGGCTAACTGATAAATGGCTATCGCAGGCAAGCCAGCTCCCACCTTCAGAGCGGCGATGTGCTTGAGGTTTTTTACAGGCAAAAAAAAGCGGCACACCGACCAAGTGCGCCGCAAAAATGCCGTTAAGCACAGCAACAACGATTCGATAAATCAGTTCAGTCCAGCAGCGCCAGCGCCTGGGCAGTGACTTCCTGGATACGCGCCCAGTCGCCGTTCTTGACCCACTCCGGATCCAGCATCCAACTGCCGCCCACGCACATCACGTTCTTCAACGCCATGTAGCTCTTGATGTTGGCCGGGCCAACACCGCCAGTCGGGCAGAATTTGACTTCGCCGAACGGGCCGCCGAGAGCCTTGATGGCAGCAACACCACCGCTGACTTCAGCCGGGAACAGCTTGAAGCGGCGATAACCCAGGCCGTAGCCTTCCATGATGCCGGAGGCGTTGCTGATGCCCGGCAACAGCGGGATCGGGCTGTGCACCGAGGCTTCCAGCAAGTCACGGGTAATGCCGGGGGTGACGATAAATTGCGAGCCTGCCACTTCTGCCGCTTCGAGCATGTGACGATCGAGCACAGTACCGGCACCAGTGCACAGTTCTGGACGTTGCTCGCGCAAGACCTGAATGGCCTTGAGGCCGAACTCGGAACGCAGGGTCACTTCCAGCGCGGTCAAACCGCCAGCGGCCAGGGCGTCGGCCAACGGCAGGATGTCCTGCTCGCGGGCGATGGTGATCACCGGCAGGATCCGCGCCTTGGCGCAGAGGCTGTCGATCAAGGCAACTTTATCCGCCATGGACACGGTCGGTTGAGGGCTTTTCATAGCGGCTGATCCTTGGCTCATGGGCACCAGTAAATCTCTAGAGTAGGTTGCAAAAACGCGCGAATCGGCATGGCAGCAACATCGTCGCTGGCCAGGGCGGCGCTCAAGGTAGTCAATTTCGAACTGCCGGAAATCGACAGCACGGTGTAGCTGGCCGTGGCCAGTAGCGCACGACTCATGGTCAGGCGCTGGTGCGGCACAGTGGGCGCCAGCATCGGCCAGCAACGGCGGGTACCGTCGGCCTTCAGCGCTTCGCTCAGGTTAGGGCTGTTGGGGAACAGCGATGCGGTGTGGCCGTCATCGCCCATGCCCAGCACCAGCACATCAATGGCTGGCAACTCGCCCAGCAGGCGATCGGCCTGCTCGGCAGCGTCTTCAAGATTGGCAGCGGGGCTGTACAGGCTCAAGAACTTCGCCTTGGCCGCCGGACCTTGCAGCAAGTGTTGCTTCAACAGGCCAGCATTACTGTCGGCATGTTCGACCGGCACCCAGCGTTCATCGGCCAGGGTGATGGTGACCTTGGACCAGTCCAGGCCCTGCTTGGCCAGGTTCTGGAAAAACGCCACGGGGCTGCGGCCACCGGACACCACCAACGTCGCCTCGCCACGGGCACTGATGGCCGAGCGCAGTTGCTCAGCCACGTCATTGGCCAGGCCATCGGCCAGCAGCGCAGACGTACGGTACTCATGGGCAGTGACGCCCTGAGGCAGTTTCAATTCAGATATCGCCATACCACGACCTCCCATCCCGCGTGATCAGTGCAATGGAGCTCATCGGCCCCCAGGACCCCGCCGCATACGGCTTGGGCGCATCACCGGATTTTTTCCACCCGGCGATCAACTGGTCACACCACTTCCACGCGGCTTCGATTTCATCTTTGCGAACAAACAGGTTCTGATTGCCGCGCATCACTTCCAGCAACAATCGCTCGTAGGCATCGGGGATGCGTGCGCTGCGATAGGTGTCGGAAAAATTCAATTGCAGTGGTCCGCTGCGCAGTTGCATGCCTTTGTCCAGGCCCTGCTCCTTGGTCATCACACGCAGGGAAATACCTTCGTCCGGCTGCAGGCGGATGATCAGCTTGTTGCTGATTTGCAGGCGCTGCTCCGGGGCGAAGATGTAGTGGGACGGTTCCTTGAAGTGAATGACGATCTGCGACAGTTTTTGCGGCATACGCTTGCCGGTACGCAGGTAGAACGGCACGCCGGCCCAGCGCCAGTTACGGATATCGGCACGCAGGGCAACGAACGTCTCGGTGTCGCTCTGGGTATTGGAGTTGTCTTCTTCCAGGTAACCCGGCACGGCTTTACCAGCGCTGTAGCCGGCGATGTACTGGCCACGGACTACCTGAGTGGTCAGGCCCTCGGGGCTGATCGGCGCCAGGGCCTTGAGCACCTTGACCTTCT
The DNA here is from genome assembly GCF_049897065.1 of Pseudomonas sp. DWP2-2. NCBI lineage: Bacteria > Pseudomonadati > Pseudomonadota > Gammaproteobacteria > Pseudomonadales > Pseudomonadaceae > Pseudomonas > Pseudomonas sp. DWP2-2. Next base: position 28,431 of record NZ_JAFCVN010000018.1, on the reverse strand, counting down.
CGTCGCGGATGCTGTCGGCGGACAGGTCGGCAGGCGGGTCCATGGCAATCAGGCAAAGCAGTTGCAACAAGTGATTCTGGATCATGTCGCGCAGCTGGCCAGCCTTGTCGAAGTAACCCCAACGGCCTTCGATGCCAACCTGCTCGGCCACGGTGATTTCCACGTGGGAGATGTAGTTCTGATTCCACTGGGTTTCGAACAGGCTGTTGGCGAAACGCAGGGCGATCAGGTTCTGCACCGTCTCTTTGCCCAGGTAGTGGTCGATGCGATAGGTGCGGTTTTCCGGAAAGAACTGCGCCACGGCGTCGTTGACCTTGCGCGACGACTCCAGGTCCGAACCGATGGGTTTTTCCAGCACTACGCGGGTATTTTCCGCCAGGCCGACCTTGGACAGGTTTTCGCAGATCGCGCCGTACACCGCCGCCGGGGTGGCGAAGTAGGCAATCAGGCGTTGCTCGCTGCCGGCTTTTTCGGCCAGGGCGACGTAGTCGTCGGCCTTCATGAAGTCGACATGCACATAAGCCAGGCGTGCGAGGAAACGCTGGGCCACGGCTTCGTCGAGCTCTTTGCCGACGTATTTACGCAATTCTTTTTCGATATGGGCCAGGTGTTGCTGCTCGGAGCCGGCTTCACGGGCCAGGGCCAGGATGCGTGTGTCGTCGTGCAGCAACCCGGCGCCATCGAGTTGATAAAGGGCAGGAAATAACTTGCGCAGCGCCAGATCACCCAAGGCGCCAAACAGGGCAAAGGTGCAGGGTTCCACGGTTATCGAAGGCATGATGTTTGTTCTTTTATCAAGTTAAGCTACAAATACCTTTTTTCAAGGCATCACTCAAGGAAAAATGTAGTAATAACCACAACATTTTCCCGAAATACGCATTGCGAGTGGTGGTGTTCAGCTACCCTCAGTAGGATAGGCCACCGCGAAAAGCCACTCATCGATTGGTTACCGCCTTTTTATTTGCATCGTCGCCCGAAGGAAAGACTGAATGGACCGCGTGCGAAATCTTCTGGAACAGATCCGGAACCGCCTCGAAGAATTGAACAAGGCCGAGCGCAAAGTCGCTGAAGTGATCCTGCTCAACCCGCAGCAGGCCACACGCTTCTCGATCGCCGCCCTCGCCCAGGCCGCCTCGGTCAGTGAACCGACGGTCAACCGCTTCTGCCGTTCGTTCGGTGTCAGCGGTTACCCTGAACTCAAATTGCAGTTGGCGCAAAGCCTGGCCAGTGGCGCCGCGTATGTCAGCCGCGCCGTGGAGGCCGATGATAACCCTGAGGCCTACACCCAGAAGATCTTTGGCAGCGCCATTGCCTCCTTGGACAGTGCGTGCCAGGCCCTGGACCCGGCGCTGATCAGCAAGGCCGTGGACTTGTTGATCCAGGCGCGGCAAATCCACTTCTTTGGCCTCGGCGCTTCGGCCCCCGTCGCCATGGACGCGTTGCACAAGTTCTTCCGCTTCAACCTGGCGGTGACCGCCCATGCCGACGTGCTGATGCAACGCATGATCGCCTCGGTGGCGCACACCGGTGAGTTGTTCGTGATCATTTCCTACACCGGCCGTACCCGCGAGCTGGTGGAAGTGGCGCGTATCGCTCGGGAAAACGGTGCGTCAGTGCTGGGCGTGACCGCCGAAAACTCGCCGCTGGCCAAGGCCAGTACGGTGAGCCTGAACATCCCGTTGCCGGAAGATACCGATATCTATATGCCGATGACCTCGCGGATCATTCAATTGACGGTGCTGGATGTGTTGGCGACCGGCATGACGTTGCGCCGTGGCGTAGATTTTCAGCCGCATTTGCGGAAAATCAAAGAGAGCTTGAATGACAGCCGATATCCGGTGGGGGATGAATTCAACTAAATCCGTGTCAACTGATCGTTCCCACGCTCCGCGTGGGAATGCCTCACTGGACGCTCTGCGTCTGCCTTTAGCGTCGTGACGCGGAGCGTCATAGGCTGCATTCCCACGCGGAGCGTGGGAACGATCATGAATTCAACTAGCAGGCAGCTCTTCCAGCAGTACCTGCGATAGCGCCATCAGCCACACCGCTAAACCCCTGCCCTGGCCTGTAAACTCAAGTGGGCCCTCTCCCCCGGCGCCAGGCTCGCCGCCGCCATCGCCGCCTCTACGCACACAAACCCCGACGCTTCGTTAAAGCTCACGCCCAACAGCGGCCGGCTCCCCGGGTGCCACACCACCGTGTCGGCGCTGTCGCCGGTGTCGATGCACAGTTCACGCTGCCAGGCGTGGTCCTTGAGCTGCAATTCGCCCTCATGCTGGAACACCCGCTGGCATCCGCCATCGACCCGCAATTCACCTTCCTGCTGGCAAACCTGGCGATTGAGCTGGTCGTAACCTTGTGCTCCTTCGAGCCCAGACAGCGCTACCTCATCGACGTGACCAATACGCCAGTAAGCGTGCAATGCATGACTCAACTGGCACGGCAGCTCGTCGTGATGCTCGGTGCTCAGGCGCAGTTCCAGGGTGTCACCCAGGTGCGCGTGCAAGTCCACCTGCCAGTCGCACAGTTGCAATTGCCAGAGCAGGCGCACGCCGTCGTCATCGGTGCTGCTGTCGAGCAGTTTCCAGTCGATCAAGCGGGCCCATCCGTGGGACGGCCAGGCATTTTCGCTGGGGTGGCGGCCATACCACGGCCAGCACACCGGTACGCCACCACGGATAGCCCCGACTTGCGGCCATTTGGCGGCACACCACAGCCACGGCTTCTGGCCCGTAGGTTGAAAGTGCAGCAATTGCGCGCCCTGGCGACTGAACACCGCCTGGCACAGGGGGTGGTCGATCACCAACACATCGCGCATCTGAAAGCGCTCCCAGGCGAACACCGGACGCTCGCGCAGGGATTTGAAAAAGCGTTGCAGCGGTTGCTCGTGCATGTGCCCAGGTCCCGAATATCACAGTGCCACGCAAAAAAAAGCGGATAGCCATGGCTACCCGCAAATGCGCACAGAGAGAGGAGCTTATCGCAACAGCGTTAGAACGTAGACTGAATTTTCAGGCCCGCTACCAGCGCGTTGTCGACTTTATCCACGCCGCCAGGCTGGACAACGTACTGCAGGTTCGGACGCACAGTCAGCCAGTTGGTGACGTGGAAACCGTAGTTGAGTTCGACGTTGTATTCAGTCTCACGAATCGGCGTGTACAGCGGATTGTCGTAGTCGCTCACACCATTGGCGGCGTTGAGCAATTGAGAGTTCTTCTTCACGTCATCGTTGACATGCAGGCGAGCGACGCCAATGCCGACGTCATCTTTTGGACGCGCGTCGAATGGGCCTTTGTACACGAGCATCAACGACTGGTAGTTGTCGACCAGGTTGGTTTCCTTGTCATGGAAGGTCGCGTTGGCTGCAATGTTCAGGCCACGGGAAGCGTCGCCGTTATGGGTGGTGAGTTGCTGTTGCGCAACGAACCAGTAGCCTTTCTTGCTGCTGCGGGTACGGAAGTCGGCGCCGCTGAGGACCGCATCGTTACCGTTGACGTCTTCACGTACATCCGGAGCATCGGCCGCACTTTTATAGAAACCCACACGGTATTCGCCCGGCAGGTTATTAACCTTTGGCGACCAGACCAATTCCACCGGAATCACGGTGCCCTTGGTACCACTGCCGCTGAGTTTGAAGCCGTTGCCGTGCTCCAACTGCGACGGGTTCTGGTTGTAGGCACCGATTTGCGCATACAGCTCAGGCGTGATGTTGTATTTCACGCGGATAGCGGCCTGGGCGACCGGCCAGTTGTACCAGGTATTGACGTAGTTACCGACCTGCGAGCCGCAGAACGACAGGTTCTGGAAGTCGCAAGGGAAGGTGTTGAAGTCTTCGCCTTCACCGAAGTAACCGAGCTTCACGTCCAGCTTGTTGTCGAACATCTGGTGCTGAATCCAGAACTGGGTCAGACGCACCATGTGGCCACGGCCATACACTTCTTGCGAGGAACTCAAGGTGCCGGCACGCGGGTCGCCAATGCGGTCATTGGAGATGTTCTGGCCATTACGATTGGTCAACTGGATCTTGGCCTGGGTGTTATCCCAGCCCCACAGTTTTTGCAGGTCCAGCGCCACGCCCAGACCGAACTGGTCGGAGTAACGACCGGTCTTGTCGTCGTTGTAGCCGCCGTGGGCGTTGTAGCCCATCTCGCCCACGTAGTCGGCCTTGATGTCGATACCTTGCTCGATCAGCTTGGTACGCTCGCCGCCCCAATCGCCGGTCATCCACTTGGAATCGGCGCTGAATGCATCGGCCGCCATCGCATTGGCGGACAATACAAGGGCTGCTGCCGCTGACAGTTGGCAGATCAGCCGGGTGTTGTTGTGTTGCTTTTTCATCCCTACATCCTCGTCTTTATTGTTATTAAACTGTTTTTATCTAACGCGGGTTACATTTTTTAACTAAAACAATCACTTATCTTGCTCAACGCCCCTTGAACTGGGTCACATTGTCGGCATGCCCCTGTGCCGGCAATGAAGCCACTGCGCCCAACCGCTCACCGGTCTTGGCGTCAAACAGCAATACCTTGGCCGGGTCGAACTGCAAGGTCAGTGTCTCGCCCACTTGCGGTGCCACGTCCGGCGCCAAACGGCAGCAGACCTTGGTGTCATTGAGCTGCACAAACACCAGGGTGTCCGGGCCGGTAGGCTCGGTCACCTGCACTTCGGCGCGAATGCTCGACGAGCCGTTGCCCTCGCCCGCTGCCAGCACGATCTGCTCCGGGCGCAGGCCTAGGATCACATCGCGGTCTTCCAACCCGGCGTCATTCACGCCCAGCGGCAACTCGCAACGGGCCTGGCCGCTGTCGAGCAGCGCGACCAGACCACCGTTCTGTCGTTTTAGACGCATGGGAACGAAGTTCATCGGTGGTGAACCGATAAAGCTTGCCACAAACAGGTTGGCAGGGTCGTTGTAAATTTCCTTCGGGGTGCCGAATTGCTGAATGATGCCGTCCTTCATCACCGCCACTTTGTCGCCCAGGGTCATCGCTTCGATCTGGTCGTGGGTCACGTAGACGGTGGTGGTTTTCAGACGCTGGTGCATCAGCTTCATTTCGGTACGCATCTCGACCCGTAGCTTGGCGTCGAGGTTGGACAGCGGTTCGTCGAACAGGTAGATCTTCGGCCTACGCGCCAGGGCACGGCCCATGGCCACGCGCTGTTGCTGGCCACCGGACAACTGGCCCGGCTTGCGGTTGAGCAGGTGTTCGATCTGCAGCAACTTGGCCACGCGCGCCACTTCGGCGTCGATGTCGGCTTGCGGCATCTTGCGGATCTTGAGGCCGAACTCGATGTTCTCGCGCACGCTCATGGTCGGGTACAGCGCGTAGGACTGGAACACCATGGCGATGTCACGGTCCTTGGGGCTCATGCCGCTCACGTCTTGATCACCGATCATGATCGCGCCGCCGGTGATGGTCTCAAGGCCGGCGATGCAGTTCATCAGCGTGGATTTACCACAGCCCGACGGGCCGACCAGGATGAGGAACTCGCCTTCCTTGATCGACAGTTCAATGTTCTTCAAGGTGTCGGGCAGGCCGGCGCCATAGGTCTTGTTTACATTGCGAAGTTCAAGCGTAGCCATGATTACCCCTTGACCGCGCCGGCCGTGAGGCCGCGCACGAAATACTTGCCTGCGATCACATAGACCAGCAGGGTCGGCAGCCCGGCGATCATCGCCGCCGCCATATCCACGTTATATTCCTTGGCCCCGGTACTGGTGTTGACCAGGTTGTTCAGCGCCACCGTGATGGGCTGGGAGTCGCCACTGGAGAACACCACACCGAACAGGAAGTCGTTCCAGATCTGGGTGAACTGCCAGATCAGGCAGACCATGATGATCGGCGTCGACATCGGCAGGATGATCCGGCGGAAGATGGTGAAAAAACCCGCTCCGTCCAGGCGTGCTGCCTTGATCAGCGCATCCGGGATGCTCACGTAGTAGTTACGGAAGAATAGCGTGGTGAACGCCAGGCCGTAGACCACGTGGATAAACACCAGGCCGGTGGTGGTGCTGGCCAGGCCCATCTTGCCGAGGGTGAACGACGCGGGCAGCAGCACAGTCTGGAACGGCAGGAAGCAGCCGAACAGCAGCAGGCCGAAGAACAGCTGCGAACCCCGGAAGCGCCAGAACGACAGCACGTAGCCGTTCAAGGCGCCAATGGCGGTAGAGATGAGCACAGCAGGAACGGTGATCTTGATCGAGTTCCAGAAGTAGCCATCCACGGTGGCCCAGGCCTTGACCCAGCCGATACCGCTGACCACGGTGGGCCAGCTCAGCAGGTTACCGGTGCTGATGTCTTCCGGGGTCTTGAAGCTGGTGAGCAGCATCACCACCAACGGCACCAGGTACAGCAGAACCGCCAGGATCAGCACCGCGTAGATCGCGATGCGGCTCAGGCTGATGGCAGGTTTGGCGGCGAGACTAGTCATTGCGCTTGGTCCTCAGCTCGGAATACAGGTACGGCACAATGATCGCGAGGATCGCACCGAGCATCAGGATCGCACTGGCCGAACCCATGCCCATCTGGCCGCGACTGAAGGTGAACGAGTACATGAACATAGCCGGCAGGTCGGACGAGTAGCCCGGGCCGCCTGCGGTCATTGCCGCCACCAGGTCGAAGCTCTTGATCGCAATGTGCGCCAGGATCATCACCGCACTGAAGAACACCGGGCGCAGGCTCGGCAGCACCACGCTCCAGTAGATACGCGGCAGGCTTGCGCCATCGATCTGCGCAGCGCGGATGATCGACTGATCAACACCGCGCAGGCCGGCGAGGAACATCGCCATGATAAAGCCCGAGGCTTGCCACACAGCGGCGATCACCAGGCAGTAGACCACGCGGTCCGGGTCGATCAGCCAGTCGAGACGGAAGCCTTCCCAGCCCCAGTCCCGCAGGAGTTTGTCCAGGCCCATGCCCGGGTTGAGCAGCCATTTCCAGGCGGTACCGGTGACGATCATGGAGAGCGCCATCGGGTACAGGTAAATGGTGCGGATAAAGCCTTCGCGGCGGATTTTCTGGTCGAGGAAAATCGCCAGCAGCACACCGATCACCAGGGTGATGCCGATGAACATGCCGCCGAACACGGCCAGGTTCTTGCTCGCCACCCACCAGCGGTCGTTATCGAACAGCCGCTGATACTGCGCCAGGCCCGCCCATTTGTAGCTGGGCAGGAAGGTCGAGGTGGTGAACGACAGCACGAACGTCCACAGGATGTAGCCATAAAAGCCCACCAGCACGATGAACATGCTCGGCGCCAGCACCAGTTTAGGGAGCCAGCGCTGCAGCACATCGAATGGCGAGGCCTTGCTGAACACAGCAACAGAACTCATGGGAAAATCCAGTACAGGGAAAAAGGACTACAGCCTGCAGGAACCCGCCTTTGTGGCGAGGGAGCTTGCTCCCGCTCGGCTGCGAAGCAGACGCTGTCTTTGGGGGCGCTTCGCACCCCAGCGGGAGCAAGCTCCCTCGCCACAGCAAGCCGGGTTCCTACATAGGGTGTTACTTGGCCGACTTGATCGCCGCGCCAAGCTTCTTGGCCGTGTCGGCCGGGTCGGCTTTCGGGTCGTTGATGAAGTTGGTCACGACATCAAAGAACGCACCTTGCACCGCCAGGGTGGTGGCCATGTTGTGCGCCATGCTTGGCTGCAGGCCGCCAGTCTTGGCGTCGGCCAGGAAGTCCTTGGCGGCGGTCTGGGCGCAGGAATCAAAGCCGTAGGATTCCATCTTGGTCAGCATGTCGTTACGCACAGGGATCGAGCCCTTGTTGATGCTGAACACCTTCTGGAAGTTTTCACCCAACACTACTTTGGCGATGTCCTGCTGACCAGCGGCAGTGCCTTTGTCTTTCTGCTTGAACACCGCCAGGGAGTCGATGTTGTAGGTGAAGGCTTTATCAGTGCCCGGGAACGCTACGCACTCATAATCCTTGCCGGCGACTTTCTTGGCGGCGGTCCACTCGGACTTGGCCCAGTCACCCATGATCTGCATGCCGGCCTTGCCGTTGATGACCTTGCCAGCTTCCAGGTTCCAGTCCTGGCCCTTGCCGTCGACGTCCATGTAGGTCGCGACTTTCTTCAGCTCGGTGAGGGCCTTGACCATTTCCGGGCCGGTCAGTGCGCCGTTATCCAGGTCGACCAGCGCTTTCTTGTAGCCATCAGCGCCCATTACCGAAAGCACCACCGCTTCGAACACGGTGCTGTCCTGCCAAGGCTGACCGCCGTGGGCGAGCGCAATGAAGCCTGCAGCCTTGAGCTTGTCGCCCGCTGCATAGAATTCTTCGAGGGTGGTTGGGTTCTTGGTGATGCCGGCTTTCTTGAAGACTTCCGGGTTGATCCACAGCCAGTTCACGCGGTGGATATTCACCGGCACGGCCACGTAGTCACCGTCGTATTTCACGGTGTCGGAGACTTTCTTGTCGAGCAGCGAATCCCATTTTTCTTCTTTGGCGACGTCTTTGAGCACGTCGGTGTCGAGCAGGCCAGTAGAGGCCCATTCCTGAATATCGGGGCCTTTGATCTGGGCAACGCCTGGCGGGTTGCCAGCGACCGCACGGCTTTTCAGCACGGTCATGGCGGTGGCGCCACCGCCGCCTGCCACTGCACCGTCTTTCCAGGTGAAGCCGTCTTTCTCAACTTGGGCCTTCAGGACATCCACAGCCGCTTTTTCACCGCCGGAGGTCCACCAATGCACCACTTCCACCGTACCTTTGGAGTCGGCGGCAAATGCACTGAGGGGGAACAACGAGGCAATGGAAATAGCGACGGCGAGGCGATTAATCGCGTTCATCTGAGTACCTTTTCTTGTTGTTATGCATGCAAGTCTAGAGCTTGCGCTGCACGGAGTTTAAACATGGATTTTCGGGGCGCAGGTAACAAAGGGACGTACAAATGTCACCACCTGGTGACATAGCATCCGCTGCCCAATGCACTGGCCAGGCTGGGTGCCAAGGGCAGTGCAGGCAGCACGACCGCTTGCCAGGCATGGTACAGGTCAGGTTTGCCGCCCCAGATTTTACTGCTGGGTTGGTTGTGCGGGCTGAGTTCGTGGTGCCAACTGCCCTGGAGCCGGTCGATGAAGTGGGTTTCGCAAAACTCCCAGAAGCGTCGGTACCAGGTTTCGTAATGCAGCTCGCCGCTACGTTTGAGCAGCGCCTGAGCAGCGGCGCTGGCTTCAGCATGGGTCCAGTGCAGGCGCTCGCGTACCACCGGGCGCTGGTTCCAATCCAGAGTGTAGACAAGGCCCGGCGCACCATCCACCGCCCAGGCGTACTCGCAGGCACTGGCGAACAGGCCTTTGGCGTCGCTTACCAGCCAGTCCGGCGTGGTCAGCTTGGCCTTGAGGCGCGCAGCTTCAAGGTGCAGCAGCAACCGCGCCCATTCGAAACCATGGCCGGGGGTGATGCCGTAGGGGCGAAAGCCATCGGCGGGGTTGTCTTGGTTGTAACCGAGCAACGGCTTCCAGTGCGCATCGAAATGTTCGATGACCATGAACTGGTTGCCAGCGGCGTGGGTGTGGATCACCCGTTCGACGATGCGCAGCGCACGGTCCAGCCAACGTGTATCACCACTGACATCGGCCAATGCCAGGAAAGCTTCGGTGGCGTGCATGTTGCTGTTGGCGCCACGATAGGCTTCGACGCCGCTCCAGTCCCGGGCAAAGGATTCAAGCATAACGCCCTCCTCTTCGCTCCAGAAGAACTGGTCGATGATATGGACGGCGTCGTTCATTAATGTGCGCGCACCCGGCGCGCCGGCCACCACGGCAGAGCTGGCGGCGAGGGCCACGAAGGCGTGCAGATAGGCGGCCTTGCCGGTGTTGCCATCAGCCGCCTGGGGCGCGGCGAACCAGCCACCGTGCTCACTGTCACGCAGCGGGCCGCTGAGCGCTGCCACACCGTGCGCCACCAGTTCGGCATAACCCGGCAACCCAATGGCATGGGCCATGGCAAAGCTGTGGGTCATGCGCGCGGTGTTCATGGTTTCGGCGCGAGCATTGGCCGGCAACTGGCCTTTATCGTCGAGGTTGCCGAACCCGTCCGGCAGGCGCGATGCCTTGGCGAACGCCAACAGGCGCTGGCCTTCCGCGGCGAGCCAAGCGTGATGGGCAGGTGCATTCAGCCAACTGCTGGCAGGCAGTGGGTGGGTGGTCATGGGTGGCCCTTATTGTTTTTTTGGGATGACCGGAGTCTAAACAAGGGCACGGCAGGGGCAAGTAACGAAGGGGAAAAGAAATGTCACCGAGTGGTGACAATCAACACCTTAATGTAGGAGCGAGCTTGCTCGCGAAAAGCTCACAAGCGCCGCGTTTATTCCAGGAAACCTGCGTGATCGTTAACGTTTTTTGCGAGCAAGCTCGCTCCTACAGAGGATGATTTTGAGTTCATTGACCCAGTGGGGTGACCGCAGCAGGCGCATTGAGACGCTGATTCAAGTTCTGCACCTGGCTCTGCAAGGTGGTGATATTGCGCGTGGTCTGGATGCGGAACACGTCAAATTCCTTGTTGGTCGGCGCGTCGATATTGGCCGGTTGGTTTTCCTGGGCGCTCTTGAGCACCAGCACGTCCTGCTCGAGGCGGGCGATGGCCGCGCTTGGGTTGCCTTGTTTCTTCAAGGCCGCCACATCGGTGGCCAGGCCCTTGCTCTCGGCCTGTGCTGCCGTGAGGCTGGTGACCGCGTCAGTGAGGGCCTGCACCTGGCCTTGCAGCTTGGTATTGGCCGCTGTCAGCTCGGTGTTGCTGGCGCTCATCTGGGCCAGGCGGCTGTCAAGTTCGGTGGTTTGACCGGCGACGCCCAACTGTTGCTTGCCCTGCTCCTGCAACTGGGCTTCCAGTTGCTTGATCTGCAGCTTCAAGGCTTCGCTGCCGTTGTTCACATTCGCTTCGCTGGCCACGACCTTGCCGGAAATCGCCTGTAGCCGTCCTGCCGCTTCCTCGCTGATGCGGGCAAAGCTTTCCTGGGTGGCAACCAACTGCTGGCCCATCAGGGAAATCTGCTGGAAGCTCCACCAGGCCAGGCCCGCAAAGGCGATCAACAGCGCACCGACCAGTGCCCACAACGGGCCAGTGCTGGCGCTCTTGACCTTGACCACGGGCGTCGTTCGCGAACGCACCGACGTCGCGGGGGTCGGCACGAAATCATCGTCATCCCCAAGGTCGGCCCGCAGGCTGGGAACGTTGTCGAAGTCGTCTTTAGCATCGTTGCGCATGAATCTACCCTGAATCAATGAGATGGCTGGCTGTAAAGCCGAGCGGCAGGAGTATAAACCGCACTCCCGGCGCATGGATCGACTCGGAACCTGGAATGGGGTTCCCGAAGTGTTGCTGCTTATGAGGTTATTGGCGGCCCGGGTCCTGGGCTTTCCACCAACTGCAGAACTCGTCGAGCGCGGCCCACAGGCTGACCTTGGGCTCGTAGTCGAGATAATGCCTGGCGCGACTGATGTCGAGGGTGAAGTTTTTATTCATCACTTGCATGCCCAGACGCGATAACGCCGGTTCCGGCCGCCCCGGCCACATCGCGCAGAATGCCTCGTTCAACGCCGCCACGCTGTAGGACAAACCGTAGGATCGATAGCGGGTCACTTGGGGCAGCTCCATCTGCCGCATCACGTAGTTCACCACATCCCAGATCGGCACCGGTGCGCCGTTGCTGATGTTGTAGGCTTTGCCCAGGGCCGAGCCGGTGGCGAGCAAACTGCTGAGCAGCGCCTCGTTGAGGTTGTGCACGCTGGTGAAGTCGACTTTGTTCAAACCGTCGCCGACGATCGCCAGACGGTTCTTGCGCTGCATTTTCAGCAAGCGCGGGAAGATACTCATATCGCCGGCCCCGGTGACAAAGCGTGGGCGCAGGGCTATCACTTGCAGGCCGAACTCCTGGGCGCCGAACACCTTCTGCTCGGCCAAGTACTTGGTAGCGGCATAGGGATGCTTGAAACGCTTGGGCACTTGCTCTTCGGTGAGCCCAAGGTGATCACGACCGTCAAAATAGATCGACGGCGACGACAGGTGCACCAGGCGCCCCACGCGCTGTTTCAGGCAGGCTTCGACGACGTTTTCGGTGACCAATACGTTGTTCTGGTGGAAGTCCTGGTACTTGCCCCACAGCCCAACGGCGCCGGCGCAATGCACCACGGCTTCGACATCGCGGCACAGGTCGCGCACAAGGTCGGCATCATTCAAATCACCCTGGATGAACTCGGCACCGCGCCGCACCAGGTGTTCCACACCCTCGGCGCGCCGCCCGTTGACCCGCACGTCCAGGCCCTGCTCAAGGGCGAAGCGCGCAAAGCGCCCGCCAATGAAGCCGCTTGCGCCGGTGACCAGAATTTTCATGTCGTACTCCGTGTTCTTTCATTTTTCATCGCTCTTGCCTTGACGCGCGCCATCACTCCAACGGCACCAACCAATGACCACACACATCGGCCAGATGGTCGGTCAACAAGCCCAACAGTTGCCCGCCACTGCGCCAATGATGCCAGTACAGCGGCACATCGATGGGCTTATCTGGCAATAACTCGACCAATACACCGGTTTCCAACTGGTCGCGCACCTGCAATTCAGGCACCAGGCCCCACCCCAGGCCGGCTTCCGTCAGGCGGATAAAACCTTCGGATGACGGGCATAGATGGTGTTCGAAACCACCGTCCACGCCAAGGGACGCCAGGTAGCGGTGCTGCAGGAAATCATCCGGGCCGAACACCAGCGCAGGCGTGCGCGCCAATTGGTCGGCCCGCACGCCTCCAGGAAAATGCCGCGCCAGAAAGGCCGGGCTGGCCAGCGCCCGATAACGCATGGCGCCCAGCAACAGGCTGCGAGCACCGGCCACAGGACGCTCGCTGGCACAAATGCAGGCCGCCACTTCACCGGCGCGCATGCGCTTGAGGCCCACGGTCTGGTCTTCGACCACCAGGTCCAGCAACACGTGCTGTTCGGCGCAGAAGTCGCTGACTGCCTCGGCCCACCAAGTGGCGAGGCTGTCGGCATTCAGGGCAATGCGCAAGCGCTCAGGCATGCCCTCCTCGTCCAGGGCCGGCACCTGGCTTTGCAGGTCACGCTCCAGCAAACGCACCTGCTGCACATGGTTGAGCAGGCGCCGACCGATATCGGTGGGCGTTGGCGGCGAGGCCCGTATCAACACCGGCTGGCCGACGCGCGCCTCCAATAGCTTGATGCGTTGGGAGATGGCTGATTGCGACAGCCCCAACACCTGGGCACCGCGCTCAAAGCCGGCTTGTTCCACCACCGCCGCCAAGGCGGAAAGCAATTTATAGTCGAACATCAGTTTCTCTAATGAGCGATCAGCAATATTGGTTTTTCTTATACAGCCCCGACCCGCACCATAGCCAGCATCGTTTGAGCATCAACAAGGATCTCCCTCTATGTGGCAAAGCTATATGAACGGTTTGCTGGTGGCCCTCGGGTTGATCATGGCAATCGGCAGCCAAAATGCATTCGTACTCGCGCAGAGCCTGCGCCGCGAACATCACTTACCCGTGGCGGCGTTGTGTGTGATCTGCGACGCCCTGCTAGTGGCCGCTGGGGTATTCGGGCTGGCCACCGTGCTGGCGCAGAGCCCGATACTGCTGGCGGTGGCACGCTGGGGCGGTGCAGCGTTCTTGCTCTGGTACGGCGCATGCGCGCTGCGCAGGGCTTGCACCAAGCAGAGCCTGGACCAAAGCGGCACCCTCAAGATGCGCTCATTACGCGCTGTGCTGCTGAGCGCTTTGGCGGTCACCTTGCTCAACCCCCATGTCTACCTGGATACCGTCCTGCTGATCGGCTCCCTGGGCGCGCAACAAACCGAACCCGGTGCCTACGTAGCCGGTGCAGCCAGTGCATCGTTCCTGTGGTTCGCCACCCTGGCGCTGGGTGCGGCATGGTTGGCACCCTGGCTGGCACGCCCGGCCACCTGGCGCCTGCTGGACCTGCTGGTGGCCGCGATGATGTTCTCGGTGGCCTATCAACTGATCAGCGCCTGAGCAATATTCCAAAACGCTCTGGAACCTCTATCCCACACAGTTGTTGCGTGGTTATGCCGCACCCCCGGTGCTATGATCGGCCCCCTGCGCCGCAAAGAGTACAAACTCCCCGGCGCATGTTTGGCCGCCCGTGATCGGCCTTGCGCTCACCGCAACTGACCTGATTAGGAGAATCATCATGGCTTTCGAATTGCCGCCGCTGCCCTACGCACACGATGCCCTGCAGCCGCACATCTCCAAGGAAACCTTGGAATACCACCACGACAAGCACCACAACACCTATGTCGTGAACCTGAACAACCTGGTGCCTGGCACCGAGTTCGAAGGCAAGACCCTGGAAGAGATCGTCAAGTCTTCCTCGGGTGGCATCTTCAACAACGCCGCTCAGGTCTGGAACCACACTTTCTACTGGAACTGCCTGGCGCCGAACGCCGGCGGCCAACCAACCGGCGCACTGGCTGAAGCCATCAACGCTGCGTTCGGTTCGTTCGACAAGTTCAAGGAAGAGTTCACCAAGACTTCGGTCGGCACCTTCGGTTCCGGTTGGGGCTGGCTGGTGAAAAAGGCTGACGGTTCCCTGGCCCTGGCCAGCACCATCGGCGCCGGCAACCCGCTGACCAACGGCGACACCCCGCTGTTGACCTGCGACGTCTGGGAACACGCCTACTACATCGACTACCGCAACGTGCGTCCAAAGTATGTAGAAGCGTTCTGGAACCTGGTCAACTGGAAGTTTGTGGCTGAGCAGTTCGAAGGCAAGACCTTCACTGCCTAAGCGACGCTTGCAGTAAAAAGAGCCCGGCGATTGCCGGGCTTTTTCATGGGCGCCCTGATTGCCATGCCAGAAATCCCGGAACCCAACGGTAACTATTCACCACACAAACGCCAGGAGGAATAAACCTCCTGAATCAATGTGGAGAATGACAATGGATCCTATTTCAACGGCCGCGGGTGCAGTGCCAATGTTATCCGGTCTTCTTGAGAAGGGAATGGACCTGGCGAAAAGCGCACTGGACTTGACGAACAAACTCGTAGACATCGCGGGTGAACAGTCAAAGGTCGGAGGGGAAGAGCAACAGCCAGAGGGTAAGATCAATTTTTGAGAGCGTCGCCAAACAGAAGGCGGATCTGTTCCGCCTTCTTCTCTGCCAGGCATCCAGCCCACGCCAAGCCCTCTGCCCACGTCTCATAAGCGGGTATCCCTCCACGTTTATCCAGCCCCTTCAATTAATCTCAAGCCCGAATGTCCCTTTGACTGCCATCACCAGATTGCCAATACTCATGGCATATTGACGGCCACCCGCATGAGACAAGGAATGCCCCTTTGAAGCTGGAACTCAAGAACAGCTTGTCGGTGAAGTTGCTACGGGTTGTGCTGCTTTCGGCATTGATCGTGGGTGTGGCGCTGAGCGTGGCGCAGATCGTTTTTGATGCCTACAAGACGCGCCAGGCCGTGGCGGGCGATGCCCAGCGCATCCTCGACATGTTTCGCGACCCCTCGACCCAGGCCGTGTACAGCCTGGATCGCGAGATGGGCATGCAGGTGATCGAAGGTCTGTTCCAGGACGACGCTGTGCGCATGGCTTCCATCGGGCACCCCAACGAGACCATGCTGGCGGAAAAAAGCCGTCCTTTACAGCAGTCGCCCAGCCGCTGGTTGACCGACCTGATTCTTGGCCAGGAACGCTCCTTTACTACTGCGTTGGTGGGCAAGGGCCCCTACAGCGAATATTACGGCGACCTGAGCATCACCCTCGACACCGCCACCTATGGCCGAAGTTTTCTGGTCAGCTCGGTCATCATCTTTATCTCGGGCGTATTGCGCGCCCTGGTCATGGGGCTGGTGCTGTACCTGGTGTATCACTGGATGCTCACCAAACCGCTGTCGCGGATGATCGAGCACCTGACCTCGATCAACCCGGACCGCCCCAGCGAGCACAAGATCCCTCAGCTCAAGGGCCACGAACGCAACGAACTGGGGCAGTGGATAAACACCGCCAACCAATTGCTCGAATCCATCGAGCGCAATACCCACCTGCGCCACGAGGCCGAATCGAGCCTGTTGCGCATGGCCCAATACGACTTCCTGACCGGCCTGCCGAACCGCCAGAAGTTGCAGGCGCAACTGGACAAAATCCTCACGGACGCCGGCCGCCGGCAACGCCGTGTCGCGGTGTTGTGCGTGGGGCTGGATGATTTCAAGAGCGTCAACGAGCAATTCACCTACCAGGCCGGCGACAAACTCTTGTTGGCGCTGGCTGATCGCTTGCGCGCCCATAGTGGCCACCTGGGCACGCTCGCCCGCCTGGGCGGCGACCAGTTCGCCCTGGTGCAAGCCGATATCGACCAGCCCTACGAAGCCGCCGAACTGGCGCAAAGCATCCTTGATGACCTGGAAGCAGAGTTCGCCCTTGAGCATGACCTGATCCGCCTGCGCGCCACCATCGGCATCACGCTGTTCCCGGAAGATGGCGACAGCACCGAGAAGTTGCTCCAGAAAGCCGAGCAGACCATGACCCTGGCCAAGAGCCGCTCGCGCAACCGCTATCAGTTTTATATCGCCAGCGTCGACAGCGAAATGCGCCGGCGTCGTGAACTGGAGAAAGACTTGCGAGACGCCTTGGGCCGCGAGCAGTTTCACTTGGTGTACCAACCACAAATCAGCTATCTCGACCATCACGTGGTCGGTGTGGAAGCCCTGCTGCGCTGGCAACACCCGGAACATGGGCTGGTACCGCCGGACTTGTTCATTCCCTTGGCGGAACAGAACGGCACCATCATTCCCATCGGCGAATGGGTGCTGGACCAGGCGTGTCGGCAACTGCGCGAATGGCATGACCAGGGTTTCACCGCGCTGCGCATGGCCGTCAACCTGTCCACCGTGCAACTGCACCACACCGAGTTGCCGCGGGTGGTCAACAACCTGATGCAGATCTATCGCCTGCCGCCCCGCAGCTTGGAGCTGGAAGTGACCGAGACCGGCCTGATGGAAGACATCAGCACCGCAGCCCAGCACCTGCTGAGCCTGCGTCGCTCCGGCGCGCTGATCGCCATTGATGACTTCGGCACCGGCTACTCATCCTTGAGTTACCTCAAGAGCCTGCCCCTGGACAAGATCAAGATCGACAAGAGCTTCGTCCAGGACCTGCAGGACGACGACGATGACGCCACCATCGTGCGCGCCATTATCCAATTGGGCAAAAGCCTGGGCATGCAGGTGATTGCCGAAGGCGTGGAGACTGCCGAACAGGAGGCCTACATCATCTCCGAGGGGTGCCATGAGGGGCAGGGCTATCACTACAGCAAACCGCTGCAGGCCCGGGAGTTGACGGCTTATCTGAAGCAGTCCGAGCGCAATAACGCCGTGAGTCTTTGAATTTACACTTCGATACTCAATATTTCCCGCGTATAAGCCTTTACACAAAATGCAAATCTTTCGCATTATGTCGCAGCGTTTGCGCTCCCCGCGCGCCCTTTCAACAACCGAAGCAGGATGTTCGCCATGATTCGTATGCCCCTGGCCACCGCCAGTCTGCTGGCCATTGCCATTTCTCTCGCCGGTTGCGGCGAAGGTAAAGACAAGGCCGCCGCGCCCCAGGCACCCGCTGCCGCCAGCACTACCGCACCGGCGGCTGCCCCGGCTGGCCAGGTCGACGAAGCGGCCGCCAAGGCCGTGGTCGCGCACTACGCAGACATGGTGTTTGCGGTGTACAGCGATGCCGAATCCACCGCAAAAACCCTGCAGACCGCAATCGATACCTTCCTCGCCAACCCGAACGACGAAACCCTGAAAGCGGCCCGTACCGCCTGGATCGCCGCACGCGTACCCTACCTGCAGAGCGAAGTATTCCGCTTCGGCAACACCATCATCGACGACTGGGAAGGCCAGGTGAACGCCTGGCCCCTGGACGAAGGCCTGATCGACTACGTCGACAAGTCCTACGAGCACGCGCTGGGCAACCCAGGTGCGAACGCCAACATCATCGCCAATAACGAGATCCAGGTCGGCGAAGACAAGGTCGACGTCAAGGAGATCACTCCGGAAAAACTCGCCAGCCTCAATGAACTGGGCGGTTCCGAAGCGAACGTCGCCACCGGCTACCACGCCATCGAATTCCTGCTGTGGGGCCAGGACCTCAACGGCACCGGCCCAGGCGCGGGCAACCGCCCGGCGTCGGACTACATGACCGGTGATGGTGCAACCGGCGGCCACAACGAGCGTCGCCGCACTTACCTGCGAGCTGTCACTCAACTGCTGGTCAGCGACCTGCAGGAAATGGTCGGCAACTGGAAGCCCAACGTCGAAGACAACTACCGCGCCACCCTGGAGTCGGAACCTGCGACCGATGGCCTGCGTAAAATGCTGTTCGGCATGGGCAGCCTGTCTCTGGGCGAACTCGCCGGGGAGCGCATGAAAGTATCCCTGGAAGCCAACTCGCCAGAAGACGAGCAAGACTGCTTCAGCGACAACACCCATTACTCGCACTTCTACGACGCCAAGGGCATCCGTAACGTTTACTTGGGCGAATACACCCGTGTTGACGGTACCAAGCTGACCGGCGCCAGCCTGTCGTCCCTGGTGGCCAAGGCCGACCCGGCAGCCGATGCAGCCCTCAAGGCTGACCTGGCCGCCACCGAAGCGAAGATCCAGGTGATGGTTGACCACGCCAACAACGGCGAGCACTACGACCAGTTGATCGCCGCCGACAATGAAAAGGGCAACCAGATCGTGCGTGACTCGATTGCCGCCCTGGTCAAGCAGACCGGCTCGATCGAAGCCGCTGCTGGCAAGCTGGGCATCAGCGACCTGAACCCGGACAGCGCTGATCACGAGTTCTGATCAAGCGCAGTTGAAAGAGGCGACCTGCGGGTCGCCTTTTTCATGCGCGCAATAACTGCCGCCGTTATACCTGTGGGAGCTGGCTTGCGGGGCGTCAGGTGGATATCCGCCGGCTGGCAGGCCAGCTCCCACAGGGGTTCTCCATCAACCGGCAGCCCTTGGTTTACAAGACCTGCACCGCAGGTAGAATGGCGCCTCTGCCCAATCACCCGAGCGAACTTCATGGCGTTGCCGACCCTGCGCATCATCGGTTTCATCATCGGCATCTTCCTGATCACCCTTGCGGTCGCCATGGTGATCCCGATGGCGACCCTGGTGATCTTCGAACGCACCAGCGACCTGCCCTCGTTCCTGTGGGCCAGCCTGATCACCTTTATCGCCGGCCTGGCGCTGGTCATCCCTGGTCGCCCAGAGCACGTGCACCTGCGCCCCAGGGACATGTACCTGCTGACGGTCAGTAGTTGGGTGGTGGTGTGCATCTTCGCGGCCCTGCCCTTTTTGCTGACCCAGCACATCAGCTACACCGACTCGTTCTTCGAAAGCATGTCCGGCATCACCGCCACAGGCTCCACCGTGTTGAGCGGGCTGGACAGCATGTCGCCGGGCATCTTGATGTGGCGTTCGCTGCTGCACTGGCTCGGCGGTATCGGCTTTATCGGCATGGCGGTGGCGATCCTGCCGCTGCTGCGCATTGGTGGCATGCGCCTGTTCCAGACCGAATCCTCGGACCGCTCGGAAAAGGTCATGCCTCGTTCACACATGGTGGCGCGCCTGATCGTGGCGGCGTATGTGGGCATCACCATCTTCGGCAGCCTGGCCTTCTGGTGGGCCGGAATGGGCGTGTTCGATGCGATCAACCATGCGATGTCGGCGATTTCCACGGGCGGGTTTTCCACCTCGGACGAGTCCCTGGCCCATTGGAAACAACCGGCGGTGCATTGGGTCGCGGTGGTGGTGATGATCCTGGGCAGCTTGCCGTTCGCCCTGTACGTGGCCACTTTACGTGGTAACCGTCGGGCGCTGATCAAGGACCAGCAGGTGCAAGGCTTGCTCGGCCTGTTGCTGGTGACCTGGCTGGTACTCGGCACCTGGTACTGGTGGACCACCAACCTGCATTGGCTCGATGCCTTGCGCCATGTGGCGCTGAACGTGACGTCTGTGGTGACTACCACCGGCTTTGCACTGGGGGATTACAGCTTGTGGGGCAACTTCTCACTGATGCTGTTTTTCTACCTGGGCTTTATCGGCGGCTGCTCGGGCTCCACCGCGGGCGGTATCAAAATCTTCCGTTTCCAGGTGGCCTACATCCTGCTCAAGGCCAACTTGAATCAGTTGATCCATCCGCGCGCGGTGATCAAGCAGAAGTACAACGGCCATCGCCTCGATGAAGAGATTGTGCGGTCGATCCTGACTTTTTCGTTTTTCTTCGCCATCACCATCTGCATGATCGCCCTGGCCCTGTCGCTGCTAGGCGTGGACTGGATGACCGCGTTGACCGGCGCCGCCAGTACCGTTTCCGGCGTGGGCCCCGGCCTGGGCGAAACCATCGGCCCGGCCGGCAACTTCGCCACCCTGCCGGATGCCGCCAAGTGGATCCTGTCCCTGGGCATGTTGTTGGGGCGCCTGGAGATCATCACCGTGTTTGTGTTGTGCATTCCGGCGTTCTGGCGTCACTGACCGACGACGTTTGCTGCAAGCGCGCCCGGTATTCACCGGGCGTGGCATCGAACCAGCGGCGAAACGCGCGGAAAAAGTTGCTCGGGTCGGCAAACCCCAGCAGGTAAGCGATTTCCAGCAAGGTCATGCTGGGTTGTGCCAGGTACTGCTCGGCCAGTTCGCGCCGGGTGTCATCAAGCAAGGCCTGGAAGCTGGTGCCCTCCTCCTGCAGCCGCCGCTGCAAGGTGCGCTGGGACAGGTGCAACGTCTGGGCCACGGCTTCGCGCTTGGGCTCGCCCTGAGGCAACAGGCGGCACAGCACCTGACGCGCCTTGTGGGTCACGCGGCTTTCGGAAAAACGCGCCAGGTATTCACCGGCAAAGCGATCATGCAACAGCGCCATGGCTTCGTTGGCCGTGGGCAGCGGCGCCTCCATGTCCGCCTGCTCGAAAATCAGCGCGTCATAGGGTGCATTGAATTGCAAAGGCGCATGAAAGGCCTGTTGGTAGGGCGCCAGGTCCGCTGGCTGCTCGCCTTGCAGCAGCACTTTGCGGGGCTGCAGGGTGCGCCCGGTGAGCCAGCCGCACAGGGCCAGGGCGCTGGCCAGCGAGGCTTCGGCGCTTTGACGGGTCGGCGGCAGGTGATCGCCATGCACCGTCAGAATCAACGCATAGCCTTCGGGTAACAGTCGAAAACTCAAATCAGCGCTTTCGGCGATGATGCGCTGGTAGCGCACCAATCGCATAAAACCTTCGGCCAGGGTGTTGCTGGACATCAACGCATAACCGGCAACGTGAAACGAGGCCGGGCGCACCACCTTGCCCATGTTCAGGCCAATCGCCGGGTTACCCGACACCTCTACCGCGCGTTGCCACAGGCGGGTCATGGCGTCTTGCGGGAAGCGCGCATCGGGGTCACTGAGGGCGGCGTAGTCCAGGCCCAGTTGCTTGAACAAGGCACGGCAATCCAGGCCATCCATTTCCAGCGCCTTGACGATGCCCATCGCCCAGCTTGCAGAAGTTGTTCGTTCGCTCATGGCGTCTTCTTGTTGAAAGCAGGCTCAAACGGCAGCCAGGAAGCCAAGGATACTAAAGTGGCATCTATTGTCACTGGCTGTTAGCACTGATCACTCTAGACTCAAATAAGCTCCCCGCCGCGCACCCGTTGGCGGCACAGCAACCAGAGGGCCGGTGACCGTGGAAAACATCAAGAAATTCAACAGTTTTGCCGAGTTCTACCCGTACTACCTGAGCGAACATGGCAACAGCACCTGCCGACGCCTGCACTTTATCGGCACCACCCTGGTAATAGGCATTCTCGCGTACGCCATCGGCAGAGGCTCATTGGTTCTGCTGCTGGCGTTGCCCCTGGCAGGCTACAGCTTTGCCTGGATTGGCCACTTCTTCTTCGAAAAGAACCGCCCCGCCACCTTTCAGCACCCGTTCTACAGCTTGCTGGGGGATTTTGTGATGTACCGCGACATGATCCTGGGCAAGGTGCCGTTCTAGGGGTGTGACCTCATGTCACTTGCGCCTGAACCATTAAAAATTGTGCATCTGTGGAGATAAAAGTCTTTTTGTCATTTACGGTGCTGTATCCTGCCAAGGCTTTTTGAGAGCGCGGAATCACCTGCGATTGAAAAAACAGACCTTGCGAGGAGCGACCACGATGCACGAGATACCTAATCTCCCCTTCCCAAGCCTGCACCCAACTGAGCAGCCAACACCGCAGCAGGCCAGCGACAAGCAGCCTGAGGCCAAAGAAGCAAAACCAGTCGAGCGCGAAAGCCGAGACTGACGCCGTACCAGACCGTGTGGAAAGCGCGCCTTTGAGCGCTTTCCACACTGCCTGAATTATCCGAGACCTTCACTATGACCACTTCCCCTTCCGACACGCCGGACGCCGCTGTACTCGACGCTGCCTTGCAGATGGTCGAAGTCTGGAACCGCCTCAGTGCCGACAAGCAAGCAGCACTGCTCAAGCGCTTCGGCACCCAGGAAAACGCCCTGGCGGCCCTGGTGACCACCCAATTGCTGGCCCCCGCCCAAGCTTGATCTGCCTTAGATCTGACGTTTTACATTTTTGCCGCCCTGCCCGGCTTGCGCACCGGTATCATTAGCAGCCTATCTTTACCTGCTGCGACAGTGGATCTCTCCCATGCCAGATACCCAGCGCCCCATGACGGTCACGCTGCAAGTCGTTTCCATCGTGCTGTTTACCTTCATCGGCTACTTGAATATCGGCATCCCCCTGGCCGTACTACCGGGCTATGTCCATAGCCAGTTGGGCTATGGCGCCGTCATCGCCGGGCTGGTGATCAGCGTGCAATACCTGGCAACCCTGCTGAGCCGCCCCTATGCCGGTAAGATCATCGACAATCTGGGCAGCAAGCGCGCCGTGCTGATCGGCTTGGTGGGCTGCGGCTTGAGTGGCGTGTTCATGTTGTTTGCGGCGTGGTTTTCCAGCCTGCCGGCTCTGAGCCTCGGCTGCCTGCTGGTCGGGCGGCTGGTGCTGGGCAGCGCTGAAAGCCTGGTGGGTTCGGGCGCGATTGGCTGGGGCATTGGCCGTGTCGGCGCGGCGAACACGGCCAAGGTTATTTCCTGGAACGGCATTGCCAGCTACGGCGCGCTGGCGGTGGGTGCGCCGTTGGGGGTGCTGCTGGTCAGCCATTTTGGGCTGTGGAGCATGGGCGTCAGCATCATTCTGTTGGCCGTGCTGGGTGTGCTGTTGGCCTGGAAAAAACAAGCGGCGCCGATTGTGCCCGGCGTACGTTTGCCGTTCATGAACGTGCTGGGCCGCGTGCTGCCCCATGGTTGCGCGCTGGCGCTGGGCTCCATCGGCTTTGGCACCATCGCCACCTTTATCACGTTGTATTACAGCACCCAGCACTGGGATAACGCGGTGTGGGCCTTGAGCCTGTTCGGTGCCAGTTTTATCGGCGCACGCTTGCTGTTTGGCAATTTGATCAACCGCATTGGCGGTTTTCGCGTCGCAATCGCCTGCCTGTCAGTGGAAGTACTGGGCCTGCTGTTGCTGTGGCTGGCGCCGGATGCCCAACTGGCGTTGGCGGGTGCGGCGTTGAGCGGTTTCGGCTTTTCCCTGGTGTTCCCGGCGCTGGGGGTAGAGGCGGTCAACCTGGTGCCGGCCTCCAGCCGAGGTTCGGCGGTGGGCGCCTATTCGCTGTTTATCGACTTGTCCCTGGGCATCACCGGGCCGCTGGCGGGCGCCGTGGCGGCAGGTTTTGGCTTTGCCTCAATCTTCCTGTTCGCGGCCCTCGCAGCTTTCGCCGGTTTGCTGCTGAGCTTCTACCTGTACCGCCAGGCGCCTAAGGCCCGCGAAACACGCGACGCCTAGAAGTCGACCTTGCCGCGCCCGGCCTTGATGCTGCCGCGCTTGGTCTTGGACTCCAGGCGGCGTTTCTTCGAACCCAGGGTGGGCTTGGTCGGACGACGCTTTTTCTCGACCTTGGTGGCGCTCTGGATCAACTCCACCAGGCGCTCCAGCGCATCGGCACGGTTCTGCTCCTGGGTGCGATATTGCTGGGCCTTGAGCACCAGCACGCCTTCGCTGGTGATCCGGCTGTCACGCAGCGCCAGCAGGCGCTCCTTGTAAAACTCCGGCAACGACGAGGCCGGAATATCAAACCGCAGGTGCACCGCACTCGACACCTTATTGACGTTCTGCCCACCGGCACCCTGGGCACGAATGGCGGTCAGCTCGATCTCGGCGTCGGGCAGGTGCACATTGTTGGAAATTTCCAGCATCAATCAAAACCTTAGGCAACGGACAAGCCCAACTCGGACAACAATATCGACGCCTGGGCTTTGGAAATCACGGCGCCTTTGAACAGTTTGGCATCATTGAGGCGAAAACCGCTCAAATCTGCACCGCGCAAGTCGGCACCCGCAAAATTAGCGCCGTTGATGCGGGCATGTGCGAGGCTGCAGTCGACCAGTTCAGCCTTGCGAAAGTCCGTATCCGACAAGTCGCTGTCGGAAAAATCCAGATTATTGAGCACACTTCGAGCAAACGACAACCCGGATAAAAAGGCACTGTTGAGCAGGGTTTCGCTGAAGCTCAGCCCCAGTGACGCGCAATGGGTGAAATTGGCGCCCGTCAGCTTGCACTGGGTAAAAGTCGCCTGGGACAGTTTGCTGCGCTGCCAACGAGTGTTGTTCAGATCGCAACTGTGGAATTGCGCCTCGAGCAGGTTGGCCGCTTCGAAAATGGCGAGGCTGGCTCGGCAGTTTTTCCACTGAGTCCCTTCCAGTCGAGAACCGAGAAACGAGGTCTGGACCAGGGTGCAGCGCTCGAACACCCAGTTGTCCAGTGCCATGCGCGACAGGTCGACACCACTTAAATCTACTCCGATCAAGCGCAAAGGGCCGCTGTGCCGGCCGATCAAGTCTTGCAGTTCATCGCGCTGCAAGGCGCTATCGGCGACGTCGGTGTATTGCATCGGGGCCTCCGGGTAGGCGGAAAAAAGAGGGGGCGATTCTAACGTGCCATACCCACAAAAAACCCGGCAGGGCGCCGGGTTTTCTGCAAGGGGAAAAGTCCTACTCCAGAACCGGACCCGTTGCGCCAATCGCTGACCGCGCCGTGCGCTTGTTCTTGATCCAGTAACATACTGCCATGAACGCTACCCACACCGGGATCGCATATACCGACACCTGAATCCCCGGCATCATCAGCATGATCACCAGGATAAACACCACGAACGCCAGGCAGATGTAGTTTCCATACGGATACCACAACGCCTTGAACAGCGGCACCTGGCCGGTGCGGTTCATGTGCTGGCGGAACTTGACGTGGGAGAAACTGATCATCGCCCAGTTGATCACCAACGTGGCCACCACCAGCGACATCAGCAGTT
This sequence comes from Pseudomonas sp. DWP2-2, assembly GCF_049897065.1. Lineage (NCBI taxonomy): Bacteria > Pseudomonadati > Pseudomonadota > Gammaproteobacteria > Pseudomonadales > Pseudomonadaceae > Pseudomonas > Pseudomonas sp. DWP2-2. Next base: position 3,080 of record NZ_JAFCVN010000018.1, on the reverse strand, counting down.
CCAGCGCGTCATGGGGCATCAGGTAGTTCATCAGCACCGCCACCAGGGTGATCGCTGCCGAGGCCAGGATCGAACGCACCGGCACGCCGCGCTTATCGATCTTCGCCAGGGCCCTGGGCGCGTCGCCCTGCTCGGCCATGCCCAAGAGCATGCGGCTGTTGCAGTAGGTACCGCTGTTGTACACCGACAGCGCGGCGGTCAGCACCACGAAGTTGAGGATATGCGCGGCGGTGTTACTGCCCAGCATCGAGAACACCTGCACGAACGGGCTACCGCTGTAGGCATCGCCGGAGGCGTTGAGGGTCGCCAGCAGGCTGTCCCACGGTGTGAGCGACAGCAGTACTACCAGGGCACCGATGTAGAAAATCAGGATGCGGTAGATCACCTGATTGATCGCCTTGGGGATCACGGTACGTGGCTGGTCGGCTTCGGCAGCAGTAAAGCCGAGCATTTCCAGGCCGCCGAAGGAGAACATGATAATCGCCATGGCCATCACCAAGCCGCCGACGCCATGGGGGAAGAAACCACCATGCTCCCACAGGTTGCTGACCGAGGCTTGCGGGCCGCCGCTGCCGCTGACCAGCAGGTAGCTGCCCAGGGCAATCATGCCGACGATCGCCACCACCTTGATGATGGCGAACCAGAACTCGGCTTCACCGAAGACTTTGACGTTGGCCAGGTTGATCACGTTGATCAGCACGAAGAAGGCCGCAGCAGAGACCCAGGTCGGAATCTCCGGCCACCAGTAATGCACGTACTTGCCGACGGCCGTCAGCTCCGACATACCCACCAGAATGTACAGAATCCAGCAGTTCCAGCCCGACAGAAAACCGGCGAAACCGCCCCAGTACTTGTGGGCAAAATGGCTGAAGGAGCCGGCGACGGGCTCCTCGACGATCATTTCGCCAAGCTGGCGCATGATCATGAAGGCGATAAAGCCACAGATGGCATAGCCCAGGATCATCGACGGGCCGGCGGATTTGAGCACCCCGGCCGAGCCCAGGAACAGGCCGGTGCCGATGGCGCCACCGAGGGCGATCAACTGGATATGCCGATTTTTCAGGCCGCGTTTCAGCTCGCCTGAAGAGGAATGGGGTCCACTCATGAAAAGGGTCTCACGCAAGGTTTGAAGAGTTGAATGCAGGTTGCTGCCTTGAATTACCGACTCAAGCAGCGCCGCTCAACCCCCAGCGCAGGCACCAGGAGTACAGCGTCTTTCTAATGGTCATGCGTCACCTGTTTGTTTTTATCTGTGACGAAATCGAACCCGTCCGGCTCGTGGCCAGGCGGAGTGATCAGGGGGATCAAACCCTGAGGTCTTGGCCTTTTGCGTGGGTACGCAAGGGGGGTCACAGTAAAACGCGGCGCATTGTACACCGCTCGACAGCTTCGGCACGCACCGGGAAAGTGCACAGGCAATTCTGTCAGCTAATGCTTACATCGGCGCGCCCCCCAACAACGGCAGGGCAGTTGCGTAAATCTATCGTTACACCACGGAAATCCTGCGTTACAGCCAGACTTTGGCAGCCCTCAACGGAATTCTGTCGGAAGGCAAAATCTGAAGAATCGCTTCAGCCAATTTACTGTTTTGCCTGAATAAAAAAATCCGCCAAAAAACAGAAGAAAAAATGCAAATGAAACCGTGTCAATAAATTTTTTGCATTTCGAAACACTCTCTTCTAGGTTCTTTCCACTTGCCCGCGAAGCCCGTGGGTGAGCCGTTCTCAATCAACGTCCTCTAGGAGATACACCATGCAAGCACTGGAAAACGACCTGGAAACCGAACTGCAACTCGACGATTGGTTTGAAGCGCCGACCCATGAGGCCGCCGTTGAAATGATGCAAGCCGATGCCGTTGTGCCTTTTGGCACCGCGATGTGGCCTTTCTAATAACCGGCAGGCATCCGGCAGGCGCTGTGCACGGCGCCTGCCCCCTTACCCAAGGCACCGAAGGACACCCGTCATGGACAAGGCCCGCGCCGTCGAACACTTTCTCTACTACCTTGCTCACCACCCGGCCCTCAACGGCCTGAACCGCCCCACCGTGTTGCTGGGCCATACCGAGCGCTATGACGCCATCGCCCAGGCGATCACCCACGGCAGCGCCGCCCGCTTCAACTTCCAACTGCAACGCCTGGACCTGGCGCCCAGCGACACCCTGGCAAAGGCCATTCAAACCTGTGATCTGTACCTGTTTCTCTACGATTCCTCCACGCTGCCCAACCCACGCGCCGAAGGCCCTGACTTTATCCGCGCCCTGCAAGGCGTGATGGCCGAGCACTGGAAGAAATCCCTGCTGTTCAAGGATTACGGCGACTATTTTTACGACACCTTCAGCGTCGAGCCCCAACGCATCGCCGACCTCAACGCCACACTGATCCGGCGCATGGCCCAGGCCAACGTGCTGAGCTTTACCGACAAACACGGTTCGCGCCTGGAAGCGCCGATGAGCAGCATCAAGAAGTGGACCAATATCAACGGCGTCGGCAACCACGACCTGGCGCCCGGCGAAATCGCCACCCACAGCGAAGCCATCAACGGCCAGGTGCGGTTTGTCGGCACTTTCCTCAGTACCATCCCCTTTGCACGCAAATACGGCGTGCTGCAATCGCCGTTGGAGTTATGGATCGAGAACTCCACCGTTTGCAGCGTGGCCAGCGAAGTGCCGGGGTTGGCAGATGACTTCAACAAGTACCTGAATGCCAACCCGTCCAACCGTCGCGTGGAGGAGTTGGGGATTGGCACCAATGAAGGGGTCAAGGACTTGTATGCGCGCAATGCCGGGTTTGAAGAGCGTCACTGCGGGTTGCACCTGGGCTTGGGTGGCGGGCAGAAGGGCAGCCATCACCTGGACCTGATCTTCGCCAGCGGGGTGTTGGCGCTGGATGACAAGCCGGTGTTTGATGGCGCCTTTGCCTTTTAAAAGACCGTCAGACGTGTAGAGATCCCTGTGGGAGCCGGGCTTGCCCTAATGCCAGTCAGTTAAGAGCTAGAGCAGACAACCAGTGACTTGTGGCGAGGGAGCTTGCTCCCGCTGGACTGCGTAGCAGTCCCATTTTTGGGGCCGCTTCGCGCCCCAG
>NZ_JAFCVN010000017.1:0-102035 GCF_049897065.1 Pseudomonas sp. DWP2-2 | reverse complement strand
GGCGTGCCTACTGTCAGAATTAACAGGTAGTGCAGGATGCACCTGGATCGGTACCTGTTAATTCTGACAGTAGCCAATGCCCGGATTCAGGCGTTTGATAGCGCCAACAGCACACTTCGTAATTACGTGATTTCGACCAGTTTCACTCGGGCGGGCGCCGTAGACTTGAATGAGTGATTGCGCAGGGTGTGAACCATTATTTAAGTGTCCACCATTTGGGCAACAACTGCCGCACCCGCTGCTCCCCAAACCGGTCATCAATCAACATCACCACCCCCCGATCCTGTTGGCTGCGAATCACCCTCCCCGCCGCCTGCACGACTTTTTGAATACCCGGGTACAGATACGTGTAGTCGTACCCCGCGCCAAAAATTGCGCCCATGCGCTGTTTCATCTGCTCGTTCACCGGGTTGAGCTGGGGCAGGCCCAGGGTGGCGATAAACGCGCCGATCAAGCGCGCGCCGGGCAAGTCGATGCCTTCGCCGAATGCTCCGCCCAGTACCGCAAAGCCGATGCCCTGGCTGTGCGGGGTGAACTGGTCGAGAAAGGCCTGGCGCTCGGCCTCGACCATGCCCCGCGATTGCAGCCACAGCGCAATCTGTGGGTGTCGCTCAGCCAGTAGCTGCGCGACCTGTTGCAGGTAATCGAAGCTGGAGAAAAACGCCAGATAGTTACCCGGTTGCGCGGCGAACTGCTGGGCGATCAATGCCACGATGGGTTCCAGCGATGCCTGGCGATGCACGAACCGCGTGGAGATCCGCTCAACGATGCTCACCTGCAACTGCTCGGCCTTGAACGGTGATTCAACGTCGACCCAGGCGGTGTCCGCTGGCAGGCCCAGCAAATCGGCGTAATAGTGCCGTGGGCTCAAGGTCGCGGAAAACAACACGCTGCTGCGCGCAGCGGTCAGCCTGGGCCGGATGAACTCGGCCGGTACCACGTTGCGCAGGCACAGGGTCGAGCTGCTGCGCTTGGCGGTGAACGAGCGCTTAGTGATATCGAAAATAAAGTGCTCGTTAAACAGCTCCGCCACTTTGGCCCATTGCAGCGCGTCGAAGTAGAAGGCTTGCAGGTCACCGTTGAGGGCATCGGGGTGATAGTTGAAGTAATCGCCCATGGCGCTGGTGCACAGGCTCAGGGCCTGGAGCAGTTTGTCGGGTTTGGCGGCGTAGGCCTGATAAGGCGCCAGTTGATCCTTGTGCAACGCGTTCCACTCACGGTTGAGGCGCTGCAAGGTTTTTTTCAGCGCTTCGGGTGCGCTGTCGCGCACGGTCTTGAGGCTGTATTGATCCAGGCTGGCGCTGTACATCGAGCGGGCTCGCTCGACCAGGTTGTGGGCTTCATCCACCAGCACCGAGACCTGCCATTGGTTGAGCTGGGCGAGGCCGAACAGCATCGCGCCAAAGTCGAAGTAATAGTTGTAGTCGGCGACGATCAGGTCGCTCCAGCGCGCCATTTCCTGGCTCAAATAGTACGGGCAAACCTGATGAGCCAGCGCCACGTTGCGCAGGCTTTGCTGATCGAGCAGGCGCACCTGGGACGCGGCCTGGCGGGCGGCAGGCAGGCGGTCGTAAAAGCCCTTGGCCAACGGGCAGGAATCACCGTGGCAGGCTTTGTCCAGGTGTTCACACGCCTTGTCCCGGGCCACCAGTTCAAGCACACGCAGTGGCAGATCGGGACTGCTGTCGTACAACACCTGCGCAGCATCCAGGGCCAGCTTGCGCCCGGGCGTCTTGGCGGTGAGGAAGAACACCTTGTCCAGTTGCTGCGGCGCCAAGGCCTTGAGCTGCGGGAAGATAGTGCCGATGGTCTTGCCAATGCCGGTGGGCGCCTGGGCCATCAGGCACCGGCCGGTACACACCGCTTTGTAGACCGACTCGGCCAAGGTGCGCTGCCCGGTACGGAAGTCGGCATGGGGAAATGCCAGGCTCTGCGCGCCAGCGTTGCGTGCCGCGCGGTGCTGCATCTCCTGCCGGGCCCAGTCCAGGAACAGCGCGCATTGTTGGTTGAAGAACTGTTCAAGGTCTGGCGCATCGAATCGCTGGTTGAGCACGGTTTCGCCTTCGCCGACGATATCGAAGTACACCAGCGCCAGGTCGATCTCACTGAGCCCGAGCTTCTGGCACATCAGCCAGCCATACACTTTGACCTGGGCCCAGTGCAGTTGCCGATGGTTGGCGGGCTGGGCAGCGAGGTCGCCGCGGTAGGTCTTCACCTCTTCGAGGCGGTTGCTGTCCGGGTCATAGCCGTCCGCCCTGCCCCGTACTTTGAGTTGCTGGTACTCGCCTTCAAGCGCCACTTCATTCTGGTAGTGCGCATTGCGCCGTGACGCTACCGTGCGATGGCCGACGATGCCTTCCTGGGCACTGGGCGACGGCGTAAAGCGCAGGTCGAGGTCACCGACCTTGGCCGTGAACTCACACAACGCCCGCACGGCCACGCTGTAACTCAAGCGGGTTGCTCCGCCCAGCGCACGTAACAGACGGTGACTGGCATCTGGTGCTCGCCGCAGAATTGCAGCCAACGCAACTGGTTGTCTTGCAGACGGTCGCCGGGGCCTTTGACCTCGATCATGCGATAGGTATTTTGTGCGGGCCAGAACTGGATAAGGTCCGGCATCCCGGCCCGGTTGGCACGGATATCCTGCAACAGGCGCGTAAACCAATGGCGCAAGTGTTCGGCGGGCAGGCAGGCCAGGGCTTGCTCCAGCAGTTCTTCGCTGAGAAGGTTCCAGAACACAAAAGGCGACTGAATGCCCCATTTCTCTACATAGCGTTGGCGGATGCTAGCCTTGTAGCGGCCATCCTCCAGTTGTGCAAAGCACGCGGCAAACAAGGCTTCTCGGCGTTGATAAAAGTCCTCGCTGTGCAGGTCCGCTGGCCCGCGCTGGAACGGGTGGAAGAACGCCCCCGGCAGCGGGGCGAAAATCGCCTCCCAGCACAGCAAGCCGAACAGCGAATTGATCAGGCCATTCTCGACGTAATGCACAGGCGCATCCGGTTCGCTCAGGTGCGCCAGCACACTGGATTCCACCGACAGCAGCGGTTCCTGCATCAGTGCCAGGTCCAGGCGCGCCACCGCTTGGGGCTTGGCCCTGGGCAGCGCCGGCCCGCCAAGTTTGCGCCGCAGGCGCGGCACTACCCTTAGCAGTTGTTGGTGTTCAGCGGCGCTGTGTGGGGCCTGTTGTGCCTCGGTCGCCAGGGCCATGGCTTGGGCGTAATCCTCCTGGCGCTCCAGTACGCGAATCAGCCGCGCCCGGGCACCGGGGTGCGTGCAACCGCGGTAAATCTGTTCGGCCAGCGCCAGCTCGGCGCAGCGTTCGCAATACTGGCCAATCTGGAACAACAGCTTGGCGCGGCGCTTTTCCAGCCAGGGGTTGTCGGTACACAACGTGGCGACCTGCGCCAACACCGTATCCAGCGCTTCACCGGCTTCAAAGGCTTGCTGGCACTGGTGCAGGAACAGGAACCCATGCACGTCGTCCCGGCTGCGTAACCCACGCGACTCGGCGCAGAACTCGACTTTTTCATAGGTGTAGATGCCCAGATCTGCCAGCACGAATTCCGACCAGTCCTGGTGCAGATTGCCGAAGAACATCAGGCGCAGGCGATCACACAACTCCATTACCGTCAGGCTGTAGAGCGCGTCGTCCACGTCGGGGCACCACTGGGCAAAGCTGCGCGACTCGGTAAATTGCGCGGCCAAAGGCTCAAGCCAATCGGCCTTGTTGCCCTTGGGTTGATCGATCCAGGGCTTGAAGGCGCCGAGCAATTCACTCTTTTGCAGCAGCGCGAAGAGGGTGGCAAACGGCAGCGGGCTTTGATCCTCCACCCATCCCAGCTCACGCAATGGCCCCGCCGCCGCATGGGGGCAACCGATTTCCAGGTAATGGAGTTTAGTGGCGCGAAAATGCACGCCCTTGCGCATCACCATACGCACCAATAACGCCTGGGAGGCCTGGGGCAACCTGTCAAATTGCTGAATGAATTGCTGTTCGTGCGCATCGAGCAAATCGACGTAGCGTTGCCCCAACCAAACCAGCACTTGGCGGAAGTTATGCAGGTAATACAGGGGGTTTTCGAGGGGGTTGGCCATGGTGCAATGCAATCAAATACTGGTTATGCATACAGAGTGCCGGGGCAAAGCGGTTGTTGCAATCAGTAATAGATAAGTGGCGCCTGCAACTTTTTGCAAAAAAACAATCTGATGAGTGGGTTGATCGCGTAATATTTATGGCCCCGCAAGCAGACGCTGCGGGACTTTTCAGGGTTAAAGGTAAGGGTTATGAACATGAAGAATTTGGGTCTGCCACTGGTTGCACTCACTTTTCTGGTATTGGCCGGTTGCTCTACGCAAACCGTGGTGACCTTGCAGAACGGCACGCAGTATTTGACCAAGGACACGCCCAACGCCAAGACCGCCGACGGCTTCTACGAGTTCACCGATATTGCCGGCAAGCGTATTCGTATCAAGGCCGATGATGTGGCCACGGTGCGTAAGGAAAAGTGATCTTCTAGCAACACCCCATCAAATGTGGGAGCTGGCTTGCCTGCGATAGCGATTTGTCAGTCACCGCATGGCTGTCTCGACCGCCGCCATCGCAGGCAAGCCAGCTCCCACACCGAATACGTTAGCTGATGACTATCCCCTCCCCCGACAAACTGCTCACACCCACCAGCGTCACCGAATCCGTCCCAAAGCCAATGACGGTATCCCCGCCCACCACCTTGATGTGATCGCGGTAATCATTGCTGCCCGCCACGTCGTTGAACACCAGCTTGTCCGTCGCCTGGTAGCCGATCACCCGGTCATTGCCAAACTGCCCGCTGAACAAAAACGTGTTGTGCCCACTGCTGTCGCGGATGGTGTCATTGCCCTTGCCACCTTCGATAAAGTCCGCGCCCCTGCCGCCGTTGATCAAGTCGTCGCCGTCGCTGCCGATGATGAAGGTATTGCCCTTGTGCGCCTCGGCATTGCGGTTGAGGTCTTGCACCCAGGTGGTGGCCCGTGCCGGGTCGGACAGGTTGGCGACGATCACCGTGGAGTCGCGGGTCATCTGTTCGTAGAACCCCGAGTCGAGGATACGGGTCATGCCGTCACCGTAACCGGTGGGCAAGTGCGAAACCCAAGTGGGCAGGTTGAGGATGGAAAACGGCAGGACGTTCCACAGGGATGAGGCGTAGTGATCGTTGAAACTGACAATGTTGTCGGTGCTCGATTCGTGGGCCTTGTCGTGCACGCCCAGGGACGACAGGTTGAATGACGAGCCATCCAGGGCTCGGAATACTGGATCGTTTTCATAACCGACGTTAAGCACCTTGTCGCCGGCGCTCTGGGTCGGCGATGCGTAGGCCACGTAATTGGCGTCTTTATAGAACCCCGACCAGGTACTGTCGCTCAAGTCGGCCATGCTGTTGACCGCCAGGCCGCCCAGACTGTGGCCGCTGACCACTACGTCATTGCCGCCCAGGCCCTGGGCGCTGGCGAAGTCCGCCACGTTCTTGAGCAAGCCGCCAAAGGCTTCCCCCGCGTAGTTCTTGGCATAATCCTTGGGCCCGAAGGCGGCGAGCAGGTCGCTGATCACATCGCCGATGGAGTCAGTGATCACGCTTTCCCGAGGCCCTGAAGTGCCGCGGAAACTGATGCCGATTTCCAGCAGCTTGCCAGCGTCATCGTACTTGCCCAGCACCTCGGCCTGCGCCGTGCCGTAGCCGAATTTTTCGCCAAAGAAGGTGCCGCGCGCATCGACCTTGCCGCTATAGCCCAGGGTACTGGCGCTGATGGGCGTCCAGCCGGCTGCTTGCACCGCCTCAAGGGCGGCTTTTTCCGAGTCGGGGTTCCAGGGGATCCCGGGGATGACCCCTTGGGCATTGCTGCCGCCAATCAGGGCGCTGACCAGGGTGGCCGGTAACCCCAGCCCGAGGCCATTGTTCTGGTAGCCGACGGCAAAGCCGTTATCCAGGTTGTGGTAGGAATACAGCGTGATCGCCATGGCATCGGCGAACAACGCCTTGGAGTCCTCGGTACCGAGGTTTTTATAGTCAAAGATACCCATTGGTAGTGCCTCTCTGTTGTTGGATTTGTAGAGAAAGCCAAAACACCTGTTATCCGTTACCACCTGTAGGAGCGAGCTTGTGTGGCGAGGGAGCTTGCTCCCGCTGGGCTGCGCAGCGGCCCCAAAAACTTGCGGGCGCTGCGCACCCGAGCGGGAGCAAGCTCCCTCGCCACAACCAACTGCACCTGGCCTTTAGAACGCCCAATCCAGGCTCAAGCCGACACCGTGCACCTTCTCCTTGCTGGCCAGCAGGCCGTTGTAATCGAAGTTCACCCGCGCATCCTTGCTCAATGCCAGGCTGACCCGTGCCCCGACCAACGCCGCATCGCGCACCATCGGCGCACTTTCCACCGTGAACGAAGGGCCGCCCGAGGCAAACGCCAGGTGCTGTTCCGAATCGGTGCTGCTCAGGTTGTGCTGCCAGCCCAGGGTGCCGGAGACTTCCAGTTGCTGATGGTCGTTGATATTGAAGGTCTTCAAGGCCCGCATACCCAGGGTGCTGAGCACCAGGTCACGGCTGTCGTCGCCACTTCTCAGCGCGGCGGCGTCGCCCTTCTCTTTGAAGCTGTCAGTTGCCAGGTGCACGTAGGCCAGGTTGGCGAACGGCTCCAGGGCCAGTGGTTGCAGGTTGATGCGGTACGCCGCTTCCGTGAACACCTGGGTACTGTGGGCATCGACCTTGGCTTTTTGCTTGCCGCTGACATCGCCGTATTGCAGGTCGCGTTTGACATCGGCGCGGTGCCAGCTGTAGGTCGCGCCGCCACTCAGGCGCCAGGCGCCGATTTCATGCCCGGCATAGGCGCCGAAATGGTAGCTGTCGACCGAGGCGCGGCTGTGGGTGCCGCTGCCCATGTTCAACGACGTGTCGCTGTAACCGGCCACCAGGCCAATGCGTGTGGCCTCATTGACGGCGCCATCCACACCGGCGAGCATGCCGCCGATAGAGGTGGTGTAGCCCGCCGTGTCGTTGCGGCTGTCGGTCTTGCCCCATGCGCCCAATGCCTTGACCCACACGTTGCCACGGCTGTCGATGGCTTGGCTGGTAGCGCCCATCTCGCCATTGCGCAGACGCTCGCCCACCGCTTCGCGTACGTAGCGGCTGTCATTGACCAGTGCGGTTTCCAGCGCCGGGTAGACTTCCCCACTCAGTTGCTGAAACGCGCCCTGGGCCGAAGCGGCCGTGGGTGCCAGCAGCAGGCTTTCATACACACCGTTGCCCGCGCCCAATTGCTCGACGGCTGCGGCCACGGCGCGCTGGTTCGGCGTGGCGGCCACACTGGCGAAGCTGTTGGTGCGTGCCACATCCAGCTGCACGCCGTTGGCGGCATAGTTCAAGGTACCGCCGACAAACAGGTAGTTGGGAACCACTGCCGCGAAGCTGCCGGTGACGCCACCTGCCGCTTGCAGGATGTTGTATTGGCGGCCGATCAGGCTTTGGGCCTGGGGCGCGCTCAACAAGGTCGGGCTGTTTTCCAGGGCCAGGGTCACGGTGCCGCCGTTGAGGGTGGCCGTGCCGCCCGCGACGATACGATCGCTGCTGGTGGGCGACAGTTCTACCGCATAGGTCGAGCCCGGTTCAAAGTTGACGTTGCCCGCCACGTTCAAGGTGCCAATGGAATTGCCCGGTGCCACAGTACCGCCGCTTTTCGCGCTCAGCGAACCGATACGCCCCGAACCACCGACCACGCCGCTCTGGCTCACGGTGACGTCGGAGGTGACCGAACCGTTGATCGCCAGCAAGCCCTGGTTGACCAGCGTCGGCCCGCTGTAGGTGTTGGCGCCGGTGAGCACCAAGGTACCGATGCCCTGCTTGGTCAGGCCGCCATGGCCCGAGATGTCGTTGCTCCACACATCGCGCCCGCAGTGCAGGTCATCGCACACACGCTGGGTGGGTTTGCCGGCATCCACCACCGCGCCGACGCCCGGCAGGTCCGCCACGAACTGGCCGCTGCCGTAGGCGCCGTCGATACGGAACTCGGCCGGGATATCCTCGGCGGTGATAAACATCCCTGGGCCGTTGACCGCCTTGCCCAGGTTGATCATGCCCCAGCCATAGAGGGAGTCGATGCCCGGCGCGCCGAGGTCGGTGGCGGTGGTCTTGAGCACGGTGGAGATCTGGTCGCCGCTCATGTACTGGAAGCGTTCCATCAGCACCGCTGCGCTGCCGGCTACGTGAGGCGCGGCCATGGATGTGCCGTTGAAGTTGGCGTAGTCGTTGGTGAGGTTGTCCAGGTTGGTGCCGTTGATGATCGAGCTGTAGATCTTGGTGCCGGGCGCCGATACGCAAAAGCTCGCCGCATAGCCACAGCGCGACGAGAAGGTGCTGATCACATAGGGGTTGGCACTTGCGGTGTCCGGGTTTTGCTGCAACGCGGCCACCGACAGCCAGTTGGGGGCAATCTCCGGCACAAAGTACGCCAGTCCGGAAATGGCATCCGGGTTGTTACGGTTGTAGTCATTACCCGCGGCGAAGATGGTCAGCACACCGCTGCGGGCCGCATCGATGGCGCCTTGATAAGCCCCCCCTGCGATTGTGCCGAGGATCGGTCGAATGGTGTTGAATTGCGCCTGGGCTTCGTTGACGGTGAAATTGGGAAACGCCGGATCGCGCCCGCCCTTGGCGTACTGATCACCGATGCCGATACCCCAGCTGTTGTTGATGATGCGAGCGCCGCTGGCAACCAACGCATCCCAACCGGCTTTGTACACCGCGCCATCGTTGCCCAGGATAATTCCGTCTTCCGGGCCCGGGTCACCGTTTTCGGCACTGATGATTTGCGCATTGAACGCCACGCCATGCATCGGCCCGCCATCGCGGTTACCCGCAGCAATCCCGCCGACATGCGTGCCGTGGTTGCCCAGCTTGCCATTGGAGCCCAGGGACGGAGTGCCGTCGTAACGGAATGCATCTCCGGCCTTCACCGGGATATACGGGTCGGTGTATTGGCGGATGCCCTCGGTGACAATGGTCACCACTTTGTTGGGGCTGGCGAATTCCGGATGTGGCGCATACACCGGCTGGTCGAAGATCCCCAGCTTGACGCCCTTGCCGGTATAGCCGGCCGCATAGGCGGTGTCGGCGTGCACGGCGCCCAGGCCCCAGTCGGCCTTGAACTCATTGCTGCGCCAGCTGGCGGCGTCGCCCAGTTTGCCGGTTTCCACATAGGGTGCGGCCTGGGCGGTCCCCAGGCTTGCCAGGCAACACAGCAACGCGCCGTATGGCACGCAGCTCAGCGCCTTGAGCGGATAGCCCGGGGCTGTGTGGATGGCGGTAGTTAACCCTGACTTGCGTTTTTTCACGGTGACCTTCCTTAGTTTTCTTATTGCACGTGTGTAAATCACTTTCTCCAGAACACCGCCGCTGATCGTTCCCATGCTCCGCGTGGGAATGCGGCCCCGGACGCTCTGCGTCCCAAAGCGTGACGCGGAGCGTCACAAGAGGCGTTACCACGCGGAGCGTGGGAACGATCAGGTTCGCGGTGTCTTCAGAACTGCCAGTTCAGGCTCAAACCCACGCCCTGGGTTTTCGCGCGCCCACCCAATTGGCCGTTGTAATCCAGGTTGACCCGTGTCGATGCATTCAGCGCCAGGCTGGCCTGCACGCCCACCAGGGCGGCATCGCGCAGCAACGGTGCACTGCGCACCGCAAATGAAGGCCCGCCGGCGACAAACGCCAGGTGCTCCTCTGACTCCACCGCCGTCAGGCTGTGTTGCCAGCCCAACGAACCGGACAGGTCCAGTTGCTGGTGGTCATTGAGGGTCAGGGTTTTCAGGGCGCGTACACCGAGGGTGCTGAGCACCGCATCACGCCGGTCGCTGCCGCGTTCCAGGGCAGCGGCGTCGCCTTTTTCGTGGAAGGACTCGCTGTTCAGATGCACATAGGCCAGGTTGGCGAACGGCTCCAGGGCCACCGCCTGCAGGCGGATGCGGTACGCGGCTTCGGTGAAGACCTGCGCCGTGGTCGCGTCCAGCTTGGTTTTTTGCTTGCCGCTGACATCACCCCATTGCAGGTCGCGCTTCACGTCGCCGCGATGCCAGCTGTAGGCACCGCCGACGCTCAGGCGCCAGTCACCCAGCTCGCGCCCGGCGTACGCGCCAAAGTGGTAGCTGTCGATGGACGCCGATGAATGGGTACCGCTGCCCATGTTCAAGGAACTGTCGCTGTAACCGGCAACCACACCTACGCGGGTCTGCTCATCCAGCGCGCCATCCACGCCCGCCAACAGGCCACCGATGGAGGTGGTGGAACCCGCCGTTTCAGTGCGGCTGTCGGTCTTGCCCCAGGCGCCCAGCGCCTTGAACCACAGGTTGCTTTCACCGGTCACTGGCACATGGCGCAGGCGCTCGCCCACGGCATTACGCAGTTGCAGGCTGTCGTTGATCAGCATCGCACCCACGGCGGGGTAGATTTCCCCGGACAGTTGCTGCAAACCCTGCTGGGCGGTGGCGACTGACTGCGACTGCAGCAGGCTTTCAAACACTGGGTTGCCAGCGCCCAATTGCTCGGCCGCCGCCGCAACGTTGCGCTGGTTGCGGGTGGCGCCGACGCTGGCGAAGCTGGCGCCATTGCGCCCAACATTCAGTTGCACCGCATTGGCGGCGTAGTCAAGGGTGCCACCGAGGAACAGGTAGTTGGGCAGCACTTGCCCGAACTGGCCCTGGATACCGCCCGCCGCCTCGAGAATCGAGTACTGCCGGCCAATCAGGCTTTGGGCCTGGCTCTGGCTGAGCAAGGTCGGGCTGTTTTCCAGCGCCAGCGTGACCGTGCCGCCGCCCAGAACCGCCTGGCCGCCGGCAACAATGCGGTCACTGCTGGTGGGCGTCAGCTCCACGGCATAGGTAGAGCCGGCGCCGAGGTTTACGTCCCCTGCCACTTGCAAGGTGCCCACGGAATTGCCCGGGGCCACACGGCCGCCGTTGTTTACAGACAACGCGGCAATACGCCCGGAACCGCCGAGGGTGCCGCTGTCATTCACCGTCACAGCCGAAGCCAGCGAGCCATTGACGGCCAGCAGACCGCCGTTGACGAGGGTCGCGCCGCGATAGGTGCTGTCGCCGCTGAGCACCAGGCTACCGGCACCGGCCTTGACCAGGCTGCCCTCGTACACGCGGTTGGCGGCGGCCTGGTCGCGGGCGTTGCCGATGGCGTAGTCGGTCTGGTCCTGCTGGCTGGCAGTCGCGCCGACGCCGTTTTGCCAGCCCTTGTCGATCAGGGTTTGCTGCCAGGCAGTGTGTTCGGCGCGGTCCTCGGCCTGGCGCTGAAGCAGCGCCTGGTCGGAGATGCCATTGCTCCACACATCGCCCTGCCCGGCGGCCAGGTTCACCTCCATAGGCCCGAGCAATTGCCCCGGGCCATGCATCGCCCGGCCCAGGTCAGGCACACCCCAGCCGACAATCGCATTGGGCGCTTGGGTGATCGAGCCGTCGAGCTGCGTGGCGGTGGTCAGCAGCACCTGCAAGGCTTGCTCGTTGGTCATGTAGGGATAACGTTCCATCACCAGCGCCAACGCGCCGGTGGCATGGGGCGCTGCCATCGAGGTGCCGGACTTGACCCCGTAACCACCGTCAGGAATGGTGCTGTTGATCAGCGCGCCGGGGGTAGAAATACACCAGTACTTGGCAATGCCGCACTTGTTGTATTTCTGGTTATTGGCCTTGTCCAGCCCAGACACGGCAAGCCAGTGGCCTTCCAGTTCCGGCTGGAAATACGGCAAGGCCGAGCGCACGCTCGCGTTGGCATAGCCGCTGTTGCCGGCGCTGAACACATTGATCACGCCAGCCTTGGCCACGTCCGCTGCCGCGTCCAGCCAGGTGCCACGGTTGTAATGCTGGGCATACGCCGCGTGCATGTTGTCCAGGGTCTGGTAGCTGACGTCCTTGGGCTGGCTGCCCCAGCTGTTGTTGATGGCGCGCACGCCGGAGTCCACCAAAGCGGTGTACACGGTCTTGAAGTATTTGGGGTCAGGGGTGGGGCCGAACAGGAAGCTGTCGTTGGCGTTGGTGTTGCCCACAAAAACTTGCGCGTTGTAGGCCACGCCATGCATGCCCACGCCGTCGCGGGCGGCGCCCATGGTGCCGGTGACGTGGGTGCCGTGGGAATCATTGTTCGGGTTGAGCGCGCCCGTGGTGCTGAAGGCGCTGCCATCGACATAGGTGCCAGTGGCGGTGACCGGGTGGAAACGGTCTTTGGAGGCTTCGGGGTGATTGGCATCGAACCCTGAGTCCAGCGCGCCGATTTTCACGCCTTGGCCGCTGATCCCGGCGGCGTAGGCTTCATCGGCTTTCATGCGGCCCAGGCCCCAGTCGCTCTGGTACTCGGCCGAGCGCCAACTGGCGGGGTTACCCGGCTGGCCGGTCTCGGTGTATTGCGCCTGTGCCGCAACGGACAGCAAGAGCAAGGAACCTGCGGTGAAGGGTTTGAAACGCGGTGAATCGGTGATCATGTGCACACTCCCTATTATTGTTATTCCCTGCCCTGTGGCGAGGGAGCTTGCTCCCGCTGGAGTGCGAAGCGCTCCCTAAAAAAGCCGGCTCCAGCTTCGCTGTCGAGCGGGAGCAAGCGCCCTCGCCACAAAACACGCGCTCCTACAGTTTTCCATCCGGGCCGAAGGCTTCGTCCACTTTGGCCAAGTCGGTATCGCGCAAGTTGCCCGCGTAGTAGTGCAATTTGGTCCAGGCCATCAAGTAGTCATAACGTGCCTGGGCCAGGTCGCGGCGGGTGCTGTACAACTGCTGTTCGGCGTTCAGTGCGTCGAGGTTGACGCGCTCGCCGCCGAGAATGCTTTGCTTGGTCGACACCACCAGCGCCTCCGCGGATGCCAGCGCTTTCTGATAGGCGCGCAACTTGCTCACGCCTGACAAGCACGCGCTGAACTGGCGACGCAGTTCGATCAGGGTTTCGCGGGTCTTGCCCTCCAGCTCGTACTCGGCCTGCTCCATCGCACGGCTGGCCTGGCGGGTGGAAGCCGAGATACCGCCACCGGCATACAGCGGCATGCTTACTTCGACGCCGATGGTGTTGGTGTCGTAGCGCTGGTTATAAGTGTTGCCGCTGTCGGACTCCTGCTTGCGCGAGGTGGCATACGCGGTGATTCGCGGCAAATGCCCGGCGCGGTTGCGTTCCACTTCATAGCGCGCCACTTCCAGGGACTGGCGTTGCGACGCCAGCACAGGGTTGTTGGTCAGCGCCAACTCATGCCAGGTGTCGTAGTTGGCCGGGGTCAGGGTGAACGCGGCAAAGCTCTGGTTCAGCGGTGCCAGGTCGTTGATGTTGACGCTTTGCACGCCGATCAACGCGCCCAGCTCCCGGAGCGAGGCGTCCTGCTCATCCAGGGCCTGGATCTCTTCGGCGGTGGCCAGCTCATAGCGGGACTCGGCTTCAAGGATATCGGTGCGAGTGCCCTCGCCTTGCTGGAACAGATGCCGGTTCTGCTGGAACTGTTGTTCGAACGCCTTCTTCTTGGCCCTGGCGATGTCGATCTGGTCCTGGGCAAACAACGCCTGGGTGTAATAGCTCAACACCCGCACCAGCAACGCCTGGCTCTTGTCGCGAAAGCTTTCATCGGCAAACAGCGCCTGGGCTACGCCCTTGCGGTAGTTGGCATAGGCTTCGTAGTCGAACAGCGGCTGTTGCAGGCTGAAGGTGGAGCCGTAGCTGTTGTAGTTGCGGTCGTCGCGGTAACTGCCGCCGCGCCCGTCAGGCAGGTGCGCTTCGGAGTTGTTGCGGCCCTTGTTGTAGTTGTAGGACAACCGCGGCAGCAAGCCGGCGCGGCCAATGGTACGGTTTTCCAGGCCGGCGTCGCGCTCCTTGATGGCGCCCAGGAACACCGGGTCGTTGCGCAGCGCCTGCTCGTACACATCGAAGGGCCCCATCGCGGCCTGGGCACTGCTACACACCAGCAACAGCGAAATGAACACTGGCTTCATGCTCATTCCTCGGTCAACGCGGAGCCGGCACGGTCCAGCAGCGGCTTGAACAGGTAATTGAGCAAGGAACGCTCGCCAGTACGCACGAACATCTCGGCGGGCATGCCGGGCTTGATCACCAGGCCGTTGAGTTTTTCCATGGCCGCTTCGCTGACGCTGGTGCGCAGCACGTAATACGGCGCCCCGGTTTTTTCATCGAGCATCTGGTCGGCGGAGATCAGGCTGACTTCGCCCGGCACCCGTGGCGTGCGGCTCTGGTTGAAGGCGGTGAAGAGGATGTCGACCGGCAAGTGCGTGCCGACCTTGTCCACCAAATGCACCGGCAGGTGCCCTTCCACTTCCAGGCGTGTGCCCTGGGGCACGATCTCCAGCAGGGTTTCACCGGCACGCACCACGGCGCCTTCGGTATGCACGCTGAGGTTGACCGCAATGCCATCGGCCGGCGCGCTGATTTCGCTGTGTTGCAGATTGAAGCCGGCGGAGGTCAGTTGTTGCTCAAGGGTCAGGGCGCGCAGTTGCGCGTCGGCCAGTTGGCTGCGCACTTCCTTCTGATACTCCTCGCCGTGCTGCTGCAATTTGAGCCGCGACTCGACAATGCCCTGCTCTATCCGGCCGCTTTCCCCGGCGTTTTGCGCCAGGTCCTGCTGCACCTGGGACAACTGGCGCTGGTAGTCCATCAGGCGGTTGCGCGGGATATAGCCGTTGTCGGCCAAAGGTTGCAGATTGCTCAGTTGCGCGCGCAGGGATTGGGCCTGGGCGGTCAAGTCACTGCGGGCACGGCGCATACCGCTCAACTGCGAGGTAGCCCCCTCGATGCTGGCGCGGATCCCGGCTTGTTCACGGGCAAACGCGTCGCGACGACTGCTGAACAACTGGCGCTGACCTTCCAGCACCAGCATCAGGGCCGAATCGGGATTGGCGCTCAGCTCAGCAGGAAAGGTAATACCGGGCAGGTTGTCACGCTCGCTCTGCCAGCGCGCCACGCTGGCCCAGGCCATGCGGTACTGGGCTTGCAGCGATTGCACATCGGCCTGGTTCTGGGTCTGGTCAAGACGGAACAGCGGCTGGCCTTGCTTGACCAGTTCGCCCTCTTTTACCAGGATGCGGCTGACCACACCGGGGCTGAAGGTTTGTACCGCCTTGCGCTTGCCCGACACCACCACGGTGCCTTGTACCGGGATGCCCTGGTCCAACGGTGCAAGGCTGGCCCAGAGGAAAAACCCACCGGCACCGACAACGGTCATCACCCAGCCCATTTTTACGAAAAAGCCGGCATCGCGTTCTTTGATTTGAGGTTCAACGGTAAGGCTGCTCATGCGCCTGGATTCCTTCCGGCCTGGTACTGACGACTGAAACTGACACCGGTTTTTTCTTTCGGCGCTTCCTGCTGCCCGGACAACGCCCGCAGCACCTCTTGGCTGGGCCCGAACGCTTGCAGTTGGCCTTCGCCGAGCACTAGCAACTTATCGGCCTGGGCCAATGCCGAGGAACGATGGGTGACCAGCACCACGCTGCTGCCCTGGGCTTTCATCTGCATGATGGCGCTGGCCAATGCGGCTTCGCCGACGGTGTCGAGGTTGGAGTTGGGTTCGTCCAGCACGATTAGCCGCGGCCCGCCGTACAGGGCGCGAGCCAGGGCGACCCGCTGTTTCTGGCCGCCGGACAAGCCACCGCCGTTGTCGCCCAGCACGGTGTCGTAGCCCTGGGGCAGGCGCAGGATCAGCTCATGCACACCGGCCTGTTGCGCGGCCTTGACCACCAGCTCCGGGTCGGCCTCGCGAAAGCGCGCGATGTTGTCGGCGATGCTACCGCTGAACAGCTCGATGTCCTGGGGCAAATAGCCGATATGCGGGCCGAGGTCGTCGCGGTTCCAGCGGTGAATATCCGCGCCGTCCAGGCGCACGGTACCGGCCAGGGTCGGCCATACACCCACCAGCACGCGAGCCAGGGTGGACTTGCCGGAGCCCGACGCACCCAGCACGCCCAGCACTTCACCGGCAGCCAGGTTGAAGCTGACCTGATGCAGGGTCGCCATGCGTCGCCCCGGCGGGCCGGCGCTGACCTGCTCGAAACTGACCTGGCCGTGGGGCGCAGGCAAAGCCATGTGCTCGACCTCTGGCGGGAATTCGCGCAGCAGTTCGTCGAGGCGCTGGTAGGCCAGCTTGGCCGAGCTCCATTGCTTCCACACTGCAATCAATTGGTCGATGGGGCTGAGTACGCGGCCCATCAAGATGGAGCCTGCGATCATCATGCCGGCGGTCATGTCGCCCTTGATCACCAGGTAGGCGCCCAGGCCCAGCACCAAGGATTGCAGGCACAGGCGCAGGTATTTGCTCAACGAGGTGATGATCGAACCGGTGTCGCTAGCCTTGTTCTGCAAACCCAGGAACTGCGAATGCACGCCAAACCAGCGTTGGCGCAGCGCACCAAGCATGCCCATGGCCTGGATGGTTTCGGCGTTGTGCAAATGGCTGGTGGCCAGTTGGGTCGACTGCTGCGAAAAACCGCTGGCCTCGCCCAATGGCTTTTTGGTCAGGTATTCGTTAAGGCACGCCAGGCCAATCAACAGTACCGCGCCGGCCGTGGCCAGCACGCCGAGCCACACGTTGAACAGGAAAATCACGAACAGGTAGATCGGGAACCATGGCGCATCAAAAAATGCGAACAGCGCAGGCCCCGTGATGAATTGGCGCAAAGCAGTCAGGTCGCCCAAGGATTGCCCGGCATGCCCCTGGCCACGCTGCAAGTTGCGCTCGAAGGCGGCCTTGTACACGCGCAAGTTGAAACGTCGCTCCAACTGGCTGCCAATGCGGATCACGATGAAGCTGCGCACCACTTCCAGCAGGCCGATAAACGCAAAGAAGCCCACGACCATCAGCGTCAACATCACCAGGGTGGTTTCATTCTGGGAGGACAGCACACGGTCATACACTTGCAGCATGTAAATCGAGGGCACCAGCATTAATAGGTTAATCAATGCCGTGAAACAGCCAACGCTGATCAAAATACTTTTGTATTCACCCAGCGCCCTGAATAAGGGCGCCACCCCATGGGACTTCGCCATATTAATTGTTTTTCCTTGCAGCGAATTACGCAAAAGGGTCACCCCTACCGAGTAGGGTACGGCCGCCTAACAAATCGAGTTATATGCTTATAACTTTTAATTAAAGTTTTCGTTGCAGCGTTACAACTTCGCCTGCTTTAGTGCGGGCTTGATAGTCGCCCTCTTTCTGGCGATTCAAATGCGTGATCCCCGAGCCTTCAGCGTTAAACAGCCAAATACCATCCGGCGTGGGTGACCATGTCTGCGGCTTGTCGCCCAGCCATTGCTCGGCACAGGCGATATCGCCTTCCAAGACGTTGGCTTGCTCCACTAACTTGAGCGCGCACACCTGATCCTGCTGCTTCAGTTCCCACTGCCCGGCAAGCTGCGCGGAAGTGGGTAATACAAGACTGCTAGCCATTGCGTGGGCTCCTGCCGACACGAACAACACCTGCACAACACAGGCGATCAAATGGGAAAAACGTGGCATATCCAACTCCAGCCTGGAGCGCGGCGCCGAAGCGCCGCGCGCTTTACATCAGGCTACGATGTCACTGGCAGCCGCCTGGCCAACGGTGGTGACGAGGAAATCCGCCACGCCGTGCCCGGAGAAGTCCACCGCCAAGGTGCCCAGGTTGGTACCTGAGGCATAGGTCAGTACAGCATCGCCGGCATGCCCGGTAAATGCGTTGACGAAGGTCACGCCCGCACCCTTGGTGATACCAGACAGGTCGATCTTGTCCGAACCGGAGGTGAAGTCGAAGATCTTGTCCGCAGCCCCTGGCTTGGAGTCGGAACTGGCACCGTACACGAAAGTGTCGCTGCCAGCGCCGCCCCACAGCTGGTCCGCACCGCCGCCGCCGTAGATGAGGTCGTTGCCGGCCCCGCCCTTGATGGTGTTGGCGACCTGGTTACCAATGATCAGGTCGTTACCCGAACCGCCGAACGCGTTCTCGATGGTGACGCCCTTGGCGATGGACACGTTGCCCACCAGGCCGCCCACATCAGAGAACGAGGTGGCAGTGAGGTTGATCTTCTGGTTCTGGGTGAAACCGGAGAAGTCCAGGGTGTCGTTGCCACCACCGTCCCATACCGAAAACACCAGCTTGTCGGCATTGGACGTGGCGCTGAGGAAATCACGCCCGGTGTTGGAGTTGAACCCGTAGGTGGTGTCCGTGGCGCGGGTGCTGAGGTTGGCACCGTAGAGCTTCTGGATCGCCGCAATGTCGTCGATCAGCGGGCCGGAAGCGTAAGCCTCGACGCCGCCCTTGCTGAAGTTCTGGTTGGTGTTGCTCTCGCTCCAGTAACTCATGAGGCTATAGCCACGCGTGTCCTGTCCATAGGTTGCGTCGTTATAGGTCGGGTTGCCGTTCCCGGCGTTGTAGTCGCCAGGGTGAGCCAGGCCCAGGGTGTGGCCGATTTCGTGGGTCAGGGTCTGCCGGCCATAGTTGTTCAGGTCCGGAGTCTTGTTCGGCGTGTAGCTGTTGTTGGTCAGGTACCACGAAGTGCCGTCGTAGCCTGCACCGGTACCGGGCAGGTAAGCGAAGGCCGCGGCGCCGTCCTGGCCGCTGCTGTAGTTGCCGAAGGTCATGTGGCCGTCACCGCCGGAAGCCTTTTCGGTAAAGGTCACGTTGGCAACATCCGCCCAGGATTGCATGGCCAGCGCGGCCTGTGCTTTCTGCTGGGTGTTGAATTGGCTGAACCCCGAGATGCCATGTTTGTTCATGGTGCTCTGGGTAGCCGAGGTGAGGAAGGTGTAGGTCAGATCGATCTTGCCGTTGCCATCAAAGTCCCGGTACGCAGCACCATCCCGCAGCAGCTGGGTCGCTGCCTGGTCCACGGTGTAGGACGGTTTGCCATTGACCGTGAGATTACCGCCACGGTCATACAAATGGCTGAAGCTATCGATTTGCGAGTAAGCAGTGCTGGCTTGCGCGGCAGATACAATAGCCTTGTCTTTTACTTTTGACATAAACGTACTTCCTTGTTTGCAAGTGCATCAGTCTTTGTTCGATAGGAACCTCGCGGGCGAGGATAGTCCTATCACTCACCTCTTTTGAAGGCGTAAGAAAACTGACACAACTTGAAATCTTTCGTCTACATCTATTTCCATCGCACAATTGTGACGCAGGTTGAAGTTGCAGAAGTCCCACGCAGTGTTTATTGGGGGCCGTTGCGTTTATGTGGCCGAATCGGCGCACACCACTATTTAAATATTAAATACAAGTAAAGCCGCTCTAAGCGAACGGCTCACTTGATTAATGGATCCAATATATTGTCACGGTGTCATTAGCAACATTAAAGAGCCACTATTCGCACTATTAAAGTGCGCTGTCCCCCATTACCGGGACATACTCCAGCCACACTGTTGCAGGGCTGCCAAGAGGGTTTCGCCAGCCAGGCCCGGCACCTCGACGCCGTCTTGGGTGGTCATGTCTTCACCTGCCAGAATGGCGTTGATGATCGCCTCCTCCACCGCCTCTGCCGCCGCGCTGAACAGCGGCGAAATATGGTCGTTGTTGACCATCTGCAACCCGGTGCTGAGGGGCAGGTCCTTGCGCCCATAGTCGGCCGGTGGCAAATCACGGTTACCGGTGGCAAACGCCAGGAACAGGTCGCCGCTGGAATCTTCGGTGCCGCCGCCGGTACGCGCGATGCCGATGGACGCGCGCTGCGCCAGGCGCTGGCATTGGTGGGGCAGCAAGGGGGCGTCCGTGGCGATGATCACCACGATGGAGCCCATGCCGGGGGTGCCTCGCTCGGCAAAGGGCGAAGCAATGTCCATCAAGTGACGGCCCACCGGGTAGCCATCGACCCGCAGCTCCTGGCGCTTGCCATGGTTGGCCTGCACCAGTACGCCGACAGTCCAGCCGCCCTGCTCTGCTGGCAACCGCCGTGACGCCGTGCCGATGCCGCCCTTGAACTCGTGGCAAATCATGCCGGTACCACCGCCCACCGCACCTTCCTGCACCGGGCCGCTTTCAGCCTGGTCCAGAGCCTGGCGCACATGCTCTGGGCGCACGTGCTGGCCCCAGATATCGTTGAGCAGGCCATCGTAGGTTTCCATGACCACCGGCATGCACCAGTACACCGCAGGGTCCGCCAGGCGCTCGCGCTCCAGGGCGATCAGGCTGTCGCGCACCACCCCGATACTGTGGGTGTTGGTGATGGCCATCGGCGTGGTCAACAGCCCCGCCTCGCTGATCCACTCAAGGCCCGTGGCGTCGCCGTTACCGTTGAGCACGTGGTAGCCGGCAAAACACGGTTGCTGCCGCGCTTCCCCGGCACGCGGCTGGACCAGCGTGACGCCGGTGCGCACCTGCTTACCGTCCACACAGGCCTTGATCGTCGAGTGACCGACGCGAACCCCGGGAACATCGGTGATGGCATTCAATTCGCCGGGCATGCCCAACCCCAACGTAATGCCCAATTGACGTGCACGCATACCCACTCCTTACAGTTTCTGGAACGCCGGACTCAACCGGCCACTGATGCAATACAAGATCACCGACAGGGCCAGCAAGCCGATGATAATCATGATGTCGCGTACCGAGGCCTCCAGGATCAAGGTGACCAGCAGGTAACCGGCACCCAGTACCGCCAGCAATGCCGGCAGCGGCCATAACGGCATGCGATAGGGATGTTCGCGATCACGCAGCAGCACCCGGCTCATCAGCGCGCTCAGCGCCACTACCAGGTACACCAGCATGATCAGCAGCACGCTGAACGAGGTCAGGTCGGCCAGGTTAGAACTGAAGCTCAACAGCGCCGAGGGTATCGCCAGGAACAGCGTCGCCAGCCACGGCGAGTCCCAGCGCGGGTGAATACGCGTGAACAGCTTGTTGATACTCGGCGTCCACAGCGCATCGCGACCGCTACTGAATACCACGCGGCCAATCTGGATCACGATGGCAACGATGGCGTTGAACACCGACAGGAAAATCCCGGCACTCACCAGCCGCGACAAGGTTTCATTGCCATGACTGGTCAACAGATAGCCGATCGGGTCGGGGCTGCTGATCATCTCGCTCAAGGACGGCGCGCCGATCAACAGCGCGGTGATCGGCACCAACTCGATGACCACCACCAACCCCAACGACCATAGCACCGCCTTGTGCACGCCCTTGCCGCCGCACTTCATGTCTTCGGCCAGCAACACCGCCGGGCCGTAGCCGTTGAACGAGAACAGGCCGATGCCGACGGCGCCGATCACCAAGGCCCAGGGTGCCAGGTGCAACACGCCGTTTTCGACGATCTGCGGCTGCAACAACACACTGGCCGGTTGCACCGGGTTACCGAAGCCGATCACCACAATCACCAGCAACGCCGCCACTTCCAATAGCAGGCAGGTGCCGGTGATCCAGGCGTTGAGCTTGATGTTGAGGATGCCCAGGGCGTAGCTGCACACCACGATCACCAGGGCGACGGTTTGCGAATCGAATGTCGTGCCGAGGGCGTTATTCAGGTAAGTCGCCGCACCGGTCGCCAATACCGGCGGGATAAACAGCAACATCACCAACACCGTCAGGAAGGTGGCGTAACCGGCCATGCCACCAAACACGCGCTTGGCATACACATACTCGCCGCCGGCGCTGTTATGGGCGCGGCCGAGTTCGGCGTAACAGAAGGCGAACATCAACGCGAGCAACGCCGCCATCACAAACGCCAGGAACACGCCACTGCCCGCCTGCTGGATGGCAAACGGGGCGATCACGAAGACGGAACTGGCCGGCGTTACCGCTGAAACGGTAATCGCCACGACATCAAAGACGCTCAGGGTGGGCTTGAGCACGCCATCGGGCGCGGGGGTGGCACTCATATCGTTATCCTCTGTCGTTGTTTTTGGTGTGAGGCAGAAACGAAAAATGATTGTTCCTCGGGATATGCTTCCCGTTGGACAGTGTCGACGTTATCGGCTGGTGGGGCTGCCGGCCAATTCCCCTATTGGCGTACTCCCCTTGACGGTGCCCAGCAGAAGCCTAACCCTTGGCCGATCATTTGAGGGTGGGGATGTTGAGATGAGCCTGTTCCGGGAAATCGGTATGCACGCGGGGTTGGGCCGCACCCTGTCACAGATCGGCACCGAGCGGTTCTGGAAGCAACTGGTACTGTTATTGCATCAGTGCCTGCCCTTCGATAATGCCCTGGCGATTTTCTACCCGCTGGATGGCCCGCCCCAGGCCCTGGAGGAGTACGACGCCCAACCCAGCAGCAAGCCGGCGTCGATGCTGGTGTACCTCAACGGCCTGTACCTGCTCGACCCGTTTTACCAGGCTTGCCGCGAAAACTATGCCAGCGGCGTATACCGCCTGGAGGAAGTGGCGCCGGACCATTTTCGCCAGAGTGAGTACTTCCTCAATTACTTCCACGACAATGTGCTGGAAGACGAAGTGCAAGTGATCCTGCAACTGCCCGGCGTGGGCACGCTGTCGCTGTCGCTGGGCATGCAGCGGCGCTTCAGCTTCGAAGAAACCGGGCTGTTGACCACGCTGTCGGCGTGGGTGTTGCCGCTCATGCACCAGCATTGGCAGCAAAGCACCCAGCGGGCACCGGCCATGGACAGCCAGATTCGCGATGCCCTGAGTCATTTCGGCAGCGGTGTGCTGTCGGACCGCGAGCTGGAAATCGCCCGGCTGGTGTTGCGTGGGTTCTCCTCCAAGGCCATGGCCGAACGCTTGAAGATCTCGCCGGACACCGTAAAAGTGCACCGCAGGCATCTGTACGCCAAGCTGGACATTTCGTCGCAGCCCGAGTTGTTTTCACTATTCATCCAGTCATTGGGGCATGACCTGGAGAACCCATAAACCTCATTCGAGCTGAAAGCGTGGTTGGCGCCTGTCAACGCCCCGTCCGTATGGTATTCCATACCCGAGTACGCACCCGGTCGATATTCAACGGCATGGCTTGCAGTGCAAACAGCTTGCCCATCATCTCCGGGCTCGGATACACCTTGGTGTCGGCCTTGATCGCCGGGTCTACCAGGCTGTCGGCCGCCGCGTTGCCGTTAGCGTAGTGCACGTAGTTGGTGACACTCGCCATCACGTCGGGGCGCAGCAGATAGTTCATGAAGGCATAGCCGGCTTTCTCATCCGGCGCGTCGGCGGGCATGGCGACCATGTCAAACCAGATCGCCGCGCCTTCCTTGGGAATGTTGTAGCCGATATTCACGCCGTTCCCGGCTTCCTTGGCGCGGCTTTCGGCCTGCAGGATGTCGCCGGAGAAACCGACGGCTACACAGATATCGCCATTGGCCAGATCGGCGGTGTATTTCGAGGAATGAAAATACGCCACGTAAGGCCGCACTTGCATCAGCAGGGCTTCGGCCTTCTTGTAGTCCTCGGCTTTTTTGCTGTGGTGCGGCAAGCCCAGGTAATTGAGCGCGGCTGGCAGCAGTTCGGGGCCGTTGTCGAGGATGGCGACCCCGCACTTTTGCAGCTTGGCCATGTTTTCCGGCTTGAAGATCAAGTCCCAGGAGTCCACCGGGGCGTCGTCGCCGAGTACCGCCTTGACCTTGTCGATGTTGTAGCCAATGCCGGTGCTGCCCCACAGGTACGGAAAGCCGTGAGCATTGCCAGGGTCATTGTTTTCCACGGCCTTGAGCAGCACCGGGTTGAGATTTTTCCAGTTGGGCAGTTGGCTCTTGTCGAGCTTTTTAAGGGCGCCGCCCTGGATCTGCCGCGCCATGAAATGGTTGGAGGGAAACACCACGTCGTAGCCCGACTTACCGGTCATCAGCTTGCCGTCGAGGGTTTCGTTGCTGTCGTACAGGTCATAGGTGAAACCGATGCCGGTGTCTTTCTGGAAGTTCCTGGTGGTATCCGGTGCGATGTAGTCCGACCAGTTATAGATCTTCACGGTCTCGGCGGCCTGGCTGATAGTAGCCAGCAACATCAAGGGCAACAGGGCAATGGCTTTCATGGTTCGATTTCCTGGCGGTTTTAGGGCTGTTTTTATGGCAGGCGATCAAGGATCAAAGCGTTACAGAATCAGGACGTAGGTCTTGCGCACGGTTTCCTGGATATCCCAGATACCGGTGCTATTGGCTGGCAACATCAGTGCGTCACCGGCTTGTATGTGCAGGGTTTCCCCGTTGTCGGGCGTGAAGGTGCAGCGCCCTTGGATGAAATGGCAAAACTCCTGGGACTTGATCTGTCGACGCCAGCGCCCCGGGGTGCAGGCCCAGATGCCGGTCTCGACCCCGTCGTTGCGCTCCACGCTCAGGGTCGAGGCCACGGCGATGGGCGCGCCCAGGGGCACCGCCACCGGTGATGAATCTGGCAGAGCGGTGTTCAGCGTGTCTTTGAATTGCGTAATGCTCATGGGTTTTCCCCTGTGGGTGGAACGAGTCAGTGCATGAAGCCTTCCATGAAACCGGCAACGCCGGTTGCCAGCTTGCGGCGCCAGGGGGGGGTGTTGGGGTTGGCCAACACCTGGTCTTCATGGACAAAACTGCGAATGATCGCGTTGTAACCCAGCCAGCGGCACGGCTCCGGCTCCCAGGCCTTGAGCGCCTGGAGTCCGCCTTCGCGAATCACCCAGGGTTGTCGGGTCAACGGGGTGTCGCGGCCCAGGATCAAGTCGGCCAGGGTGCGGCCGCCGAGGTTGGTGGCGCCCACGCCCTCCCCGCCATAACCGCCGGACAGTGCGATGCCAGTGGCGTGGTCACAGAGCATGTGCGGACGAAAACGGCGCGACATGCCCAGGTTGCCGCCCCAGGAGTGGGTAATCCTGGCCTTTTTCAGCTGTGGGAAGAGTTCACCAAACAGGTAGCGACGCAACTCTACTTCGCTGTCCGTCAGGTCGAAGTTGTGCCGTAACTTGCCGGCAAATTGATAGCCACCACGGGCGCCGAACACCAGGCGATTGTCGGCCGTACGCTGGCCGTAGGTGACTTGTCGGCTGCTCTCGCCAAAGGCCTGGCCCTGGCTGAGCCCGATGCCCTCCCAGGTGCTGGCCGGCAGCGGTTCGGTGGCGACAATCAAGCTCTGCACCGGTAACTGGTAGCGGCCCAACGGCGGCAAGGTATTGGCGTAACCCTCGACAGCAGGCACCACCCAGGCGGCGCGCACGCAGGCCTTGGCAGTGCGCAGGCTGCCGGACTGCCAATGGGTCACGGGGCTGTTTTCGTAAATGGTCACGCCCAGGCTTTCAACCGCCCGCGCCAGGCCACGCACCAGCTTCGCTGGGTTGATCGTCGCGACGTGGGGGGCATAGATGCCGCCATAAGGCTTGGCAATGCGGACCTGCTCGGCCAATTGCTGCGGGCTGAGCCAGCGGTAGTCGTCTTCGGTGAGGCCCTGGGCGTACAGCTTGTCCAGATAGCGGCGCAGGCTGCCTTCCTGCTCGGGGTAGCGTGCGGCGCAATACAAGGCGCCGCCTTTGCGGTAGTCGCAGTCAATGCCTTCGCGGACCAGCACCTGTGCCACTTCATCAGGAATGCCATGCAAGAGGTCAAACGAAGCGCGACGCTGCTGGGGGGCAAGCTCAGCCAGCAGACGGTCTTCTCCCAAGAGGTTGCCCATCAACCAGCCACCATTGCGCCCGGATGCGCCGAAACCGGCCGTTTGCGCCTCGATGATTGCAATTTTCAGCTCAGGGGCCTGGCGCTTCAGGTAATAGGCGGTCCACAGGCCGGTATAGCCGGCGCCGATAATCGCCACATTGACGTCCAGGTCGTGCTCCAGCGACGGGCGCGCTACCAGCGGGTCGTCCAACTGGTCCATCCATAAACTGATACTGCGCCATGCCGGCATGCCAGGTTCCCCTACCTCGGTTCGATAGGGCCGATCCTAGAGTGCAGCGTCAGGGGCTGTCTTGCGCGCGTGCACGCACAGAAATTTGTTTGAGGTACGCCTTGGGCGATTGCCCGGTGTGCTGGCGAAAAGCGCTGTAGAACGCCGAGAGTGAATTGAAACCGGCGGCAAAGGCCAACTCATCGACTTTGACCGGCGCGGTGGCGTGGTCCAGCGCGGCCAGTACATGCTGGAGTCGCGCCTGGTTGACGTAGCGATAGAAGCTCTGCCCCAGCACCTGGTTCAGCAGGTAGGACATCTGGTTGCGACTGTAGCCACAGGCCTTGGCGACCCGCTGCAGGTCCAAGTCCGGGTCCAGGTACGGCTGCTGACGCTCGAAATATTGTTGCAGGTCATTGGCCATATAACCCAACTGCTGGGGCGACAAACCCAGGCGGCTGACCGTGGTACGCAGCGCCTGGGTCGGTTGCTCGTGCACCAGGGACGCATATTCATGCACCCGCCAGATCAACCCGTCGCGCACCGTAATGGCCTCACTGGTACGAAACGACACCAGGCCCTGGCCGCCACGCAAGGTAATGCGGTACTGGATAAACGCGGTATCGCCATCGGCGCGGATGCGATCAGTGTGCTCAATCGCTTCATCTGCCTCACGGGGCATGCTGGCCTGCAAGTACTCGCGCAACTCGGCATAGCCCACCACACGGTTCTGGAAGAAATCGTGGTACTGGATCTCGGGGTGGTAGTAAGCCATCACCCCGTCCAGATCGCGATGTCGCCAGCACAGGTGATGGCGCAGCACCAGCGCGCCGGTAGCGTGGGAATTGTGACACTCATCGTCTGGAGCGATGTCGGACATATCGGGCTCTACGGCGGGGAAAATTTTTGAGAATGCCGAAGTTTACCCTTGCCTTCAATGGTCAGATTGAGCGTCTGACTAATGGCCTTTTGCCTATTCCTTTGTAGGACATGATCTATATCAAAACCAGGCGAAAGAACCGCCGAACGGGCCGAAAAAAGTCACCTTGCAGTTGCGAACGAATGCTATTTTTAAGCCCTTAGCTGTCATGACCAGTGAAGGTCCTGGCCCCTGCCGCGAGCTAAAGGAAGCGCTCAATGAACAAGGTGGGCAACATGAACAAAGTGACATTTCCCAACGCCTGCCAGCTGATGCGCTGGCATTTTCACCCGATGGGCTTCGAGGGCAGCATGGACGCCCCCGGCAGCATGATCGCCCGCCTGTTCGACCGGGCCAGCGGCGAGACATTGATCGCCATCGCGGGGATCCCTTGCGCTACGGTGATGAACGCGACTGATGTGGAGCGCATCATCGAGGCAGTGGAGGATGAATTGGAGAGTTTCGTGCCGCCGGTTTCGTTGCGGGCGTGAGGCGGCAATAGCGTAATAACGCCCACTTTGACGGTAACCACGATGCGAAGCGAGCCGCTCTTGGTCTTGATCTTGATCTGCTTTTGATCTTGATCTCAGGCGCCCCGTTAAACCACGCTGGCCGAACGCAGGCTTGAATTCGTGGGTAACCCGGCAGGACGCCGGGTTAGCCGCCCCGCGCCATGGATGGCGCGTGGCGGCGGCCCACGGATTCAGGCCTGCGTTCGGGCACACCGAGCCTAGGCGAGGTGCCGAGTGGTGGGGCGAAGGCCTTTTGGTTACTTTTGGGCTTTTACAAAAGTGACCCGCTGTAAGAGCGGAACCCTAAGTGGCCGTTACCGCAGGAATGGATATGTACACAATCCAATTGTGCTGACTGTCAGGCCGCAATCGCAGGCAAGCCAGCTCCCACATGTTCGACCCCGTGTTGTCAGGTAGAGACGCGTCGGCGTCGGGCCTTCATCGAAGGTCAGCCAGCCCCCTTCACTGCACGCTGATCATCAAAAAACACCTTCCTGCCATCCACCCGCTCAGACGCCCTGGGCACATTCACACCCTGGCCTTCCGGCTTTTCCACATACCAATAACAATGGCTGACCGCTCGAGTAATCCCCACATAGGCCAGTCGCAACACTTCGTCTCTCTGGGCATTGTCATAAGGCTCGCTGTCGCCATCCTTACCCAAGCCCGCCATGCGATACACCTGGTTCTTGTACGGCGAGCTGGTGACATGCTGACAATCGCCCAGCAAAAATACCGCGTCCGCCTGCAGCCCCTTGGCACTGTGATACGTCAGCTGTTTCAACCTACGCGCCTGAGGCGCCAAGCTAGAATCCACATTAATGACAGACTGAATATGCTCTCTAATCAATAACTTATCGCTACTTCTTCGATAAAGCATCAGGATCGAATCGCCCCGCTGATAATGCTCCAGCAACCGCTGCGCCAGTGCCGCGTCGTCACGTTCCAACACCGTGACGGGCACCAGCGTCTTGGGCTCGCCGCTGGCCCTGGCCTTTTTGCCCGGGATGGCCGGCGCGCTACGGACGATATGTTCGGCAGCGTCGATGATGTGCTGGTGGCTACGGTAGTTCTCCCCCAGCATCACGCGGGTGGTGCTGGGCGAAACGAACTCCTTGTTGAACTCCATAAAGTACTTGGGCGAACTGCCACGCCAGCCGTAGATGGATTGCCAGTCGTCCCCTACGCACAGCAACGATGAGCGTTGCGCACCTCGCCCGACGTGCATGGCCGGCCCGCGGCTGCGGATTTCCCGCAGGCTGGCGCGGATCCAGGACACGATCTGCGGCGATACGTCCTGGAATTCATCGATCATCAGGTGCGACATCGGCCGCAGCAAGGGATCACTCAGCAGCTTGAGGTTCTCAGGGGTGTTTTCACCAAACAGGGAAAACATCCGGTTGTAGGTCATGATCGGCGGCGACTGCTCCAACAGGTGATCTTCCAGGGCCTTCCAGAAGATGCTCAGGGCCTCGAAGAACAGCCGGTCCGGGTCGTCCTTGGCGAAGCTCATCTGGCCAACCGCCGTAGGCACATCCAGGCCGAGGTTCTCGATAAACCCGGCCGCCATGACAAAACTGTCCAACAGGGGGGCCGAAGCGAGTTCACCTTTGACCTTGTAATCAAAGCCCGGCCCGGCCGTGGCATCGCCACCCAGGCTGCTCAAAAGACGCTTTGAAGATTCGTAATTATCCAGCCATATCAGTGGCTTATTACAGAAAGCTTGAAACAACGTGCGCTTTACCGCCCATTCCGCGCGCACCGAGAGTTTCGAGTTCGGCCGACTGATTTGAGAATTTTCGCGCCCATCGAACCCGAGCACCACCCAGGCATCCAGCTCCCGGATGTAGCCGTGGCAATGAAATTGCCCGCCGTTGATTTCAAAGGTCTGACGGCTGGGTTCGATGCCCTTGATCGGCCAGGCACCGGCGCGAAACCATAGGTCTTCGATCACATCACAGAGTTCTTCATCGCGCTTGGCCGCCAATTCAGTCACGGCCATGCGCTTTTGCACGTCCGGATGATCGCGTTCTAGCTCTTTGAGCTGGAGACCATGACGGGCCAAGGGGGCAATCAACTCGCGAAAACGCTGATGGCGACCATACAAGCGGTGATAACAAGCGTTCATCTGCTGCCGCTGGGCGTCACTGATACGCAGGTCGAAGGCGTTGCTGTCGGCGTCTTCAAAACCATCGCTGAGGTTCTCAAAAGCCTGCAGCCGTTCAAAGCCCGGCAGGCTGCGCACCATGGGCAGGATGCGCGAGTGAAAGGTGCGCACCACCGCCTGGGCTTCCTTGCTGCCAAGGGGTTGGCCCCACAGGCTGAGAATTTCCATGAGTTTGTTGATGAAGTCCTTGCGCGACTCGCGGGTGAACGTCACCACCGTCATCGAACTCAGTTCAAAGCCCAGGTAATGGCTGAGCAGCAGGATGCGCAGCACCAAGGACGTCGACTTGCCGGCGCCAGCACCCGCAATCACCGAGGTCGAGGGGGTGTCGCTGAAAATCATCTTCCATTGCGCCGCGCTTGGCTGCGCATGGGCTGGCAGCAGGCGCGCGACATCGGCCTTCATGCGCTTCTTCACCTCCGCGGTGAGCGGCAATCGCCAGTCGTCGAACAGGCTGTCATCTATGCTTGGTGCGCTGTGCTCATCAGGGCGAAAGTCACGAATCAGCAGGACTTGCCGGCCTTCCTCGATGCCATCAGCTTTACCCTCGCGGTAACCGTATTCAACGCCCGCCTCATGCCCACTGCGAAAACCGTCGGCCTGGCCATGTAACCAGGAAAACCTGTGCTGCGCGCGCAAACGGGTGAGGCCATGGCCGAACAGGCGCGCAGCCAGCCGTTTCAGCAGCGGCATTTCAGCCAAGGGGCGCAGTTCGGGGGGCAGATCAGGCTGTTGTTGCGACACGCGGACTCCTGCGGTGAGCTTGTTTTGACCAAGGCGCCATGGTCGCCGGAAACGCCGCTCAGTTCCAGCCAATTGCTTTGCTGTCATGCAGTTAGGCGATGAAGTGAAAGTGAACACCGGGAATAATCATCGAAAAAACGGATCATAAACCGGCATTTTTTACGCTTTTTATCGATCATGCGCTGCGGGATGATGGGCTCATCAACAGGAGACGATCATGCTTGAACTTCGACCTTTCACCAGCCTGGGCGGCGCCCACCATGGCTGGCTTGACGCTCATCACCACTTTTCCTTTGCCGAATACCACGACCCCCAGCGCATGCACTGGGGCAACCTGCGGGTGTGGAACGACGACATCATCGCCCCCGGCAGCGGCTTTCCCCAGCACTCACACCGCGACATGGAAATCATCACCTACGTGCGCGAAGGGGCGATCAGCCATGCCGACAACTTGGGCAATAAAGGCCGCACCGAAGCCGGCGATGTGCAGGTAATGAGCGCGGGAACCGGCATTGCCCACAGCGAATACAACCTGGAGGCCACGCCAACCAAGATCTTTCAGATCTGGATCATTCCCAATGAAGCCGGCTTGCCACCGTCCTGGGGCGCCAAACCGTTTCCGCAAGGCAACCGCGAGGGCTTTGTGACGCTGGCCAGCGGCAAGGCTGGCGACAGTGAAAGCTTGCGGATTCGTGCCGATGCACGCTTGGTGGCCGCGAACCTGAAGGCCGGGGAAAGCGCGGAGTACCGGTTGGACAGCGGTCGCCGTGCCT
Source organism: Pseudomonas sp. DWP2-2 (assembly GCF_049897065.1). Lineage (NCBI taxonomy): Bacteria > Pseudomonadati > Pseudomonadota > Gammaproteobacteria > Pseudomonadales > Pseudomonadaceae > Pseudomonas > Pseudomonas sp. DWP2-2. The sequence goes on along the minus strand of NZ_JAFCVN010000017.1, from coordinate 71,164 downwards.
ACTTGGTGCCAGCCACGGGCGTGATTGACGTCAATGGTGTGCGGGCACAGGCGCGGGACGGCGTGGCGGTTGAGGATGAACAAGTGTTGCGGGTGACCGCAATCGAGGACAGCGAAATCGTGCTGGTGGACCTGGCCTGATCATGTAGGAGCGAGCTTGCTCGCGAAGAACTCACCGGCACCGCGTTCACTCAGGAAGCACGCGTTATCGTTGACGTTTTTCGCGAGCAAGCTCGCTCCTACATACAGTGTCAGTTATTGGCTGATTGCGCCGTCTACCAACACCTGCGCTTCTTCCACCAGTTGCTTGAGGTGTTCTTCGCCGATAAAGCTCTCGGCGTAGATCTTGTAGATGTCCTCAGTGCCCGAAGGCCGTGCGGCAAACCAGCCGTTTTCGGTCATGACTTTCAAACCGCCAATTGCCTGGTTGTTGCCCGGCGCATGGCTGAGGATCTGTTGAATGCTCTCCCCGGCCAATTGCGTGGACGTCACCTGCTCCGGTGATAGTTTGCCCAACAGGGCTTTTTGCGCGGGAGTGGCCTTGGCATCGACGCGAATGGCGAACGGCTCACCCAGGGCATCGGTCAAGCCACGGTAGATCTGGCTTGGGTCCTGGCCTTTGCGCGAGGTCATTTCCGCGGCCAGCAAGGCCGGAATCAGGCCGTCCTTGTCGGTACTCCACACGCTGCCGTCCTTGCGCAGGAACGAGGCACCGGCGCTTTCTTCGCCGCCAAACCCCAACGAACCTTCAAACAAGCCATCGGCAAACCATTTGAAGCCCACCGGCACTTCGTACAGGCGACGGCCGATGCGCGCGGCGACGCGGTCGATCAGGCCGCTGCTGACCACGGTCTTGCCCACGGCCGCATCGGCACGCCAGTCCGGGCGGTTCTGGAACAGATAGTCGATGGACACCGCCAGGTAGTTGTTGGGCGCCAGCAAACCACCGGAAGGCGTGACGATGCCGTGGCGGTCGTGGTCCGGGTCGCAGGCGAAGGCAACGTCGAAACGCTCCTTGAGACCGATCAGGCTTTGCATGGCATAGCTGGAGGACGGGTCCATGCGAATCTGGCCGTCCCAGTCGACGCTCATGAAGCGAAAGGTGGCGTCGACCTCGGTATTCACCACCTCCAGGTTCAAACGGTAGTGCTCGGCAATCGCCGACCAGTAGCGCACCCCTGCTCCGCCCAGCGGATCCACGCCCAAGCGCAGGTCGGCGCTGCGGATCGCGTCCATGTCGATCACATTGATCAGGTCGGCCACATAGCTGTTGAGGTAGTCATGGCGATGGGTGGTGTCGGCCTTGAGCGCCTGGGCGTGAGTGATGCGCTTGACTCCGGCCAGCTTGTTGGCAAGCAGTTCGTTGGCCTTGGCTTCGATCCACTTGGTGACGTGAGTATCGGCTGGGCCACCGTTAGGCGGGTTGTACTTGTAGCCGCCACTTTGCGGCGGGTTGTGGGACGGTGTAATCACAATACCGTCCGCCAGGCCGCTGGTACGGCCACGGTTATAGCAGATGATGGCGTGGGAAATCGCCGGCGTCGGCGTGTACTCGTCGCCCTCGGCCAGCATCACGTGCACGCCGTTGGCCGCCAGTACTTCCAAGGCGCTGGCACCGGCTGGCGTCGACAATGCATGGGTATCCAGGCCGACAAACAAGGGGCCGGTAATGCCCTGAGCTTCGCGGTACAGGCAAATGGCCTGGCTGATAGCCAGCACATGCCACTCGTTGAAACTCAGTTCGAACGAACTGCCACGGTGCCCGGAGGTACCAAAAGCCACGCGCTGAGTGGAGATCGCTGCATCAGGCTGGCCGGTGTAATAGGCCGTGACCAGTCGCGGGATATCCGCCAGCAACTGGGCTGGTGCCGGCTTGCCCGCAAAAGGACTGATAGTCATGCATAAACCTCGCAAAGAAGGATTCGGAAAAAATGACAGTTTACTGGGACTTGGACTACTGCGCGACGGTATCGATCCGACGGCCTGAAGAGAAATTTCATACGCTACAGCCTGATCGGCTGTCAGGCCGCTATCGCAGGCAAGCCGGCTCACACATTGGATAGTTGTAGGAGCGAGCTTGCTCGCGAAAAACTCACAGGCGCCGCGTTTATTCAGGCAGCGCGCGTTATCGTTGACGTTTTTCGCGAGCAAGCTCGCTCCTACTCGGTCTGCGCCTGCAGGAGCGTCTGCGCCAGCGTATCCAGGGCGATGTCCAGGTTGGGATGGCCGCTGAAGGTATGGCTCAAGCGCATATGCTGGTGATGCAAACCACTGAGGCTGAACAGTTCGCCTGGGGCAATCACCACCTGCTGGGCGAGCATGCGCTGAAACACCAGGCGCATATCCACCGGCGCCGTCGACTGCAACCAAAAACTCGCCCCGGCCACGGGCATGCGGTAATGCACACACCCTTGCATACGCGCATCCAAGCGGTGACTCATGGCGTGCGCCTGCTCATGCAGGCGCTGGCGCAGCGTGTGAAGGTGCTGGTCGAACCGACCGCTTTCGTACAGCCGCGCAATGGCGCGTTGACGAATGGCGGACAGTCGAAACGAACGCAGCAAGAACTGGCGTTGCAATTCATTGCTCATCTGCCGCGCCAGCAGGTAACCAAAGGGCGCTTCCGGGCCCAAAACCTTTTCGAACGAAGAAAACACGATCAGCCGCTCTGGGTTGACCAGGCTGCGCAAGGCCGATCCGGGCGGCGCAAAGCTCAGGTCACCAAAGGTATCGTTCTCCAGCAACCAGCAGCCGTGCTGGTCGAGCAGACGCGCTACGTGCAGCCGCTCGGGGTCGGTCATGGCGTTACCCGAAGGCATGCTGACCACGGATGAGAGCAGCACGAGGTGCACTGGTTCATGACGCAGCAGGTGCTCCAATGTGGTCAAGTCCGGGCGGCCGTCGGCACGCCAGGGCCATTCAATGACCCGCACGCCAGCGGCCTGTAGCAGGCGCAAGACCAGGTAATCGCACGGCGATTCAACTACCACCACCGTGCCTTTAAGGTCCAGGGCATCAACGAGAATTTCCAGAACGCCCTGAAGGTCGGCACCGATATACACCTCATCAGCTTGCCAACAATGGGTGGGCGACGCGGTATAACGTGCTGCCAATGCAGCACGCAACTCCCACACGCCACAAGGTTGCGACGGTTGCAGATGATGGGGATACCGGCGCACCAGTTGGCGCTCCAGCGCCAGCAACGCGCCATCGAGGGACCCCAACAGCGCCGGTTCATCATTGCTGAGCACAACCATCGCCGGGCGCCGGGCGGCTGTATACAAGCGCTCGAGCAAGTCCGTACCCGCCATGATGGGCATGGTTGCGGCCACGGGCCAGGCGAAGTAGCCGGACTTGGCCACCGAGTACACTCGCCCTTCTTTTTCCAACAGCGAGTAAGCGTACTGAATCGTCGAGATTGACACGTTCAACCGCGTCGCCAACTGGCGCAGGGACGGTAGCTTGACCGGTGCTTCCCGGCTGACTTCATTGATCAGGTTGATCATGTAGCGATACACCGCCTGATAGGCAAAGTCTGCCTGTCGCTCTCCCCTCAGGTTCATCGCTGATCACCAGTTTCCATAGGTGAATACACGCGACTAGCGTCCCGACATTTGAGTGATACGAGCCTTGGACCGCTTGAAACGAGGTTCACATACACGCGCACTGCGTTTGCCCGGCAGCGGGCATTTGCGGTACAGGTGCTGCAACAACGGCAGCGACAACCCGCTGATATCCATCAGCCACTGGTGCAGCATGTCCGCGACGGGCTTGCCCTGCAGGGCCTTGTGGAGCTCGGGGAGCGCTACCAGCATGCCGGGATGGCATTGACGCAAGTAACCCTCCAGGCGTTCGCCATGCTGGACGAACGGCGCGAACACCAGGCAGGTCAATTGGCTTTCGTCCAGGCCAGAGAACGCCTGAGCACAAGCTGTAGACAACAGTTGGCCCTGCAGAGCACACGCTTCGGTGATCAACGCAACAGGTACCTGTCTTCGATGCAGGTAGTCCGCCGCCTGACGCAAGAACCCCTCGACGCCATGTTCGTAGGAGAGTTCGCGCAGGCACTGGGCCTGCAACCCATGCATATGCGCCATGAGTAAAGGGTTGGGGTAAGCAGGATGGCTGAAGTGGAACTCGAATGGGTCCCGCTTGTGGGCGAGGAATTGAGTGAGCAGTGGCGCTTGGGCAACGTCCACGTCGTCAAGCAGGTCGGCAATGCCGATATATGCCACATGACGGTGCCCGCCCCGGCCAGGACTCTCAGCGCCTGCGTAGTGCTCGCCATACAGGTGGCGGTAGCAACCGACACTCCATTCCTCCATGCGTGCAAACCATGCACTGAGCGACGACGGGTTAGCGGGTGCGAATGTCAGGCCGGTTGCCAAGGCGCTTTTTTTCAGCCACGCGATATATTGGCTTTGCTTGCGCACCGAGTCGCCGCTGACCAGAGCATGCACGCCGCCATTCCAGGTGGCGACCCGCTGGTAGAAATCGCCGAGGGCCAAAAAAGTGTCGTTGCACAGGGTGGCACGAATGTCGCCGGACGTCAGGTGCCCGATCATCAGCTTGTTGCGCCGGCTCACTTCACGCCCGGCACTGGCCGCAGGCCGTTGATGATTGAAGGGCAGCACTTCGTGGTTTTCCACCATCAACAGTTCCACCCGTGGGTCATCGTGGAAAAATAGCGCGCCGTAGCCGTGGTGCAGCGAATCGAGCGTGGCCTGAGTCATACCCGCGTGCCGCAACGTGGCCACACGCAAATGAAAAGTCTTGGGCGCGCGCCCAGCGATGGTCAGTTGCGCAGCGCGCAGCATCGCCAAGGTGTAGCTGCTGACTGCGCCGCCGCCGTGCCCGATCAGTACTTTGTAATTCCCCACTTGCTCCATGCCACCGGCGGCCACCACGATTCGCTGGATCAGCAATTGAAGCACCGTACGTTCAGCACGGGTAAAGTGCCCCACTAAACGTTGCAAAACTTGCTGGTAAACATAGCTCATGGCTTGTTCGTGAATAGTGCTCATCGTTCTACTACCTGAGTTGAAATATTAGTTTCGAGCAACTACCACACAGGAGCGCTCGACCTATTACACTTGTAGGCTTGTCATCCGTTGCGCAGCACGACATGGATTCAACATTAGCACTCTGCAACAAAAGTGCAGGTACAACCAAAAGAACAGTCGATGACTATCCCAGGACGTGAACCACGTAGCTGCGCGCCTTACAGCGCCAAAGACCGCCAGCCTTAGGAAGGCTCTGACAACGTCCTACACTGCTTTAACTAAGAAATTAGAGAAGCATCCGACAAATATTAATCATCCACTCATCCTGGCTTCTTGCAAAACGACGGGGTGCACACTTTGTACTTTTCGAAAAAAAAATCAGACCATCGTTAGTTCCGCAAGCGCGAGATGTTAATGCCCGGCATTCAATCATGGCTCAATCCTTGAGATGACAAAGAAGGCTCAATTATCGGCACTCAAACAATGATTAACAGATACAGAACAGCGTCGAAAAGCAGTTCAGATGGCCTGCCAACCCAACTTAAATGACGCCCACACAACAGCGCCGCACTGGATTTCAGGGCGGCGTAGGGCAATAACGGTATTGTTTACGGGGCGCAGCGCCCGTGCGGCGGCTCAACCCCGGTGCGGGTTAAGCCCTGTCAAATGGCGCATTTGCCTCATCAGCTCAGGCGCCGGAGTATTCATTTGCGAATACTCCTACAGCTCAAACAGCTTCAACCTGCAACGCCACCCGTTCGCGGCAAGGGCATTCATCCATGTATCGGTGCGCTTCGACGAACTGACTGAACGGAAATACCGTGGTTTTCAGTGGGACAAGCACACGGTCGGCTGTCAGTTGGTTGATATCGCGCAACGCACGCTGCAACGCCACCTGGTCCTGGATAATGCCCAGCTCCGGCTTGCCGGTGAAGTTGCCGATACAGTGCACAAAGAACTGAATGTTCTTCTGGAACGCCGCACAGGCCGGGAACGGCGTCTGGTTGCCACCTTGCAGGCCATACAGCACCAGGCTGCCACGCGGCGCCAGGACATCACCGAGCAGCGACATCTGCGGGCCACCCAGGCCATCGAACACCACGTCGACGCCACGGTTGTCGGTGAACTTGTTGATCTGCATCAGCAGGTCTTGTTCTTCGGTAACGATGACCTTTTCCGCCCCGAGGGACAGCAGGTATTCACGTTCAGCACTGTCTTTGGTGGCAGCAATCACCCGCACACCCAGGGCCTTGCCCAGCTGCACAAACGAAGGGCCGGCACAGTGGCTGGCGTCGGTCACCAGGGCAAACTGGCCGGGTTTGACCCGCGCCAGGTCCATATACGCAAAGTACGCGATGAGCAACGGCGTGTAATGCACGCTGGCTTCAATCGGGCTCAAGACATCCGGGTACCGGGTCAGGGCCGAACGGGGCAAGACGATCTGCTCGCCATACACCGGGTAATCATTGGGGCTCTCGGCCGGAAAACTGGCGACTTTATCGCCGACCGCCAAGTCATCCACGCCATCGCCCAGGGCAACCACAACCCCGGCCATCTCATGGCCCAGGCCAGAAGGCAGGCGTGCGTGGGAAGACGCCAGGTTCTGGCGCCACAGAATGTCGTACCAACTGATGCCGATCGCGTCGACACGCACCTGCACTTCGCCCGGTGCGGGCTGCGCGGCCGCATGCTCTTCGCATTTGAGCACCTCGGCCGGACCAAACTTGTGAAAACGGATCGTGCGGGACATCGCAAACCTCGTCAAAGTAACCTCTAATGCCATGAACTTTATCTGGGCTTTGGGGGTAAGACCACCGGTCACCATTAATAGTCGACATGCCTGTCATTGATTCCGCGAGCGAGGAACACACCTCAACTATCGTAGGAAAAATCAATTAGCCGGTGCAGAGTACCAGCCTTTCCCCGTAAGATTCATGCCGGTCATCCTTCTGAAGCGAACCTCAGGGGGTTGGTACGTGACCGCTCACATCAAGTTTGCTGACTCTTCCAGGACACAAGATGAACCGTAACGACCTGCGTCGTGTCGACCTTAACCTCTTGATCGTATTCGAAACCTTGATGCATGAGCGCAGTGTGACCCGCGCCGCCGAGAAATTGTTCCTCGGCCAGCCGGCCATCAGCGCAGCGTTGTCACGCCTGCGCGGGTTGTTCGATGACCCCCTGTTCGTGCGCACCGGGCGCAGCATGGAACCCTCGGCCCGCGCCGTGGAAATCTTCGCCCTGCTCTCCCCGGCCCTGGACTCGATCTCCACCGCCGTCAGCCGCGCCGCCGAATTCGACCCGGCCACCAGCACCGCCGTGTTTCGCATTGGCCTGTCCGACGACGTCGAGTTCGCCTTGCTCCCGCAGTTGCTCAAACGCCTGCGCTCCGAAGCCCCCGGCATCGTGCTGGTAGTACGCCGCGTCAACTACATCCTGATGCCCGGCCTGCTCGCCTCCGGCGAAATCTCCATCGGCGTCAGCTACACCGCCGACCTGCCCGCCAACGCCAAGCGCAAGGTACTGCGCCGCAGCCTGCCCAAACTGCTGCGCGCCGACAGCGTACCGGGCTCGCTGAGCCTGGACGACTTCTGCTCACGGCCCCACGCGCTCGTGTCCTTTGCCGGTGACTTGAGCGGGTTTATCGATGAAGAGCTGGAAAAACTCGGCCGCAAGCGCCACGTAGTGCTCGCGGTGCCACAGTTCAATGGCTTGGGTACGTTGCTGGCGGGTACTGACATTCTGGCCACCGTGCCGGATTATGCGGCGGAAGCGCTGACGTCAGCGGGTGGTTTGCGTGCCGAGGACCCGCCGTTGCCGGTGCGCTCGTTTGAGCTGCACATGGCGTGGCGGGGGTCGCAGGATAATGATCCGGGGGAGCGGTGGTTGAGGTCGCGGATTCAGATGTTTTTTGGCGATCCCGAAAGTTTATAGGGACCATGTGGCAGGCTGTTTAGCTGATCATTTCTGCCCCTTCTCATCCCTGGGAAACTCATCCACTCCATTCGACGACGCGGTGCACCGAGACCTCTTGGAAGCAGTTGACCGCGTCCTGGCCTTCTCCATGTTGGACTCTCAGCGTGCAGATATTCATGAGCGCTACAAATCGCGAGAAACCCGTCAACCGCAGGGCTTTCTCCCGCACAACCCCATCATGCGCTGGGTGTCTTGAGGCACGAAGACCAGCGGCGCCACGATCTCCCGCACGCCCGAACTGTCGGTCAGCGGCGCGGCGTTGCCCATTGTGATTTGCGACGCGGCCTTCATGACCCATGCGTCGACATTCGCGTCGCCCGAACCTGTGAGCATCGTTACTTTCGGCGTACCGCTGTCTGACGTGAAGCGATAGGACAGCCGCACGCTCTTCTTCTCGCCCGTGGCATTGACCGCTTCAAACACTTCCCGGACAGCCAGCCGCCGAGTCTGCAGTTTGAGAAAACTCGTCAGCCAGATTTGCTGATAACGTTTCATTTGGTCTTCAGTCAGCGGTTGTCCTGCCAGACGCAGACGATTCATGGCTTGCCACTCTTCGTCGCCACAGTAACGGATTGCGCCCAGATAGAGTGCCAAGGCGCCAGGCAAATCCTGCGGGCCACCCTTGCCTTCCTCCATTAAACGCCCCAGCGCCAGCACGGCATTGTTGCCAGACAGGCGATAGAACTGGCGCGCCTTGGCATAGTCCACGGGCTCACCCTCGCCGCGTTCGGCCATCTGACCCAACAGCACATTGGTGGCCGGTTTAATCTTGGCGGACTCTACGAACAAGGCACGGGCCTTGCGAAAATCCTGATCGACGCCGTGCCCGCCTTCCTGATACAGCTTGCCCAGCATGGCCATGCAGGTGGCGTTGCCGTAACCGGCGAAGCGTTCGATATAACGCAAGTTGTCTCGGTTGAAGGGCTCTATACCGGCAAGGCCCATGCAGCGAAAACCAACGTGGAGGGAATCGTAATCAGCAGGTCGAAGCAGGCTTTGACAGCCCGCGAGGGTGAAGAAAAACAAAAGAAGGTAGGCTGGTTTTAACATGGCGTCCATGCGTCCTTGCGGTAAAAGCAAGGCATTATGCCAGCCTTTGAGCAGAGGATATCGCCCAAATAGTGGCTTTTGCTGGAGGAAAGACACCCGTGCAACCACCCACTGGCACTCAGGCGCACGCGGTTACAGCTGCCGTAGAAGGGGCGCTCACGTTGGCGATCACGCCGAAGCAACCTCGTCCCGCTATATCGAATCGCAATGCCGTAGCGCTGGCTGCACTCGGTGCTGCACTGAACGAATGATGCTGACCGATAAGCTCAAGAATCTCGGCCAAACCACAAAAACGATCCCTGCGAGAGAAAAACACTGAGTACCAGCGCCTGCCAGACTGGAGTCCTTCGGAAATCGCCATTGGCGATCAATCGCACACTCGATGCGAATGAGGGCAAACAAAAGCGTTATCAACCTGAAAACATTGTCCTGGAGCCCAATCAAAATGCTTTGCGGGGATCCGGATAGCCTCTTTCATTCCTGGCTTTTCAGAGGCTCGCTACCCGGCACAAGCGCTCCTTCTTGCAATTCAATCGCGGCGTAAAAGCGTATTCGGTGCCACGCCAAACGCCTTGCGAAACGCATGGCTGAAATGCGAGAAATCAGAAAACCCAAAGTCCAGCGCCGCTTCGGACACACTGCGTACCTGGCCACGCTCGATTGCTTCTCGGCTGGCATTCAAGCGCTCTTTCCAGATCTCTGCAACGGGGGTTTTCTGGTAGCGTGCGAAGGCCCGTGTAACGGTGCGGGTGGACACATTGTGGGCTTTGGCGATGGCTTCAATCGACAGGTCCGGCTCGGTCAGGTGGCGTTGGATGTACTGCATGATGCGGCCGTAGAGGTCCATTTCCTGATGGCTGGTTTTCAGGTCCTGGAGTTCCAGGCTGATTACAAGCAGATCAAGCACAGCACTTGAGTAACGATTCGAGATGCGCTCATCCTGCAGGCGTGCTCGCGGCCTGGTGCAGCATTTCACGCAAGGGCACGACGCCTGGGCGCCGGTCGTCGAGGACCATCGCGGTGTACTCGGCAATACGCGGCAGGCGTTCGGTGAGCAACGCTCTGGGAATACGGATCAAGTGGTTTTCGGTACCACCCAGGCTGAAGCGAAACGCCTGGGTTGCGTCATAAAGAAACAAGTTGCCCGTCGCCAGGTTGGCTTTTCTTGAGCCTTGTTCGATTTGCCCATGGCCCTTTCGAGCGAAACCCAACCATAAATCTTCGGCCGGACCGCTGCGCAGGTGCTGCTCGGAACGCTCCCAGTAATGCAGCGGCGAAGACAGCGTACAGATGTCCAGCGCGCCGACTGTATTAAGGGTGAGCGAGCCATCAAAGCGGCTCTGGGACAAGGGTTTGCTATCGGCCGCCAGGCAATGACGACAGACCACTTCTTTCCAATAATCAAACCGACGTGTTGCAGGGACGGCAAGGGTCGAATACTGAGTGTTCGGGTTCATGACGCTGACCTCGACAACGATGCAATAGGCGCTCGAGAAGTTGTAACGTGCGGCCGATTGTCAGCCATCGAAGCAATTAACACGCCAAATGCAGTGGCAAGCCAGCTTCCACATTTGCACCGACGGGTGTCAGATAGAGGGAGGCGGCTGTCAGGCCGTCACGGGAGCAAGCTCCCTCGCCACAGGTCTCGCGTCTATGCCCGTTTAAGGGCACATCACATCACGCCATCAGCCCGTGTGCACCAGCGCAGACCACAGGTGAACCTCCGTAGCAGGACTGTCTTTGCCAACCAAGCGGTTGTCTCGCCTAACAAAGCGCGGCCTTCTCTGCCGGCCTAATTTCCACCTCGCAGCAGCTCATACCCCGCTGATGAGGCACGCCATGCATCGACACTCTGCACCACGACTGGCTGATTCCTCCTGGCTTCTGCAACGGCGCGACCTCGCGCCTGAGGAGTCGGCTTATTGGTTGATTGAATGGGGGGCCATGCAGCTACTGCAGCGACGGCAGGTCGCCAAGCGCCCCCTGCCGCCGACGCGATGACGCCCACCCGTAGGCCTGAACGAAAATAACGAGGAGCTCAAGATGGAATCTGCAATCGACACACATCTGAAATGCCCACGCACCCTGTCCCGCCGTGTACCCGAAGAGTATCAACCGCCGTTCCCGATGTGGGTGGCGCGCGCCGATGAGCAACTGCAACAAGTGGTGATGGCTTATCTGGGCGTGCAATATCAAGGAGATGCCCAGCGCGAGGCGGCCTTGCAGGCTATGCGCCACATCGTCGGCAGTTTCAGCCTGGCAGAGGGCCCGCAGAACTACGATTTGACCCAGCACACCGACAGCAGCGGCTTTGATAATCTGATTGTGGTCGGGTACTGGAAAGACCCTGCCGCCCATTGCCGCTGGTTGCGCTCACCCCAGGTGAATGACTGGTGGAGTTCACCGGATCGCCTGGGTGAAGGCCTGGGTTACTTCCGCGAAATCACCGCGCCACGCGCCGAGCAGTTCGAGACGCTATACGCCTTCCAGGAAAACCTGCCCGGTGTCGGCGCAATCATGGATGCCACCAGTGGCGAGATCGAAGAGCACGGCTATTGGGGCTCGATGCGCGACCGTTTCCCGATCTCCCAGACCGACTGGATGAAGCCCACGAGCGAGCTGCAAGTGGTCGCGGGCGACCCCGCCAAGGGCGGACGCGTCGTGGTGCTGGGGCACGACAACCTCACACTGATTCGTTCAGGCCAGGACTGGGCGGATGCCGAGGCAGACGAGCGCTCCCTCTACCTCGACGAAATTTTACCGACGTTGCAGGACGGCATGGACTTCCTGCGTGACAACGGTCAGCCGCTGGGCTGCTACAGCAACAGGTTCGTGCGCAATATTGACCTGGACGGCAATGTTCTCGACCTGAGCTACAACATCGGTCACTGGCGCTCGGTGGAGAAACTCGAACGCTGGGCTGAATCCCACCCTACCCACCTGCGTATTTTCGTGACGTTCTTTCGCGTGGCCGCGGGTTTGAAGAAGTTGAGGCTGTACCACGAGGTGTCCGTGTCCGACGCCAAGAGCCAGGTCTTCGAGTACATCAACTGTCACTCGCAAACCGGCATGTTGCGCGACGCCTTGCCGCCCACAGCCTGAGCGCCCGCGGCGTTTAACAACCCGGCTTCTACCGCCTGCCACCCTTCACGGGTGGCCCGGTCCCCTGTGCGAGGAATAAACAATGAACAAGATCCACCTGCTGACTCTCTCAACCCTGTTGCCCGCCCTCCACGCCAACGCGGGTGAAGTCGCGCCTGGCGATTACGAGCAATATCCGGTCGGCGCCACTATCGGTGCGATTTATTATCAGCACGCCACTACGGACTCGGCTTACGCCAACGGCCACAAGGTCAGCTCTGACTTCAGGGTGACCTCCGACGTTGGCATCCTGCGTCTGCTCCATGTGTATGCGCTCAGCGACACAGTCACTATCGACCCGCAATTCCTCTTGCCTTTCGGGCACGTCTCCGGCGCAGGTGACGCCTCAGCACTGGGCAGTACTCGAGGCGTGGGCGACTTGATCCTCACCGCGCCGGTGAAATGGCGGTTCAACGAAGCCCGCGACACCCTCAGTATCGCCCCCTATGTGTATGTGCCTTCGGGGACGTATGACAAGGACGACGCGCTTAACCTAGGGGAGAACCGCTGGAAATTCGAACTGCAGAGCGCCTACGTCAAGCACTTCACAGAGAAATGGGCGATGGACCTGGTCGGCGGCGCGACCTGGTATGGCGACAATACGGATTACGGTGCAAATGCCGACCGCATGAAGCAGGACGTGTCCTACGCAGCGCAGATCATGGGGCGTTACATGCCGGACGCCACCACCACCTTTGGTATTGGCTTGGGGCGTACCTGGGGTGGCGAGACAAACGTCGAGCATGTCAATCAGGACAACGAACTAGGCACCACCAACTTGCGTCTCACCGCCACCAAGTTCGTCAGCCCCACCGACCAGGTGCAACTGCAATTGGGCAAAGACCTCTCGGTGGACAACGGCACCCGCGAAGACTTCCGCATGAACCTGCGCTACGCGCACATTTTTTAACGCCAGAAACTGCGACCGCGCGCCCTTGGCGCCTGGGTGTCCGGCTCAACCAAGTCGATGTCTTTCTCAACCAAGCCGCCGGCTGGATGCGCGGACTATCTTGAGCCCCAGGCTCGCTGATATTGAGCACGCAGTGCTCTTCGGCCACTTACGATAAGGACAGCCCAACCATGGCAATCGCTCGCCCCACCCTTGAACAGCTATTGGATATTTCGAGCAGCCTGCACATGCAACTCAGTGCAAAGCAAGCCGATGAATACCTGGCGCTTATGCAGGCAAGCTTCGACGCATATGACCTGGTTGACGAGCTGCCGGACTTCATCCCGCCGGTCCGTTATGAACGCAGCTCGGGCTATCGTCCCTCGGCCGCACACAACCCGCTCAACGCCTGGTACTTCCGCACCGAAGTCAACGGTGCGCGCGAAGGCAAGCTGGCGGGTAAAACGGTCGCCCTCAAGGACAATATTTCACTGGCTGGCGTCCCCATGATGAATGGTGCCAAGCCGCTTGAAGGCTTCGTTCCCGCCTTCGATGCCACGGTTGTCACGCGCTTGCTGGATGCCGGCGCGACCATCCTCGGCAAGGCAACGTGCGAACACTACTGCCTGTCCGGCGGCAGCCACACCTCCGATCCTGCACCGGTGCACAACCCCTTTCGCCAGGGCTTTGCCTCGGGAGGCTCGTCTTCCGGCAGCGCAGCACTGGTTGCCGCCGGCGAGGTCGACCTGGCAGTCGGCGGTGACCAGGGCGGGTCAATCCGCATCCCTTCCGCCTTCTGCGGCACTTACGGCATGAAGCCGACCCACGGACTGGTGCCCTACACCGGCATCATGGCCATCGAAGCGACTATCGATCACGCCGGCCCCATTACCGCAAACGTGCGCGACAACGCCTTGATGCTGGAAGTGATGGCCGGCGCCGATGGGCTCGATCCGCGACAAGCCGCGCCGCAGGTCGACGCTTACAGCGATTACCTGGAACGCGGTGTCAGCGGGCTGAGGATCGGCATCCTGCGCGAAGGTTTTGAACTGGCCAACCAGGACCCACGTGTGGCCTCTTGCGTACGTCAAGCCATTGCAGCGTTTTCGCGGCTGGGCGCGCAGGTCGAGGAGGTGTCGGTGCCTGAGCACAGCATTGCCGGTTCGCTATGGCACCCCATCGGCTGTGAAGGCTTGATGATGCAGATGATGCACGGCAATGGGGCCGGTTTTAACTGGCAAGGGCTGTATGACCTCGGGTTGCTGGACCAGCAAGCCGGATGGCGCGATCAGGCCAATGACCTGTCCGCCTCTCTCAAGCTGTGCATGTTCGTCGGGCAATACGGTCTGGAACGCTACAACGGACGTTTCTACGCCAAGGCACAAAACCTCAGGCGCGTGGCACGTGCCGGGTATGACGCCGCGTTGGCGCGGTATGACCTGCTGGTGATGCCCACCGTCCCGATCATCGCCCAACCCCACCCGCAGCCGGGTTGCTCGATTACCGAGTACGTGGCCCGTGCACTGGAAATGATCGGCAATGCCTCTGCCCAGGACATCACCGGGCATCCGGCCATGTCGATTCCCTGTGGTCTGGTAGACGGTTTACCTGTCGGGATGATGCTGGTCAGCAAGCACTATGCCGAAGGCACGATTTACCAGGCTGGCGCAGCGTTCGAGGCGTCGGTTGACTGGAAAAACTGTTAGCCGGTAATCCCGCGCAGCGCAAAAAGAACAAGCCGCCAGGCGCTGCCCAGAAGCTCAACGATGAGGAGTCAACTTATGAGCGCACATGAAGCAACCACATCAACACCGGGAGAACGCGCGCAAGCGCTACTGCAAGTGCTCAAACAGAAGGATCTGATCCCCGACGGTTACATCGACCACATGACACAGCTGATGGCACACCAATGGAGCCCGGAGAACGGGGCTCAAGTGGTCGCCAGAGCCTGGGTGGACCCGCAGTTTCGCGAACTGCTGCTCAAAGACGGCACCGCGGCGTGCGCCCAATTTGGCTATACCGGCCCGCAGGGTGAATACATTGTTGCGCTGCCAGACACGCCCAGCGTGAAAAACGTGATTGTGTGCAGCCTGTGCTCCTGCACCAACTGGCCTGTCCTGGGTTTGCCGCCGGAGTGGTACAAGGGCTTCGAGTTCCGCGCCCGACTGGTGCGCGAAGGGCGCACCGTCCTGCGGGAGCTGGGCACCGAGCTGCCGGCCGACGTCATCGTCAAGGTATGGGACACCAGCGCCGAAACCCGCTATCTGGTGCTGCCTGTACGGCCCAAGGGCAGCGAATCCATGGATGAAGAGGCCCTGCGAAAACTGATCACCAAGGATGTCCTTATCGGCGTGGCGCTGCCTTACGTGGCGTAAACGGTGCCCTTTGTTTTTTGCATTTTTCAGAGGTATTCACAATGGATGGCTTTCACGATCTCGGTGGGTTTCAAGGCTTTGGCAAAATCCCTCACACCATCAACAGCCTGAGCTACCAACCCGTGTTCAAGCAGGACTGGGAACACCTGGCCTACAGCCTGATGTTTGTCGGTGCCGATCACTTGAAAAAGTTCAGCGTGGACGAAGTTCGCCATGCCGTGGAGCGCCTCGACGTGCGCCAACATGTCGGCACCCAATACTACGAACGCTATGTCATCGCGACCGCCACCCTGTTGGTCGAAACCGGTGTGATCACCCAGGCGGAACTCGACCAGGCCCTGGGTTCGCACTTCAAGCTGGCGAACCCCGCGCATGCCAGCGGGCGCCCGGCCATCAGCGGCCGCCCGCCCTTTGAAGTGGGCGACCGGGTGGTGGTGCGCAACGAGTATGTGGCCGGGCATACCCGCATGCCGGCCTACGTGCGCGGCAAAGAAGGCGTGGTTGTGCACCGCACCGCGCAAAAGTGGCCCTTCCCTGACGCTATCGGCCACGGCGATCTGAGCGCGGCGCATCAGCCGACCTACCACGTCGAGTTTCGCGTGAAAGATCTCTGGGGCGACGCAGCAGATGAGGGGTTCGTGGTGGTCGACCTGTTCGAAAGCTACCTGGACCACGCCGATGGCACGGTGAACGCATGATGGACGGTGCCTTGGCAGGCCGACTGCCGGTGACGGTGCTTTCCGGCTTCCTCGGCGCCGGCAAAACCACCCTCCTCAACCATATCCTGCGCAATCGCGACGGCCTGCGCGTAGCGGTCATCGTCAATGATATGAGCGAGGTCAACATCGATGCCGAGCAGGTGCGGCGCGACGTAGCGCTGCACCGGGGCCGCGATGAGTTGATCGAGATGAGCAATGGCTGCATCTGCTGCACGCTGCGCGCCGATTTGCTCGAGCAGATCAGCGCCCTGGCACGCCAGCAACGTTTCGACTACTTGCTGATCGAGTCCACGGGGATTTCCGAGCCGATGCCGGTTGCCGAGACGTTCGCCTTCCTCGACGCGCAGGGCTTCAGCCTAAGCGAACTGGCGCGGCTCGATACTTTGGTGACGGTGGTCGATGGCAGTCGGTTTGAGGCATTGCTCGAATCGCCGGGCATCGTGGACCGCGACGACGCACCCACGCGCCACCTGACCGACCTGCTGATCGAGCAAGTGGAATACGCCAACGTCATTCTCGTCAACAAACTGGACCTGATCGACGAGCCCGGCTACCAGGCCGTGCATGCGATTCTTGCCGGCCTTAACCCGAGCGCGCGGATCATACCGAGGACTCAGGGTAACGTGGAGTTATCCGCCATCCTCGGTACTCACCTGTTTGATTTGCCCAGCCTTGTGGCCTCGCCCGGCTGGATGAAAAAAATGCAGGCCGACGACGCACCGGCCTCTGAATCGGACACCTATGGCGTGACCTCCTGGGTGTACCGCGAGCGTGCCCCCTTTCACCCACAGCGATTACTCGATTTTCTCCAGCAGCCCTGGCGAAACGGGCGACTGTTACGCAGCAAAGGTTACTTCTGGCTCGCCAGCAGGCACTTGGAAACCGGCCTGCTGGTGCAAAGCGGCAGGCAATTCCAGTGGGACTACGTCGGGCACTGGTGGAACTTCATCGAGCAGGCGCAATGGCCGCTGGATGAATATCGGTTGCAGAACATCATGGCCAAGTGGGACAGCATTGTCGGCGATTGCCGGCAAGAGCTGGTCTTTATCGGCCAGGGCCTGGACACCCAGGCACTGCAGCGCGCACTCGACAATTGCCTGCTGAGCGCTCGGGAAATCGCCGCTGGCCCCTCGGCCTGGCAAGCCCTGCCGGGGGCGACAACCTTTGACTCCCTGGCCTTATCGGCGCCGACGCCGTCCTTGCAGGCTGACCCCATTTGACCGAGGTAGAGGTGGCCGCGCAGCCTGCGTGGGCAGAGCACATATTCCAACAATAATAACCAGGTACGTTATGCGCGATTACGACTCAGCAGTCTCATCCTTCGATTATCTACAGCTGGCTGCCCGGGACTTGCACGGCGAACCCGGCGCCTTGAATGCCTGCATTGAATGCTGCGACCGGCATGCCCATGGCAATGGCGTGGCGTTGTATTGTGAAACGCGCGATGGCCACGCCACGCAGCACACCTTCAGCGAACTGCAGGCGCACGCGGCGCGCTTCGGCAACTTCCTGCGAGCCCATGGCGTGCAGCCGGGGGATCGGGTTGCCGGCCTGATGCCACGCACGGTTGAACTGGTGATTGCCATCTTGGGAACCTGGCGCATCGGGGCGGTCTACCAACCACTCTTTACCGCGTTCGGCCCCAAGGCCATTGAACAGCGACTGGACTGTTCCAACGCGCGCTGGATCGTGACCGACGCCCACAATCGTCCCAAGCTGGACGAGCTCTTCGACTGCCTCCACGTCATCGTGACCGACGCCACCTCACGGCGTCCCAGCGACTACGCGTTTTGGGATGTGCTGGAACATCAACAACCCGACTGCACACCTGAGCTGCTGGACGCCCGTGCGCCGTTCCTGCTGATGTGCACCTCGGGCACCACAGGGCCGGCCAAGCCGCTGGAGGTGCCTTTGAGCGCCATCCTTGCCTTCAAAAGTTATATGCGCGATTCAATCGACCTGCGCGAAGACGACCGTTTCTGGAACCTCGCCGACCCCGGCTGGGCCTATGGCTTGTATTACGCAGTGACCGGGCCACTGGCGTGCGGCCGGGCTACGCTGTTCCATGACGGCCCTTTCACCACGCAAAGCACCAGCCGGATTATCGCCAAGTACGGGATCAGCAACCTGGCCGGCTCGCCTACGGCCTTTCGCCTGTTGATTGACGCCGGGGCCGAGTTCGCCGACGCCGTACGTGGCCAACTGCGTGTCGTCAGCAGCGCCGGCGAACCGCTCAACCCACAAGTCATCCGTTGGTTCGCCGAACAGCTCGGCGTGGTCATTCACGATCATTACGGCCAAACCGAAATCGGCATGGTGCTGTGCAATCACCATGGGTTACGCCATCGGGTCCGCGAGGGTTCTGCCGGTTATGCGGTGCCGGGGTACCGGATTGTCGTGCTGGACGATGCGCAAAGGGAGTTGCCGACAGGCCAGCCGGGCGTACTGGCGGTGGATCGCGAGCGCTCGCCCCTGTGCTGGTTCAATGGCTACCTTCACATGCCCACCAAGGCGTTTGTGGGCCGTTATTACTTGAGCGGCGATATCGTGGAGCTCAATGAGGACGCCAGTATCAGCTTTGTCGGCCGTAACGACGATGTGATCACCACGTCCGGCTACCGCGTGGGGCCTTTCGATGTGGAGAGCGCGCTCGTCGAACATCCGGCAGTCGTCGAAACCGCGGTGATCGGCAAGCCCGACCCGCAACGCACCGAACTGATCAAGGCGTTTGTCGTGCTCAATCGTGAGTACCTGCCCAGTGTCGAGTTGGCAGAAGTCTTGCGCCTGCATGTCCGACAGCGCCTGGCTGCGCATGCGTACCCACGGGAAATCGAGTTCGTCGAGCAACTGCCCAAGACCCCCAGTGGTAAGTTGCAGCGGTTCATACTGCGCAACCAGGAAATTGCCAAGCAGCAGGCACTCGACACATGAGGACGGCTCTCGCGCTCAGCCGCTCGGAGTTTCAGCGCAGAGCCCTGGAGCTGTTCAAGGAGCGTAGTTTCAGCCAGGTCAGCATGCGCGAATTGGCAGCGCATGTTGGCATCAGCCCGGGAGCAATTTATCACCATGTAGAGAGCAAGGAAGCCATGTTGTATGAGTGGCTGATAGAGCTGTATCAGGCGCTCTTGTCGCACGTCGACCGGATCAACACCCGTAGATTGACGCCGGCACAACGTCTCACAACACTGATCGAAGGCCATCTTCAATTGCATGAACAGATGACCGGGCACTTCAAGTTAGCGGTCATGGACGCCAATTGCCTGGGCGCTCCGATGCAGGCGAGCGTTGAGCGATTGAGGCGAGCCTATGAGTCGCAAC
Organism: Pseudomonas sp. DWP2-2; assembly: GCF_049897065.1. NCBI lineage: Bacteria > Pseudomonadati > Pseudomonadota > Gammaproteobacteria > Pseudomonadales > Pseudomonadaceae > Pseudomonas > Pseudomonas sp. DWP2-2. The sequence continues at coordinate 51,694 of NZ_JAFCVN010000017.1, read as the reverse complement.
TCATGAAGGTGATCGGCCAGCAGGGCCATCAGCCCGGCGGGCCGTTGCGTGAGGGAGCGCTCACGGCGATTTTGCCCGTACTGAACAGCCTGCCCACATGGCTGAGCCCGACGATTGATAACTGTCAGCGTCGGCTTATTACAAAGACCATCGCCGATGCGGTCATAAAGGCCATTAATTCCCTACCTTGAGTGCCGCTGCGCAGGCCCAGTAGCCTCCTACACGCCTATCGCCTTGGCCAAGGCGCTTAGTCGCTCCTTCTCATGCTGCAGTGTCAGTGTTGCATGCGCGCGTGTGATGAGTTGGTCCGCCTGCCTAAGGCACGCCGTTTTGAACAGAACAGGGTCTATTTCGGCAAGGCTGATAAGGGCTTTCAACAGGCGAGCATCCACTTCGAACACACCTGCACCGTCTCTGCTGATCGGGGCGAAGAAATCCTCAAACAGATCATCGACGTTCAGCCCTCGAACAAATACCTGCTCACACTGCTGATCTGTCTGCCGGCCAGACCCGCCGGGCTTACCCCAGCATGTCAACGTTCTCACTCCCCGGCCAATCACATCAATAGCGGTACCTGGATCGTTGACGGCAGGTGACAACGCGCGCGAAGCGATTTCAGAGAGGACGCAGAGGCCGAAACGGGGATCGTGTTCGAATGTGCGACGGTTACCGATGGTCAGCGTAGACAGGATCTTTTCCCTGGTGGCCTGTGTGCCATCGTCTTGCCTGGTGCCCAGGCTGACCACGTGCAACAGTGGCATGCCTTCGTGTACGAAGGTTCCCGGCACCACCTCCAGGTAAATATGCGTGCAGTCATGCTGCGCGATAGCGCCCAAGGCCAACACGTCGATATGCTGCACATAGCCCGTCTGCTCACTTTCGATGGTCATTGCGCCGGGGGCCAGAGCGTGATCGGTCGGGTAGGCTGCAGCGCCGAGGCAGGGCCATTGGGCGCGTTGGCTGATGGCCGCCATGGCCGCTTTTTCGACGCGGTCGATGGTTTCTCCTACCCTGCCGAGCTTGGACAAATGGTCGATCCACCGCAGCAGGGTGTAGACCACCAGTACAACCACGGCGATGGTCACCGCGAACAGCAGCACGCGACCCTGCGCGCCGTAGGCGCCGGTGCTCAGGGCAATGATGCCTACTAGGCTGAAAAGAAATGAGCCAATAAACGTAGCGAGGGCGTTTTGCGTCGTAGTGTCTTCCATCACCAAAGTGGTGGCTCGCGGGGTCACACCACTACTTGCGGCACCGTACGCGGTGACCATCGTGCTCAAAGAAAAGGTCGTGACGGCCAGCATGCTGGACGCAATGATGCCCAGAATCTTGTCCACCGCATCTGCACCGATGCGCGTGGGCAGGGACTCGGGAACGAAGTCTTTGAACACAACGGCAAGCAGTGCCGTAGCGACCCCTAGAAGCGAGAACAAGGAGGCTCTGAACCACAATCGCTTGGTGAGACGATGGGTTGCCCAGCGCAAACGGTCGATCATGTGGTGCCCTCGGTGACTGCGTCGATTTGAACGGAGTGTACATGGCTGTCGATACTGGCTAAGTTGAATTAATCTTGGTCATCTCAAAAATGGAACACTGCCCATGTTCGACCTCAACGAACTCTTCCTCTACGCCAAGGTGGTCGAGTACGGCGGCTTTGCGGCGGCGGGCCGTGCGCTGAACCTGCCCAAATCGACCTTGAGCCGCAGAGTCAGCCAGCTTGAAGCCAGGCTGGGGGCGCGGCTGATACAGCGTTCGACGCGCCAGTTCCAGGTCACCGATATCGGCCAGGCCTATTACCGCCATTGCGTGGCGATGATTGCCGAAGCCGAGTCGGCCGAAGATGTGATTGCCTTCAACAAATCAGAGCCGCGGGGCGTGATCCGCTTGAGTTGCACCACTGCGCTGCTCAACTACTGGGTGGCGCCGATGCTCGCCCAATTCATGGCGCAATGCGCCAGCGTCGAACTGAACGTGAAAAGCTTCAACCGCAAGGTCGACATCATCAGCGAAGGCTATGACATGGCCTTGAACCTGTGTTTCCCGCCGCTGGAAAGCAGTGAGCTGGTCATGAAGGTACTGGCTAAAAGTCCTCAGGTACTGGTGGCGAGCGCGACTTTTTTGCAGGACGCTCCCCTGCCCTCGCTACCGGCTGACCTTGCCGGGCTGGCGACGATCCATTGGGGCAACCCGTTGCTTGCGTACCTGTGGGACCTGACCGGGCCGGACGGCGCGACGGCCCAGGTCGCGCACACGCCACGCCTGGTCAGCGATGATATGTCGACCCTGAAAAACGCAGCACTGGCGGGCGTGGGCATCGCCAACCTGCCGCAGGTAGTCGTGAAAGACGAACTGGCCGATGGCCGTTTGATTGCCGTATTGCCTGAATGGCAACCCGCTGAAGGCGTGATCACCGCCGTGTTCCCCTCCAGGCGTGGGCTGATGCCGTCGGTGCGGTCCTTGATCGACTTTCTGGGCGACGCGTTTGAGGCGCGGTGATGGTCCCACGGATTGCTGGGAAAGTTCCTTGCACCCTCAGCAACAGTCTTTTGTCATCAATCACATTGATAGCTCCCTAACAAAACCCCCATGCTAGAGGGCTGACTCCGCGCTTATATCATTCCGAATGATAGTTACCTTTGCTTCATTCGATTCGTGACATAGCACCTCCCCGCGCATGATCCGCCCATCTCAAATACATTGGCGGATGCACCTCATGGAACAGTCACTCAAACATTTGCGCTTCCCTCTGGCGATATTGGCCGTGGTGGTGATGAGCGCGTGCGGCAAGACCCAGGAACAGGCGGCCGCCATGCCTCCTGCCAAGGTCAGCGTGGCCAAGGTGCTGGAACAACCGGTCAACGAGTGGGACGAGTTCACCGGGCGCCTTGAAGCGCCGGAAACCGTGCAGATTCGTCCTCGGGTGTCCGGCCAGATTGACCAAGTCGCTTTTACTGAAGGCGCTTTGGTCAAGAAAGGCGACCTACTGTTCCAGATCGACCCGCGCCCGTTCCAGGCCGAAGTACGCCGCCTGGAGGCCCAACTGGCTCAGACCAAAGCCGCCGCCACCCGCAGCGAAAACGAAGCGCAACGCGGCGAACGCCTGCGCCAGAGCAATGCGATCTCCGCCGAACTGGCCGACTCGCGCACCACCGCAGCCCAGGAAGCCCGTGCCGCGATGGCCGGGATCCAGGCGCAGTTGGACCTGGCCAAGCTGAACCTGAGCTTCACCCGCGTGACCTCGCCCATCAGTGGCCGCGTCAGCCGTGCCGAAATCACCGCCGGCAACCTGGTGACCGCCGATACCACTGCGCTCACCAGCGTGGTCTCCACCGACAAGGTCTATGCCTACTTCGATGCCGATGAGCGCGTGTTCCTCAAGTACACCGAACTGGCCCGTGAAGGCCGGCGCGGCGCAACCACCCCTGTGTACCTGGGCCTGTCCAACGAAACCGGTAACCCGCACCTGGGCCAGATGAACTTCGTCGACAACCAGGTCAACCCGGCTACCGGCACCATCCGTGGCCGTGCGGTGTTCGACAACAGCAAGGGCGAATACACCCCTGGCCTGTATGCGCGCTTGAAACTGGTCGGCAGCGGCACCTATTCGGCGGTGTTGATCAACGACGAAGCCGTCGGCACTGACCTGGGCAAGAAATTCGTGCTGGTGATGGACGGCGACAAGCCGGCTTATCGCGCGGTGGAACTGGGGCCGAAAATCGAAGGCTTGCGCATCGTGCGCAGCGGCTTGACCAAGGACGACACCGTGATCGTCAAGGGCCTGCAGCGTGTACGCCCAGGCTCGCCGGTCGCACCCGAAACCATCCCGATGGCCAGCAAGGAAACCCTCGCCGCCTTGGCCCAACAACGACAAGCCCTTGAAGCCAGCAACCTGGAGCAAGTGGCGCCGGAGAAACCCGCGCCCAAGCTCGCAAGCGTCGCGACTCCACGCGGTTAAGGGATACGACTCAAGATGAATTTTTCCAAGTTCTTCATTTCACGGCCGATCTTCGCAGCGGTGCTGTCGCTGTTGATCCTGATCGCAGGCGCAATCTCGCTGTTCCAACTGCCGATCAGCGAATACCCGGAGGTGGTGCCGCCGACCGTGGTAGTGCGCGCCAACTTCCCGGGTGCCAACCCCAAAGTCATCGGTGAAACCGTGGCCGCGCCGTTGGAGCAAGCCATCACTGGTGTCGAGAACATGCTGTACATGTCCTCGCAGTCCACCGCCGACGGCAAGCTGACCCTGACCATCACCTTCGCCCTGGGCACCGACCTGGACAACGCGCAGGTGCAGGTGCAAAACCGTGTGACGCGCACCCAGCCCAAGCTGCCGGAGGAAGTGACGCGCATCGGTATTACCGTGGACAAGGCCTCCCCCGACCTGACCATGGTGGTGCACTTGACCTCCCCGGATCAGCGTTATGACATGTTGTACCTGTCCAACTACGCGATCCTCAATATCAAGGACGAACTGGCCCGCCTGGGCGGCGTCGGTGACGTGCAGTTGTTCGGCATGGGCGACTACTCCCTGCGCGTGTGGCTGGACCCGAACAAGACCGCCTCACGCAACCTGACCGCCACCGATGTGGTCACGGCGATCCGCGAGCAGAACCGCCAGGTGGCAGCCGGTGCCCTGGGCGCCCAACCTGCGCCGAGTGACACCAGCTTCCAGTTGTCGGTCAACACCCAGGGCCGCCTGGTCACTGAGGAAGAGTTCGAGAACATCGTGATTCGCGCCGGCGCCAACGGTGAAATCACCCGCCTCAAGGACATCGCCAGGGTCGAACTGGGCTCCAGCCAATACGCGCTGCGCTCGTTGATCGATAACCAGCCCGCCGTTGCGATTCCGATTTTCCAGCGTCCAGGCTCCAATGCCATCGACATCTCCAACGATGTACGCAGCAAAATGGCCGAGCTGAAAAAGAGCTTTCCGGCGGGCATGGATTACCGCATCGCCTATGACCCGACTATCTTTGTGCGCGGTTCCATCGAAGCGGTGGTGCATACCCTGTTTGAAGCACTGATCCTCGTGGTGCTGGTGGTGATTCTGTTCCTGCAGACCTGGCGCGCCTCGATCATTCCATTGGTGGCGGTACCGGTATCCTTGATCGGTACCTTTGCGGTGATGCACCTGTTCGGGTTCTCGCTCAACGCCCTGTCATTGTTCGGCCTGGTACTGGCCATCGGCATCGTGGTGGACGACGCCATCGTGGTGGTGGAGAACGTCGAGCGTAATATCGAACTGGGTCTGGAGCCGTTCCCGGCGACCGAAAAAGCCATGAGTGAAGTGACCGGCCCCATCATCGCCACGGCGCTGGTGCTGTGTGCGGTGTTCATTCCAGCCGCCTTTATCAGTGGCTTGACCGGGCAGTTCTACAAGCAGTTCGCCTTGACCATCGCGATCTCAACCGTGATCTCGGCGTTCAACTCCCTGACCCTGTCCCCTGCCCTGGCCGCTGTGCTGCTGCGCGGTCACGACGCGCCGAAGGACCGTTTCTCCAAGTTCCTCGACAAGGTCTTCGGAGGCTGGTTGTTCCGTCCCTTCAACCGCTTTTTCGAAAAGGCCAGCCATGGCTATGTAGGCACCGTGCGCCGTGTGATTCGCGGCAGCGGCATTGCCTTGTTCGTCTACGCGGGTTTGATGGTGCTGACGTTCTTCGGCTTTGCCCACACACCGACGGGTTTCGTACCGGCGCAGGACAAGCAATACCTGGTGGCCTTCGCCCAACTGCCCGACGCGGCGAGCCTGGACCGCACCGAAAACGTGATGAAGCGCATGTCGGAGATCGCCCTTAAACAACCCGGCGTGGAAGCCGCAATTGCCTTCCCGGGCCTGTCGATCAACGGGTTCACCAACAGTCCGAACAGCGGCATCGTGTTCGTGACCTTGAAGCCCTTTGATGAGCGCAAAGACCCAAGCATGTCTGCCGGTGCGATTGCCGGTGCACTGAACGGCCAATACGCCAATATCGAAGAAGCCTACATGGCGATCTTCCCGCCGCCGCCGGTACAGGGCCTGGGCACCATCGGCGGGTTCCGCCTGCAGATCGAAGACCGTGGCAACCTCGGCTATGACGAGCTGTACAAAGAAGTGCAGAACGTGATTGCCAAGAGCCACGGCGTGCCTGAACTGTTCGGCCTGTTCACCAGCTACACCGTGAACGTGCCACAGGTCGACGCCGCCATCGACCGCGAAAAGGCCAAGACCCACGGCGTGGCGATCAGCGACATCTTCGACACGCTGCAAGTCTACCTGGGTTCGCTGTATGCCAACGACTTCAACCGCTTCGGGCGTACCTACCAGGTCAACGTGCAGGCCGAGCAACAGTTCCGCCAGGACTCTGACCAGATCGGCCAACTGAAAGTGCGTAACAACAAAGGCGAGATGATCCCGCTGGCGACCTTTATCAAGGTCAGCGACACCTCGGGCCCGGACCGCGTGATGCACTACAACGGCTTCATCACCGCAGAAATCAACGGCAACGCCGCGCCGGGCTACAGCTCCGGCCAGGCCCAGGCCGCGATTGAAAAACTGCTCAAAGATGAACTGCCCAACGGCATGACCTACGAGTGGACCGACCTGACCTATCAGCAAATCCTCTCGGGCAATACCGCGCTGTTCGTGTTCCCGCTCTGTGTGCTGCTGGCGTTCCTGGTACTGGCCGCCCAATACGAAAGCTGGAGCCTGCCGCTGGCGGTGATCCTGATCGTACCGATGACGCTGCTGTCGGCCATTACCGGGGTAATCATCTCGGGCGGCGACAACAACATCTTCACCCAGATCGGCCTGATCGTACTGGTGGGCCTGGCGTGCAAGAACGCGATTCTGATCGTCGAATTTGCCAAGGATAAACAGCAGGAAGGCCTCGATCCGCTCGCCGCGGTACTGGAAGCCTGCCGCCTGCGTCTGCGGCCGATCCTGATGACCTCGTTCGCGTTCATCATGGGTGTGGTGCCGTTGGTGCTCTCCAGCGGTGCCGGCGCCGAGATGCGCCATGCCATGGGCGTGGCGGTGTTCTCCGGGATGATCGGTGTGACCTTCTTCGGTCTGTTGCTGACACCAGTGTTCTACGTACTGATCCGCCGCTATGTCGAACGCAGTGAAGCGCGCAAAGCGGCCAAGGCCTTGAAGCTGGAGACACAGCAATGAGTGTGAAAGTATTCCTGCCGAGCCTGTTGGTGCTGGCGCTCGCCGCCTGTGCCGTAGGCCCGGACTACAAGACCCAGCAACTGGAGGCGGCCAATATCACGGCCGCCGCCGACACCAAGAGCTACGACCACGCCAAATACGAAGGCATCTGGTGGCAGCAGTTCGACGACCCGACCCTCAACCAACTGGTGACCCAGTCCCTGAGCGGCAACCGCGACCTGCGCGTGGCCTTCGCCCGTCTGCGGGCGGCACGGGCCATCCGTGATGATGCGGCCAACGACATCATGCCGGTGGTCACCTCCCGCGCCAGCAGCGATGTGGGCAAGGGCCAGATTCCCGGCCAGACCACCAAACGCGTCAACAGCGAGCGCTACGACCTGGGCCTGGACATGGCCTGGGAAGTGGATTTGTTCGGACGTATCCGCCGCAACCTGGAAGCCAGTGACGCCGACCAACAGGTGGCCGAAGCCGACCTGTACCAGCTGCAAGTCACCATGATTGCCGAGCTGGTGGATGCCTACGGCCAACTGCGCGGTGCGCAACTGCGCGAACGTATTGCCCTGGACAACCTGAAGAACCAGCAGGAGTCGCGTGCCATCACCGTCAGCCTGCGTGATGCTGGCGTCGGTGATCAGCTCGACGTGGAACGTGCCGATGCGCGCCTGGCAGCGGTGGAAGCCAGCGTGCCGCAACTGCAGGCCGAACAAGTGCGCGAACGCAACCGCATCGCCACCCTCCTCGGCCAGCGCCCCGACAAGCTGAGCGTGGACCTGAGCCCGAAAGACTTGCCAGCGATTGCCAAGGCGTTGCCGATTGGCGACCCAGGGCAACTGCTGCAACGGCGCCCGGACATCCTCAGCGCCGAACGCAAACTGGCCGCCGCCACCGCACGTATCGGCGTGGCCAAGGCCGACCTGTTCCCACGGGTGAGCCTCAGCGGTTTCCTCGGCTTCACCGCCGGGCGCGGTTCGCAGATCGGCTCGGCCGCCGCGAATGCCTGGTCTCTAGGGCCGAGCATCACTTGGGCCGCGTTTGACCTGGGCAGCGTACGCGCGCGTTTGCGTGGCGCGAATGCCGAAGCCGATGGCGCGCTGGCCACCTATGAACAGCAAGTGTTGCTGGCATTGGAAGAGTCTGAAAACGCCTTCAGCGACTACGGCAAACGCCAGCAACGTTTGGTCTCGCTGATCCGCCAAAGCGAATCCAGCCGCGCCGCCGCCGACCTTGCGGCGATCCGCTACCGCGAAGGCACCGTGGACTTCCTGGTCCTGCTCGACGCCCAGCGCGAACGCCTGGCCGCCGAAGACGCCCAGGCCCAGGCCGAAGTCGACCTGTATCGCGGCATCGTCGCAATCTACAAGGCCCTTGGGGGTGGCTGGCAGCCGGATACAGTGGTGGCTAGCAGCAAGTGATGTAAAGAGCTCCTTTGGTTGGTCGCATCCAGCCAATTTTTAGCCCTGCGGTCCATTCGGTCGCGGGGCTTTTTTTTACCCTGGCATTAGCGGATCAATCAATTTGGCCTACGTGTAATACTTATCTGAAAGAAGTTTCCCAAATATTCAAACAGGTTAAATATCTGTCGCAAGGGGTCGATAGCAGGGTGAACCTTTCATCCTATAAGGAGACGAGCATGGATATGAGAGTGGTAATGCCCAATGCGCTTTCTAAGCAGGCAGATGCTTTTGTCATCAAAAACCCAGAGAAAACGACGAACACGTTTACTTTTACTGAAGAGTCCAAAGCCGTTGATGAACTGCGAGTGTGGCAGCAAACGCATCTTGCTGACCTGAAGCAGTTTTTAAAGAGCTATGACATGACATCTATTAGCACTGACGAGCTAAAAGTGGTCGGAAGGCGGTTGTACGAGAGCAATATCATTGATGCAAACGCTTTCGGCATATTCACATTTGGAGATGGTGCATTTGATGCCAACGGAAAACAAACAAACACACAGGTAAAATTCAACGCAATCGCCCTATTCAACGAAAAGCTGGATGATTACCTTGACTTTGTTAAAAGCAACCCAAGCGTGGGGCGCTCGCAAGGCATTCCTGAATACATAAAAGGGATGGTGGATGCTAATCGCGCTATTAATGCGTTGGCGTACTTCTCGAACTCTTCGAAAAATGATCTGTCAGTCGAAGAGCATGCTTGATCCCGACGCAGAAACCCAAATCGAAGTGTGCCAGAACCTCTGGCACACCCTATTTATCTATGGGTCAGCGGCCGTATCTAACGGTACCCGAATAGGACTTTGATTCCCCATCCGGGTTGTGAAGCCTCACTCGATAGGTACCTAAGGTTCCTACCCAGGAAGTATTGGCTGAAAGCGCGTTACCGGCGACGGCTTTCCAGGAACTGCCGACCTCTTGATCAATATAAATCTGAGGACTTCTCCCTGCACCGCCAGCGGAAACCATGGCATTTATATTTGCGCCGGAGCAACCGTTCGCACCAGTTATCGTGAAGGGACCATGGGCGACACTATCACCTCCAGGCCCGATTATCCCGGTGAAGCTCTCTGAAATATTCAAGCAAAGCGCAGACACCTGAACAGACACCACCATCAACGCACTAAAGGGTAACGCAATTAAACGCTTCATAAGTTCACCATCACATTATGGATTGAAAACTTAACGCATGAAGGTCATCACGCCACGTGCTCATTCAGCTATAGCAACGCCCTCACAGTTAAGTACTGTGACCCCTCTACCCAAAAGCGTCTGTAGCGGCCGCGTAGGATCACCATTAAAACTGTGCACGATTTTTTGTTCCGGATATGCCAGCCACTTCCTAAAAACAATAAGGCAGGGTCTGTCATACTCAAGCGAAGGGCGCTGTCAGTTATTTCCTAATCCCGCCTGTAACGCCACTTTCACGCAAGTCAGGTGCCGTCCTGGCCGCCCATTCTAAAAAGAACCTTTTTTAAAATACCAAGTGCTCTTGCACATAGGCCTTGAACGCCTGGTCACGTGCCGGCTGATGCGTGGGCGGGCGCTCGGGAAGCACTGTACCGGGAGGCTGCTGCATTAATCGGTAAACTCCGATCAGCTTCCTGGAGCCCTGCTCCATCGCGTAGATCAACCCTGGCGCGGGGGCGCGCGCAGAGCGTTTGCTGACGATTCTTATGGGTACCTGATCGGTGATCGGTAATTCCCCAAAAGCCGCCTGCGCGGCTTCAATTATCGCGCGGTTCTGCTTGAACAAGTTGGGGTCTGTCTTGAGCTGAGACAGCAGGGCAACACTGGTCATCGTGGACTCCGCGTTGAGATTGCCGGCGCGGGAGCCATACATGTTGACGCCCGTCTTGCCCACAAGGACTGGTGCATCTTCACCTGGCAGGACCAACACTGCAGGGTCGGTATGCCCGTTGGCCAGGTTGAGCAAACCTGCCGCATTTTCTTCATCTGTTCTCAACCGCGTGAGGTAGGCGAGATCAAGCGTACCTCGGCTCACAGGGCCTGGCAGGTGGTCCAATTCATGAATCAACGCGTTGCTCATAGCGCCTTCGTGGGAGCCGAAATGCTGGTAATAGCGCTTGGCACCATCGATGTTGACCTCCATGAATTTCCCCGTCTTATCGACCTTGAAATCTTCCGGGATGACCTGCGCCACCCATCGTTGGTCCCGGGAGCGCATGAACTTTATGTTTCTGGTGGTCAGCGCTTGAGCGTTGGTCTTGAGCCGTGTAAGGCGAGAGGTCATCAGTTTTCGTGCGTGATCAGGTCTAATGCCCTGGAAGCTCTTGAGCACAAAGTCCACGTCTTCAGTCAGCGCAGGGTCTGCTAGCGCTTTAAGTGCATCGTCCACCTTGGACACCATCAGCGGCTGCGAACGCTCGATGAGTTCCTTGACCTCCGCGCGTGTGGCTCTCGGCCCTGGCTTGACCTTGCCTTCGTTCGGTTGCGTCTCCACCGGGCGCTCTTCCTGCGGCTTTTCTGTGCTTTTTAGCGAGTCGCGGCGCATTTGCCGAACGCGCCCGACCCGTTGTTCTTCGAGTTGCGCTTTCCAAGCGGCGCGCACCACGCTCTGGGACTTCTCTCCAAGCCGATACAGGCGGCTTCCTACCCACTTGGCGGCTTTGAGCAGAGGTTCAGAGAGGCCGGCGAATGGATTGAGCAAACGGTTGGTGACTGTCCCCACCGCCCGGGTAGCCGCCGCCAGCCTGGAAAAGCCGGTTTGCGCCTTATCGAACGCTGCAGCCCCCTCCGCTGCACCTCCTGCGACGACAGTAATGGCTACCGCAACGTCGGTGGCGCACCCTGTCAACGCTCTCAGGTCTTTTTTGACGTGCCCGGAGACAATGTCGTCGTAGCAAGCCTTGAAGGGAATCAATGTATTTACAAGTGTTTTACTGACCCGTTTGACCCGATCCTGGAAACGCTCCGAGGCCGTTTGCCCCATTGCGGTAGTGAGGAGTTGTTCGGGATCCAGCACCAGATTGCGTTGGGCTACGTAGTCAGCAATCGCATTGGCCCGCTCCGAAAAAAAACCAAGCGGTGCCAGCGTTTGTGAAGATGTCGCCGCCGGCAGTGTTTCGCGCAATGCCCTGATCTGCACCTCGGATGCCCCCGCCCGTGGACCGTCCACGTGGGACTTCATACGGGTCACCCACAACCGCGGGACGATTGCCTCGCCTTTGTCCAACATCGCCTTGAAGTCGTGCCGTTCGACATAGGTCCCGCTCATGGGAAAAAACTCATAACACTTGGCATCTTTGCCCTGCCCGACGCCGATCAGGAAGCCATAGCGCCCCCTCACCGCCTGGAGTTGCTCATCGGCATCTGTTATGGAAGTACCTGCGCCATTAATGGACTCGGCCTCGACTCGATAAAAGGTCAGTTCCTGAGTGGCCAGTGCCTGCCGGTCCGCGTAGGGCATTTTGCTGAGAATGTCTTTCAGGCCCGTGGAGACGGCCTTTTGAAAACGCTCGGTATCACCCTTGACAGCCTCGGCAAGGGACTGCCCGGAATGTTTCAACCTCGTGAAGTGCACCCGCAGGGAAGCCAGCCTGGGGTCATATTCATCTTTGAACAACGTGGCGCCAGTCATATCCACAAGCCTGGTCGAGGCAAATTCACCGTACTTGAGATTGCCGCTCATGTGCAGGTCAACCAGGCTTTCCTTAAAGCCGAGACTGCGCTGCAACCAGGGTAACCCGGGCACCATATTAGACAGCAACTGGGGAAACCGGTACGCCACGGTATGCATCGGTTCGTTCAGATCGTGCCCGGGAAGCACGCGTTCGAGGTCAGCCTGTGCTCGCGCTCGCCGGTCTTTTATCGGGGTGCTCAATGTTACAAGGGCCTGATGAGAGCTCTCGATATAGTCGTTGTATTTTGTCGCCGCGACTTGCAGGTCTTGGGTGGTGTACTGATCGTCCGCTCGCCGAGCAATTACCCCGTGCATCGTTGCCCAATCAAGCAGCGGTTCTGTTTCGATGGCATGAAACAACACCGTTTGCTCCGGCGTCTGGGCCTGGAGGATGGCGCGCTCCAGCACCTGGTCATAGGTGAGGGTGCGGCTGGAGCCCTCTGCTGACTCCTCCAGCAACGCGACAGTTTTCCTGAGTACCACCCAGGCAGGAGAGCCGATGCGCAACGTATCCGGCGTGTCTGGCAGCACAAACTCTGGAGCGACACTGGCCAGCATGATATGCACAGTGGCATCCACCGCCTCGGGCCGCACGCGCCCATTGCGCACCAGATGCGCCTTCAAGTCGCCCTTGACTTCTGCCAGGGTACGCCCGGCGTTAGCCGGTGAGTACAGGTCATAACCTGCGATATGGTTTCTACGCTGCCCCAGCTCGGGGTCAATGCTCAACATCAGGGCAGTCAGCAGCAATTGGTTGCGCTGGTCGTTTGAAAACCCGGCAGGATCACGCCCAATCGCAGCCAGCAATGTGTTCTGCCGATAGCGATTGAGCGGTGCATGGCTACTCAGATGCCGAGTGATCTGATCATCCATGTTTTGCGTGGTCACGTTCATGCTGGTGAGGATGCCGTCGCCGACATAGGTTCTTAACGCCTCGACCAAGCGTTGGCGTTCGTCAAGGCTCAGGCTTGGGTGGCCTGGCTCCGGTGCCTGCGCAGATGCCCAGGTGTAGTTGCCCAAGGCAGGACTCGATGGTAGCCCAAGACGCTGCCAATTGATCAGGTTACGCACCTGCGCGGCCGTTCGCGGCAGGTTTTCACCACTCAGCCCTGGAAAACGTTGTTGCAGAAACGCCAGCGCGGTGGTGTCTTTGTCGACGGCGCCAGGACGGGGTGCCAGGTTAAACCGCAGGTTCGCCAGGTCGACGAAGGCATAGTCAGCCTTATCGAGCACACTGCGCTCCAACACGGTCAACCAGGCTTGCCGGTCAATCGCGTCCGCCTCGGCTTGAGTGAATCTGTGTTGCGCGGGATCCGACCCGGCAACCCACGATGACGAGACCTCAGGGGGGGTAACAAAAGGTGGGGGACCGAAACGCGCTGAAGAGAGAAGAGGTATTGCTGCAGGAACTTTTGATAACACGTCCATGACCCAGCGTTCAATAAGGGTTTCCAGACTGAGAGAAGGTCTGCGCTGGCTCCATAGGAAAAAGACGAGGCGCAAGCCAGACCTTTCGCTACGCTAATTGCCGCCGATTCAACTCGCGTCGCGCAGAATCAGGCTGCGCAAGTGCCCCGGATTGGACCCGGACCACTTGCGGAACGCCTTGTAGAACGAACTGGTATCGGCAAACCCCAACCGCGACGCAATCTCGGCAAAACTGATCTGCGGTTCAGCCAGCCACACAATCGCCAGCTCCTTGCGTACACCGTCTTTGAGGCCCTGATAAGTCTGCCCCTCCTCTGCCAGGCGGCGGCGCAGTGTGGAAGCGGAAATGCACAAGCTGGCCGCAAGGCCCTCGGTTTCAGGCCAGGTATGGGGCGGCATCTGGCGCAGGTCGTGCTTGATACGGGTGGCGAGGCTTTCGGGATCGCGGTATTTGACCAGGATGTTGGCCGGCGCACGGGCAAGGAAGCGCTTGAGTTCTTCCGGACTGCGCTTGATCGGCAGGTCGAGACAATCGGCTGAAAAAATCATGCGTGTGCGTGGTCGGTCAAAGCGCAGGTTGTCAGAAAACATCACCCGGTAATCGTCACAGAAGTCCGGCTGCGCGCAACGCAGTTCAATGGCGAGGATCGGGATGCGCCGCCCCGCCAGCCAGCAGGCGACGCCGTGGACGATCATCCAATAGGTGAAATAGGTAAAAGCGCGTTTTGGCTCATCAGGTTCGAGCAGGACAATCTCCGCCAGACTCTGCTGGCGAACCAGTTGGGCCGGAAGATGCTCAAGCATCAACGAGAGAAACCCCAAGCCGGTTTCCAGGCCGGCCGCCAGGCTGGGTTGCGCCATGGAGGCGCGACACAGGAACGCCAGGCTACCGGACTTGAGTGTGCGTGGGTCCATGCCAAAAAACTCATCGTCCCTGCGCCGCGCCAGCAAGCGCCACAGACGTGCATAGGCCGTGGCCGCCACGCGAGCGTCGGGCTGCTCAAGCAACGCCGGGTCAATCCCGACTTTGCTCAATGCCTCAACGGTGGCCGCTCCCGGCGCGCAACTGTGCAACAGCGCTTCGCGCACAAGGTGGATGGAGATAGTGTCTTTTTCCGACATGGGGCGTTGAACTGTCCGGCTGCAGTCTGGGTGGTCTGCATCATAAAGGCGGTTGCGCTTCGCCACCACCGTTCAGCCCACGTTCAGCAAAGGTCAATATTTCTTGTTTAGCAATGAGTATCATTATGTTACAACTTAGCTCCCTAACTAGTTGTGCCCGGGTGCCCGATGCTCGTTCCTTTTTTAATCATGCTGCGCGAAGGCATTGAAGCGGCATTAATCGTTGGCATTATCGCCAGTTACCTGCAACAGACCGGGCGTGGCCAGTGGATGCCTGCAGTGTGGATCGGCGTGTTCCTGGCGGCAGCGCTGGCGCTGCTGGTGGGCGGCGGCCTGGAGTTGGTCAGTGCGGAATTCCCGCAAAAGCAGCAGGAATTGTTTGAAGGTGTCGTCGGTCTGGTGGCCGTGGGCATCCTCAGTTCCATGGTGTTCTGGATGCGCAAAGTGGCGCGCTCGATTAAACACTCGCTGCATGAATCCCTCGATCATGCGCTGGCCGGCTCCAGGCATCAGGTGTTCGCCTTGATCGCCATGGTGTTCTTCGCCGTGGCCCGCGAAGGGCTGGAGACGGTGTTCTTCCTGTTGGCCGTGTTCCAGCAAAGCGAAGGTCCGGGCGCTCCGGTGGGCGCCCTGCTTGGCCTGGCGCTGGCCATTGTTGTGGGTTTGCTGATTTATTCCGGCAGCATGCGCCTGAACCTCAGTGCGTTTTTCCGCTGGACCGGCCTGTTCATCCTGGTGGTCGCGGCCGGCATTCTCGCCAATTCGGTGCAAGCCCTGCATGAAGCCGGCGTGTGGAATCACTGGCAGACCGTGCTATTCGACTTCAGCGCTGCGTTGCCCATGGACAGCCCGCTCGGTTCGGTACTGGCCGGTATGTTCGGTTACCAGGAGGCGCCGACCGTGAGCACCCTGGGCGCCTATCTGATTTACCTGGTGGTGGCCCTGGTGATGTTCTTCCTGCCCGCGGCCCCTACCCAGCCCGTTGCCAATACCTCTTCAGTTTCCAGCCAGTAAGGACCGTCTCTTGTCCAACCCAACCCCTCAATCGGCCCCGCCGTCCCGCGCCCTGCGCTGGGGCGTGGCCGGCTCGGTGGTGGTGATGATCGCCGCCGGAGGCCTGTTCTACTACGCCTCGCAATTGGCCGCCGGCAAGCGCCAGACCAACCACAATGAAATCGCGGTGACCATCCACGGCCACGCCTGCGAACCCAACGCCCTGACGGTACCAGCAGGACATGCCAGCTTTCGCATCATCAACCGCTCCGACCGCGCGGTGGAGTGGGAAATCCTCGACGGCGTGCTGGTGGTCGAAGAGCGGGAAAACATCGCCCCAGGCCTGAGCCAAGTGATCAACGCCAACCTGCTGCCCGGCGACTACGCCATTACCTGTGGCCTGCTGAGCAACCCTCGCGGCACCTTGCATGTCACGCCCACGGCAGAGTCTGACGCCCAGGCCAAGGCCAAGCCGTCGATGGTGGCCTTTATCGGCCCGTTGTCGGAGTTTCGCGTGTACCTGAGCAGCCAAGGCGGTGCGCTGGTCAAGGCCGTAACGGTCCTGCAACAGGCCATCGCCGCCGGCGACCTGGCCCAGGCCCAGGCGCTGTATGTACCGGCGCGCGAGGCGTATCAGCGCCTGGCGCCGGCGTCTCAGCGTCTGGCCGAATTGGATAACGCGATCAATGCCCGCGCCGATTATTTTGAAAAGCGCGAGCAGGACCCCGCCTTCAGCGGCTTCCACCGCCTCGAATACAGCCTGTTCCAGCAACACAGCCTTGATGGCCTCGCGCCGGTCGCCCAACGCCTGGTTACCGACGTCACCACGCTCAAGCAGCAATTACTGGCCCAGTCCCTGCCCCCGGAGCAACTGGTGAGCATCGTGGTCCGCAACCTCAACAGCCTGGCGGACGTGCGGGCGGCGAGCGGTGAAGAGGAACGCTACAGCCACATCGACTTGAACGGCTTTGCCGCCAATCTGCAGGTCGCGCGCAAGGTGGTCGACCTGATGCGCCCGTTGCTGGTCAAGTCCGCCGCCGACCTGTTGCCCGCTATCGACAGCGCGCTCAACGCCTTCGACAGCGAACTCGACGGGCTCAAGGTGAATGACCGCTACCCCAGCTACGACAAGGTTACAGCCGATCAGCGCAAGCAGATCGGCGACAAGGCCAAGGCACTGGCCGTTGCACTCGATGGAATCGACCCCGCCCTTGGCCTTTCCGGCCTGCAGTGAAGACGACCGCATACATGAGTGATACAGAACAGTTTGACCTCCAACGTCGCCGCGTCCTGTTGGGCATGGCGGCCACCGGCGCTGCGATTGCCGGCAGCAGCCTGACCTGCCCGGCGATGGCGGCTGAGCAAGTCACCACCGCACCACGCAGTGACAAGACCCAGGACCACCAGGCGTTTTTCGGCAAGCACCAAAGCGGCATCGTCACCCCGCGCCCGGCCTGCGGCATGGTCGTGGCGTTCGATGTACTGGCCAGCGACCGCCAAGACCTGGAACGTCTGTTCCGCACCCTCAACGAGCGCATCGCATTTCTGATGACCGGCGGCACCGTGCCCCAGGTCGACCCGAAATTGCCGCCCACCGATTCCGGCATCCTTGGCCCTGTGGTCACACCGGATAACCTGACCATTACAGTATCGGTCGGTGAGTCGTTGTTCGACGAACGCTTCGGCCTTGCCGCCGCCAAGCCCAAGCGCCTGAGTCGCATGGTCGGCTTTCCCAACGATGCACTGGAACCGGCGCAGTGTCACGGCGACCTGAGCCTGCAGTTCAGCTCCAACACGCCGGACACCAATATCCACGCGCTGCGTGACATCGTCAAAAACCTGCCCGACCTGCTGCTGGTGCGCTGGAAGCAAGAAGGCAGCGTGCCGCCCCAGGCACCGGCCAAGCCCGGCGAACCGGCACAGAGTGCGCGCAACTTCCTGGGCTTTCGCGATGGCTCGGCCAACCCCAACTCCAACGATGACAAGGCCATGGACCAGATCGTCTGGGTACAGCCCACCAGCGACGAGCCGGCCTGGGCCGCCCATGGCAGTTACCAGGCCGTGCGCATCATCCGTAACTTTGTCGAGCGCTGGGATCGCACTCCGCTGCAAGAACAGGAAAGCATCATCGGCCGTATCAAACCCACGGGCGCGCCCATGGACGGCCAGCACGAAACCCAGGTCCCGGACTACCGCAAGGACCCGCAAGGCAAGTTGACCAAGCTTGATGCTCACATCCGCCTGGCCAACCCGCGCACCCCGCAGACCCAGGCCAACCTGATCCTGCGGCGGCCGTTCAACTACTCCAACGGCGTCAACAAAAACGGTCAACTGGACATGGGCTTGTTGTTCATCTGCTACCAGGCTGACCTGGAGAAAGGCTTTATCAGCGTGCAAACCCGGCTCAACGGCGAACCGCTGGAGGAGTACCTCAAGCCAGTGGGTGGCGGGTATTTCTTTACCTTGCCGGGTGTCACCGGGCCCAAGGATTTCATCGGACGCACGCTGCTCGCCGCAACGCACCCTCACCCCCCTGCCAAGACCTAAAACACCCCACAGCGGAATGCATCCCATGAAGAAGTCGTCTATCGCGTTGTTGTTACTCAGCCTTTCGCCACTGGCAAGCTTCGCCGCTACTGCGCCGTTGGACCTGGTGGGCCCGGTGTCGGATTACAAAATCTACGTCACCGAAGAAATCGCTGAGCTGGTCACCCAGACCCAGGCGTTTACTGACGCCATCAATAAAGGCGACCTGGCCACCGCCAAGAAGCTCTACGCGCCGACTCGCGTGCACTATGAGTCCATCGAGCCGATCGCCGAGCTGTTCAGCGACCTCGACGCGTCCATCGACTCACGCGTCGACGATCACGAGAAAGGCGTCAAGGCCGAAGACTTCACCGGTTTCCACCGCATCGAGTACAGCCTGTTCTCCGAGAACACCACCCAGGGTCTCGCCGCCCTGGCCGATAAACTCAACAAGGACGTGCTGGACCTGAAAACCCGGGTTGACGGCCTGACCTTCCCGCCTGAAAAAGTCGTCGGCGGCGCCGCAGCGCTGCTTGAGGAAGTCGCCGCCACCAAGATTTCCGGTGAGGAAGACCGCTACAGCCATACCGACCTGTACGACTTTCAAGGCAACATCGACGGTGCAAAGAAAATCGTCGACCTGTTCCGTGGCCAGATCGACCACCAAGACAAGGCATTTTTGGCCAAGGTCGATAAAAACTTCGCCGCCGTGGACAAGATCCTGGCCAAATACAAGACCTCGGATGGCGGCTTCGAGACCTACGACAAAGTCAAGGAAAACGACCGTAAGGCTTTAGTGGGCCCGGTCAATACACTGGCGGAAGATTTGTCCACTTTGCGTGGGAAGTTGGGACTCAACTGATCGAAAGCGCCCCCCGTACGTCACGGCGAGGGCGCTGCCTGAAGTGTTTCAGGTCGTCATGCGGGCAGTGCTTCAAACCCATCCAGCGGCGTGCCGGTCGGCAACCCGGTCTTTGGATGGGTCGCGTACCAACGTCCATCGGTCTGTACCGCGTACACCGGTATCGAATGATTGTGTCCGTTATGAGCACCAGGCTGAACCGCCTGCTCCTGGACATTGTGCGGCGCCTGCAACTGGTTTGATACACCCAGGCAAGTGCGCAGTTTTTCTTCCACCACGCCAAGCTTTAAAAGCACTGAGGGGTTCGATGCCCTGCCTAACGCTTTAGGCAGCGCGACGAGCCCTTTCCCTCCAGCGGCCATCAAATCTGCCGCGCCATCCAGTGGGTTCAAGAAGCCACTGACCACCTCAACCCCCTTTTCCAGTACGCGAAACGCCTTGACGCCGAAGGGAGCCACAGCTTTTGTGGACTTGACGAGCGGTTTCAAGGTTCCAAATGCCCCACCTGCGAATGCCCCGGCGGTGTCGATGATCAGCCCGCGCATCCCTTCAACGATGTTGCCTTTGGTCAGGTCAATGACGGCCCCGACAAACGGGATCATGCTCAACAAAATACTGTCGTTGCGTCGCAATATTTCGCGCTTTTGTTCCAGCGGCAACATGCCATGCGCGACCTTCAGCACGCTGGCACGATGATGGATAAAATTGCCCTGCATGATCCGATCGACAATTGACTGGGTGCGGGGCGACGAAAAACTGTTAGGCACCTGGTTGGATGCCTCGCCCTGTACAGAGACCGGCGTAGCGTGCAGGGTCTCGCCCAGCTTATCAATAATGACACCTGGCGAGGTCACACCGGGCCTGGGCAAGGCATTGGAGCTGTAAGCGGCAAAATCAAATGGTTCCACCGCGCCCAGCCGCACGGGGAGCTCTGACACCGCCCAAGGCCCATACGTCTTCGGCACCGTTTGAAAGGTCCCTCCGAGGGCCAAATCACGCGGCAGGTCTTCGCGCTTGACGATCAACAGCTTGTCCGGGAACACCTCGAAGTAGCTGATTACCCCGTTGTAATTACAGCGTATCAGCGTGCCCTTTCGCCCTCTGCGCTCCTCCACCTGCTCCGGTGTTACATCTATCTCAGGCACGCTATCGGTTGCCTCGCGCAAGGCAAACAGGTCCACGTCCCCCCACTCCAAGGCTTGGCGATCAGCCAACGGCAGTTGGGCGATCATGCGTCTTGTGGCGATGCTCAAACCCTGCTTGAGTTTGTCCAGGTAGGCATCGACTTCACCAGGCAATTGGGCCTGCACATCCGGTAAATGGGCGATCCTGGCGTTCAACGCTTGCACGTTGGCATCAACGGCTGCCTGGTCGGATGCGCTCAGCCGCGGTATGACAAATGGAGAGTTGCGCCGGGCTGGTTGTGGCGGCTGCTCCCCGGGCGCCAGCAGCATCCACCGGTCCCTTGTAAGGTCGCCGGTCATGTACGCCTCGATCAGCGTACGCGTTCTCGGCTCGGACAGCTTCATGTTGCGGCGTTCATCCGGGTCTGCGATGTATACCCGCATGGCTTTCAACTGTTCCGCGCTCAGGCCTGGAAATACTGTCTGCAAGTTCCTGATCGCCGAGTCTTCTCGTATAGGCAGCGGCAGGTTGAACTGCTCCAACGCATAAACGAGTTGCTCGCACTCCTCATTGAAAGCCGTGATGGCCTGCAGATGGTGCTGCTGTGTGTAGCGGCCATCCACTGGCTTTTCATAAAGCCCGCGCATCAAGCCCCAATCGAGTAACACGTCGATCCCATAATTATCCAATACCGCCGCTTCGCCCGGCGTACTGGTGCTCAGCCGGCTGAGTCCCATAATTTCGGTGTGGCTCATGCGCCGCGAGCAACCAGGCCCACCTTGCCGCTCGGCAAACGTGACCCCCAGGCGAAAGTCGGCCCATTCCACCGAGCCTATCCGCATCGTGGAAGGGATATCCCGGACCAGAAACTCGGGCGCGCTACTGGCCAACAACAGATGCGCGGCCAGCGGTACCGTCTTTGGATCGAGCAAGGTGTTCTGAGCCAGTTGGGTCTCGATTTCAGCGCGTACCGATGCCATCGTCCGTCCACTGTTGGCGGGCTGATAGATGTCATAACCGGCAACGTTTCCAGGGCGCCGAGGCATCTCGGGGTCGATCTGCAGCAGAGCCGCCGTGAGTTCCCACTGCTTGGCTTCGAGGGTTGATAAGTCATAAGTACCGGACGCGCCCTGAAAATACAGACTGCGAGCAGCGGCCTTGCCCCAGTCCAGAGCTAACGGTTGGTCAAGTATCCGCTCCAGTATCTTGTCGGCGTTGGCACGCACCTCCTGCGGGGTGTGCTCATCGAGTACGCCTTGAAAATCCAAGGCGCGCAATAGACTCGGTTCGCTGCGACCGATGGCATCGTCGCTCAAGAGTTGCGCTATCAAGCGTTTGTCATTTTCAGACAACATGCCCGGTACCCATGGTCGTGCAAGCAATTGCGCGTAATTACCCAGCGCGGGGGCAGGCGCCACCGCAGCTTGCAACCAGCGAATGACATTGCGCACTTCCTTCGCGGTCTTGGGTACGAGGAAGCCGTGAGAAATCAGTACATCACGCACGGCGGCCTTGTCGGCACCGTCTGTGGCAAGCACCGACGTGGCGCCGATCGGCGTCTGCGCATCGGCCAGCGACACCTCTTCGTCGTCGGGTCGATTGCGAACTAGATCAGCCAGGCAACCTGCCAGGTATTGACGCTCGTCCAGCCGGTCGATGGTTTTTCTTGCCGCAAGGCTGCTGCCCTGCAGCCGGCCTTTTGTCTCGGTTGACCAACCGGACCATTCCTCCGCCAACAGATGTCCACGCACCAACGCCAACTCATCGGCATTCGTTGGCGGGGTGATGTCATGCCACTGCAAGACAGCATTGCGAGAAAACCGGTCGGACTGTTCCGGCACATAAGCCACCCCATTACCCGCCCTATCCAGCGCCGTGGCAGCGGCGCGCAATCGGGCCCCGACCTGCCACCAGCCAGAATCGTCGTTCAGAGTGAACGTCTTTCGCGTTCCCACGCGACCGCTTAAGACCAGCCCTGTGATCGAATCCGGTTTCACCACCACGGTATCCAGGGCCATGCCTTTGCTCATAATCCACGCCTTGACTTCATCAGTATTGAACGCACTGCGCAAAGCGGCAAAGCCTGCGTAGAAAGTGCTGTCGGTGGGGATCTGGACGAGGGAATCCCACGCGTGGCGCGTGGCTGATGTCGCCAGCTCGTTACGCAGGCGGTGATCACCCTCGCTCGACGCCAAGGGCACAGGTTGCAGCGTCCATCGTCGGGGACTATCTACAGCAGGATTTGAGGCTGCTTCGCGCTTGCTGCGAACAACGGGGTCGGGGAAGGCGTTTGCCGCCGGGCTCACAGAATGTAGCGGCGGCGTAAACGCAAGGGTGTCGCGACTAGGGCTGATACTCGACATGTCTGTTTCCTCTGAACCAATCAAGGGCAGAGTTCTCGTCCCTAAGAACCGTCGAGAAACAACGTAGCAACCAACACAAGCTATGCGAGTAGGTAAACTCCCAAGACGGTGAAAACAGTCCTACAGAATACGGTACAGCAACCGCTCGATGCGCACTCGACTGACCCGGCGCAGGAACTTGCCCACCGCGGGTGGATAATCCACCAGCGTTTGCAACTGTTGGTAGCCCTCGATACGGGTTACGTGCTGGAAGATCTGGGCCAACTCGGTACGCCGCGGCGCTAGCCACTGCCCTTGTGGATCGTCGATCAGCAAGCCGTTTTCCAAATCGAGGCGAAACGCCCGAGGGTTGAGGTTGTTGCCGGTGAGCAAGGTGTAGCGCTCATCCACCCACATGCCCTTTAGATGGTAGGTGTTATCGCCGTCGCGCCATAAGTGCAGGTTCAACTGGCCGCTGTTGATCATCGGCTGATGCCGCTTGGCAAAGCGTCGCAGGCTGATCTCGTACAGGTACGGCAACGCCGCAATCACCTTGAAAGGTTCGGTGGGCGGAATGTAGAAATCGTTGGCGGTCTTGTCGCCCACCACGATGTCGATCTTCACACCGCGTGCCAGAGCGCGGTTGATCTCACGGGTCACCGGCAATGGGAGGTTGAAATACGGCGTGCAAATAGTCAGCTGCTGCTGGGCGCTGGCGATCAATTCGAGGATCACCCGGCTCAACGGGTTGTTCTTGCCGACGCCAAGCAATGGGCTGACCGACAGATGACCGTTGGGAAACTGGCCGGCCGTGGTGTCGTAGGCCGCATGCTTGAGACGGCTGCGCAGGTCGCCGATGTCGTTGCGCAGGCTGCGAGTGGTGGGCGGGTTCGGCAGGTCCAGGCGATGCACGGCCTTGGACGCCACCAGGCCGTGTTCCACCAGGTGCTGCATCGAATCGGCCAAGGGTTGGCTATGGATCAGATGGTAACGGTCGAAGCGGTATTTATCGAACTTGTGCAGGTACACATTGTTCAGGCTGGCGCCGCTGTACAGCACGCTGTCATCGATCACGAAGCCCTTGAGGTGCAACACGCCGAACAGCTCGCGGGTTTGCACCGGCACGCCGTACACCGGTACTTCGGTGGCGTGGCGCTGAGTCATCGCCTGGTACCAGGCGCTGTTGCCCGGTTGCTTGCCCGCGCCGATCAACCCGCGCTGGGCGCGCAGCCAATCAACCATCACCACGATGTCCAGTTCGGGCCGTGCGGCCTTGGCGGCATGCAGCGCGTCGTAGATTTCCTGCCCCGCCTCATCCTGCTGCAAGTACAAGGCAACGATGTATATACGCCGCGTGGCCTGGGCGATTTTCTCCAACAAGCAGCGACGGTAGGCGTCGGCGCTGGGCAGCACTTCAATGGCCTCGTTGGACAACGGGAAACCGCGCAGCTTGGGCAACAGGGAGCGTTTGAAGAACGACGGCATAGGGCTCGCAATGGGTCGAATCCGAAGAGGCCCAAAGCTTACACCATGAGGCTGCTCAGGTCTCGCAGTGGGCAATTCAAAAACCGGTTGACCATGAAGAACGATCGTTCTACTGTGCGAAACATGAACGATATCACTCAGAATGAAACCCGCGACATCATCCTCGACGTCACCGAAAAATTGATCTATCGCCACGGCATTGCTGCCACCGGCATGGACTTACTGGTGAAAACCGCCGGGGTGTCGAGAAAGAGTATCTACCGCTACTTCACCAACAAGGATGAGTTGGTGATAGCTGCCCTTCAACGCCGCGACGAGCGCTGGATGCAGTGGCTGCGCAGCGAAGTGGAACACAGCGACGACAGCGGCGAACGCCTGCTGGGGCTGTTCGGCGCGCTCAAGCGCTGGTTCGGCTCGGCGGACTTTCGCGGCTGCGCCTTTATCAACACCAGCGGTGAAACCGGCGACGCCCAGGACCCGGTGCGCCTGTTGGCCAAGGCCCATAAACGCAAACTGTTCGATTACGCACTCGAACTGTGCCAAGCACATGGCACTCCCGACCCGGAGCAGCAGGCCGCGCAACTGCTGATCCTGATCGATGGTGCCATTACCGTCGCCCTGGTCATGGGTGATTCAACAGCTGCCGATAATGCGCAATGCATGGCGCGGACCTTACTGCAACTTTGAACTCACAGACCAGGCAACTTTCGACCCAACCTTAATTACTTTGAGGAGCCGCCCATGTCAGCCCAAGAAGACGTCCGTCCACCCCTGCCGCCGTTTACCCGCGATTCGGCCATCGAAAAAGTCCGCCTGGCGGAAGACGGCTGGAACTCCCGCGACCCACAACGCGTGTCTCTGGCCTACACCCTGGATACGAACTGGCGCAACCGCGCCGAATTTGCCCATAACCGCGAAGAAGCCAAGCAGTTCCTGAGCCGCAAATGGGCCAAGGAGCTGGATTATCGACTGATCAAGGAATTGTGGGCCTTCACCGATAACCGCATCGCGGTGCGCTATGCCTATGAATGGCACGATGATTCGGGTAACTGGTTTCGCTCGTACGGCAATGAGAACTGGGAGTTCGACGAGAACGGCTTGATGGCCAACCGCTTTGCCTGCATCAACGATATGCCGATCAAAGAGAGCGAGCGCAAGTTCCATTGGCCGCTGGGGCGGCGCCCGGATGAGCATCCGGGCCTGTCAGAACTGGGGCTATAACCCCGATTCTGCAGACCGAATGAGATCCAATGTGGGAGCTGGCTTGCCTGCGAAAGCGGTCGTGCAGTAACAGATTCAGCGCCTGACACACCGCCTTCGCAGGCAAGCCAGCTCCCACACTTGGATCGCAGGGCATCAATTGGATCAACGTCTGCTGTCAACGCCCTCCCACACGTTTAGTCCTGATTCAGCCAGACCTACGGCAACGAAAACTGGGAGTCCGACGAGAACGGCTTGATGGCCAACCGCTTTGCCTGCATCAACGATATGCCGATCAAAGAGAACGAGCGCCAGTTCCATTGGCCGCTGGGGCGGCGCCCGGATGAGCATCCCGGCCTGTCAGAGCTGGGGCTATAACCCCGACTCTGCAGACCGAATGAGATCCAATGTGGGAGCTGGCTTGCCTAAGAAAGCGGTGGTGCAGTAATAGATTCAGCGCCTGACACACCGCCTTCGCAGGCAAGCCAACTCCCACATTTGGATCGCGGGGCATCAATTGGATCTGCCTCTGCTGTCAGCCCCACGTACGTTTAGTCCTGATTCAGCCCAACCCGATACAACACGCCGTCATCCTCATCAGTCAGCACATACAGAAAGCCATCCGGCCCCTGCCGCACATCGCGAATTCGCGCTTTCAATTCGCCCAACAAGCGTTCTTCGTGGATCACCTTGTCCCCCTCGAACTGCAACCGAATCAGCTCTTGGCTGGCCAGCGCGCCGATAAACAGGTTGTGCTGCCATGCCTTGAATCGGTCGGCGTCGTAGAACGCCATGCCACTGATGCCCGGCGATTTCTCCCAGACATGATGGGGCGCCACTGTGCCCTCTGCCGTTTTGCCCTTGGCTTCCGGAATCGGCAGCAGGGAATAGTTGATGCCATGGGTTGCCAACGGCCAACCGTAGTTCTTGCCGCGCTCGATGATATTGACTTCGTCGCCGCCACGGGGCCCGTGTTCATGTTCCCAGATCGTGCCGCTCCAGGGGTTCAGGGCCAGCCCCTGAGGGTTACGCTGCCCGTAGGACCAGATCTCCGGACGCACGCCGGGTTGACCGACGAAAGGGTTGTCGTCCGGCACGCGCCCATCCGGGTAGATGCGCACCACTTTACCTTGCAGCTTGTCCAGGTCCTGGGCCGTGGGGCGGTCGTTGTTCTCCCCGAGAGTCACGAACAGGTAGCCATCACGATCGAAGGCCAAGCGCGAGCCAAAGTGGTTGCCAGTAGACAGCTTGGGCTCCTGGCGCAGTATCACCTTGAAGTCCTCCAAGCCGCTCAAGTCGGCCGCCAAACGACCACGCCCTACGGCTGTGCCGGCCTTGCCACCCTCGCCACCGCCTTCGGCGTACGACAGGTACACAAGACGGTCCTGCTTGAAGTCTGGCGACAGCACCACATCCAGCAACCCACCCTGTCCTTTGGCCCATACCTGCGGCACGCCCTTCAAGGGCGCAGACAGCTTGCCGTCCGGACTCACAAAACGCAGGTTTCCAGGCAGCTCAGTCACCAGGAAACCTTGCTGGTCCGGCAAAAATGCCAGTGCCCACGGATGGTCAAGGCCCTTGGCAACCGGCGTGGCGGTGATGCTGCCTTGCTCACTGGGGAACTGTTGGCTATCGGCGGCATACACCGCGCTCAACGGTAGCAACGCGCTGGCGCACAGGGCGGCTAGCAGGGTTTTACGTACAAACATAAGGCGAGATCCTTAGCGGCGATTGCCGTTGGCATCATAGGTGGGCGCTTTGGGTGCGGTGGCCGGTGGGCTGGGGGCCGCCTCCTGCTTGGGGTAGCGGTTGCCGATGCCGCCGTTTTCCAGCGTCGGCCGCGGGTTTGCCGGGACAGGCTGGATACTGCGTACCGCCGGTGTATTGGGCTGGGTGCCCTGCATGCTATTGGGGTTGGCCCGGTGAATAGGGCCGTAGTCGTTACGCCCTGGCAGGTTTTGCGCCTGGGCCAATGGCGCAAGGGCCAGGCCCAGCGCCAGTGCTGCAAGATGACGTACACAAGGGTTCATGGCCAAACCTCTCTATGCCAAGTACTACGTGCTTTCGATAACACGCTACGCCGTGGGTTCGCGTTGTGACACTAAATAGTTTCTCATCAGGTGTAACACGATCTGTCCGAGCATCTATCCGCCGAAACTTTTGCCGTGCTCTGCGAGTCACCAGCACACAGGCTCTTCGTTGAGGAATAACACCTATGCCACGGGCAATCTGGAAAGGCGCCATCAGTTTCGGCTTGGTTCACATCCCGGTATCGCTGGTCTCGGCGACCTCTTCACAAGGCGTCGACTTCGACTGGCTGGACAAGCGCAGCATGGACCCGGTGGGCTATAAGCGCATCAACAAAACCACCGGCAAGGAAGTCACCAAAGACAATATCGTCAA
Source organism: Pseudomonas sp. DWP2-2 (assembly GCF_049897065.1). Classification (NCBI taxonomy): domain Bacteria; kingdom Pseudomonadati; phylum Pseudomonadota; class Gammaproteobacteria; order Pseudomonadales; family Pseudomonadaceae; genus Pseudomonas; species Pseudomonas sp. DWP2-2. The sequence continues at coordinate 23,964 of NZ_JAFCVN010000017.1, read as the reverse complement.
GGGCGTGGCCTTTGAAAAAGGACGCTATGTGGTGCTCAGCGAAGACGAAATTCGCTCGGCACACCCCAAGTCCACCCAGACCATCGAAATCATCGCCTTCGTCGCCAGCGACCAGATCCCCCTGCAAAACATCGACACGCCCTACTTTCTCGCCCCGGATAAACGCGGCGGCAAGGTCTATGCATTGCTGCGCGAAGCGCTGAAAAAAACCGGCAAGGTCGCCCTGGCCAATGTGGTGCTGCACACCAAGCAGCATCTGGCTGCGTTGATGCCGCTGGAGTCGGCGCTGGTGCTGGTCATGCTGCGCTGGCCCGCCGAAGTGCGCAGCCTGGATGAGTTGGAGTTGGGCAGCGATGTGACAAAGCCGACCCTGGCCAAAGGTGAATTGGACATGGCCAAGCGCCTGGTGGAAGACATGAGCGCCGATTGGCAGCCCGATGAGTACCGTGACAGCTTCCAGGACAAGATCAGGGCGCTGGTGGCGAAGAAGGCCAAGGCCGGCAAGATCGAAGATGTGGAAACGGCCGAAGGCGGCGAAGAGCGAAAATCCGCGGATGTCATCGACCTGACGGAACTGCTCAAACGCAGCCTGGCGGGTAAACCTGCGGCGAAAAAGAGCGCCGCGAAAAAGTCCAATAACAAGGCCTCTTGAGCCTGCCATTGACGGGAGAACGACATGGCAAAGCCCCTGAGCGAGTACAACCGCAAGCGCGATTTCAAGATCACCGCCGAACCCGCAGGCAGCTCACCCGCCAGCAAACGTACCGCTTCGGCCCTGAGCTTTGTGATTCAAAAGCATGATGCGCGCAACCTGCATTACGACTTTCGCCTGGAACTGGATGGCGTGCTGTTGAGCTGGGCGGTGCCCAAGGGCCCAAGCCTGGACCCGAGCCAGAAACGCCTGGCGGTGCATGTTGAAGACCACCCACTGAGCTATGGCAGTTTCGAGGGCAGTATCCCCACCGGCCAATACGGTGCGGGGGATGTAATCGTGTGGGACCGAGGCATCTGGCAACCCCACGATGACCCGCGCAAAGCCTACGCGGCGGGTAAACTCAAATTCACCTTGGTGGGTGAGAAACTCTCCGGTGATTGGGCGCTGGTACGTACCCGCCTCAAGGGCAGCGGTGACAAGGAGCAGTGGCTGTTGATCAAGGAAAACGATCAGCAGGCGCGCCCGGCCTCTGAGTTCGATATTGTCGAGGCCGAGCCCGCCAGCGTGCTCAGCGACGCGGTCGTGGGCAAGCCAAAAGCCAAGGCCAAGGCCAAACCCAAGGCCGCGCCAAAAGCCAAAGCGCCCAAGCGCAACGCTGCGCTGCCTGACGAGTTTGCCCCCCAACTGGCAACCTTGGTCGACCGCGCCCCCGAGGGTGATTGGCGCTACGAAATCAAGTTCGACGGCTACCGCATCATGGCGCGCATTCGCGACGGTGAAGTGCGCCTGTTCACCCGCAACGGCCACGACTGGACCGAGCGCCTGCCGCGTCAGTGCAAAGCCTTGCAAGCGCTCAAGCTCAAAGACAGTTGGCTGGATGGCGAAGTGGTCAGCCTCAATGGCGACGGGCTGCCGGATTTCCAGGCGCTGCAAAACGCATTCGATATCGGCCGCAGCCTGGACATCGTCTATTACCTGTTCGATGCACCCTTTTTGAATGGCCGCGACCAGCGCGAAGACCCGGTCGAGGAGCGTCGGGCTGCGCTTAAATCCGCACTGTCCGCCAGCCGAAGCAAACTGCTGCGCTTCTCCGAAGCCTTTGCCGCCAGCCAGCGCGATATTTTCGAGAGCGCCTGTGACCTGTCGCTCGAAGGCGTGATCGGCAAGCGCGCCGGCAGCCCCTACGTGTCGCGGCGCAGTGCCGACTGGATCAAGCTCAAATGCCGCCTGCGCCAGGAGTTCGTGATTGTCGGCTACACCCGCCCCCAAGGTTCGCGCAGCGGCTTTGGGGCGCTGCTGCTGGCGGTCAACGATGACACCGGCCTGGTCTATGCCGGGCGCGTGGGCACGGGCTTTGATCAGGCGGCGCTGAAAACCATCTATGCCAAGCTCACGCCGCTCGAGCGCAAGGACTCGCCACTGCAAAAGCCATTGACCAGTGCCCAGGCCCGCGGCGTGCATTGGGTTGAGCCGAGCCTGGTAGGCGAAGTGCAATTTGCCGAATGGACCCGTGAAGGCGTGGTGCGCCAGGCCGCGTTTGTGAGCCTGCGCACCGACAAGCCAGCCTCGCAGATCATTCATGAACAGCCGCGCGCGGCCAAGTCGGTCAAGGCACCGCAAGCATCGAAAGCCGATAAAGCGCAGGCAACGGTGAAGAACGTGAAAATCACTCACCCCGAGCGCATTATCGACAAGCACAGCGACACGCAAAAACAGCAATTGGCACAGTTCTACACCGATATCAGCGAATGGATCCTGCCCTTTCTGCGCGCACGTGCCGTGTCCCTGCTGCGCGCGCCGGAAGGGATCGAAGGTGAGCAGTTCTTCCAGAAACACTCAGAGCGCATGGCAATCCCCCACATCAAGCAATTGGACCCGGCGCTGGATCCAGGCCATGCGCGCCTGATGGAAATAGACAGCGTGGAAGCCCTGGTCGGCGCGGTGCAAATGGGTACGGTCGAGTTTCACACCTGGGGCGCTACCGCAGACAAGATTGAAACGCCCGACCTGTTCGTGCTCGATCTCGATCCGGACCCGGCCTTGCCCTGGAAAGCCATGCTGGAAGCGGCCCAACTGACTCTGTCGGTACTTGATGAGCTGGGCTTGCAGGCTTTCGTCAAAACCAGCGGCGGCAAGGGCCTGCACTTGATCGTGCCATTGGCCCGGCGCGATAACTGGGACACCGTCAAGGCATTCGCCAAAGCCATTGCCCAATTCATGACCCGCCAACTGCCCGAACGCTTTACCGCCACCAGTGGCCCCAAGAACCGCGTGGGCAAGATCTTTATCGATTACCTGCGTAACGCCCGCGGCGCCAGTACCGTGGCGGCGTATTCAGTGCGGGCACGCCCGGGCTTGCCAGTATCGGTGCCGGTGAGTCGAGAGGAGTTGAAAGGATTGCGCGGCGCCCAACAGTGGACAGTGGCGAACCTGCACCAACGGTTGCAGGCCTTGAAGGACGACCCGTGGGCGGGGTATGCCAATCGGCAGAAGATCAGCAAAAAAATGTGGGACAAGTTGGGCGCGCAACCCCCTGGGTGATCCGCGCCCTGAGCCAGGTCAGATAAGAATGAAAATCAGCGCCAGACCGGCAAAGATCGCCCACTTTTCCAGGTAATAGCGCGTGCGGTTGCGCTTTTTGAGCTCCTTGCCACGCAGGCGAATCTTGTACAGCCGGGTGAAGGCACGGTTGAGGCCGCCGGTCTTGTCACCCTCATCGTTGGGCGAACCTGCGGCCGCCATCACATTGCGGCTGAACCAGCGATTGAACGCAGCCGCCCAGCGGTACTTCATCGGCCGTTCGATATCACAGAACAGTATGATGCGGTTCTGTTGGGTGGTGTTTTCCGCGTAGTGAATGTAGGTCTCGTCGAACATCACCGGCTCGCCGTCGCGCCAGTAATAGCTTTCGCCGTCCACGTTGATGTAGCAGCCTGGATCGTTAGGCGTATCCAGCCCCAGGTGATAGCGGTACGAGCCCGCATACGGGTCGCGGTGACGCACCAGCTTGGAGCCCGGTGGCAGTTCGGCGAACATCGCGGCCTTGATCGAGCCGATGCTTTGCACCAGCTCGGTGGTGCGTGGGCACAGCTTCATCGCCGAGGGGTGACTGTCGCCGTACCACTTGAGGTAGAAACGCTTCCAGCCGGTCTTGAAAAACGAGTTGAATCCTACGTCGTTGTATTGCTCCGAGCGTTTGATCTCACCCGCCCGCATCAGATTCTGGCCTTCTTCGCGGATCTCTTCCCAGTGCTCCTGCAATGGGCTCAGGTCTGGAAAGTCGCTGGGCGAAAGGTAGGGACGGCTGGGCTGCTTGGAGAACAGGTACAGGAAACAGTTGATCGGCGCCAGGAACGTCGAGTGATCACTAAGCTGGCGACCCAGCTTGTGTCGCACCCGACCACGCAGGTGTACATACGCAATGGAAGCAACGTAGAGAGCAACAATGATGAGTTTCAAGGGATTCGTCACACGTCAGGGAGAGAACAGGCTGCTCCTGCGGGCCCACAACGGCCGAGGATGGATAAGCAGCACCTGAAATCACAATTCACATACAGGTGACACGGCCGGCGGGATAACCGCCTGCGTGCGACCATTGGCAGTTATTTAGCCACACTTTGTAACCAAAGGTTAACTAAGAATTGTGAAAAGCTGTCTATTGAGTGTGCTGGGGGTAGGAGCAGGCAGGCCCTTGAGCCTGCCTGTTTGAGGGCGTTTGAAGGGTTAAAGCGGCGAATCTTTACCCTCGCGGCGATCCCCTAATGCCGTATAGGGCACGGCCTGAGTGCGGCTGCGAACGAAGTAGCGGATCAGCGCAATCATCAGGCCCAGCAGCAGACCTCCGACCAGGCTCAACGCGATAACCAGCGGCTTTTTCGGCTTGATCGGCGACAGAGGCTCCTGGGCTCGACGGTCAATGGTCACCAGCTTGAGGTTGCTCATATCGATATTCAAACCACGCAACCTGGCGACTTCAGCGCGAAGCGGCTCGACGTCCTGCAAGAAGATGTCTTCATTGCCCCGCTTGCGCAGTACCTCAACCTCGCGGTTGCTTTCCAACAGTTGCAAGTCTTTGCCGATCTCGGCAATGCGCGGGTTGGTGAAATCGTCGCTGGTACGCTGCTGCAATGCAGCGCGTTCGGCTTCCAGCGCCTCGGTCCCCATGAAATACAGCGGAATCTTCTGGTTGTTCACCTCGGTCCGCATGACCTGGCTCGAACCTGTGCGGGTGGAGTCGGCCATAGAGGACGGCGTTGTTGGTGTACGAATGCCCATGGACTTGGCAATGCTGATCGCTTCGGCCAACTCGGCCAAGCGGTTGGTGCGCTCCATTTTCATTTGCAAGCGCAAAGCGCTGAGCTCGTCCTGCAATTGGGCACGCTTGAGCCGGTCAGCTTCCAGCAACTTGGCGATTTTCGATTCTTTATCGGTATCGTAATTGGCGCGGGCAGCGTCGATCTTGCCCTTGAGCTCGCTCAAGCGGTTATTGACGATAACCTTCAGGTCGGCACCCACCTGCTGACGCTCGGCGGCGATGGCGTAGTCCACAAAACCGTTGAGGATCGCAACACCATCGACGTCGGTCGGGTATTGCAACTCCAGACGGATATAACTGCTCAACGAATCGGATTTCTTGGGGTCGGGCAGAATCAGATTGACGGAATTGCGGTTGAACGCCTCAAAGCTCTGCTCAAGGGTTTGCCCCGGTTTCTTGAACGCCTTGAACAACTCCTCATGATCCTTGAAGAACCCCAGGCGCGCATCATAGGAATCCAACTGCGCGCCCACCTTGAGCAGCGCATCGGCAGGCGGCAACTTATACACTTCCGAACGGTTCAAGGCGTCCAACTCGTTGATAGCCGCAGGCCGTAACACACTGCTGACCTCATAGGTCTTGGGTGCCAGGAAGGCATAACCTGCGCCTAATACCCCGGCCAGAAGCGTACACCCGACCACCAGCTTTTTTTGTCGCCAGATGGCGTGAAACAATTCAAATAAATCAATTTCATCAGACGCTGCGGAAGGCGGAAGCGGGGAAGTACGATTCAAAATAAGAACACCTTAAAATAATACTAAAAGGCCATCATTCTCAGAAGTCTGAATGACTTCAAAAATCAGGGACAACGCCCTGGATACGGCAGACCAGTGGCGATGTGACCACTCAGTCCCCTGAAATATCCCACAAACTTAGGGATTATTTCGGTTTCATTTCGGTGAGTAAGCCAAATCACACAGCCATGTCAGACTGATCTGGCTGCAAGCGTAGTCAATCCAACATGAAAAAGCTGTCAAATACCTGTCTTATAAAGAAAAAAATTTCGCCTTCATGGGGGACAGTGGCAGCCTCAAGACAATTGAACATTTTTTTGAACAGCAATAAGGAGTTTGCATGTCACCGCTTTCAGCCTCGGACTTTCACGCACTGCAAGGCAAATGGGAACAAACAGCCCTTGAAGACAGTGGCGTGCTCAACCCCGTGGATGCTCACAGCGCACCGGGAGCAATGACGACAATTGCGGGGGATCGCTTCGAAGTGACCACGGTCAATGGCGAAATATTATTGGCGGGGCGGTTCGTACTGGACGCCAGTACTACGCCCAAAAGCATCACCTGGACGGACGCCATCGGCGAAGATGCAGGCAAGCAACTCCCCGCCAGTTACCGGCTCGACGGCGATGATTTTGTGTTTATCGCAGCGGATGAGGGCATGCCCAGGCCCACTGTATTCAGCACCGGCCCAGGGCAAACCATGCGCACCTTCGTGCGGCGCTCTTGATCAAATGTGGGAGCTGGCTTGCCTGCGATAGCGGTGGGTGAGTCAACTAATCTGTCACTGATACACCGCTATCGCAGGCAAGCCAGCTCCCACAGGTTTGAACGCGGGGCGTCAGGCAGATAGGCGGTGGCTGGCAGGCCGTTACGGGAGCAAGCTCCCTCGCCACAGGAGGACACATAAGCCGTGATTATCCGATTTGATCACGGCATTTTCACAAAGACTTCACTTTTCGACCTATAAGGTCAGGCCTACCTACTCCAGTGAATCACTTGGCCCGCCCTCTCCTCGCGGGCCTTTTTTTTGCGTGCGCAAACCTTGATCAGCCATCACGCCTGATCGCTGTCATGGTAAAGCACAGGGGCAGTTGCGCGGCCTGATGCTCATATTGATCGTAGAGTTCTTCCCGGTTTGAATGCGGGTATTCCTGCAAATGAGCGATCTGCAACTGCGCTGCGATAGCCCCGCTGACTACATTGCCCAGGGTATGTACATACCAATAGGAGGTCGGCCCGGGCCGCTCATCCTTCCCTTCATAGACAATTGCCTCCTGCAGCACAAAGGGTTCACGCTGGAAGTAAGAACTGGCAGGCAGCATAGGGTTGGCCCCATAGGGGTCAAACATCTCAAGAAAGGGATGGGTTTCGTACATGACCAACGTACCGCCGGGCTTCAGCACACTGGCAACCTGGCGCATGAACAACGCCACATCCGGCATCCAGCCCAGCACGCCGATGGTCACCAGGGCAATATCGAACCGTGCCTGCAAACGCTCGGGCAAATGGTGGATATCGGTCTCAATGAACTCAGGGCTGTGTGGCGAGGCCTCGGCCAACTCCCGAGCCTGTTCAAGAAACGCCCGGGATTGATCAACCCCCACCACCGAACGGGCGCCCAAGCCATACAACGAAAGGCTTTCGCGTCCGTTGTTGCAGCACAATTGCACCACGTCCTTGCCCACCACGCCTACCTCTTGCAGCAAGGTGGTGATGGTCGGGTCAAGGCAGGAAAAATCAGGCTCGGCTACCGAGTCCAGCAGTGCCGCCCAGGTCGCGGTGTCTTTATGCAACCCGGCGGATTCGTCCCAGGCATTTCTATTGCTGGCGATCGCCTCTTGCGCTGAGGGCATGTCCATTGCTTCTCCAGAAATTCATTCCAGTGGGCTTCGGAAAGTAAATTAAATGCGCGCAGGAGGAAACCCTGGCCCACCGCGAAACTTATCGCCCAGCCCACCGGTCATTATCCCAACGCGCGCTCAGCCCCTGAACGCCGCTCTTGAAGGTCGCACCGTGGCCCGTCATTCAGAACTGCGCATCGCTTTATCCCTGGACAGCCTGAACTTCTTTCTTGCCGATGTGCGCGACGGTCTCGGACCGTACCTGGCGATCTATCTGTTGGCCGTCCATCAATGGGAGCCGGCCAGCATTGGCGTGGTCATGACCCTCGCAGGCATCGCTGCCTTGCTGACCCAAGGCCCCGCGGGTGCGCTGATCGACCGCACTCGCAGCAAACGTGCGGTGGTCGCCCTGGCCGCGCTGTTGGTGACGGGCAGTTGCCTGATGCTGCCCTTCGTCAGTTCATTTGGCTGGGTGGCGCTGACCCAAGCTGCCAGCGCCGTAGCTGCCTCTGTCTTTGCTCCGGCAATTTCCGCCATTTCGCTGGGGATCACCGGGCCGCGTGCCTTCACCCGGCGTACCGGGCGCAACGAGACTTTCAACCATGCCGGCAATGCCGTGGCCGCGTTGCTGGCCGGCGGGCTGGCCTACCTGTTCGGGCCGGTGGTGGTGTTCTACCTGATGGCGTTTATGGCCGTCGCCAGTGTCATTGCGGTCAGTTGCGTGCCGGCCGAGGCGATTGACCATGAGGTCGCCCGTGGTTTTGATCCGGCCCATCACACCGACCACGAACAGCCCTCGGGCCTGAAAGCATTGCTGGCCAACCAACCGCTGCTACTGTTTGCCATCTGCTGCGCACTGTTTCACCTGGCCAATGCCGCGATGCTGCCGCTGGTCAGCCAGAAACTGGCGCAGATCAATCTGCAGATGGCCACCCCGCTGACGTCAGCCTGCATTGTCGCCGCACAGTTGGTGATGGTGCCGATGGCCTGGCTGGTCGGGCTCAAGGCCGATATCTGGGGGCGCAAGCCACTGCTGCTTGCAGGTTTCCTGATACTGCCGTTGCGTGGCGTGCTCTATACCTTATCCAGCGACCCCTACTGGCTGGTGGCCGTGCAGATGCTCGACGGTATCGGCGCCGGTATTTTCGGCGCCCTGTTCCCGGTGATCGTCAAAGACCTGACCCAAGGCACCGGGCGCTTCAACGTCAGCCTGGGCGCCCTCTCCACCGTATTCGGCCTGGGCGCGGCACTCAGCAACAGCCTGGCCGGTTTCGTGGTGCAGCAGGCTGGCTACAACGCGGCCTTCCTGACGTTGGCAGCGGTTGCAGCCGCTGCCTTGATGCTGTTGTGGCTGGCTATGCCTGAGACATTGGCAAAACCATCCTTCGCTCGCCATACAACTGTCGCCTGACATATGCGACAATGCGCGCCAAATTCCAACACACATCCCCAATTTTGTGTTCAGCGACCGGGTTTCGCGCCTTGATGTCGCTGTTGACGCATGCCTGAAGGCACCTGCCGTCACGCTCGCAACCCATTGATAGGTAAAGTAATTGATCTCCACAGCTAACATCACCATGCAGTTCGGCGCCAAGCCGCTCTTCGAGAACGTCTCGGTCAAGTTCGGCGCCGGCAACCGCTATGGTCTGATCGGTGCCAACGGTTGCGGCAAGTCGACCTTCATGAAAATCCTCGGTGGCGACCTCGACCCGTCCGGCGGCCAGGTCATGCTGGAGCCGAATGTGCGCTTGGGTAAACTGCGCCAGGACCAGTTCGCCTACGAAGAATTCACCGTGCTCGACACCGTGATCATGGGCCACGAGGAGCTGTGGAAGGTCAAGGCCGAACGCGACCGCATCTACTCGCTGCCGGAAATGAGCGAAGAAGACGGCATGGCCGTGGCCGAGCTGGAAACCGAGTTCGCCGAGATGGACGGCTACACCGCCGAATCCCGCGCCGGTGAGCTGCTGCTGGGCCTGGGTATTCCCCTGGAACAGCATTTCGGCCCGATGAGCGAAGTGTCCCCAGGCTGGAAGCTGCGCGTACTGCTGGCCCAGGCGCTGTTCTCCGACCCGGAAGTGCTGTTGCTCGACGAACCGACCAACCACTTGGACATCAACACCATCCGCTGGCTGGAAAACATCCTGACCCAGCGCTCCAGCCTGATGATCATCATCTCTCACGACCGTCACTTCCTGAACAGCGTGTGCACCCACATGGCTGACCTGGACTACGGCGAGCTGCGCCTGTTCCCGGGCAACTACGACGAGTACATGACCGTGGCGACCCAGTCCCGCGAGCAATTGCTGTCGGACAACGCCAAGAAGAAAGCGCAGATCTCCGAACTGCAATCCTTCGTCAGCCGCTTCTCGGCCAACGCCTCGAAAGCCAAGCAGGCGACCTCCCGTGCCAAGGCGATCGACAAGATCCAGCTGGCCGAAGTCAAGCCATCGAGCCGTGTGAGCCCGTTCATCCGTTTCGAGCAGAACAAAAAGTTGCACCGCCAGGCGGTCATGGTCGAAAAGATGGCCAAAGGTTTTGACGGCAAGCCGCTGTTCAAGGATTTCAGCTTCCAGGTTGAAGCCGGCGAGCGCGTGGCGATCATCGGCCCCAACGGTATCGGCAAGACCACCCTGCTGCGCACCCTGGTCAACGAACTGACCCCGGACGCCGGCAGCATCAAGTGGACCGACGCCGCCGAACTGGGCTACTACGCCCAGGACCACGCCCACGACTTCGAAGACGACGTGAGCCTGTTCGACTGGATGGGCCAGTGGACCCAAGGCGAGCAAATGATTCGTGGCACCCTGGGCCGCATGTTGTTCTCCAACGACGAAATCCAGAAGTCGGTCAAAGTGATCTCCGGTGGTGAACAAGGTCGCATGCTGTTCGGCAAGCTGATCCTGCAAAAGCCCAACGTGCTGATCATGGACGAACCGACCAACCACTTGGACATGGAATCCATCGAGGCGCTGAACCTGGCGCTGGAGAACTACCCGGGCACGCTGATCTTCGTCAGCCACGACCGCGAGTTCGTATCGTCCCTGGCCACCCGCATCATCGAGTTGAGCCCAAGCGGCGTGATCGACTTCAGCGGCACCTATGACGACTACCTGCGTAGCCAGGGTGTGGTGTTCTAAGAACAGCACTTAGCTGCAAGCAAAAGCCCTGTCCCTGTGACAGGGCTTTTTGCATACGCTCTACTACTGTAGGAGCGAGCTTGCTCGCGAAAAACCTGAGGACGCCGCGCAGAATCAGGCAACCCGCGTTATCGTTGACGTTCTTCGCGAGCAAGCTCGCTCCTACAGTAATGCGGGATATGCCATGATGCTTTACCGCCCGCCAGCGATTGAGTATTCATGCCTGCCGCCCCCTCCTCCCTGTCGATCACCCTGCAGATCGTTTCCATCGTTTTCTACACCTTCATTGCCTTTATCTGCATCGGCCTGCCGATTGCGGTGATTCCAGGCTATGTGCACGAGCAACTGGGTTTCAGCGCCGTGGTGGCCGGGGTGACCATCGGTTCGCAGTACCTTGCCACACTGCTCAGCCGTCCGATGGCCGGGCGGATGTCGGATAACGTCGGTACCAAACGCGCGATCGTGCTAGGCCTGGCCGGCATTCTGATCAGCGGTGTACTGACCTTTATCGCCACGCTGCTGGAAAGTCTGCCGAGCTTGAGCCTGGGTATTCTGATCGCCGGTCGCCTGTTACTCGGCGTGGCCCAGGGCCTGATTGGCGTGGGGACCATCAGTTGGTGCATGGGCGCGGTGGGCGCCGAGCACACCGCACGCTCGATTTCCTGGAATGGCATCGCCTCCTACGGCGCGATTGCGATTGGTGCGCCACTTGGCGTGGTGATGGTGGCTGATTACGGCTACACCAGCCTCGGTCTTGCCCTGGCGGTGTTGGCGTCGTTGGGACTGGTGCTGATCCGCAATAAACCGTCGGTGCCGGTGGTACGTGGCGAGCGGCTGCCGTTCTGGGCGGTGTTCGGGCGTATCGCACCGTTCGGCGCCAGCCTGTGCCTGGCTTCGATTGGCTACGGCACGTTGACGACCTTTATCACCCTGTATTACCTGAATCGTGGCTGGGCCGGTGCGGCGTATTGCCTGACGGTATTTGGTGTGTGCTTTATTCTCTCGCGCCTGGTGTTTATCTCAGCCATCAGCCGGTTTGGCGGGTTCACCGCCGCCATCGCCTGCATGATCATCGAAACCCTGGGCCTGACGCTGCTGTGGCTGGCACCGTCTACCAGCGTGGCCTTGATCGGCGCAGGGTTGACCGGTTTTGGTTTGTCACTGGTTTACCCGGCGCTCGGCGTGGAAGCTATCAAGCAAGTGCCGGACAGCAGCCGCGGCGCGGGGCTGAGTGCGTATGCGGTATTTTTCGACCTGGCCCTGGCGATTGCCGGGCCGTTGATGGGCGCCGTGGCGTTGAATCTTGGCTACGGCTGGATATTCTTCTGCGCCGCGTTGCTGTCGGTCAGCGCGCTCGCCCTGACCGTACTGCTCAGGCGCCGCGCCTACTGATCAGCCGTCTGCAGGCCGGCACGCGTTGCCTCACCGAGGGTGCGACTGAAAAAGCGCCCGGCCTCGGAGACCATATCGCGGTGAATCCCTTCGCGGTCGACACCATCGGCATCGGTGCAGATGCCCGGCATTGTCGCCAGTTGATCACTGTCGCACGGGGCCATGAATACAAAGTGCCCTGCCCCGGCCAACAGCTTGAAGTCCGGCGGCTCTGGCAGTTTGCGCGCCAGGGCGGCGGCGTTTTTGTCCACTGCCACCAACTGGTCGCCATCGCCACTGTAGAGCAGCACTGGCACATGCACGTCCGCCAGGGTATGGCGGCCAAACATCAAGCTCAGCGGCGCCATCAGCATCAACGCATGGATGCGCGGGTCAGCCTGGGGTTGCAAGTCGTCGCGATCAACCACCAACTCGCCCTTGGTGGTGCACGCGTCGCGGTCTTCGGGGCGTTCCTGGCAGTAGCGGCGCAGACGTTCGAAATCCGGTTTGGCGCCCGCCAGGATCAATGCCGTTTCGCCACCGGCGGAATAACCGATGACGCCGATCTGATCGACATCGACAAAGGGCGACAGCATCGGATCGGCCAGGGTCGCGGTGATCGCCTGGGATATCTGGATCGGCCGGCCATACAGATTACTCACGGTGCCCAGGCGGCTGTGGTCCTTATAGTTGTCGCCGGGATGCAGGACCGCCACCACTACGAACCCCTTACGCACCAGTGACGTAGCCAGGTCGTGCAGGGCCAGGGGCGTGCCGGTGTTGCCGTGGGACAGCATCAGCATCGGAAAACGGCCGATAGCAACCTTGGCATCTTCACTGGCCGCGACCTGATAGGCGCCCAGCGGCGTGGTGCGTTCGGTATCGGTGGAAGGGTAAAACGCGATGGCCTTCATCGGCTGCGAATCCAGCGGGTCGAGCACACTCATGCGATGAAACCCCACACTCCAATGGGGGTGCGGTGCCGGCGCGGCGAGCACTGAAACCAGGCCGCCCAACAGCGAAAGTACCAAAACAGCACAAAGACGCATCATGGGGACGTCCACCTTTGCTGCACAAGAACCGGCCTGTCGAATAAAAAGTCCAGGGTATCGAAGGGATGTGTGCATAACCTGGGCCACAACGAAAAAACTCCGTACTCCGCTCGCGTTCAGGCGATCAGAATACAGAGTTTAGGCGCTCGGTTTCAGAATGAAACCGAGGACAGGGCAAATTTACATAAGCCTTACGCAGCGGCGAACAGTTGCTCGTTGATGCGCACGTTGGCGTCGCTCATGGCTTTGCTGCGCACTTCATCACCGTAGGCCAGGCCTTCAGCGCGCACGATCTCAATGTCGGTGATGCCCAGGAAGCCGAACAGCAGCTTCAAGTAGCCTTCGTGGGCAGCGCCCGAAGCCTGGTCGGCATGCAGGCCGCCGGCGGTGGAGACAATAATGACTTTTTTGTTGCCGCACAGGCCTTCAGGGCCGGCTTCGGAGTAACGGAAGGTCTGGCCGGCCACTGCGATGCGGTCGATCCAGGCTTTCAATTGGGTTGGGATGGTGAAGTTGTACATCGGCGCACCGACTACCACCGCATCGGCGGCGAGAAACTCAGCCAGCGACGATGCACTCAGTTCAGCCTCGTGCTTTTGCGCCGCATCGCGCAGTTCGGCAGCAGTGCCCAATGCGCCCAGGGTCGCGCCGGAGAAATGGTTGATGCCTTCGCTGGCGAGGTCGCGGTAGGTCACTTCCACACCCGGCTGGGCAGCTTGCCATGCCTTGACCACACCGGCGCTGAGCTGACGGGAGGCCGAGTTGTCGCCGAGGATGCTGGAATCGATGTGCAACAGTTTCATGATGGATCTCCGAGGTGGGATCGACAGTGGCGATCAGATGGTGGTGATGCTACGCATGAAACCAATGATCGATAAGCCAGCTGAAATGCGATAGTTTGTCCCACTGACAGGACAATAGGCCCACCATGCAAGACCTCAACGACCTCTACTATTTCGCCAAAGTCGTCGAAGCCGGCGGTTTTGCTGCGGCTGGCCGGCTACTTGGCATTCCCAAATCCAGGCTTTCACGGCGCATTGCCGAACTGGAAGACCGCCTGGGTGCACGCTTGCTGCAACGCACCACCCGGCAACTGACGCTCACCGCCGTCGGCGAACGCTACCTGCGCCACTGCCAGGCCATGCTGCTTGAAGCGGAAATGGCCGACGAGGCCGTGGCCAGTATGTCCAGCGAACCACGGGGGCGCTTGCGGGTCAGTTGCCCGGTGGGCCTGGCCCAGCAGATCCTGCCGGAGCTGGTAGCCGGTTTTTTGGCCGCGCACCCGTTGGTGCAGTTGGACATGACCCTGGTGAATCGCCGCGTCGACCTGGTGGCCGAAGGCATTGATGTAGCGCTGCGCGTACGCGAACTGGGCGACGAAGACCCGTTGCTGGTCACCAAACGCCTGCGCCAGGCGCATACCGTGCTGGTGGCCAGCCCCGTTTTCATGCGTGAGCGGCGGGTCGAAACCCTGGAAGACCTCAAGCAGTTGCCAATCCTTGGCGCACTCGAGGCGGACCGAATGGTGCACCAACGCATCATCGACCCCCAGGGCAACATGCATGAGCTAGTGATGGAGGCGCGCCTGGGCATCGAAGACTTTATCGTGCGCAAGGCCAGCGCAATGATGGGCGTGGGCTTTACGGTGCTGCCAATGATGTACTGCGAAGAAGAACTGGCCAGCGGCCGGCTGGTGCAACTGCTGCCGCAATGGTCATTGCCAGGCGGCTGGCTGCAGGCGGTATACCCGCACCGGCGCGGCGTGCTGCCGGCCATCCGGGCCTGGATCGACTATCTGGAAGAAGGCTTCAAAGGCTGTGGAGATCGGCTGTTATGAGCATGACGGAAGAACAAGTCGCACGTTTTTGCCTGAGCCTGCCAGGCGCACGGGAAGACTATAAATGGGGTGGCGTGCGGGTGTTTTCGATTGCTGGCAACAAGATGTTCGCCTTGCAGAACCTGCGCGGTGAGTCGCTGGCCTTCAAGGTCGACAAAGAACTGTTCCTGGGTCACGTCGACCGCCCGGGCATTCACCCGGCGCCTTACCTGGCGAGGGCGCAGTGGGTCATCATGAACACGCCCTACCCTTTGGGCGCAGAGGAACTGCGCGGCCTGTTGCAGCGCTCCCACCAGTTGGTGGTGAGCAAGCTGCCCAAGCGCGCGCAGATTGGCTTGCGGCTAGAGGATTGACAGCAAGGTGCCGCCGAGGAACAGCTGGTCCAGCCAGAACACCTGGTGCAACAGCACAATCACCCAGAACAGCACCTGGTAAGACACCTTGCGCGTCTTGTGCCGGAACACCTGCTGGGCTATCAACGCCCCCGGCCAACCGCCCGCCAACTCCACCGCATGCAGGATGTTTTCCGGGGTGCGCCAGCCTTCGGTCTGCGCCTTGCGCTTATCGCTCCAGTACAAGAAGAACGCAACCACGCTGACCGCGCCGTAGGCCATCAACGGGATCACCGTTTCGCCGCGATACCACAGCAACGCCGAGCCCAGCAGCGGCGCGGCACACAGCAGTACAAAGATCAGCGCCTTCAGGCGTGGGTGCTGGATAGTCATGGCTTGACCGCAGTCCAGTCGATCCAGCCGAACTGCCAGGTCGCCAGGATCACCAGGCCGAACGCAATGCGGTACCAGGCAAACGCCGCGTAGCTGTGGCTGGCGATGAACTTGAGCAGGGCCTTGACCGCAATCATGGCGAAGATGAACGAGGTGACAAAGCCAATGGCGAACACCGGCAGGTCCGCGGGCTGGAACAGGTCACGGTATTTATAGCCCGAGTACACCGCCGCACCGACCATGGTCGGCATCGCCAGGAAGAACGAGAACTCGGTAGCTGTCTTGCGCGACAGGCCGAACAACAGGCCGCCGATGATCGTTGCACCGGAGCGCGAAGTGCCCGGGATCATCGCCAGACACTGGGCCAGGCCGACCTTGAGGGCGTCTTTCCAGGTGATGTCGTCGACGGTTTCAGCCCGCACTGCATGTTGGCGGCGCTCGGCCCACAACATGATCACGCCACCCACTACCAGGGCAGTCGCTACAGTGATCGGGTTAAACAGATAGTGCTTGATCAGGTCGGCAAAAATCACCCCCAATACCACCGCCGGCAACACGGCGATGATCAGGTTGACGGTAAAGCGCCGGGCCTTGGGCTGGGTCGGCAGGCCGATGACCACGTCAAAGATCTTGCGCCGAAACTCCCAGACTACCGCCAGGATCGCGCCCAGCTGGATGATGATATTGAAGGCTTCGAAACGCTCGCCGCCAAAATTGATCAGGTCGGCGACGATGATCTGGTGGCCAGTGCTGGAGATCGGCAAGAACTCCGTAAGCCCCTCGACGATGCCGAGAATCAATGCCTGTATGGCGGTCCAAAAATCCATGCTGTCTCCAAAGGTCATGCGCGTGGCATGCCTCATAGTCTTTTTTAAGTTCACTGACGACGAGCGCACACAAGCGCCCGCGGTTGATTCTCAACGCCGGTCTGCAAAAATTCCGTGAAAAATCAGGCAGTACTCAGGTTTTTCGATTCCGGGCCGAAAGCCTATCAGACACGCCGGAAATCTCGAAGCAGCACCACAATTATAAAGAGCAGGGAGTGACAGGACGATGAACAGTTTGCGCAGCATGTCGATCAGCCGCCGCCTTTGGCTGATCCTGATAGTCGCCGTGTTGATGCTGCTGGCCTTGGGGCTGTTGATGCTCAACCAGATCCACGGCGACCTCTACCAGGCCAAGCGCCAGCAGACCCAGCACGTGGTACAGACCGCCAGTGGCGTACTCAGCTATTACCAGAACCTGGAAAAAACCGGCGTACTGACCCGCGACGCCGCGCAACAACAGGCCTTGAGCGCGGTGCGCGGCCTGCGTTACGACCACGATGATTACTTCTGGATCAACGACCTCACCCCCGTGATGATCATGCACGCGGCCAACCCCAAGCTCGACGGTCAGAACCTCTCGGCAATTCGCGACCCGGACGGTTTCGCCGTGTTCAACGAATTCGTGAGCCTGGCCAAGGCCAAGGGCGCCGGCATCGTCAACTACCGCTGGCCGAAACCCGGCGCCGAAGCGCCGGTAGAGAAAACCTCGTACATCCAACTGTTCGAACCCTGGGGCTGGATTATCGGCTCCGGCGTCTACGTCGACGATGTACAGGCTGAATTCAGGGGCCAGGTGTGGAAAGCCTCGGCCATTGGCCTGGGCATTGCGTTGATGATGGCCGTGCTGGTGGTGTTGATCGCTCGCAGCATCGTGCAGCCGTTGCAGGCGGCGGTGAATGCCATGGGCAATATCGCCAGCGGCGAAAGCGACCTGACCCACAGCCTCGACACCCACGGTCGTGACGAACTGACCGCACTGGCCCAGCACTTCAATAGCTTCACCGCCAAGCTGCGCCAGGTTGTCGGCCAGTTGCAGGTGTGCGCGAACGCCCTGGGCCAGTCGTCCACCGAGCTGGGCCACAACGCCAGCCAGGCCCATGACCGCAGCCAGCAGCAATCGCAGCAGATGGAACTGGTGGCCACCGCCATCAATGAAGTCACCTACGGCGTGCAGGACGTAGCGAAGAATGCCGAACACGCCGCCAGCGAAATGCGCGATGCCCAGGCCCAGGCACAACAGGGCCAGGTCAACATCGACGGCAGCTTGCAGCAGATCGACCAGCTCTCCACCACCATCAGCCAGGCTGTGGAGGTGATCCGCACACTCTCCAGCGAAAGCACGCAGATCGGCGGGGTACTGGAGGTGATCCGCTCCATCGCCGACCAGACCAACCTGCTCGCCCTCAACGCCGCCATCGAAGCCGCCCGCGCCGGGGAGCAAGGCCGTGGGTTTGCGGTGGTCGCCGATGAGGTGCGGCTGCTGGCCCAGCGCACGCAGAAATCCACCGCCGAGATCCAGGTAATGATCGAGCGCCTGCAAGGTCACTCGGAAGCGGCGGTCAAGGTCATCAGCGACAGCCACAGCGCCTCGCAACTGACCATCGAGCAAGCCGGCCAGGCCGGTGCAAGCCTCACCGCCATCGGCCAGGCACTGCACAACCTCAACGGCCTGAACGCCTCGATTGCCAGCGCCACCCTGCAGCAGGCCCATGTGGTGGAAGACATCAACCAGAACGTCACCCAAGCGGCCGGGCTGTCCCATAGCACGGCGCTGGCGGCGGAGCAATCGAGCGTGGCGAGTGCGCAGTTGCGTAGCTTGAGTGAGCAGCTTGATGGGTTGCTGCGCCAATTCCGAATCTAGCGCTGATTAGCCTTTTGTAGGAGCGAGCTTGCTCGCGAAAAACCCATAGGCACCGCGGTTATTCAGACAATACGCGGTAACCTTGACGATCTTCGCGAGCAAGCTCGCTCCTGCAGAGGGCAATGACGCATTGCTATGTTTGATGATCGGTTAGCTCTGGGTACAATCACCGCCCTCTCCCACTCTCCCAAGGATCCGCCATGTCCGGGCTTGAACTGTTCGCCGCCGCCCTGGGGGTGATCGCTGTCTGGCTGACGGTCAAACAAAACCCCTGGTGCTGGCCCATCGGCCTGGTGATGGTGTTGCTCTACACCTGGGTGTTTTTCGAGGTCAAGCTCTACTCGGACATGCTGCTGCAAGTGGTCTACGCGGCGCTGCAAGTTTACGGTTGGTGGCAGTGGACCCGCGCTGGCGAGGTCAAGCAAGGCCGCCAGGTCACCAGCCTGAAAGCGCCGGCAATCATGGCCAGCCTGGCTGTGGGCGCCGTCGGCAGTCTGCTGCTGGGCGCCGCCATGGCCCACTGGACTGACGCCGCCCAGCCCTGGCTCGACGCCGCCCTCACCGGCTTCAGCCTGGTCGCGCAGATGTGGATGGCGCAAAAACGCGTGCAGTGCTGGCCGTTGTGGATTGTGGTGGATGTGATCTTCGTCGGTCTGTTCCTCTACAAAGGCCTCTATCTCACGGCTGCACTCTATGCATTGTTTACCGTGATTGCCGTGCAAGGCTGGCGCGAGTGGCGCGCCGACCCGGCGTTGCGCACATGAAAGTGGTGGTATTGGCGGGCCCCGAATCCAGCGGCAAGAGCTGGCTGGCGGCGCAGTTGCACACGCGCTTCGGCGGGTTGATGGTGGGGGAATATGTGCGGCACTTCATCGATCAGCATCAGCGCGACACCACCCTGGCGGATATCCCGGCCATTGCCCAGGGCCAGTTGGCCTGGGAGGACGCCGCCCGCGCCAAACGCCCCGCCTTGCTGATCCTCGACACCCACCTGCTGACCAACAAGCTCTGGAGCCAGACCCTGTTCGGCGACTATCCCGGCTGGCTTGATGACGAACTTCTGGCGCGGCATTACGACCTGCACCTGCTGCTCTCACCCGAGGATGTGGAATGGAGTGCCGACGGCCAGCGCTGCCAGCCGGAACTGGCGGATCGCCGGGCGTTTTTTCAGGCCAGCCTGGAGTGGATGCAGGAGCATCGACAGCCGCTGGTGGTGATTGGCGGGGATTGGGAGCAGCGCCGCCAGGCGGCATTTACCGCCGTCAAGCAGTTGCTCGCCTTCCCCCTGTAGGAGCGAGCTTGCTCGCGAAAAACCGGAGTGCGCCGCTGTGAATCAGGCACCCCGCGTTATCGTTAACGATCTTCGCGAGCAAGCTCGCTCCTACACCAACGGTGTGAAGCCTTAGTAACCCAACGACAACCCCGTATTGCGTCGCGGGTCATTGGCCCCATAGAAGCGGTTGTTACCCACCGGCTTGCCATCCAGAGCAGGCGCACCGACCAGGATCGCCGCCAAATGGTTGGCATCTTGCGGACCAGCAAACTTATGGCCCCAGCTCTCGAGAATCTTCTGGGTATCCGGGCTCACGGCAAACGTCTCAAGGTTGGTGGTCTCAGGCATCCACTGCTGGTGGAAGCGCGGCGCGTCCACGGCTTCCTGGATATTCATCTTGTAGTCGATGACATTCAGGATGGTCAGCAAGGTGGCAGTGATGATGCGACTGCCCCCCGGTGTACCGACGACCATCACCGCCTTGCCGTCCTTGGTGACGATGGTCGGGCTCATCGACGACAGCGGCGCCTTGCCCGGTGCGATGGCGTTGGCTTCGCCCTGCACCAGCCCGTACATGTTCGGCACGCCGACCTTGACGGTGAAGTCGTCCATTTCATCGTTGAGAATCACCCCCGTCTTGCTCGCCATCACCCCGGCACCAAACCAGTCGTTGAGGGTATAGGTCACCGAGACCGCGTTGCCCCATTTGTCGACGATGGAATAGTGGGTGGTGTTATTGCCTTCATGCGGCGATACACCCGGTTTGATTGCCTGGGAATCACCGGCCTTTTGCGGTTCGATCGCCGCACGTAGCTTGGCCGCGTAGTTCTTGTCCAGCAGATGCTCGATGGGGTTCTTCACGAAGTCCGGGTCACCGAGATAGCTGTTGCGGTCCACGTAGGCGTGGCGCATCGCTTCGATCTGGTAGTGCAGGCCCTGTGCCGAGTGATAGCCCAGGTCGGCCATCGGGTAGCCTTCGAGGATGTTCATGATCTGGCAGATCACCACACCGCCGGAGCTGGGTGGCGGCGCCGAGACCACATGGTAGCCACGGTAGTCGCACTCGATGGGGGCCAGTTCGCGGGTTTTGTAGGCGTCGAGGTCGGCCTGGGTGATGATGCCTTTGCCGGCCTGGCTGGAATCCACTACCGCCTTGGCGACCCAGCCTTTATAGAAACCGTCGGTGCCCTTGGCCGAGATTTCCTTGAGGGTCTTGGCCAGGTCCTTCTGCACCAGCTTTTGGCCTACCTGCATCGGCTCGCCGTTATGCAGAAAGATGCCACGCATATCCTGGTCTTTTTCGAACTCACCGGTGGCGGTGTGCAACAGGTCGATATCGCCCTGCTCCAGCGCAAAGCCGTTTTCCGCCAGCTTGATCGCCGGGGCAATCACTTGGGCGCGCTTGAGGGTGCCGTATTTGCTCAGGGCCAGCTCCATGCCGGACACCGTGCCCGGTACGCCGACCGCCAAATGGCCTTTGGCGCTGAGGCCCTCGACCACATTGCCGGCCTTGTCGAGGTACATATCGGCCGTCGCCGCCAAAGGGGCTTTTTCGCGGAAGTCGAGGAAGGTCTTGCGCCCGTCCGCCAGTTGCACCGTCATGAAACCGCCACCGCCCAGGTTGCCCGCCGCCGGGTACACCACCGCCAGTGCGTAACCCACTGCCACCGCCGCATCGACCGCGTTGCCGCCGGCCTTGAGCACATCGACCCCCACATGGGTTGCCAGGTGCTGGGCCGTGACCACCATGCCATTTTCACCCGCAACCGGGGCTTGGGAAGCTGCATGCACCCCGTTGATCGTTAATACCAGCGCGGTAGCAATCAAGGTGTGACTCAAGGGTTGGTATTTCATCCATGGCTACTCTGATTATTGAGATGCACCAAAATAGCCCCTCGCTGATTCAATCCCCAGCGCAATGGCGTTTTTATTACAGAACTTGTCGGTCATGGAACGCACACCGCTGTGCAAGGTGGCAATCAGCTCTGGCCTATAAAATTAATGGCGCTAGAATCGGCGCCATTCTTTCGCCGCCGCCCTGATACGAGCCTGTCCATGAGCTTTGATTTCGACACGATCCACCCACGCTTCGATACCGGCAGTACCAAGTGGAGCCGTTACCCGCAAGATGTTCTGCCGATGTGGATCGCCGACATGGACATCGCCGCGCCGCCCGCCATTTTGCGCGCCCTGCACGCGCGCCTGGACCAGCAGATTCTCGGCTACAGCGTGGCCGGCCCGGACGTGCGCGACGCCATCGTCGCTGACCTGTGGGCCAAATACGCCTGGCGCGTGCAGCCCGAAGAACTGTTGTTCCTGCCCGGCGTGGAGCCTGGCTTCAATATGGCCCTGCACGCATTCGTCCAGCCCGGCCAGGCGGTGGTGCTGCAAACCCCCAACTACCGGCCGATTCGCCTGGCGCCGGGCAACTGGAATCTGCCACGCATCGAAATGCCGTTCGAGTTGCTCAACGGCGAATACGTCACGCCTATGCCTGCGATGCGCCAGGCTTTGAGCGGTGCCGATGCGTTGCTGCTGAGTAATCCGCACAACCCCATCGGCAAGGTATTTCCCCGGGAGGAACTGACGGCGGTAGCCAATGCCTGCCTGGAAGCTGGCGCGCTGATCATCAGCGACGAGATCCACGCCGAGCTGTGCTTCGACGGCCGTCGCCACATCCCCACCGCCAGCCTCAGCCCCGAGATTGCCCAGCGCACCATCACCCTGATGTCGGCGAGCAAGGCTTATAACGTGGCCGGCTTGAAGACCTGCTTTGCGGTGGTCCAGAACGCCGAAGTGCGCGAGCGCTTCAATAACGCACGCTGCGGCATGGTCGACAGCGTCAGCCCCCTGGGCCTGGAAGCCACCCGTGCCGCCTACAGCAAATGCGCCGACTGGCTCAGCGCGCTGGTGCCGTACCTGCAAGCCAACCGCGACTACCTGCTCGATGCAGTAAAGACCCGCTTGCCTGGTGTGGTAATGCATGCACCACAGGGCACCTTCCTGGCGTGGCTCGATTGCAGCGCTCTTGGCCTGGATGACCCGCAGCAGTTTTTCCTTGGGCACGCCAAGGTCGGCCTGAGCGCGGGGATCGAATTCGGTGATGACAGCCAGCAGTTCGTGCGCCTGAACTTCGGTTGCCCACGGGCGATGCTGGAGGAAGGGATACAGCGCATGGAACGAGCCTTGCGCCAGCGCTAACCTCCCGGTGGAGCATTCGTGGGAGGGCAGGCAATCCCCTCCCACATTATTCATTCACAACTTGGCGATGGACACTTCAGTCGATTTCACGAAGGCAATCACTTCACTGCCCACCTTCAATTCCAGATCACGCACCGAACGTGTGGTAATCACCGACGTCACAATGCCAGACGCGGTTTGTACGTCGATTTCCGACACCACTTCCCCCAATAGAATCTCCTTGATCACGCCTTTGAACTGGTTGCGCACGTTGATCGCTTTGATGGTCATGTCGGCTTTCCTTTTGGCTGTTGGGTCAATCCGCACGAATGCGCAGGCCCTCAAATTGCGCCTCGATAGAAAAGATTAAAAGGAATAAATATCTATTTATCTATTCCATAAAGACATATGAAGTAAATATTCTTCGCCTCCCATCTGCCCGGCGCCCAACGTTCGGCAGCGACTTATAACCGCACATCTTGTGCGTTGACCAACCTTGTTACACACCATATAGTGTGCCCACAAACAAAACAGACCACTACATAGTGTGCAGAATCGGTATTTGCCGACCACACTCAGCGCAGTATTTCAATGCCTGGTAGCCTGCAAATCGCACATTTTTTGGACGGGTTGAACACCGTCAGAACGGATCAGAAGGGAGTATTTCAATGCTGAGTTGGGATGAAGTCGACAACGAAGACACCGTTGCAGCGGTGATCAAAGGCGCCAACGCCGGCCACGCCACCGAAGCCAACATGGACCGCCTCGACGGTGCCGGCGCCGCTGCCGCCGTGGAAGCCCGTGCCGTCACCGCCAACGACTCCGCCGCCATCGTGCGTGCCAAGGCCGCCCTGGACAAACTCGACGTCGCCGAAGGCCTCGCCGAGCTCGAAGGCGCCTCCGCCCGCGTCGCCGTTGACGAAAAGCGCATGATCAACTGCCGCGCCGACCTCAACCAACTCGTGCCATTCAAGTACGACTGGGCCTGGCAGAAGTACCTCGACGGCTGCGCCAACCACTGGATGCCGCAAGAGGTCAACATGACCGCCGACATCGCCCTGTGGAAAAACCCCGAAGGCCTGACCGACGACGAGCGCCGCATCGTCATGCGCAACCTGGGCTTCTTCTCCACCGCCGACTCCCTGGTAGCCAA
>NZ_JAFCVN010000016.1:0-120649 GCF_049897065.1 Pseudomonas sp. DWP2-2 | reverse complement strand
GTCCCGTCGCAGTTGAGGGGTGACGCGGAGCGTCACGGGCTGCATTCCCACGCGGAGCGCGGGAACGATCTTTCCGGCAGCAGGCACATGCTCGTTCCCACGCTCTGCGTGGTAACGCCACCTGGGACGCTCCGCGTCCCGCCGCAGTTGAGGGGTGACGCGGAGCGTCACGGGCTGCATTCCCACGCGGAGCGCGGGAATGATCTTTCCGGCAGCAGGCACATGCTCGTTCCCACGCTCTGCGTGGTAACGCCTCCCAGGACGCTCCGCGTCCCGTCGCAACTGAAGGGTGACGCGGAGCGTCACGGGCTGCATTCCCACGCGGAGCGCGGGAACGATCTTTCCGGCAGCAGGCACATGCTCGTTCCCACGCTCTGAGTGGTAGCGCCTCCCAGGACGCTCCGCGTCCCGTCGCAGTTGAGGGGTGACGCGGAGCGTCACGGGCTGCATTCCCACGCGGAGCGCGGGAACGATCTTTCCGGCAGCAGGCACATGCTCGTTCCCACGCTCTGCGTGGTAACGCCTCCCAGGACGCTCCGCGTCCCGTCGTAAGGGAAGGGGCACGCGGATCTTCAGAGCCAAGGTTGGATGTCGATCAGGCCTGGCATACCTGCATAGTTGCGCGCGCTGGAGTAACGCCAGTGTTCAGCCAGGTCCACATAGCCCCGCTTTATGGGGTTGTGATGGATGTAATCAAGCTTCTGGCGCATGACTGCCTCGCTGTAAACCAACTCCGCATGTGAACCTTCCTGCCACAGTTGATAAACACGATCTGTCTTGTGTGCACGCTTGCAGAAACGCAGGCGCTGCAATATCCGCTCCGCGCCTTTGCTTTGCAGGTCGTCAATGATGGTGCGGGCGGTGAAGGATTTGAATTGGCTGACGCACTTTCCCAGATCGGGCGCTTGAGCAATAAAGTGCAAGTGATTTTCCAGGATGACGTAACCAAACAAGTTTAAAGCGTGGTTGCTTTGTTGATATCGCCAGCAATCCAGAAGATGGTCCACCAGGTAGTTGCGGGTGAAGAGAGGGAGCCATTCCATGACAGTGCAGGTGAGGAAGTGGGGTTTTTCGGGTTCGGTGATGACATAGCGGCTTCTGCCCACGTGTTCATCCTTGATTTCGGGTGGACGCGGAGCGTCCGAGGAGGCATTCCCACGCAGAGCGTGGGAACGATCATGATTCAGCGTCGCGTCGCAGGTCGGGAATCTGCGACGCGAGCCTTAGGTGTTAACAGTTATTGGGCATAGATATGGACAACGAAGTGCTGGCCTGAGTTTGTCAATTCGTAGGCTTTGTCGTAGATGGTCAGCGTCCTTGATGACTCCTGAATGGTGTCCCCGACCTTGGCGTGTTTCCTGAACTCATCCCAGTCAATGACCGTGGTGCTAGTGCTGCCGCCGCTTTGCAGTGTGTTGCTATTGCTTTGATATTCCATGATAAAGCTCTCCATTGATGTGCCTTTGCCGCCGATTATTCGGCTGGCGGTGAAACCCGAAAGGTGGCAGTTATCGCTGCGTTTTCCTTGCGGGTAACAAGAGGCTAGACAATGAATGCGAGCTACGTAGCTGTCAGAAATATCAAAAAACAGTCTCGGCAATCGGCCAGTAAGGACTGGCCGGGGCCCTGCTTTAAGCGTTCATCACTTCCCGAATATCGGCAGCCAATTCCCTTACACGCTCTTCCTCGGTATCCCACGCACACATGAAGCGCGCACCACCTTTGCCGATGAAGGTGTAGAAACGCCAGCCCTTGGCGGTCAGCGCTGCAATCGCGGGTTCGGAGAGTTGCAGGAACACGCCGTTGGCCTGTACCGGGAACATCAATTCCACACCGGGAATATCCGCCACCAGGCTGCTCAACAATTGCGCGCAATGGTTAGCGTGGCGCGCATGCTTGAGCCAGGCGTCATTTTCCAGCAGGCCCACCCATGGCGCAGAAAGGAAGCGCATTTTCGACGCCAACTGACCGGCCTGTTTGCAGCGGTAGTCGAAGTCTTCAGCCAGTTTGTGATTGAAGAACAGGATGGCTTCACCCACCGCCATGCCGTTTTTGGTACCACCAAAGCACAGCACGTCGACGCCGGCTTTCCAGGTCAGGTCGGCCGGTGAGCAACCCAGGAATGCACAGGCATTGGCGAAGCGGGCACCGTCCATGTGCAGGTTCAGGCCCAGCTCCTTGCAGGTGGCGCTGATGGCACGGATTTCTTCCGGGGTGTACACGCTGCCGACTTCGGTGGCCTGGGTCAGGGTCACGACGCGGGGTTTGGGGTAGTGGATGTCCTGGCGCTTGAGGGCGATCTCACGGATCGACTCCGGGGTCAGCTTGCCGTTTTCGGTGCGGGCAACCAACAATTTGGAGCCGTTGGAGAAAAACTCCGGCGCGCCGCATTCGTCGGTCTCGACGTGGGCAGTTTCCGAGCAAATCACGCTATGGTAGCTCTGGCACAACGAGGACAGCGCCAGGGAGTTGGCAGCCGTACCGTTGAAGGCGAAGAACACCTCGCAGTCGGTCTCGAACAGATTGCGGAAACCGTCGGCGGCGCGGTGGGTCCATTCATCATCGCCGTAGGCACGTTGATGGCCCTGGTTGGCTTGTTCCATGGCGGCCCAGGCTTCCGGGCAGATGCCGGAATAGTTGTCGCTGGCAAATTGTTGGCTCTTGTCGGTCATGGCCCGTTCCTGTGGTCGATGTTGGTGCGCACTTTACCCAAGATTGCCGGGGGCACGCACGCACTGTAAATGCAAAGTCGTTGGGGAATTATGCACGGTACTGAAACCTTGCCTGTCGGACCTGTCCGAGATGGCGCTTTGGATCTGCTCAAGTGGCTGGCGCTGTTGAGTATGGTGCTCGATCATTTGCGCTATGTGGGGCTGAGTCTGGATGGGCTATACGTGCCGGGGCGCCTGGCGTTTCCATGGTTTTGCCTGGCGATTGCGGCTAATTTGCACCGTGTCCGTTACGCCCCAGTGACGGGCCATTGGCGCTACCTGGGTTGGTTGCTGCTGTTCAGCGTGATCAGCGAAGTGCCTTATCGGATGTTCATCGAAGATGCCGATACCTTGAACGTGTTGCCGACCCTGGCGCTGGGCATGCTGGTTGCCCGAGGTTGGCAGCAAAAGACGTTGGTTGATCGAGGATTGGCGCTGATCGCCGTCACCATGGCGGCCGTGTTTTCACACCAGTTGATGTTCGGTTTCTTTGGTGTATTGCTGCCACTGGCGATATTGCTGGTGTTTCGCCGGCCCTGGTATTTCAGCGTGCTGCCGGGTTTAGTCTGCGTCGCCGCCAATCAGTGGCAGATTCTGCTCAATAGCGGCACGCTTGTGGCGCTGTCGGGGTTGGCTGCATGTCTGATTGCGCCGCTGGCAGGATTGGTCTTATTGCGACATGGCAAAAACGCCAACCCCCCCGCCATGCGACGCTGGGCCTATGCCCTGTATCCCATGCATTTTCTTCTGTTGCTACTCGTTCGCAAGCTCATTGCCTAGCCCTTGTAGGAGCGAGCTTGCTCGCGAAAAACGTCAACAATAACGCGGGCTGCCTGATTGAACGCGGCGCCCTCAGGTTTTTCGCGAGCAAGCTCGCTCCTACAGTTTGTAGGCACCCAGTTAGCATTTGCTCAGGCCATGTCGTAAACGCACCTTTGCGTGGCGTGCGCAGGCATTTGGCCCGCACGCGCCAGCCCTACCATCGCATCAAAGGGCCCTGCGAGGGCCTCAACAATACGAAAGGCTGGGAGAGACGCGATGTTCAGCAAACAAGACCAGATCCAGGGATATGACGACGCACTGCTGGCGGCGATGAATGCCGAGGAGCAGCGCCAGGAAGATCATATCGAGCTGATCGCGTCGGAGAACTACACCAGCAAGCGCGTGATGGAAGCTCAAGGCAGTGGCCTTACCAACAAATACGCCGAAGGCTACCCGGGCAAGCGCTACTACGGCGGCTGCGAGCATGTGGACAAGGTCGAAGCCCTGGCCATCGAGCGCGCCAAGCAGCTGTTCGGTGCCGATTACGCCAACGTGCAACCGCACTCCGGTTCCTCCGCCAACAGCGCCGTGTACCTGGCGCTGATCAATGCCGGCGACACTATTCTGGGCATGAGCCTGGCCCACGGCGGTCACCTGACCCACGGCGCCAAAGTGTCGTCCTCGGGCAAGCTGTATAACGCGGTGCAGTACGGCATCAACACCGACACCGGCCTGATCGACTACGACGAAGTCGAGCGCCTGGCGGTCGAGCACAAGCCGAAGATGGTGGTGGCAGGTTTCTCGGCCTACTCCAAGACCCTTGATTTCCCACGCTTTCGTCAGATCGCCGACAAGGTCGGCGCGCTGCTGTTCGTCGACATGGCCCACGTTGCCGGCCTGGTCGCCGCTGGCCTGTACCCGAACCCGCTGCCTTACGCCGACGTGGTCACCACCACCACCCACAAGACCCTGCGCGGTCCACGGGGCGGTTTGATCCTGGCCAAGGCCAACGAAGAAATCGAAAAGAAACTCAACGCTGCGGTATTTCCCGGCGCCCAGGGCGGCCCGCTGATGCACGTGATCGCTGGCAAGGCCGTGTGCTTCAAGGAAGCGCTGGAGCCCGGCTTCAAGGCTTACCAGCAGCAAGTGATCGATAACGCCCAGGCCATGGCCGAAGTGTTCATCAAGCGTGGCTACGATGTGGTCTCCGGCGGCACCGACAACCACCTGTTCCTGGTCAGCCTGATTCGCCAGGGGCTCACCGGCAAAGAGGCGGATGCCGCCCTCGGTCGCGCCCACATCACCGTCAACAAGAACGCGGTGCCGAATGACCCGCAGTCGCCGTTCGTGACCTCGGGCCTGCGCATCGGCACCCCGGCGGTGACCACCCGTGGCTTCAAAGTGCCGCAGTGCGTCGAGCTGGCCGGCTGGATCTGCGACATCCTCGACAACCTCGGCGACGCCGACGTCGAGGCCAACGTGGCCAAGCACGTGTCTGCCCTGTGCGCTGATTTCCCGGTTTATCGCTGAGCGCGGTTTTGGAGTAATGACTATGCAACGCTACTCAGGCTTCGGCCTCTTCAAGCACTCCCTCAGCCATCACGAAAACTGGCAGAAGATGTGGCGCACGCCGACCCCTAAAAAGGTCTACGACGTGGTCATCGTCGGCGGCGGCGGGCATGGTCTGGCGACCGCTTACTACCTGGCCAAGGAACACGGCATCACCAACGTGGCGGTGGTCGAGAAAGGCTGGCTGGGCGGCGGTAACACCGCGCGCAACACCACCATCGTGCGTTCCAACTACCTGTGGGACGAGTCGGCGCACCTGTACGAACACGCTATGAAACTCTGGGAAGGTTTGTCCCAGGACCTGAACTACAACGTGATGTTCTCCCAGCGTGGCGTGTACAACCTGTGCCACACCCTGCAGGACATCCGTGACTCCGAACGCCGGGTGAGCGCCAACCGCCTCAACGGTGTGGACGGCGAGCTGCTGAATGCCCAGCAAGTGGCCGACGAAATCCCGTATCTGGATTGCTCCAAGAACACCCGTTACCCCGTGCTCGGCGCCACCGTGCAACGTCGCGGCGGCGTGGCCCGTCACGATGCCGTGGCCTGGGGCTTTGCTCGCGCTGCCGACGCCTTGGGCGTGGACCTGATCCAGCAGACCGAAGTGATCGGGTTCCGCAAGGAAAACGGCGTGTGCATCGGTGTGGAAACCAACAAGGGCTTTATCGGCGCCAAGCGCGTCGGTGTGGTCACTGCCGGTAATTCCGGGCACATGGCTTCGCTGGCGGGCTTTCGCCTGCCGATCGAATCCCACCCGCTGCAAGCCCTGGTGTCGGAGCCGATCAAGCCGATTATCGACAGCGTGATCATGTCCAACGCGGTGCACGGTTACATCAGCCAATCCGACAAGGGCGACCTGGTGATCGGCGCCGGTATCGACGGCTACAACGGTTACGGCCAGCGCGGTTCGTACCCGGTGATCGAGCACACCATCCAGGCCATCGTCGAGATGTTCCCGGTGCTGTCGCGGGTGCGCATGAACCGCCAGTGGGGCGGCATCGTCGACACCACGCCGGACGCCTGCCCGATCATCTCCAAGACGCCGGTACCGAACATGTTCTTCAACTGCGGTTGGGGCACCGGTGGCTTCAAGGCCACCCCAGGCTCAGGCAACGTGTTTGCCGCCAGCCTGGCCAAGGGTGAAATGCACCCGCTGGCCGCACCTTTTTCCATCGACCGTTTCCACAACGGTGCGCTGATCGACGAACACGGCGCTGCGGCCGTCGCCCACTAACAGGAGAAATCCCCTATGTTGCATATCTTCTGTCCTCACTGTGGCGAACTGCGCTCCGAAGAGGAATTCCACGCGTCCGGCCAAGCGCACATCCCGCGCCCGCTGGACCCGAATGCCTGCACCGACGAGCAGTGGGGCGACTACATGTTCTTTCGCGATAACCCGCGCGGCCTGCACCACGAACTGTGGATCCATGCCGCCGGTTGCCGCCAGTATTTCAACGCCACCCGCGACACTGTGACCTACGAAATTCTTGAAACCTACAAGATCGGTGAGAAGCCTCAGTTCACCGCCAAGGCCTCTGGAGAGAAGGTATGAGCCAGATCAATCGCCTGTCCAACGGTGGCCGCATCGACCGTAATAAAGTCCTGACGTTTACGTTCAACGGTCAGAGCTACAAGGGTTTTGAAGGCGACACCCTGGCCGCAGCCCTGCTGGCCAACGGTGTCGACATCATTGGCCGCAGCTTCAAGTACTCGCGCCCAAGGGGCATCTTTGCCGCGGGCGCCGAAGAGCCGAACGCGGTGCTGCAGATCGGCGCCACCGAAGCCACGCAGATCCCCAACGTGCGCGCCACCCAACAGGCGCTGTACCAAGGCTTGGTTGCTACCAGTACCAACGGCTGGCCGAGCGTGAACAACGACATGATGGGGATTCTCGGCAAGGTCGGCGGCAAGCTGATGCCGCCGGGTTTCTACTACAAAACCTTCATGTACCCGCAATCGTTCTGGATGACCTACGAGAAGTACATCCGCAAGGCGGCGGGCCTTGGCCGTTCGCCCACCGAGAACGACCCGGACACCTACGACAACTTCAACCGTCATTGCGACGTGCTGGTCGTGGGCGCAGGCCCTGCGGGCCTTGCGGCTGCGCTGGCCGCTGCGCGCAGCGGTGCCCGTGTGATCATCGCCGACGAGCAGGAAGAGTTCGGTGGTTCGCTGCTCGATTCCCGCGAAAGCCTCGACGGCAAGCCGGCCACTGAATGGGTTGCCAGCGTCATTGCCGAATTGAAAGCGCTGCCGGACGTGGTGCTGCTGCCCCGCGCCACCGTCAACGGTTACCACGACCATAACTTCCTGACCATTCACGAGCGTCTCACCGACCATCTCGGTGACCGTGCGCCGATTGGCGTGGTGCGTCAGCGTATCCACCGCGTACGTGCCAAGCGTGTGGTGCTGGCCACCGGTGCGTGCGAGCGTCCGCTGGTGTATGGCAACAACGATGTGCCGGGCAATATGCTCGCGGGTGCGGTGTCTACCTACGTGCGTCGCTACGGCGTGGCACCGGGTAAAAAGCTGCTGCTGTCGACCAACAACGATCATGCCTACCGCGTTGCGCTGGATTGGTTCGATGCGGGCCTCACCGTTGTTGCGGTGGCCGATGCGCGCCACAACCCACGCGGGGCTCTGGTTGAAGAAGCTCGCGCCAAAGGCATTCGCATCCTCACCGGCAGCGCCGTGATCGAGGCCCGCGGCAGTAAGCACGTGACCGGTGCCCGCGTGGCAGCCATCGACGTCAAGGCGCACAAAGTCACCAGCCCCGGCGAGTGGCTGGACTGCGACCTGGTCGCCAGCTCCGGCGGTTACAGCCCGGTGGTGCACCTGGCCTCGCACCTGGGCGGCAAGCCGACCTGGCGTGAAGATATCCTCGGGTTTGTACCGGGCGAAGCACCGCAAAAACGCGTGTGCGTGGGTGGCATCAACGGTGTCTACGGCCTTGGCGATTCCCTCGCCGATGGCTTTGAAGGCGGCGTGCGTGCGGCCAGCGAAGCCGGTTTTGCCCCGGTTGAAGGCACGCTGCCAAAAGCCTTGAGCCGTCTTGAAGAACCCACCCTGGCGCTGTTCCAGGTGCCCCACGAAAAAGCTACCGCACGGGCGCCAAAGCAATTTGTCGACCTGCAAAACGACGTGACCGCCGCCGCCATCGAACTGGCCACCCGCGAAGGTTTCGAGTCGGTGGAGCACGTCAAACGCTACACCGCGCTGGGCTTCGGCACTGACCAGGGCAAGCTGGGTAACGTCAACGGCCTGGCCATCGCCGCCCGTTCGTTGAACGTGACCATCCCGCAGATGGGCACCACCATGTTCCGTCCCAACTACACGCCGGTGACGTTCGGCGCCGTAGCGGGCCGTCACTGTGGGCATATCTTCGAGCCGGTACGCTACACCGCGCTGCAGGCCTGGCACGTGAAGAACGGCGCCGAGTTTGAAGACGTCGGCCAGTGGAAACGCCCGTGGTATTTCCCGCGTAATGGTGAAGACCTGCACGCCGCAGTGAAGCGCGAATGCCTGGCCGTGCGTGACAGTGTCGGCCTGCTGGACGCCTCCACCCTCGGCAAGATCGACATTCAGGGCCCGGATGCCCGCGAGTTCCTCAACCGCATCTACACCAACGCCTGGACCAAGCTCGACGTGGGCAAGGCGCGCTACGGCCTGATGTGCAAGGAAGACGGCATGGTCTTCGACGACGGCGTGACGGCCTGTCTGGCCGATAACCACTTCCTGATGACCACCACCACCGGCGGCGCCGCCCGCGTGCTGCAGTGGCTGGAAATCTACCAGCAGACCGAATGGCCGGACCTCAAGGTGTACTTCACCTCGGTCACCGACCATTGGGCAACCATGACCCTGTCGGGCCCCAACAGCCGCAAGCTGCTCAGTGAAGTCACCGACATCGACCTGGACAAGGACGGCTTCCCGTTCATGACCTGGAAGGAAGGCCTGGTGGGCGGCGTGCCGGCGCGGGTGTTCCGTATCTCGTTTACCGGTGAGCTGTCGTACGAAGTCAACGTGCAGGCCGACTACGCCATGGGTGTGCTGGAAAAGATCGTCGAGGCCGGCAAAAAGTACAACCTGACCCCGTACGGCACCGAGACCATGCACGTACTGCGCGCTGAGAAGGGCTTCATCATCGTCGGGCAAGACACCGACGGCTCGATGACCCCGGACGACCTGAACATGGGCTGGTGCGTTGGCCGTACCAAGCCGTTCTCGTGGATCGGCTGGCGCGGGATGAACCGTGAAGACTGCGTGCGTGAAGAGCGCAAGCAGTTGGTGGGGCTCAAGCCGATCGACCCGAACGTGTGGCTGCCGGAAGGCGCGCAGTTGGTGTTCGATCCGAAGCAGACGATTCCGATGAAGATGGTGGGTCACGTTACCTCAAGTTATGCGCATAACTCCCTGGGCTATTCGTTTGCCATGGGTGTGGTGAAGGGCGGCTTGAAGCGCATCGGTGAGCGGGTGTTCTCGCCGCAAGCGGATGGCAGCGTGATCGAAGCCGAGATTGTGTCTTCGGTGTTCTTTGACCCCAAAGGTGATCGGCAGAACGTCTGACACCTGATCGTTCCCACGCTCTGCGTGGGAATGCATTCCGGGGCGCTCTGCGCCCCAAGGGCGGACGCAGAGCGTCCATGGCGGCATTCCCACGCGGAGCGTGGGAACGATCAACAGAATTCAGAACAGGTGCTTTATGACAGCAGCCAATGTTTACCAACAACGCCCCACCACCGGCGCCAAGGCCGAGTCGTCGCTGCACCATGCCGACCTTGCCAGCCTGGTCGGCAAGGGCCGCAAGAATGCCGGCGTGACCGTGCGTGAAAAGAAACTCCTCGGCCACCTGACTATCCGTGGCGATGGCCACGACGCCGCCTTCGCCGCCGGCGTACACAAGGCCGTCGGTATCGAACTGCCCGGCCCGCTGAGTGTGGTCTTCAAAGGTGAAACCAGCCTTCAGTGGCTCGGCCCGGATGAGTGGCTGTTGATCGTGCCGAGCGGTGAAGAGTTTGCCGCCGAGCAAAACCTGCGCGCCGCCCTGGGCGACCTGCATATCCAGATCGTCAACGTCAGCGGCGGCCAGCAGATTCTTGAACTGAGCGGCCCGAATGTGCGCGATGTGCTGATGAAGTCCACCAGCTACGACGTACACCCCAACAACTTTCCGGTCGGCAAAGCCGTGGGTACGGTGTTCGCCAAGTCGCAACTGGTGATCCGTCATACGGCTGAAGACACCTGGGAACTGCTGATCCGTCGCAGCTTCTCGGATTACTGGTGGTTGTGGTTGCAGGATGCCTCGGCTGAGTTCGGCCTGAGCGTTGTCGCATGATGATCATTCCCACGCTCCGCGTGGGAATGCATACCGGGACGCCCCGCGTCCCAAAAGCGGACGCAGAGCGTCCATGGCGGCATTCCCACGCAAAGCGTGGGAACGATCAGCCTGAGGAGTGACCCATGAGCCGCGCACCCGATACATGGATTTTGACCGCCGACTGCCCCAGCGTGCTCGGCACGGTGGACGCGGTCACCCGCTACCTGTTTGAGCAAGGCTGCTACGTCACCGAGCACCATTCGTTTGATGACCGCCTCTCGGGACGGTTTTTCATTCGTGTTGAGTTCCGTCAGCCTGACGGCTTTGACGAGCAGGCGTTCCGGGATGGCTTGGCCACCCGTGGTGAAGCCTTTGGCATGATCTTCGAACTGACGGCGCCGAACTACCGGCCCAAAGTGGTGATCATGGTCTCCAAGGCCGATCACTGCCTCAACGACCTGCTGTATCGCCAGCGCATCGGCCAGTTGTCGATGGATGTAGTCGCGGTGGTGTCCAACCATCCCGATCTGAAACCCTTGGCTGATTGGCACCAGATTCCCTACTACCATTTCCCCCTCGACCCCAACGACAAACCGTCCCAGGAGCGCCAGGTGTGGCAAGTGGTGGAAGACACCGGCGCCGAACTGGTGATCCTTGCGCGCTACATGCAGGTGCTGTCACCGGAGCTGTGCCGCAAGCTGGACGGCAAGGCCATCAACATTCACCACTCGTTGCTGCCGGGCTTCAAGGGCGCCAAGCCTTATCACCAGGCGTACAACAAGGGCGTGAAACTGGTGGGCGCCACGGCGCATTACATCAACAACGATCTGGATGAAGGGCCGATCATCGCCCAGGGCGTGGAAGTGGTGGATCACAGCCACTATCCCGAAGATTTGATTGCCAAGGGGCGGGATATCGAAGGGCTCACATTGGCGCGGGCGGTGGGGTATCACATCGAGCGGCGGGTGTTCTTGAACGCCAATCGCACGGTGGTGCTCTGACTGACGCCTTCGCGAGCAAGCCCGCTCCCACATTCGACAGCATTCCAAGGTTGGAACCCGATCCACTGTGGGAGCTGGCTTGCCTGCGATGAGGCCCTTACAAGCAACACAAGAAACAGCATCTGTACCCGAGCACTTAACGCGCTGCCCCAAGGGCAACGCAGTTCCATAAAAACAACAGCGAGGTGAAAGCATGTCTGGTAATCGTGGTGTCGTGTATCTCGGCAACGGCAAGGTCGAAGTACAGAAAATCGACTATCCCAAAATGCAGGACCCCCGTGGCAGGAAGATTGAGCACGGCGTCATCCTGCGCGTGGTCTCCACCAACATCTGCGGCTCCGACCAACACATGGTGCGCGGCCGTACCACCGCCCAGACCGGCCTGGTGCTGGGGCATGAAATCACCGGTGAAGTCATCGAGAAGGGCAGCGACGTCGAGAACCTGAAAATCGGCGACCTGGTGTCCGTGCCCTTCAACGTCGCCTGTGGCCGCTGCCGCTCGTGCAAAGAGCAACACACCGGCGTATGCCTGACCGTCAACCCTGCCCGTGCCGGCGGCGCCTACGGCTACGTGGACATGGGCGACTGGACTGGCGGCCAGGCCGAGTACGTGTTGGTGCCGTATGCCGACTTCAACCTGCTGAAACTGCCGGACCGTGACAAGGCCATGGAGAAAATCCGTGACCTGACCTGCCTCTCCGACATCCTGCCCACTGGCTACCACGGCGCTGTTACTGCCGGCGTCGGCCCAGGCAGCACTGTCTACATCGCGGGTGCCGGCCCGGTGGGTCTGGCGGCTGCCGCCTCCGCTCGCTTGCTGGGTGCAGCGGTGGTGATCATCGGCGACGTCAACTCGATCCGCCTGGCCCACGCCAAGGCCCAGGGTTTTGAAGTGGTCGACCTGTCCACCGACACCCCGCTGCACGAACAAATCGCCGCGTTATTGGGCGAGCCCGAAGTGGACTGCGCCGTTGACTGCGTGGGCTTCGAAGCACGCGGCCACGGCCACGACGGTGTCAAGGCCGAAGCCCCGGCCACCGTGCTCAACTCGCTGATGGGCGTGGTACGTGTGGCAGGCAAGATCGGTATCCCAGGCCTGTATGTGACCGAAGATCCAGGTGCTGTCGATGCCGCCGCGAAAATGGGCAGCCTGAGCATTCGCTTTGGTCTGGGCTGGGCCAAATCCCACAGCTTCCACACCGGGCAGACGCCAGTGATGAAGTACAATCGCCAACTGATGCAGGCGATCATGTGGGACCGTATCAACATCGCTGAGATCGTCGGCGTGCAGGTGATCAGCCTGGATGATGCGCCACGTGGCTATGGCGAGTTCGATGCGGGTGTACCGAAGAAGTTTGTGATTGATCCGCACAAGCTGTTCAGTGCGGCGTAAAGGCAAAGCAAACAAAGGGCGACCCGCGGGTCGCCCTTTGTTTAACAAAGACGCGCATCATTCTCGCGATGAGCTGCCAAGGCTCACCTGTCCGGGTGCAAGACCAAAAACTTCTACGCCCTCGGCGTTGGCATGGCCCACCTCTACGATCCGGCGTTCAATCGGCTGGCCCTCGCCTTTACGGTAAATCACGACCATTTCACTGCCTTCCTGGCTTATCGCTTCGGGCGCCACGATGATGGCCTGTTCATTGTGGTAGGCCGTGATGTTCAGGCGTGCGCTCATACCGGGACGGATACGCTTGGCCTGTCCTGGCGTCAATGCCGCCACGCTCAGTGTGACGGGAAACAGTGCACTGTCACCGGGGTCATCGCTGGGCAAGGCCAGGTTGCCGACCGCTTGCACATGGCCAAGCAGCGGCTCGCCGAGAAATCCATCACCCAGGATTTCAACGCGCTGTCCCGGTTGCAGCTGGTTGATATCCAGCTCGGATGCCGTAGTGACGATCTTCAGTGTTTCGGTATTGGCCAAACCCAGCAGAGCCTGATTCTGACTGACCCTTGAGCCGGTCTGTACGAGAGGCGTTACTTCGGCCCCTTGTGCGGCATTTACAGGAACAATAACGCCGGTGAACGGTGCTACCACGACTTGTTTGGCAATCAACCGTTGCAGCTGTTCGTACCTCACCGTGGCATTGGTCAGCTCCATTTCGGCAATCTGCCGAGCCTGCCCTTTCCCTTCGTCTAATAACGCGTTCAGCTCGTTTTGAGCGCTGCTGCGTTCAAGTCGTTGCAACTTCGTTTGCTGCTCCAGTTCGTCAAGTTCGTTGCGCGCAATAATGCCGCGTTCGAACAGATGGCGGTTTTCTCGTAGCCTGCCTTCCAGGTTGCTCAGTGAGATGTCGGCGGTGCGTAACGCACGACGCGCTCGTGTGACTTGAGTGCCATTTTCCCAATTGTTCAACTCGTGCACGGTTCGTTGGGCTTTGAGTTGCCCGGACAGGGCTTCGCGTAACTGCAGCTCGATCAGCGTAGGGTCCATGCTCAGAAGCGCTTGGCCTTTCTGTACCCACTGGCCCTGTTCGGCTTCGAGGGACTGGATAACGCCTTCGAATGGTGCGTTGAGCACGATGGTTTGGATAGGCTCGAATTTTCCGACCAGGCCGATATGTAGTGTCATTGGCTTGGTTTGCACGCTCACCCATTGCGGTGCGGGGGGCGGCGCAATCGCAACTTTTTTCACGATCAATGCAGCGCCAATCAACGCTATCAGCATCATCGAACCTATGCGCCAATAGTGCGAGTGACAGGCCTTTTCAGTGTGGGCCTTCAAGTGCAATCTCCCATTTTTCCAAGGTCATGCCGAGGGTTTCGTCCAATTGCGTCTGGGCGTTCAGATAAGCGATGAGTGCGTTGATACGTGCATTTTCCGCATCGCGCAGATCGTTTTCGAAACTGATGATTTGAAAATTGCTGGAGCGCCCGACGCTGAGTTTTTCGCGCTCGATGTCCAGCTTGCGCGTGGACAGTTCGTTGGCACGCAGGGCGATTTCATATTGACGCCAGCGGGTGCCCAGTTCGCGCACTACGTTGCTGACGTTGCGTTCCAATTCTTGACGGGCGTCGGCGATTAGCAACTGCTGTTGTTCTACATTGATACGCGCACGTGTCTGCGCTTGGCGGGTGCTGATGTCGCCGATGGGGATTTCCAACTGAAGGCCGGTATAGCTTTCCCAGCGCCGAGCAGAGCCGGTGCCTGGGTGCTCACGCACCTGACTGGCACCCGCCACCAGAGAGAGGTCCCAGCGAGCGGCATCCTTGGCGAGGATCATGTCCAACGCGGCCTGCTGGCCATTGAGCAATGTGGAGAGGTACTGAGGTTGCTGAGCTTGCGCCAGGTGTATGGCTTGTGGCAGATCGACCTCCAGTGGAGTTGCCTGTACGGCCTCGGTGGCCTGAATGTTCGTGGACAAATCCAGTGCCAGCAGGCGCAGCAGGGCGAGGCGTTGAATATCCAGCTGGTTTTGCGCTTCTTCGACACTCAGTTCCTGGACGGCGATGTCAGCTTCGGTCTGCACGATTTCAAATTGAGCCATGCGCCCGGCGTTGATCAGTGCTTTGTTCACCGTCAACAAGGCCCGCGCCCTTTGAAGCGACGCCTGGACGATGCCCAGTTGCTCCTGAGCCCTGATCAGCTCCCGATAGGTTGTGATGATGGTGGAGACCGTTTGAGAAATATTCGCCTTGAGGTTCAGGCGGTTGGCTTGCTCTGAAAGTCTTGCGAGCCGCAGGGGGGCGGTGGTGACATCCGGGCCGGATCCGCGCAATAACGGTTGGATTATTTCCAGGT
This sequence comes from Pseudomonas sp. DWP2-2, assembly GCF_049897065.1. NCBI lineage: Bacteria > Pseudomonadati > Pseudomonadota > Gammaproteobacteria > Pseudomonadales > Pseudomonadaceae > Pseudomonas > Pseudomonas sp. DWP2-2. The sequence continues at coordinate 105,547 of NZ_JAFCVN010000016.1, read as the reverse complement.
TTATCCCGTCGCTGCGCAGGTGGCCCACCTGCTCGGAATGGTTGAGCTGCTGGGTCCATCCCACGTTCAAGCGCGTGCCGTACTGTCCGAGCAACGTAGCCGTGGGGGTAAGTGCGAGTTGACGAGCTTGGTCTTCGCTGCTTCTGATGTTTGTGTATTCACTCTTGAGCAAGAGTTTTGGCTTGAACGCGTCCTCAGCCACGCGCAGGTCGAATTTTTGGCCCTCCCTTTGCAAGTAAGCGCTGCGTATTTCACGGTTGTTGCGCAGGCCAAGGTAAAGGGCATCCGCCAGACTCATGCCGATAGTCTGCTCGCTTAACAGCGAGGAGGCTTTGGCATTCTGGACACACAAGAAAAACGCTGCGGTCAGCACCAGGTATCTACTCGTCTTCACGCAGCGCTTCCACAGGTTGTAGCCGCGAGGCGGAAAGGGCGGGGTAAAGCCCAAAAAACATACCGACTACTATCGCGCTGCCAATGCCCAACGGCACCGACATTGGCGACAGCGCGAAGCTCCATCCCGATACACGGGCATAAATGAGGGCCAAGCCGACGCCCAGGATGGCTCCGGTAAGTGCTCCCAAGGTGGTCAAGGTCAGTGCTTCGATCATGAACAGGTTGCGGATATCGCGGGGACGAGCGCCCATGGCCATGCGCAAACCGATTTCTCGACGCCGTTGCGCGATGCTCATCAGCATGACGTTCATCACCCCGACACCACTGGTGATAAGCGAAATGCCAGCGAGGGCGGCTAGCAGATAGGTGAAGGTTCGATTCTGTTGGGACAGGCCGTCGATGATCTGCTGGGGGACCAGAACGTCGATGTCCTGGCCGGGAAATAGCTGTCTTAATCCGTGTTTGAAGTCGGACGCCACGCTACCAATAGGACGCGCGCCCGGAGCACGTGCGAAAACGTGGGTGACTGGCGCCCAAGCTTGTAGTCGGCTGACACCTTGCAGTGGAATAAACATGGAGGTGTTGGGGTCGAACGGAGCAATCGCCGACGCAAACCGTGGATGCAGAACGCCTATGACTTGGAACAGTGCATGTTGCACGCGTAGTGTGTCGCCTATGCGCACCGGCGTGCCAGCGCTGGAGAGTTCATCGGCGAGCTGGCGGCCTATCACTGCATGAGTGGCTTGGTCATCGAATTCGCTCAGAAAACGCCCTTCATGCACTTCCAAGCCCAACGCCTGTTTCAGTGGGGGCGTTGAGCCGATCAGTTGGATAGAAATGTCGCGCCCCTTGAACGTCACTGAGTTGCCCATCAGGGCAACGGGTGCAATGTTCACTAAATCAGGGACTTTATTGCGCAGTTGAGTAATGCCTGCGGGCAGCGGCGAGGTTTGCCTCGTATCTGCGGCATTTGAAACCTGTGCAACTAGTGTATCGACACCCATTCCCTGGAAGATTGCAGCGGCTTCTTCGGCGGCGTTGTGACCGATATTGATGAGGGCGACCACCGAGCAGCTCCCCATGACGACGCCGAGAAGGGTGAGCACTGCGCGTTTGCCCAAGGTCCGCAGGTTTGTTCTGACGTCATGTATCAGGTCGCGAAAAGTTTGGCTCCCGCCGCTCATCAGTTCTGACACGGTTCGTGCTCACGCAGGGTTCGGTCCTGAACGAAGATTTGTCTGTCCAGGCGCGCGGCGATGTCTAAATCATGGGTGACGACAATCAGCGTGACGCGGTGCTCACGATTGATTGCCAGCAACAACTCCAGAATGTCGTTTGCCGTGCGGCTGTCCAGATTGCCAGTGGGCTCGTCCGCGAGAATCAGGGAAGGCTCCCCCACGAGAGCTCGCGCAATTGCGACTCGCTGTCGTTGGCCGCCAGACAGATCGGCGGGGAGGTGATGTGCCCGGTGGCTGAGGCCGACCTGGTCGAGTCTGTGCATGGCACGCTGCAGGGCTACTCGCCGGCCAAGGCCACGGTAGGAGAGAGGCAAGGCGACGTTGTCCAGTGCGCTGAGGCGTGGCATCAGGTTGAAGTTCTGGTAGATGAAACCTAGGTGTCGGTTGCGTAACACGGCCAGTTGATCCGGTGTCGCCTTGGATGTGTCGTGTCCGTAAAACTCATACCGCCCTTCATCAGCCCGGTCCAAGAGGCCGAGTATGTTAAGTAATGTGCTCTTACCTGAGCCCGAAGTGCCAAGTACGGCACAGTGGTCACCTGCGTTTATCTGCAAGTTTATGTTCTCAAGAATTGAGATGGGCTGTTTGGCAAGTTGATAATGCTTGCATACGCCCTGCAGCGAGAGGGCGAGCGGGGGGGCAGGAATCACGAGCATTTGAAGTTCAGGATGTTCGATAAAGGAGGCGGGATGGCGACAATGTATTTGACTGTTCGCATGCAAACAAAAAACCGTGTGCGAGTTGTCTTTTCATTGGGCTAGGTGCCTGACGCCGGTGCTTTTGTAAATGCAAGAGCACCAGCGGCGAACAATCAGCGGCTTAGATCGAGATAAAGCATCTAGGGTCGGACCCGGACTTATCAAATATCATCTCAATTTCCGCACTTCGCAAACCGGGGTTATAGTTGGCCATTTTCAAATCATGCCATTGCCTGTCCTGCTTCATGGCATCTGCTGACTTTGTCACGCGGGTTCCATTTCGGCTGACGGTCTTTATATTGACATTGGCTTTGCTTCTGTCGGTGTGCCCGTCGGTTTTCACAATTCGGTACCTGTCTACGCGCACGTAATGTATGGTACTTCCGCTACCGGCAATAACGCCTTGAACGTAGCCGACAAACTTCCCAGTGCTGCATGAATGAGAAAATGCTGATTCAGTGACAGCTTGATTTGAGAAAGAGTTTCCAATCGGAACAGTGATGGTGCCGATAGCGCTCGCTAACCCGCTCGCACTTGCAACGGCCGGAAGGCCGAACAGCGCAATTGCAAGTAGTCCGGGTTTTAAGAAGGATTTAAACATGTCGTTCTCCGAAAAATTCATTGCTGTTTTCGGCACTTCGTGAGGGGCCTGGCCCGTGGATTGGTTGTTGTTAGAACGGGTTGGCTGCAGTCTGATAGTTTTCTATTGTTAGTTAAGTAGGACTTGTCTGAGGTTTGCTATTTCCAGCAAACCCGCTTCTACAGGTTCTTTGGAAACTGCCAGTTGATGCGCAAGCAAACAAAGGGCGACCTGCGAGTCGCCCTTTGCATCACTTAAGCGCCGTCAACCGCAAATAGGGATCGGCCACCTCACCGTTTTTTATCAAACGTTTTCCACCGTAATCACAGTGCACCTTACCGTCGCGCACGTTGATGGCTTCTGCCTGCAGTGCGTATTCCGGGTCCAGAAAATCATCGTTGGTCCCGGCGGTTTGCCCCGTCCATGTTTTGCCTTGGGTTTGGGCTGAATACTGATAGCCCTCGCCATAGGGCGGCGGCAGGTCGGGGTCTGTGTAGGGTTTTGAATGGATGTCGCTGACGGCAGGGCATTGGCCCGTGTCGACGGCCGCGTTGCGGGCTGGCAGGTTGTAGGCGGTGACTAGGGAAAAGAGATTAGGTACCCATCCGATCATTGTTATAACTCCTTGTCCACGAGGTAGTCCTCCCTGCTCTGCGTTGGGAGGCCGATCTGGGTGGGGCGTTACACGGGTTAGGTTCCTTGGAAGCTGCTACAGCAGGTTACGGGACATGCAACGGGTCGGCCGGTGAGTCTGCAAATGAGACCATCTCTGGGAGCAGGCTCGCCCGCGAAGGCGATGTGTCAGTCACTGCATTATCGCTTTCGCAGGCAAGCCCACTCCTACATTTAAACCGAGTGTCAGCCGGTGATTAGCGCGTGGCCAGGGCGCCTTGGTAGACGGTCGGCCCTGTCGGTTGCTTGCTCACCGAGCCACCCTTGGTTTCCGAACTCACCATCAGCTCCACCGGCTTGCTGATGCTTTCTTGCTGGCGCGGATTCAGGCCGATGATGCCTTTGCCATCCTCCGGCAGCAGGCCAAGGGATACCGGTGTGCCGTCTTTGGGAATCGCCCAGAGTTCAAGGCTTTGGTCCGGTGCAGGCGCCGTGGAGGCAATCGGCTGCACTTCCAGGTAATCCTTGTGGGCCATGATTTGTGCGGCTGGCTGCTGGGTCGTGGTCACCAATGTCGCCGCGGATTTGACGCTGTCCTGGGTGTAGAGCGCGCCGCCGATACCGGCAACCACTACCGCACAGGCGCCGATGAACAGGCGAGGGCGGCTCCAGAACGCAGGCTTGTGCTCAATCACTGGGGGTTGGATCGCAGTCATAAGTCTCTTCTCGACAAATTTTGTAGTCAGTTCATGGACCCGCTTATCCCCGATGGGTTCCTCAGGGGCTCCGGAACAACCGACGGGATACCCAGTCCAACGCCTGCGTTTACCCCTATACCCAGAGGTTGTTTCGATGAAGATTTCACGCGGTTTTGCCCTGTCCTGCCTGTTGACCGTGGCCGCCGGCCCGGTGTTCGCCGCAGGTTTCAGCCTTGGCGATGCAGCCAATGCCATTTCCGGCATGCAGGGTGGCAACAACAAGGCTGCCGCCGCCGCGCCCACCTCGGAGACGGCCGACCTGCTGACGGCCTTGACCTCGCAACTGAACATCACCCCCGAGCAAGCAGTGGGCGGCACGGGCGCCATGCTGGGTCTGGCCAAGAACAAACTGAGCGGCAATGACTTCTCGCAGCTGAGTAACAGTGTGCCGGGCCTCGACAAGCTGTCGGGTGATAACGCATTGGGCAGCCTCGGGGCCTTGAGCGGGATGCTCGGCCAAACCGGTGGCAGCAAGACCAGCGGCCTGGACGGCCTGTTGGGCAACGTGAAAAGCACCAATGACTTGAACACCGCCTTCAGCGCATTGGGCATGGACAGCGGCATGGTCGGCCAGTTTGCCCCGGTGATCCTGAAATACCTGGGCGGCGAGGGGGCCAGCAGTTCCGTGCTGGGCAAATTGGCTCAGGCCTGGGGTACCGGCAGCTAAGGCTCTTGGCGCAGTTGTTCGATGCGCGCATCCTTTTCCATCCAGAGCTGGTTGACCCAGTTCTGGACGGTCTGGCGAAACGCCGGATCGTTCTCGTAATCCCCTTGCCACAACGCCGGGTCCAGTTCGCGGGTACGGATATCCACGATCACCTTCGGCACTGCGCCGCTGATCAAGTCCCAGAACCCCGGAATCTTTTGCTGCGGATACACCACGGTCACGTCGAGGATCGCGTCCAGTTGTTCGCCCATCGCCGCCAGCACAAATGCCACGCCGCCCGCCTTGGGCTTGAGCAATCGGGTAAACGGTGACGCCTGCTGCTTGCGCTTGGCCTCGTTGAACCGCGTGCCCTCCAGGTAATTGACCACCGTGACCGGCTGGCGCTTGAACAGCTCGCAGGCCTCTTTGGTGATCTTCAAATCCTGCCCCGCCAGCTCCGGGTGCTTGGCCAGGAACGCCTTGGTGTAGCGTTTCATGAAGGGGTAATCCAGCGCCCACCAGGCTAGGCCGAGGAAGGGCACCCAGATCAGTTCTTTTTTCAGGAAGAACTTGAAGAACGGCGTGCGCCGGTTCAATGCCTGGATCAGCGCGGGAATATCGACCCAGGATTGGTGGTTGCTGATCACCAGGTAAGAGGTATCGCCGCGCAGGTCTTCGCCACCGCGAATATCCCATTGGGTGGGGATGCACGCGGCGAAGATCAGCTTGTCGATCTCGGCCCAGGTCTCGGCGATCCACATCACCGCCCAGGACGCATAGTCACGCGAGCGGCCCGGCGCCATCAGCTTGAGCAAGGCGAAGACCATCAAGGGGCCGATCAGGATCAGCGTGTTGACTAACAGCAGCAGTGTAACCAGACAGCCGGTGAGCAGGCGGCGCATAAGCAACTCTTGGGATTCTGTGGGCGGGCCATGATAAGCAAGGTGAGTCTAGAGGCCAAATCGCAAATTGCCCGACGAATGTTTCACACTGTGCGCGATATGCTCGGTCATCCAACTAAGTGCTGTGTTTGCGGTCTAGACTCCGCCCACTTCTTTCGAGGAAATCCTGCCGTGAAATTGCTCCTTGCCGCGTTCGCCCTGGTTGCTGTGCCTGTCATGGCCGCCGAACCGACCCTCTACGGTCGCTACGAATACATCCAGTTGCCGGAGATCGGCCAGACGTTCAAGGCCAAGATGGACACCGGCGCGCTGACCGCCTCGCTGTCGGCGCGCGACATCGAAACCTTTCAGCGCGACGGCGATGACTGGGTGCGCTTCCGCCTCGGCGGTGAAGACGCGGGTAACAAGGTCTATGAGCACAAGGTGTCGCGCATCAGCAAGATCAAGAGCCGCGCCGACGAAGATGATGACAAGGACGAAGCCAGTGTGGCCAAGCGCCCGGTGATCGATCTGGAGATGTGCCTGGGCGACGTCAAGCGCACCGTCGAGGTCAACCTCACCGACCGCAGCAGCTTCAACTACCCGCTGCTGATCGGCGCCAAGGCCTTGCGTGAATTTGGCGCTGCGGTAAACCCGGCACGTCGCTACACTGCCGACAAACCGGACTGCTGATTGAACCCATGCCGCACATCCTGATTGTCGAAGACGAAGCGGCAATAGCCGACACGCTGATCTTTGCCCTGCAAGGCGAGGGCTTCACCACCACCTGGCTGACGCTCGGCCAGGCGGCGCTGGAACATCAGCGCCTGACCCCGGCCGACCTGATCATTCTCGACATCGGCCTGCCGGACATCACCGGCTTTGAAACCTGCAAGCAATTGCGCCGCTTCAGTGAAGTGCCGGTGATGTTCCTCAGCGCACGGGATGCTGAGATCGACCGGGTGGTAGGGCTGGAGATCGGTGCCGACGATTATGTGGTCAAGCCTTTCAGCCCGCGGGAAGTGGCGGCGAGGGTCAGGGTGATTCTCAAGCGGGTCGGCCCGGGTGTGGCGCCAACCCTGTTCCAAGTGGATCTGGAACGCATGCAGATTCTCTATCGCGGCCAACCCTTGAGTCTCACGCGTCATGAGTTCCGCCTGCTGCAAAGTCTGCTGGACCAACCCGAGCGCGTGTTCAGCCGCGAGCAACTGCTGGACGCGGTGGGCGTACCCTTTGATGCCGGTTACGAGCGCAATATCGATAGCCATATCAAGAGTGTGCGCAGCAAACTCAGGAGCGTGGCGGCGGATGCCGAGCCGATCCAGACCCATCGTGGCCTTGGCTATAGCTACAGCCCGAGACACAGCTGATGCGTCTTGGGCTGCGGATTTTCCTGGTGTATGCGCTGTTTATCGGCCTGACCGGCTACTTCGTGCTCAACACCGTGATGAAGGAAATCCGCCCCGGCGTGCGCCAGTCCACCGAAGAAACATTGGTGGACACCGCCAACCTGCTGGCTGAAATCCTGCGTGCAGACGTTAAAAACGGCACCCTCGGCCAGAGCCATTGGCCCGAGCTGCTCAAGGCCTATGGCAACCGTCAGCCGGGTGCGGTGATCTGGGGGCTGCCGAAAAACCAGGTCAACCATCGCATCTACGTGACCGACGCCAAGGGCAGGGTATTGCTCGACTCCAGCGGTGAAGCGGTGGGCCAGGACTATTCGAAATGGAACGACGTGTACCTGACCCTGCGTGGCGAATACGGTGCGCGCTCCACCCGCAGCGATGCAGACGACCCCACCTCATCGGTGATGCACGTGGGGGCGCCGATTCGCGATAACGGCCAGATCATCGGCGTGGTCACGGTGGCCAAGCCCAACAGCTCGTTGCAACCCTACGTGGATCGCACCGAGCGGCGCCTGCTGTGGTACGGCGCCGGGCTGGTCACCCTGGGGCTGCTGCTGGGCGCGCTATTGTCATGGTGGCTGACGGCGGCCCTCAGGCGCCTTACCGCCTATGCCGAAGCCGTGAGCGAGGGCCGCCGCGCCGAGTTGCCGCATTATCGCGGCGGCGAGCTCAAGCAGTTATCCACCGCCGTGGAACACATGCGCACGCAGCTGGAAGGCAAGGCTTACGTAGAGCGCTACGTGCATACGCTGACCCATGAACTGAAGAGCCCGTTGGCGGCGATTCGCGGTGCAGCAGAGCTGTTGCAGGGTGACATGAGCCGCGAGCAGCAGCAGCGGTTTGTCGGCAATATCGACAGCGAAAGTGCGCGCCTGCAACAGTTGATCGAACGCCTGTTGAACCTGGCCCAGGTGGAGCAGCGCCAGGGTCTGGAAGAGCAGTCGAGCATTCCTTTGGCAACGCTGGTTGAAGATGTGCTGAAGGCTCAATGTGCACGAATCGAAGGCGCCGGCTTGCAGGTGGAGCAGGCCATTGCTGGCGATGTGAAGGTGTTTGGTGAGCCCTTCCTGTTGCGCCAGGCCCTGGGCAACCTGCTCGACAATGCTCTGGACTTCACCCCACCCGGCGGCACGCTGCGGTTTAGCGCCCAGGTGCAGCATCACGATGTGCAGGTCAGCCTGTTTAACCAGGCCAAGGCGATTCCCGATTACGCCTTGCCGCGCCTGAGCGAGCGGTTCTACTCGCTGCCACGTCCGGCCAGCGGGCGCAAAAGTACGGGCCTGGGGCTCAACTTTGTCGAGGAGGTGATGAAGCTGCACGGCGGCTCGTTGCAGATCGGCAACGTACCGGGCGGCGTGCAAGCGGTGCTGCATCTCCACACAGTCTCCACATTGCCCACATAAATCTCCCATACCGACTGGGCAGACTCTCCCCATCAAAACAGGGAGAGACCCATGAACCGCAACCTGCTTTTCAAATTGGGCGCGATTGCGCTGCTGATCCTGCTGTTGCTGATTCCATTGTTGATGATCAACGGCATCATCAGCGACCGCCAGCAACTGCGCGACGGCGTACTGATGGACATTGCCCGCCGTTCGAGCTTTGCCCAGCGCCTCACCGGGCCGGTGATGGTGGTGCCGTATCGCAAGACCGTGCGTGAGTGGAAGCTCAATGAAAAGCTCAACAAGCGCTACGAAGAAACCCGTGAAGAACGCGGCCGTCTGTATTTCCTGCCGGACCGGTTTGAGCTCGACGGCAAGGTGCAAACCGAACTGCGTGCGCGGGGCATTTACCAGGCGCGGCTGTTCCATGCCGACAACCGTATCAGCGGGCGTTTCGACTTGCCGGCGCAGTTGGGGATCACCGAAGACTTTGCCGACTACCGCTTTGAGCCGGCGTTTCTGGCGGTGGGCATCAGTGATATTCGTGGTATTGAAAACGCGCTGAAACTGGAGCTGGGTGACCAGCGGCTGGAGTTCTCGCCAGGCTCCCAAGTCGACTGGCTGGGCGAGGGCGTGCATGTGACGCTGCCGGCGCAGGACGGCAAGAAACCCGCCGTGCTGGAGTTCGCCTTCGACCTGCGCCTGCAAGGCACCGAGCAACTGCAAGTGGTGCCGGTGGGCAAGACCAGCCAGGTATCACTGGCGTCCAACTGGCCGCACCCGAGCTTTGTCGGCAACTTCCTGCCGGCTCAACGTGAGGTGACCGACCAGGGCTTCAGCGCCAATTGGCAGACGACATTCTTCTCCACCAACCTCGAACAAGCCCTGCAGAACTGCCTGGACGGGCAAGGCTGTGAAGACTTCAGCAACCGCAGCTTTGGGGTGAACTTCATCGACCCGGTAGACCAGTACCTCAAGAGCGATCGGGCGATCAAATATGCGCTGTTGTTTATCGCCCTGACCTTTGCCGGCTTCTTTCTCTTCGAGGTGCTCAAGAGTCTGGCGGTGCACCCTATCCAGTACGCCCTGGTGGGCGTGGCGCTGGCGTTCTTCTACCTGCTGCTGTTGTCGTTGTCCGAGCATCTGGGCTTTGCCCTGGCCTACCTGATATCCGCCAGCGCCTGTGTGGTGTTGATCGGCTTCTACGTATGCCATGTGCTGCGTAGCGTCGCCCACGGTGTGGGGTTTTCGGCCGGGCTGGCGGCGTTGTATGGCTTGCTGTACGGCTTGCTCAGTGCCGAGGATTACGCACTGTTGATGGGCTCGCTGCTGCTGTTTGGCCTGCTGGGTACGGTGATGGTGCTGACGCGCAAACTGGATTGGTATGGGGTGGGCAAGCGTAAGGTGGGGGAAGTGCAATGATCGGGCTGCGCGAAGATCAGCGGATGAAAGCGAGGATGGTCAACTTCCTCAATCACACCGCCTCTCACTGTAGGAGCGAGCTTGTGGTGGCGAGCAAGCTTGCTTGCGCTGGGGTGCGAAGCGCCCCTGATAAAGCCGGCTCCAGCTGCGCTGTCGAGCGGGAGCAAGCTCCCTCGCCACAACAAACTCGCTCCTGCAGGGGACTGGTCAAACCGGGGGTTGGGTCTGCTGCATCGAAGCCCGCTGGCTGACTTCGGCGTACCAGGCGGCGAGCTTGGGAGTGTCCGAGCGCCACTGAATATCCGGGTGGCGAAAGTCGATATAGCCCAGGGCACAGGCCACGCTGATGGCGGCGACGTCAAAGTGGCTGGCCAGTTCGGCAATGGCGTCCCGCTCCAGCTCGGCGAGGGCGCGGCGGATCTTGTTGCGCTGCTCATCCAGCCAGGGAGCCCAGTGTTTTTCTGGCGGACGCATGGCAGTCTCGTAACGTAGCAGCACGGCGGCATCCATGATGCCGTCAGCCATCGAGGCCAGGGTCAGGCGCCGCCAGCGGGCCGAGCCGTCGCGGGGGATCAACGGGTTGCCGACATGCTGGTGGTCGAGGTAGTCGAGAATCACCCGGCTGTCGTGCAATACCGAACCGTCGGCCAGGCGCAGGGCCGGGATCTTGCCCACGGGGTTGCCTTGCAGCACTTCGGCATCCGGGTTGACCGGCGTGGGCAGGCACGCGTGCAGGGCCACACGATCCTGCTGGCCGGTCTCGATCAGCAGCACGCGCACTTTACGCACGAAGGGCGAAGCGGGGTTGTGGAACAAGGTCATGCTGGGGGCGGACATGGGCATTCCTCTGTAGGAGCGAGCTTGCTCGCGAATAACGCCAACGATAACGCAGCTCGCCTGGTTTAACGCGGTGCTCTCAGGTTTTTCGCGAGCAAGCTCGCTCCTACAGTAGTTTGTAGACGGCAATGGCCGCGGGTATGCCCAGCCCGATCCAACTCAACGAATCCCACCACCCATCGCCCAGCAACGCCGCAAACAACCCGGCGGCACTGAGCAGGCCGATCCCCAGCGGTATGGCAAAGACCTTCCAGACATTCGACTGCCGCGGCTTCATACCTTGGCCGCCTTGCGCCGTACGATCCATAAGTAAATGCCGCTCACCAGCACGATGATGGTCAACACATCCAGCACCGCCCACAGGACCTTCATTGGCATGCCGCCGTAATCACCGAAATGCAGGGGTTGGGACATGCCCATGGCATCCATGTACCACGGCCGTTCGGCGATGGCGGTGACGGCCAGGGTGCTGGCGTCGATCAGGACCGGGGTCAGCAAATGGGAGGTCAGGTGGGTGCTGCCCTTCATGAACACGGCGTAGTGATGTTCGCTGGAAAAACGCGTGCCGGGGAAGGCGATAAAGTCTGGCTCCATACCCGGAGCGGCCTTGGCGGCAATGCTCAACAGCTCCGTGGCGGGCGCGCGTTGGGTCAGTGGCGGGGCGTTCTTGTAGGGTTCGATCATGGCGCTGAGGCTGTCCTCGCGCCACGCCGCGATGATCAAGTCGGCGCAGGCGCTGATCACGCCGGTTACCCCCACTACCAGCGCCCAGGTCAAAGTGACCACGCCGATCAGGTTATGCAGGTCGAGCCAGCGCAGGCGAGTGGACTTGTCCTGGCGCACGGTGGCGAACTTCAAGCGACGCATGAAGGGCAGGTACAACACCGTGCCCGAGATAATCGCCAGCACAAACAGAAGGCCCATGAACGCCAGCAACAACTTGCCGGGCAGGCCGGCAAACATATCCACATGCAGGCGCAGCAGGAACAGAGTGAAGCCCCCATTGGCAGACGGCATTTCGACGGTTTCGCCAGTGCGTGCATCGAGCATGAAGGTGTGCGACGAGTTCGGCTCAGTACCGGCTGTGGCCGCCATGATCGCGATCACGCCGTTATTGTCGTCTTCGTCCCAGGCAAGGTACTGCATGGCCTCGCCGGGGCGATGGGCCTGGGCTTTGGCTACAAGCTGCTCAAGGTTGAGCCGGGGCGTATCGGCAGGCATCTGCGCCAGTTCGGGCTCATTGCCCAGCAGGTGGTCGATCTCGTGGTGAAACACCAACGGCAGGCCGGTGAGGGCGAGCAGCAGCAGGAATACGGTGCAGATCAGGCTGGTCCAGGTGTGGATGAAGGACCAGCGGCGGATGGTTTTGCTTTTCATTGTCTAGCCTTCAGATGCACCAAAGCCGCCTTGTTGGGCGGCCTGGTGGTTAGCTCAGCTGATTACCACTGGTAGGTGGCGCTGGCGACGACGCTGCGTTGGTCGCCGAAGTAGCAATAGGAGCCATCACAGGTGGAAATGTAGTCTTTGTTGAACAGGTTGGTCGCGTTCACTTTCACCGATGCGCCCTTGAGGCTGTTGTCCAGGCGACCGAGGTCGTAATGCACGGAGCCGTCGAACACGGTGTAGGCGTTGGCCTTGCCGGCCCAGGTATTGGCTTGGTCGCCATAGGTATTGCCGGTGTAGCGTGCGCCGAAGCCGATACCGAAACCGTCGAGGGCACCGGTGTGCCAGGTGTAGTCGGTCCACAAGGACGCTTGTTGGTTAGGCATCAGTTGCAGGCGGTTGCCTTTGTACTGACCTTTTTGCACCTCGGACTTGGCCAGGGTGTAGGCCGCGATGACCTTGAGGTTTTCGGTCACATCAGACACGGCTTCCAGCTCCAAGCCCTTGACCTTTACTTCTCCGGTCTGGTCGGTCACGGAGGCACCACCGGACTGGAAGCTGGTGACTTGCACGTTCTTCTGGGTCAGGTCGTAGACCGCCGCACTCAGCAGGGTGTTGGAGCCGGGTGGCTGGTATTTGATCCCCAACTCCCACTGCTTGCCTTCCGTCGGCTTGAACGACTGGAGGGGGTCGACGCTGGCGTTGCTCGCAGGCTGGAACGACTCGGCGTACGAGAGGTAGGGGACGAAGCCCGAGTCGAACACATAGCTCAGCGCCGCATTGCCACTGAAATTCTTGCTGCGGTCGGTATTGGTCGCGTCGTTCTTGTTGAAGTAGGTGGTGCCCTGGTGCACCCAGTCTTCACGACCACCAAGAGTCAGGCGCCAGTTGTCCAGGGCCATCTGGTCCTGCACGTAAAGGCCGGTCTGCACGGTTTTCTGGTTGTAATCGTAGAACGCGGTGGAGCGCGCCGGGCGCACGATCGGCTGGCCATAGACCGGGTTAAAGATGTTCGTGGTGCCACCGTCGCCGAAAATCGCCAGGTACGAGGTGTCGGTGCGTTGATGATCCAGGCCCAGCAGCACGGTGTGGGAGATGTCGCCAGTGGCGAAGTCAGCCTGGAAGTTGTTGTCCACCGCGAACTGGCTGATGTCCTCGTCCACATTGGTCGAAGAGCGGCTGATGTCGCCATTGGCATCGGCGGGGGAGAAGGCAAACGAGCCTACCGTCAGTTGCTGGAACGCCAATTCGGATTTGGTGTAGCGCAGGTTCTGCTTGAATTGCCAGGTATCGTTGAAGCGGTGCTCGAACGCGTAGCCCAATGCGTAGTAGGTGCGGTCGTAGAAGTCGTAGTCCGGGTCGCCGAGGTTCTTGTGGTGGGAAACCTCGCCTAGCGGTGATTTGATTTTGGTGCCCTGGATCGGCAGGAACTGGCTGGTGGTGCCGGTATCGTCACGGGTGAACTGTGACAGCAAGGTCAGCTTGGTATCGGTGTCGATATTCCAGGTCAAGCTCGGTGCGATGTTGTACCGCTTGTTGTCGATATGATCGACCTGGGTACCGGCATCGCGTACCACGCCGCCAACGCTGTAGAGAAACTGGCCCTCATCATCGATCTTGCCAGTGCTTTCGAAATTGATCTGGCGGTAGTTGTCACTGCCGTATTGCATCTGGATGGCGTGGCTCGATTCAGCGCTGGGGCGGCGGCTGACCATATCCAGCAGGCCGCCCGGAGGGGTCTGGCCATAGACTGACGAGGCCGGACCGCGCAGCAGGGCGAGGCGGTCGAGGTTCCAGGTTTCGGCTTTCGGGTTGGCGTACACGCCACGGGGCAGTGGCAGGCCATCAAGGAATTGCGTCGGCTCGAAGCCGCGTACGCGCATCCAGTCGTAACGGGTGTCGCTGCCGTAGCTGGCAGACACGATACCGGGCATGTATTTGACCGCATCGTCGAGGTTCTGCACGTTACGGTCCTGCATTTGCTCGCGGGTGGCTACCGAGATCGAGCGTGGCGCCTCGACCAGCGCGGTATCGGTTTTGGTGCCGGCGGCGGTACGCTTTGCTACATATCCCTCCACCGGCCCCCAAGCGCTTTCATAGCTGCCTTGGCCGGTGATGTTGGTGGTCGGCAAGGCAACGACGCCTTCCGGGACCGGCATCAGGGTGTAAGTGCCCGCACTGCTCTGCTCCAATTGCAACCCCGTCCCCCGCAACGCTTCCCGCAACGCGCCCTGCGCATCGAACTGGCCTTGGACCGGCGCCGAGGTCTTGCCGGCGGCGAGTGCAGGGTTGAGGGTCAGCGCCAGGCCGGCCTGGCTGGCGATCTGGTTCAGGGTGGTGGCCAGGGGCGCAGCGGGCAGGTTATAGGCGCGCACGCTGGAGGCTTGTTCGGCGGCGATCAGCGGGGAGCTGGCGAGCGGGGCGCTGAGGGCGATCGCCATGGCTAACAGGCTGGGGCGCAACAAGGTGTCTAGCGTGCGGGACATAAGGGCGGCTCCTGAATGGAAATATTTCTCAATTGCCTAGGTGCCGAGCGAGAGTCGAAAAGTGATAGGGCCGGGTGAAAATATTTTTTGCGGTGTGCTGTGATCGTTCCCAAGCTCCGCGTGGGAACGCCTCGTGTGACGCTCTGCGTCACGGCCTTGGACGCAGAGCGTCCGGGCTGCATTACCACGCGGGGCGTGGGAACGATCAAGCCTAAGGCTTACCCTTGACGGTCACCCACCACGGCGTGTGCTGCTCGATCTGCACCGGCAAAGTCGGCAACAACGCGTTCAATGCCAACGTGGTGTCGCGCAGCGGGAAACTGCCGGTGATGCGCAGGTCGGCCACGTTCTTATCCACCCCCAGGTAGCCGGTGCGATAGCGCGCCAATTCCTCGATCACATCCCCCAGCCGAGCGTTGTCGACTACCAGCATGCCGCGCGTCCAGGCATCGGTAGCCGGCGTGACGGCCAACAGTGGCCCGAGCCCGTCGCTGCGCATCAGCACTTGCTGGCCCGCCTTGAACACTTGTTCCTGGTGCAGCGCCTCGGGCTGGGCGGCCACGGCAGACTGCAACACACTCAGGCGCGTAGCGTCGTCTTCGCGCTTGACGATAAACCGGGTACCCAGCGCCCGCAGGCTGCCGTCGCGGGTTTGCACGTAGAAAGGGCGCGAATCGTCGTGGCCGGTTTCGACGAGAATTTCGCCTGCCTGCAACACGATCAAGCGGCGTGTTTCGTCGAAGCGCACATCAATGGCGCTGTGGGTGTTGAGGTTTATTCGCGTGCCGTCCGCCAGCTTCAGCGTGCGCTGTTCACCGGTGGCGGTGCGCTGGTCGGCCAGCCAATAGTGAATAGGCACGTAACGCTCACCGGCAAACAGCGCCAGGCCGCACACCAGCACGATACTGGCCAGGCCCCGGCCCAGCTTGCGCACGCGCTGGCGAATGCCGTGGCGCGACTGCAGCAGCGCCGCCCGAGCCGGGCCCGAGGCCACGCTGAAACGCTGGTCGAGCATGCCCAACTGGCGCCAGGCGCGAGCGTGTTCCTCATCGCTGGCCAGCCACTTGCTGAACTCTTCCTGTTCCACCGCGCTGCCGTCGCCCGAGTCGAGGGACAGTTGCCAGGCAATCGCGGCATCCAGCACGCGCGACGACACCGGTTTGGAGCCGATCGCGGTCACGACGGCTCGCCATACAGTGCGATGTAGCACTGGCGAATGCCCTGGGCCAGGTATTGGCGCACGCGCGGCACCGAAACCCCCAGGCGCTGGGCGATCTCGGCATGGCCCAGGCCGTCGAGGCGGTTATAGAGGAACGCGGCGCGGGCCTTGCTCGACAACTTGCCGAGCAGGCGGTCGATGGCCTTGAGGTCTTCGAGGATCAGTTGCTGGGCTTCCGGCGAAGGCTGTTCGTTTTCCGGGATCAGCATCAATTCGGTGAGGTAGGCCTGTTCCAGGGCCGCACGACGGAAATAGTCAAACAGCAAACCCTTGGCGATGGCCACCAGGAACGCCCGCGGTTCGCGGGGCTCGCGCAACTCATCACGGCCCAACAGGCGCATGAAGGTGTCCTGGCTCAGGTCTTCGGCACGGCTTGGGCACGCCACATTACGTCGCAGCCACGCCAACAGCCAGCCACGGTGGTCGCGATACAACGCACCAACAAGCTCACTGCGTGGGGTATGGACCGACGACAAGGCATCACCGAATAAGGTTTAAACTAACGAGAATTATTCGCGATTGTGTCAGAGGCGTAGGGTGGGCGCAATTGGCGTCTGTCGGGTGATCGTTCCCGCGCTCTGCGTAGGAATGCATCCCGCGATGCTCCGCGTCGGGCGCGAAGCGTTAAAGGGAAGGGGACTGCTTGCGTCGTTTCCATTGGGCCAAACGCTCATACAGCGCCTGGGGCGTATCGATCTGTTGCTGCCGCGCCCGGCTGAACAGGATCAACATCAGCTCCGCCGTCGCCAGTGCATCGGCGCTGGCATGGTGGCGTTCGCCGGCCTGTAGCCTGAAGTGGTTGAGCCAGTCGTCCAGCCCGGCTTCGCGGATATGCGCCTCTGGGCATAACAGCGGGGCCAGGTCTGCTACATCCAGGAACGGATGGGCCAGGCGATAACCCAGGCTGTCCTTGAGCGCCCGGCACAGCATGTGTTGATCAAACGGCGCATGGAAGGCCAGCAGCGGACTATCGCCCACGAACGCCATGAAATCCAGCAACGCCTCGGCCGGGTCGCTGCCGGCGGCAATTGCACTGGGCCCCAGCCCGTGGATCAGCACACTGGGGCTGAGCTTGGTGTCGGTGCGCTGCAGGGTACGTTCGAACAGTTGGGAGAAATCCACCGCACCGTCTTCGATGACCACGGCGCCGATGGACAGCACCTGGTCGCGGTGAAGGTTCAGGCCGCTGGTTTCCAGGTCCACCACTACCCAGCGCTGGCTGCGCAATGGGCCGTTGCCCAGTTCGGCGGGCTTGGGTAAATGCTCCAGGCGCTGCTGTTGCGCAGCGTTGAGCCCGGGCTTTTTCGCGCGCAGCCAGCCAAACAAACTCATAGCTGATACCGCAAGCTCAGGCTGCTTTGCAGGCGTTGGGCCTGGCGCAGGGACTCACGCAGGATGCGCCGGTCCAGGTGGTTGAGGCTGTCGGGGTCGACGCGGTTGGAATAGGGCAGGTTCTCGCGGGTCTGCAATTGGTGCTGCTGCATGCGGGTCTGCTGGATAAAGTGGTAGGCCTCTTCATAGGCGGCGCCATCCAGGGGTTCGATCACGGCCTTATCCACCAACTGGCGCAGGCGTTCCAGGGTGTTGTTGGCGTGGATGCCATTGGCCAGGGCCAACAGGCGCGCGCCATCTACAAAAGGCGTAAGGCCCTGCACCTTGAGGTCGAGGGTGGCCTTTTCGCCATTTTTGCGGGTCAGCACGAACTCGCGAAAACGCCCTACCGGCGGGCGTCGCAATAGTGCATTTTCGGCCAGCATCCGTTGGAACAAGCGGTTATCCGCCACCTGATCGAGAATGCCCTGGCGCAGTTGCTCGCAACCGCGCTCTTCGCCCCACACCACGCGCAAGTCAAAATAGATGCTTGAGCCCAGCAGGTTTTCCGGCGTCGCTTCACGAATGAACGCGCCGAAGCGCCGCGCCCACTCCACGCGGGACAAGCACAGCTCGGGGTTGCCGGCCATGATATTGCCCTTGCACAGGCTGAAGCCGCACAGCGCCAGGCTTTGGTTGATGTGCTGCGCCAGCGGTAGCAAGCGCTCACGCCTTTCGGCGGCTTCGACGGCGTCCTTGGCCTCGAACAGGATGCCGTTGTCCTGGTCGGTGTACAGCGTTTGTTCGCGGCGGCCTTCACTGCCAAAGCACAGCCAACTGAAGGGCACGCCGGGGTCGCCTTTTTCCGCGAGGGTCAGCTCGATCACCCGGCACACGGTGTGGTCGTTGAGCAGCGTAATGATGTGGGTGATCTGGGTGGATGAGGCGCCATGGGCGAGCATGCGCTCCACCAACTGGCCGATTTCACCGCGAATCGCCACCAGGTTTTCCACCCGGGGCGCGTTGCGGATGGTGCGGGCCAAGTGCACCAGGTCCACACGCTGCAAGGAAAACAAGTCACGCTCGGAGACCACGCCACACAGGCGCTGGTCTTGCACCAGGCACACATGGGCGATATGCCGCTCGGTCATGGCGATGGCTGCGTCGAAAGCGCTGTGCTCCGGGCTCAAGTAAAACGGCGCCTGGGTCATGTGCCCGGCAATGCTCTGGCCGAAGTCGCTGGCGCCATCGGCGACCACCTGACGCAGATCGCGCAGAGTGAAGATGCCCAGGGGCGCCTTGTGTTCGTTGACGATCACAATGCTGCCGACCTGTTGTTCGTGCATCAAGGTCACCGCTTCGCGCAACGGTGTGTGCGGGCTGCAGGTGACCGGGTGGCGCATGGCCAATTCACCCAGGCGGGTATTCAAGGAGTATTGGGTGCCGAGGGTTTCCACGGCTTTTTGCTGTACCTGCTGGTTGACCTGGTCGAGCAGGCTGCTGACCCCGCGCAAGGCGAAATCACGAAACGGGCTGGACAGCGCGAACAGCTTGATAAAGGCCGGTTTGTTCAATTGCAGGCAGAAGGTGTCTTCAGCGGCTTTGTGTTCTGTACGGGTCGCGCGCTCACCCAGCAAGGCGGCGAGGGGGAAGCATTCGCCGGTGGCGATTTCAAAGGTGGTGTCCGCCGAGTCTGGACGCTCACCCACGACCCGGCCCTGCTTGACGATATAAAAGTGCTCGACCGGGCCGCCCGACGGTTTGAGGATGCTGTCGCCGGGGCCGTAGAAACGCAGTTGGCACTGCTCCACCAGGAAAGCCAGGTGCGCCTGTTCCATCTGGTTGAACGGCGGGAAGCGTTGCAGGAATTGCAGGGTGCCGTGGATGTTCTGCAACACAGCGGTTTTACCCGCCTGTGCGAATGCATCAGCTTTACTCATAACAGTGACCGCAGTGTTTTTGTCGTTATCGTGCTGCATGGTCGACTCCTGCGCAGTGGGTGCCCATTGGACGTAAGTCTAGGTCGAGGAGTACCGCGCAAAACTAGGGAAAAACCTTACATGACAATCGTCCAAAACCCGTAGAAAGCCCACTAGGCAAACTTTCCGACGAAGTGCACATTGTTCGCCCTTCCGCAGATGTCTGACGAGTGTGCTGGGAGATTGATGAGAACTGCTGAGAAACGTATGTCCGACCACGATATTTTGAGTGATGCCGAGCGCGAGGCGCTGAGCGCCGTGATGCTGGAGCCCGATTTACCCCCCCAACGCGTTTTGATCGTGGACGACGACAAGGACGCGCGTGAATTGCTGGCGGAAATCCTTGGGCTCGATGGTATTCGCTGCATGACTGCCGAAAGTGGCGAGGCTGCGTGGGATTTGTTGAAGACGAGCAGTTCCATCGGTTTGCTGATCACCGACCTGCGTATGGCGCCCAGCAATGGCCTGGAATTGATCCGCCAGGTGCGTGAGTCCACCCGTGCGGCGTTGCCGATCATCATCATGTCTGGAGACGCGGAAGCGCCGGATGTGATTGATGCGATGCATTTGAGCGTGGTGGATTTCTTGCTCAAGCCGATTGATAGCGTGAAGTTGGCGAAGTTGGTGAAGCGGGAGTTGGGGATGGTGCCCTGAGTGTGGGGTGACTGGCCTGGCCTCTTCGCGGGCAAGCCCGGCTCCCACATTTGAAATGCACTCCCTGTGGGAGCTGGCTTGCCTGCGATTCAGGCAACGCGGTCTAACTGACACTGATAAAAAAGCCCCGATCTTTCGATCAGGGCTTTTTCCATTACAGGCCGTTCTTGGCCTTGAACTCCCGACGCCTGCGGTGCAACACCGGCTCGGTATAGCCATTAGGCTGCTTGGTCCCTTCAATCACCAACTCCACCGCTGCCTGGAATGCGATGTTGCTGTCGAAGTCCGGAGCCAGTGGGCGGTACAACGCATCCCCGGCATTCTGGCGGTCTACCACGGGCGCCATGCGCTTGAGGCTTTCCATCACCTGGTCTTCGTTGACAATGCCGTGGCGCAGCCAGTTGGCGATGTGCTGGCTGGAAATACGCAGGGTGGCGCGGTCTTCCATCAGGCCGACATCGTTGATGTCCGGCACCTTGGAGCAGCCCACACCCTGGTCGATCCAACGCACCACATAGCCGAGGATGCCCTGGGCGTTGTTGTCCAGCTCGTTGCGGATCTCTTCCTCGGACCAATCGGTGTTGCTGGCCAGAGGAATGGTGAGGATATCGTCCACCGAAGCGCGCTCGCGTTTGGCCAGCTCGGCCTGACGGGCGAACACATCAACCTTGTGGTAGTGCAACGCATGCAGGGCTGCGGCGGTCGGCGACGGTACCCAGGCGGTGTTGGCACCGGCCAACGGGTGGGCGATTTTCTGCTCGAGCATCGCCGCCATCAGGTCGGGCATGGCCCACATGCCTTTACCGATCTGTGCACGACCTTGCAGGCCGGTGCTCAGGCCGATATCGACGTTCCAGTTCTCATAGGCGCCGATCCACTTTTCTGCCTTCATGGCCGCCTTGCGCACCATCGCGCCGGCTTCCATGGAGGTGTGGATTTCATCGCCAGTGCGGTCGAGGAAACCGGTGTTGATAAACACCACGCGCTCACTGGCCGCCTTGATGCAGGCCTTGAGGTTGACCGTGGTGCGGCGCTCCTCGTCCATGATCCCGACCTTGAGGGTGTTGCGCGCCAGGTTCAGCACCTCTTCGATGCGACCGAACAGTTCGTTGGTGAACGCGGCTTCTTCCGGGCCGTGCATCTTCGGTTTCACGATGTATACGGAACCGGTGCGGCTGTTCTTGCGGGTGTTGTTGCCGTTGAGGCTGTGGATCGCCGCCAGGCTGGTGATCAGGCCGTCGAGGATGCCTTCGGGTACTTCGTTGCCGTCTTTATCGAGGATCGCGTCGATGGTCATCAAGTGGCCAACGTTGCGCACGAACAACAGCGAACGGCCGTGCAGGGTCACGTCGCTGCCATCCACGCCGGTGTAGACGCGGTCAGGGTTCATGGTGCGGGTGAAGGTCTGGCCGCCCTTGGCCACTTCTTCGGCCAGGTCGCCCTTCATCAGGCCGAGCCAGTTGCGGTAGATCACCACTTTGTCATCGGCGTCGACGGCGGCGACGGAGTCTTCGCAGTCCATGATGGTGGTCAGCGCGGCTTCCATCAGCACGTCTTTGACGCCGGCAGCGTCGGTTTGGCCGACTGGGGTGCTGGCGTCGATCTGGATTTCGAAGTGCAGGCCATTGTGCTTGAGCAGGATCGCAATCGGCTCGGCCGCAGGGCCCTGGAAACCGATCAACTGGGCATCGTCACGCAGGCCGCTGTTGCTGCCGCCTTTGAGGCTGACGATCAGCTTGCCATCGACGATTTTGTAGCCGGTGGAATCGACATGGCTGCCGGCGCTGAGCGGTGCGGCCTCGTCGAGGAAAGCGCGGGCGAAGGCAATGACCTTGTCGCCACGCACTTTGTTATAGCCCTTGCCCTTCTCGGCGCCGTTGGCTTCGCTGATGGCGTCGGTGCCATAGAGCGCGTCGTACAGCGAGCCCCAGCGCGCATTCGAGGCATTGAGGGCGAAGCGGGCGTTCATCACCGGCACGACCAGCTGTGGGCCGGCCATGCGTGCGATCTCATCATCGACGTTTTGGGTCGAGGCCTCAAAGTCTGCGGCTTCTGGCAACAGGTAGCCGATGTCTTGCAGGAAGGCTTTGTAGGCCACCGGGTCATGGGCCTGGCCGGCGTGGGTCTGGTGCCAGGTATCGATCCGCGCCTGGAAGTCGTCGCGTTTGGCGAGTAGGGCTTTGTTCTTCGGGGCCAGGTCATGGATGACCTTGTCGGCACCGGCCCAGAACTGGTCGGCAGTGATGCCGGTACCGGGAATGGCTTCGTTGTTCACGAAGTCGAACAGGACTTTGGCGACCTGCAGGCCACCGACTTGAACGTGTTCAGTCATTGCTTGCCTCACTCTGCGGAGCTTATGCGCTTTTTCAGATTTTCATTATGTAGTGCACGGTTGGGCATACTACATGATGACTTGCGGTTGTGAAAATTAGACTAAATACGTCGTTTAGCGACCCACTTTGGTCGTACGGTCACAGCGGAGAACCGGATGTTCTCAAAAAACTATTGGATTGTTCCAGATAAATATCAAAATGGTACACGATTTGTCTGTGAGAGCTGGCTTGCCTGGGATGGGCGTTAACGATCACGCGTACCTTCTGGATATACGCGGCATGTCTATAATCGAGGATCAACCAACCGAGGGACTGCGCCATGGACCATCTTGTACTCACTATTATCGCCGCCGACAAACCCGGCCTGGTTGAACGCATCGCGCAGAACATTGCCAGTCATGGTGGTAACTGGCTGGAAAGCCGCATGGCGCACATGGCCGGGCAGTTTGCCGGGATCCTGCGGGTGAGCGTGCCGAGCGAGCAGCGACAGGCATTGGTGGGGGCATTGGAGGATTTATCCACCCATGGCATTCGCGTGTTGGTGGGTGAGGGCAGCAGCGGGCAGGCATCGGCGTCCAAGCCGATCCTGATGACCCTGGTGGGCAATGACCGCTCGGGCATCGTGCGTGAGATCACCGCGCTGCTGAGCCAGCAGGGCGTCAACCTGGAACGCCTGAGCACCGATGTGCGCCCGGCGCCCATGAGCGGTGATCCGCTGTTCAATGCCGAGGCGTTGTTGCAAGTGCCGGCCACGCTGTCGCTGGAAACCCTGCAAGAGGCTTTGGAAACCTTGGCCGATGACTTGATGGTGGAGTTGCGTCAGGAGGAATAACGATCCACAAGGTTATGCAGGGAAATCTTGCATGGGCCTGTGGATAACCTGTAGAGACCCGACGCCAGGCCACGCCCGCCGGCCTTCTGCGCAAGTTGAGCAAAAAACGAGCAGTTTCAAGGGCTTGTGCACAAATGGCGGGGATCAGGTTGTGGATAACCTTTGGGTGGAACGCTGCAAGCCACGAAAGCCGTGGCTTGCAGAGGTTTGTACGTTATTTGATCAGCGTTTGCGCACGGTCAGCCAGGCATCCAGGCTGTACACCACCAACCCGGCCCAGATGAAGGCGAAGGCGATCAGGGTGCTCGGTGCCAGGTGTTCACCGAACAACAGCACGGCTTCGAGCAACACTAGCGTCGGCGCCACATACTGCAAAAAGCCCAGGGCGGTGTAGGGCAAGTGTCGTGCAGCGGCGTTGAAGCACACCAGGGGAATCAGCGTCACAGGGCCTGCGGCCACCAGCCACCAGGCTTCGGAGGTGCTCCAGAACGCCAGTTGCGCGCTGTGGGCGGTCGGGTTGAACAGCAACCAGGCGACGGCAATGGGTACCAGCATCCAGGTTTCCACCACTAGGCCTGGCAGCGCTTTGACCGGCGCCTGCTTGCGGATCAAACCGTAGAAGCCGAACGTCAGCGCCAGCGCCAGCGACACCCACGGCAGGCTACCGACTTGCCACACCTGCTGCGCCACACCTACCGCTGCCAACCCCACCGCCACCCATTGCAAACGGCGCAGTCGCTCGCCGAGGATCAGCATGCCCAGCAGCACATTCACCAGCGGATTGATGTAGTAACCCAGGCTCGCTTCGAGCATGCGCCCGGTGTTCACCGACCACACATAAGTCAGCCAGTTAGCGGCGATCAACGAACCGCTGAGAGCCAGGATCGCCAGGCGCTTGGGGTTGTCGCGCAGTTCGCGAAACCAGCCGGGATGTTTCCACACCATCAGCAACAGCCCACCGAACAGTGCCGACCACAATACGCGGTGCACAATGATCTCGGCGGCGGGCACGCTGGCGATGGCTTTGAAGTAGAGCGGGAATAGACCCCAGATGACATAGGCGCTCAGGCCCAGGATGTACCCCTTGCGGGGGTTGGCGGCTTGCATTGCAGAATCCTTGCTCAGGCAGCTAACAAAGCGCAATTGTAAGGATATTTGTCAAACAACGCTCGTTCCCACGCTCTGCGTGGTAACGCCGCCTTGGACGCTCTGCGTCTGCTCTTAAATCGTGACGCGGAGCGTCACAGGATGCGCGCCCACGCAGAGCGTGGGCGCGATGATGGAACGCGTTCAGAAGAGTTTTAGCGGCTCTTCATTGAGCGCCGACAGTTGCTCACGCAACGCCAGCACCTGGTCGCCCCAATACCGCTCGCTGCCAAACCACGGAAAGCTATGGGGAAACGCCGGGTCGTCCCAGCGTCGTGCGAGCCAGGCACTGTAGTGCATCAGGCGCAGGGCGCGCAGCGGCTCGATCAGCGCCAGTTCGCGCGGGTCGAAGTCGTGGAATTCCTGATAGCCGTCCATCAGTTCCGAGAGCTGGCCGAGGCATTCCTGGCGGTCGCCAGCCAGCATCATCCACAGGTCTTGCACCGCCGGGCCCATGCGGCAGTCATCCAGGTCGACGATATGGAACATCTCGTCGCGGCACATCATGTTGCCGGGGTGGCAGTCACCGTGCATGCGGATGTTCTTGTGCGGCGTGGCCTTGTAAACCTCTTCCACACGCTTGAGCAGGTCGCGGGCCACGGACTCGTAGGCCGGCAACAGGCTTTTGGGAATGAAGTTGCCTTCAAGCAAGGTGGTGAGGGAGTCGTGACCAAAATTCTTCACCCCCAAGGCTTCGCGGTGTTCGAACGGGCGGGTGGAGCCCACCGCGTGCAAACGCCCGAGCAGTTGCCCAAGTCGGTAAAGCTGATCGAGGTTGCCCGGCTCCGGCGCGCGGCCGCCACGGCGGGGAAACAGGGTGAAGCGGAAACCCGCGTGTTCGAACAGGCTCTCGCCGTTGTGAATCAGCGGGGCGACCACCGGTACATCGCACTCGGCCAGTTCGAAGGTGAAGCGGTGTTCTTCCAGGATCGCCTCGTTGGTCCAGCGCTGGGGGCGATAGAACTTGGCGATCAGTGGTTCGGCGTCTTCGATGCCCACTTGGTACACGCGGTTTTCGTAGCTGTTGAGCGCCAGAACCCGCGCGTCGCTGAGGAAACCGATGCTTTCGACGGCGTCGAGCACCAGGTCTGGGGTGAGTGTTTCAAACGGGTGGGCCATGCGAACTCCTGCGCGCAGCAGGGCGCCGCGTCCGGCCGGGTATGGTAACAGCATAGATAGGCGGTGGCTGTGCGGACGCCTTCGCAGGCAAGCCAGCTCCCACACTGGCATGTATTTACACATCGAGATGTGGGAGCTGGCTTGCCTGCGATAGCGGTCTATCAGGCGCCTACGATCCCGCCATCATCCCGCCGAATCGCCATCACCGACGACCGCGGTTTGCCATTGGGCAGGTGTTCCGGCCAGGTCGAGCCACCGGTTTCCCCTGGGTGCTGAATGCCCACGAACAATGTTTTCTGGTCCGGCGAAAAGCTGATCCCCGTCACTTCACACGCCACCGGCCCCACCATGAAGCGACGGATTTCTCCAGTGCTCGGGTCGGCGCACAGCATCTGGTTATTGCCCATGCCCGCAAAGTCGCCGGCGTTGCTGTAGTCGCCATCGGTCAGGATCCACAGGCGCCCGGCTTTGTCGAAGCCCAGGCCGTCGGGGCTGTTGAACATGTTTTGCGGGTTGATGTTGGACGAGCCGCCCTTGGGGTTGCCGGCATGCACGCCGGGGTTGCCGGCCACCACGAACAGGTCCCAGGTGAAGTCCGTGGCACCGTGGTTATCGGCGTCGGCTTTCCAGCGCAGGATCTGGCCGTAGACGTTCTTCTCCCGTGGGTTGGGGCCGCCTACCGGCTGGCCCTCTTCGCCGCGCTTGGCGTTGTTGGTCAGGGTGCAATAGACCTGGCCGTCGGTGGGGCTGACCACGATCCATTCCGGGCGGTCCATGCGTGTGGCTTTCACCACGCTGGCGGCCAGGCGCGCATGAATCAGCACCTCGGCCTGGTTGGCGAAACCGCTGCTGGCGTCGATGCCGTTTTTGCCATGGGTGAGTTCAACCCACTGGCCTTTGCCCTTGGGGTGGTCGGCATCACCGTCGCCTGCGTCGAAGATCGCCACGTACAAGGTGCCGTGGTCGAGCAGGTCTTTGTTGGCCTTATGGTTGTTGTGGTTGATCTGATCGCGGCTGATGAACTTGTAGATGAATTCACCGCGTTCATCGTCGCCCATGTACACCACGGCGCGACCGTCACGGGTTTCGGCGAGGGCCGCGTTTTCGTGTTTGAAGCGCCCCAGGGCCGTGCGTTTGACTGGGGTGGATTGCGGATCGAACGGGTCGATTTCCACCACCCAACCATGGCGATTGAGTTCGTTGGGGTTCTTGGCCATGTCAAAGCGCGGGTCGTGCTGATGCCAGTTGATGTCTTTGCTGGCGGCCACCACGCCGTAGCGCTTCTGCCCTGCGTCGAAGGTTTGCTGCGGGTTGCTGCTGCCGAAGCAGTCGGTGAAGTTTTCTTCGCAGGTCAGGTAGGTGCCCCACGGCGTCTTGCCGTTGGCGCAGTTCTGGAACGTGCCGAGGACTTTTTTGCCGCTCTTGTCGGCGCCGGTTTTCAGCCAGTCATGGCCGGCGGCAGGGCCACTCAAACGAATCGGTGAATTGCCGTGGATGCGCCGGTTGTAGCGCGAATCCTGGACGAACTGCCAGGTGTCACCCTTGCGGCGCACTTCGATCACCGACACGCCTTCGCTGGCCAGGGCCTTGCGCACGTCTTCGGTAGATTGTGGCGCGCCGCCGTGGGCGTAGAGGTAGCGATAGTTGGTGTATTCGTTGTTGATCGCCATCAGCGCGCGGTTGTCGTCGCCGGGGAATGGAAACAGGCTCATGCCGTCGTTGTTGTCGCCGAACTGTTGTTCCTGAGCCTTGGCGGTGCCATGGCCGGACGGGTCGAAAGCCGGGGCGTTGTTGTGCAGGGGCTGGCCCCAACTGATCAACACCGAAGCACTGTAGCCCGGTGGCAGGGTGATGGTGTCGCTGGTGGCGGCGGCGATGCTGGTGAACCCCAGCAACGGGCTGGCGGTAGCGGCATTCACGGCCAGGGCGCTGCGGCTCAGCAGGTTGCCGCCGAGAAACATCGCGGCGCCGCACAGGGCGCCTGCGCCGATAAAGCGACGGCGGGTCAGGCCCACCATCTGTTCAAGGTCGG
This sequence comes from Pseudomonas sp. DWP2-2, assembly GCF_049897065.1. Classification (NCBI taxonomy): domain Bacteria; kingdom Pseudomonadati; phylum Pseudomonadota; class Gammaproteobacteria; order Pseudomonadales; family Pseudomonadaceae; genus Pseudomonas; species Pseudomonas sp. DWP2-2. The sequence continues at coordinate 78,197 of NZ_JAFCVN010000016.1, read as the reverse complement.
TGGCTTGGTTTTCTTCTAATAGGCTCATCACAGGCTCCTTAAGGTTTTTGCAGACACCTTAAGCAGCGCTTGTGACCGAATTGTTGCAGCTTGAAGACGCGCGCCCGTTACACCGGGGTGCCAAGCAACACATGGCTGGGTGCAAACTGCACGCGGATCGGCTGGCCCTGCGCCGCATCAATGGCCTTGAGTGCGACGGGCGGCGCCAGCGCGCACAACACTTGGCCGTTAGGCAGGGCAATACGCACCTCGCTGGGGCCGTCTTCGGCGGCGAGAATGGTCTCGATCCTGCCTTCCAGGCAATTGTGTCCAAGTGTTTCAGCTTGTCCGTCCGCCAGTAATTCAAGCCACCCGGCCTTGATCAGGGCCACTACTTCCACACCGGTCTGCAGTTCCAGGCGCAGGGTGCTGTCGTGGGTGATCTGTGCGTCGAGGTGCAGGCCGCCGGCCAATTGCAGGCGGATCATGTCGTTGTGGCCATGGCTCTCTATGGTGCTGACCTGGCCGTGCAATTGGTTGCGCGCGCTGGTGCGCAGCATCAAGCGGCCCAGCAGGTTGAAGTCGCTGGCCGCTTCGTCCGAGCCAAGGATCTCGGCCTGAAGCAGTTGCAGGCGCTGATAGAGGCGCAGCACCCGTTCGCCTTCCTGAGTCAGTTTGGCGCCGCCACCGCCCTTGCCACCGACGCTGCGTTGCACCAGCGGTTTTTGCGCCAGGTTGTTCAGTTCATCAATGGCGTCCCAGGCGGCCTTGTAACTCAACCCGGCACTCTTGGCCGCACGGGTGATGGAGCCCTGCTCGGCGATATGCCCCAGCAAGGCAATACGCTGGGGGCGGCGGATGATGTGTTGGCTGAGAGGGCTGGGCACAGACATGGCAGATACGCTTGGGTGAGATGCGCCGACGTTGCCGCGCTGGCGCAGGGGAGTCAAGTCAGCTGCCGGGTTTGGGCGTACGGGCCAGGCAATACACATCCACCTGGCGCGCGCCGGCGTTTATCAACAAGCGCGCCAGGCTGTGGGCCGTGGCGCCGGTGGTGAGGACGTCGTCTACCAGCGCCAGATGTTGCCCGGCAACCTGGATGCCGGGGGCCAGTGCGAAGGCGTTGAGCAGGTTGCGTTTGCGGGTCTTGGCATCGAGGTCTTGCTGCGCCACGGTTTCATGGGGGCGTAAGAGCGCGTGGTCATCAAAGGGAATGTCGAGGGCGTGATTGAGCCAGCGGGCCAGCATCAACGCTTGATTAAAGCCGCGTTCGCGCAGGCGTTTGCGCGCCATGGGCACCGGTAGCAGGCAGTCGGGGCGCTCCAGTTCGGCGTTATCGAAGCGATGCTGCAAGTGCTGCCCCAGCAGACGCGCCATCAAGTGCCCCAGCGGCCAACGCGCCTGATGCTTGAAGCGGCTGATCAGGGTGTCCACGGGAAAACTGTAGGTCCATGGCGCGACCACCTGGTGAAAGGCCGGTGGCTGTTTTTGGCACTGGCCGCAGAGCAGTCCGTCCATGGGTAAGGGCAGTGCGCAGCGTTCGCACTGTTCCATCAGCCATGGCAATTCTGTTTCGCAGGCGCTGCACAGGGGCTCGTCTGATTCGATGCACTCATCGCAGATCAAACAAGGCTGTATGCTTTTTAACCAGATGTAAACTTGGTGTTTGTGCTCAGGTTGACAGTGCATGAATCTTCCTTAAATATGCCGAGCATCCGTGTCGTGCCTGTGGGTATTGCCTTTCCCGCAGCGCTTGCCAAAGCATAATCAAGGAATCGCCCATGAGCGCCAGCACCTCTGCCACCCTGCGTCACGATTGGTCTTTGGCCGAAGTCAAAGCCCTGTTCGTGCAGCCCTTCAACGACTTGTTGTTCCAGGCGCAGACCGTGCACCGCGCGCATTTCGACGCCAACCGCGTGCAAGTGTCGACGCTGCTGTCGATCAAGACCGGCGCCTGCCCGGAAGATTGCAAATATTGTCCGCAGTCGGGCCACTACAACACTGGCCTGGAAAAAGAGAAGCTGATGGAGGTGCAGAAGGTCCTCGAAGAGGCCGCACGTGCCAAGGCCATCGGTTCGACGCGTTTCTGCATGGGCGCGGCATGGAAACATCCGTCGGCCAAAGACATGCCCTATGTGCTGGAAATGGTCAAAGGCGTGAAGGCCATGGGCCTGGAAACCTGCATGACTCTCGGTCGCCTTGACCAGGACCAGACCGAAGCCCTGGCCCAGGCCGGCCTGGACTACTACAACCACAACCTCGACACCTCGCCGGAGTTCTACGGCTCGATCATCACCACCCGCACCTACAGCGAGCGCCTGCAAACCCTGGCGTACGTGCGTGACTCGGGGATGAAGATCTGTTCGGGCGGCATCCTTGGCATGGGCGAGTCTCTCGACGACCGCGCCAACTTGCTGATCCAGTTGGCCAACCTGCCGGAGCATCCGGAGTCGGTGCCGATCAACATGCTGGTGAAAGTGGCGGGCACGCCGTTGGAAAACGCCGATGACATCGACCCCTTCGATTTCATCCGCATGCTGGCGGTGGCGCGCATCCTGATGCCGCAGTCCCACGTGCGCCTGTCGGCTGGCCGCGAAGCCATGAATGAGCAGATGCAGGCCCTGGCCTTTTTTGCCGGCGCCAACTCGATCTTCTACGGCGACAAACTGCTGACCACCGCCAACCCCCAGGCGGACAAGGATATGCAACTGTTCGCACGCTTGGGCATCCTGCCCGAAGCCCGTGAAGAGCATGCCGATGAAGTGCATCAGGCGGCGATCGAGCAGGCGTTGGTGGAGCAAAAGAGCAGCGAGCAGTTCTACAACGCTGTGGTGTAACCACCTTTGGAATGCATTCCAGTGTGGGAGCTGGCTTGCCTGCGATGGCGGCGGCACTTTCAGTATTGAAGTGTCAGAAGGACCGCTATCGCAGGCAAGCCAGCTCCCCCATTGGATTGAGTTGAACCTGTTAAATCGAGGCCAGCATGTCTTTCGATCTCGCCGCGCGCCTCGCTGCCCGCCGTGCCGACCATCTTTACCGCCAGCGCCCCTTGCTGCAGAGCCCCCAAGGCCCGCACGTGGTGGTGGACGGGCAACCGTTGTTGGCCTTCTGCAATAACGATTACCTCGGCCTGGCCAATCACCCGCAAGTGATCGAAGCCTGGCGCGCCGGTGCGTCCCGCTGGGGCGTGGGCGGTGGCGCTTCGCACTTGGTGGTGGGCCACGCCACACCGCACCATGAGCTGGAAGAAGCCCTGGCTGATTTGACCGGTCGCCCGCGTGCCTTGCTGTTCACCACTGGCTACATGGCCAACCTCGGCGCGGTCACGGCGCTGGTGGGGCAGGGCGATACGGTACTGGAAGACCGGCTTAACCACGCGTCCTTGCTGGATGCCGGTTTGCTGTCCGGTGCGCGTTTCAACCGCTATCTGCATAACGACGCGGGCAGCCTGGCCAAGCGCCTGGAGAAAGCCACCGGCAATACCTTGGTAGTCACCGACGGTGTGTTCAGCATGGACGGCGACCTCGCCGACCTGCCCGCGCTGGCCCGTGAAACCAAGGCCAAAGGTGCCTGGCTGATGGTGGATGACGCCCATGGCTTCGGCCCGCTGGGCGCCAACGGCGGCGGCATCGTCGAACATTTCAGCTTGAGCCAGGACGACGTGCCCGTGCTGGTTGGCACCTTGGGCAAAGCGTTCGGCACCGCCGGGGCCTTCGTGGCCGGCAGTGAGGACTTGATCGAGAGCCTGATCCAATTCGCACGCCCGTATATCTACACCACCAGCCAACCACCGGCACTGGCCTGCGCCACCCTCAAAAGCCTGGAACTGCTGCGCAGCGAACATTGGCGACGCGAGCACCTCAACGCGTTGATCCGCCAGTTCCGTCGCGGCGCCGAGCAGATAGGCCTGGCGTTGATGGACAGCTTTACGCCGATCCAACCGATCCTGATTGGCGACAGCGTCCGGGCACTGCGCCTCTCGCAGATGCTGCGCGAGCGCGGCCTGATGGTGACTGCCATTCGCCCACCGACCGTGCCCGCCGGCAGTGCTCGTCTACGGGTGACATTGACGGCGGCCCACAGCGAAGCGCAGGTGCAGCTATTGTTAGACGGGTTGCAAGCGTGTTTTCGCTTGTTAGACGCCTCGGAGCCCGGCTATGCGTAATCGACTGATCCTGCTACCGGGCTGGGGCCTGGGTGTGTCACCGCTGGAACCGTTGGCCGCTGCGCTGCACGGCCTGAACGAGCATTTACAGGTACAGATCGAACCCTTGCCGGCGCTGCAGGCCAGCGAACTCGGTGAATGGCTCGATGAGCTCGATGCGACGCTGCCGGACAATGCCTGGCTCGGGGGCTGGTCGCTGGGCGGCATGCTCGCGTCCGAGTTGGCGGCACGCCGTGGCGAGCGGTGCTGTGGCTTGCTGACTCTGGCGAGCAACCCGTGTTTCGTCGCCCATGACGGCTGGCCCCATGGGATGCCTACGGAAACCTTCGACGCATTTCTGGCCGGCTGCCATGCCGATTCCCAGGTCACGCTCAAGCGCTTTGGGCTGTTGTGCGCCAAGGGTGCCGAAGACCCGCGCGGCTTGTCGCGGTTGTTGGTCAGCGGTGCGCCGAATACCTCCCCCAGCGTCTTGATGCCCGGCCTGGAGCTGTTGGCCCAACTGGATACGCGGGCGGCCTTGCAGGCCTTTCGTGGGCCGCAGTTGCACCTGTTTGCCGGCCTGGATGGGCTGGTGCCTGCTGAAGCCGCCAGTGACCTGCTGGCCTTGCTCCCCGATGTAGAAATCGGCCTGATTGAACAGGCCGGTCACGCGTTTCTTCTGGAAGACCCTCACGGAGTTGCCGGGGCCATCCAGGCTTTTTTGCATGAGTGTGTTGATGACTGACCTATCCCACCCGCCCTTGCCAGGGGGCTTGCCGGACAAGCGCCAGGTTGCGGCCTCGTTCTCCCGTGCGGCGGCCAGTTACGACAGTGTGGCCGAGTTGCAGCGTGCGGTCGGCCATGAACTGCTCAGCCGTTTGCCGCACGGCCTGGCGCCACAGCGTTGGCTGGACATGGGCTGCGGCACGGGCTACTTCAGTCGCGTACTGGGCGAGCGTTTGCCCGGTAGCCAAGGTGTGGCGCTGGACATTGCCGAGGGCATGCTCAACCACGCGCGTCCGCTGGGTGGCGCCGTGCACTTTATAGCCGGTGATGCAGAACGCTTGCCGCTTACAGCTGACAGCGTTGAGCTGCTCTTCTCCAGCCTCGCGGTACAGTGGTGTGCCCATTTTGATGCGGTGCTCAGCGAAGCCCGGCGTGTGCTGCGACCAGGTGGCGTGCTGGCCTTTGCCAGCCTGTGCGTAGGCACCCTGGATGAGTTGCGCGAGAGTTGGCGGGCGGCGGATGGCCTGGTCCACGTCAATCGCTTCCGCACCTTCGAGGCTTATCAGCAACGGTGTGCGGCCAGTGGTTTGCGCGTGATCAGCCTGGAGCGAAAGCCCCACGTATTGCATTACCCGGATGTGCGCAGCCTGACCCATGAACTCAAGGCACTGGGCGCCCACAACCTCAACCCAGGCCGCCCGGGAGGGTTGACGGGCCGTGCGCGGATTGTCGCGCTGGTAGAGGCCTACGAGCAGTTCCGCCAGGCCCAGGGCCTGCCCGCCACGTACCAAGTGGTGTATGCCGTACTGGAGAAACCGTTATGAGCGCCGCTTACTTCATCACCGGTACAGACACCGATGTTGGCAAAACCACCATCGCCGCTGGCCTGTTGCATGCCGCCAGGCTCTCCGGCAAAAGCACGGCCGCCGGAAAGCCGGTGGCGTCGGGCTGCCAACTGACGGCCCAGGGCCTGCGCAATGCCGATGCATTGGCGTTGCTGGCCGAGTGTTCCGTACCGCTCAGTTATGCCGAGGTCAACCCGGTGGCCTTCGAGCCAGCTATCGCGCCGCATCTGGCAGCGCGCGAGGCGGGCGTCGGGCTCACGGTTCAATCGCTGCTCAAGCCGATGCAGCAGATCCTGGCACGGGGCGCGGACTTCACCTTGATCGAAGGGGCAGGCGGCTGGCGCGTGCCCTTGGCCGACCAGGCCAACCTGTCGGACCTGGCCATGGCGCTCAAACTGCCGGTGATCCTGGTGGTAGGCGTGCGTCTTGGGTGCATCAGCCACGCGTTGCTCACCGCCGAAGCCATCGCACGGGATGGCTTGCCGTTGGCGGGCTGGGTGGCAAATATCATCGACCCCAAGACCTCTCGTCTGGAAGAAAACCTCGCCACCCTGGCTGAGCGCCTGCCCGCGCCTTGCCTGGGGCGAGTGCCGAAACTCAAGCACGCCGGGGCTGGCGCGGTGGCCGAGTACTTGGAACTGGACCTGCTTGACTGATTTTGGCTATCGCTAAGGCAATATGCCATTAGTGTTTTTGACGGGCCTTTTGCCAGGATCTCTGGTTCAATCGGGCTTCACGATTCTCTAAAGGCAGGCTTACGCCATGGAAATCTCTGGAAGCAGCGCGTTTTATTCGGGCCTGAGCAGCATTCAGACCGGGCAGAACCGTGTCGACCAGGCGGCCGGCAAGATTGCCAGCGCCGCGACCACCCAGCCATCGGCCGCGCAAAGCGACCGTCTGCAAGCCAATGACCGCGCCCAAGCGTCCAATTCGGCAAGCAACATGGTGGAAATGGCCCAGGGCAAGTTTCAAATCGAGCTGGGGGCGAAAGTCGCCAAGGCTTCGGACGAAATGCTCGGTACGTTGATCGATACCTACGCTTAACTTCTCTATCGCACGCCCGCTTCTCTCTGTGGGAGCTGGCTTGCCTGCGATAGCATCAACGCGTACTGCCTGATACACCATGGCGCCTGCATCGCAGGCAAGCCAGCTCCCACAGTCGTACTGCGACATTCTGCTCTTCCTTAAATCCATGAGGCATCCTGCCAGGCCTCGCCGTGCCTGGCTGACCTGCGTCAAGACAAACGGCATCTGGCCGACGCTTGACAACCCTGGGTCGTAAACGTATGTTTCAAACACCTGTTTGACCGCCATAAAAAATCCATGCGGTTGTTCATCCCAGCTACATCAGCAGAGGTTTATCGCTATGCCTGACTACAAGGCCCCCTTGCGTGATATTCGCTTCGTTCGTGACGAACTGCTCGGTTATGAAGCGCACTATCAGAGCCTGCCGGCTTGCCAGGACGCTACCCCGGACATGGTCGACGCCATCCTCGAAGAAGGCGCCAAGTTCTGTGAGCAAGTACTGGCACCGTTGAACCGCGTGGGCGACATCGAAGGGTGTACCTGGAGTGAGTCAGGCGTTAAAACCCCTGCGGGCTTCAAAGAAGCCTACAAACAATTCGTCGAAGGCGGCTGGCCAAGCCTGGCCCACGACGTGGAGCACGGTGGCCAAGGCCTGCCGGAATCCCTGGGCCTGGCCGTGAGCGAAATGGTCGGCGAAGCCAACTGGTCGTGGGGCATGTACCCTGGCCTGTCCCATGGCGCGATGAACACTATTTCCGAACACGGCACCCCCGAGCAGCAAGAGGCTTACCTGACCAAACTGGTGTCGGGCGAATGGACCGGCACCATGTGCCTGACCGAGCCACACTGCGGCACCGACCTGGGCATGCTGCGCACCAAGGCCGAGCCTCAGGCTGACGGCTCCTACAAAGTCTCCGGTACCAAGATCTTCATCTCGGCCGGCGAGCACGACATGGCCGACAACATCGTCCACATCGTACTGGCCCGCCTGCCGGATGCACCGGCCGGCACCAAAGGCATCTCGCTGTTTATCGTGCCCAAGTTCCTGCCTAACGCTGATGGCTCGGTGGGTGAGCGCAACGCGGTCACCTGTGGTTCCCTGGAACACAAAATGGGTATCCACGGCAACGCCACCTGCGTGATGAACTTTGACGCGGCCACCGGTTTCCTGATCGGCCCGGCGAACAAAGGCCTGAACTGCATGTTCACCTTCATGAACACCGCTCGCCTGGGCACCGCGCTGCAAGGCCTGGCTCACGCCGAGATCGGTTTCCAGGGCGGCTTGAAATATGCGCGTGATCGCCTGCAAATGCGCTCGTTGACCGGCCCGAAAGCGCCGGACAAAGCCGCTGACCCGATCATCGTGCACCCTGACGTACGCCGCATGTTGCTGACCATGAAAGCCTTCGCCGAAGGTAACCGTGCGATGGTGTACTTCACCGCCAAGCAAGTGGACATCGTCAAGTACGGCACCGACGACGAAGCCAAGAAACAGGCAGATGCCCTACTGGCCTTCATGACCCCGATCGCCAAGGCATTCATGACCGAAGTCGGTTTTGAATCGGCCAACCACGGCGTGCAGATCTACGGTGGCCACGGCTTTATCGCTGAGTGGGGCATGGAGCAGAACGTTCGCGACAGCCGCATTTCTATGCTGTACGAAGGCACCACCGGCATCCAGGCGCTGGACCTGCTCGGCCGTAAAGTGCTGATGACCCAAGGCGAAGCGCTCAAGGGCTTCACCAAGATCGTGCACAAGTTCTGCCAGGCCAACGAAGGTAACGACGCGGTTAAAGAGTTCGTTGCACCGCTGGCGGCACTGAACAAAGAGTGGGGCGAGTTGACCATGAAGGTCGGCATGGCCGCGATGAAAGACCGTGAAGAAGTCGGTGCTGCCTCGGTGGACTACCTGATGTACTCCGGCTACGCCTGCCTGGCTTACTTCTGGGCCGACATGGCACGCCTGGCCGCCGAGAAACTGGCCGCCGGCACCAGCGAAGAGGCGTTCTACACCGCCAAGTTGCAGACTGCGCGCTTCTACTTCCAGCGCATCCTGCCGCGTACCCGCACCCACGTGGCAACCATGCTGTCGGGCGCCAACAACCTGATGGACATGAAAGAAGAAGATTTCGGCCTGGCTTACTAAGCCTTACCAGGTTCTTCTAGAAACCGCCGCCTCCCTCGGGATGCGGCGGTTTTTTTGCATTTGTGTGGGAGCGCGTCTAAAAAACCGCAGTCCTGCACTCAGGGATTATGATGAGCTGCCGTTACAGTGATGGCAATGTGATACATGCTCGGTCGGTTGTGCTTAACTGATCGCTTAGCGGCACAGTGCCATTATTCGTTAGCGGGTCGGAGCTTTACCCTTGTCACGCGTGTCCGCTGTACGTTTCAGCCATTTTCTCCCTTCGCTGCTGCTGTTGCTGGCCGGGCTCTCGGCTGCGTACGTCAAGGACCTCAGCGTCTTCTTCACCTCGCTGTTCAACGTGCTGCCCACCCTGGTGCTGTTGCTCGGCGGCGCCTATTGCGCGGTGTATCGACGCCAGCGTGAGCTGTTCCTGATGGTCACGGTGTACGTCGCCTATTTCCTGCTGGATACCCAGACCGACTTCTACCGGGACAATGGCCGCGTGCGTGAAGACGCTGCCGTGGTGTTCCACCTGTGCTGCCTGCTGTTGCCCTTGCTGTTCAGCATTTATGCGCTGTGGCAGGAAAAGACCCATCTGTTCCGCGACTTCGTCGCCCGCTGTGCGGTGCTGCTGGCGGTGGGCAGTGTGGCGCTGGCCCTGGAGCAGAGTTTTCCCCAGGCCTTGCTGGGCTGGTTGGCGGAGATCCGTTGGCCGATGCTGCATGGCGCCTGGATGAGCCTGATCCAACTTTCCTACCCGATGTTCCTGATCGGCTTTCTCACCCTGGCCGCCCAATACTGGTACCAGCCGCGGCCGCTGCACGCGGCACAACTGGTGGGGTTGCTGGGCATGTTCTGGATGTTGCCGCAAACCTTCATCCTGCCGTTCACCCTCAACATCATGTGCAGCCAGGTGATGCTGATGATCGCTGCGGGGGTGGCGCACGAGGCGTATCAAATGGCGTTTCGTGATGAGCTCACCGGCTTGCCGGGGCGACGTGCCCTCAACGAGCGTATGCAGCGGCTAGGTCGCAACTATGTGCTGGCGATGAGCGACGTCGATCACTTCAAACGTTTCAATGACACCCACGGCCACGATGTGGGCGACCAGGTGCTGCGCCTGGTGGCGAGCAAGCTGTCCAAGGTCAATGGCGGCGGGCGGGCCTATCGTTACGGCGGTGAAGAGTTTGCCGTGGTGTTTGCCGGCAAGACCCTGGATGAGTGCATGCCGCACCTGGAGGAGATCCGCGAGATCATCGCCAGCTACGACATCAAGTTGCGCAACCCGGACCGCCCCCAGGACGATCATCAAGGCCGCCAGCGCCGTGCCGGCAGCGGCGCGTCCAGCGTGTCGGTGACGGTAAGCATCGGTGTGGCCGAGCGCCAGGCCGAACAACGCAGCCCCGACGAGGTGCTCAAATCCGCCGACCAGGCGCTTTACACCGCCAAGGGTGCGGGGCGTAATTGTGTGGTCGCCGCCGGGCAAACCCGCCGTGGCGCGGTGCGCATGGAGAGCGCTGCCGGTTGAGTAATGGCGGTGTATTCAGCAGCGCTACAGTGATTGTCCACGGCCACGGCCGGCAGTAGGTTAACCCTATCTGCTGCCGGAGACATTGCCATGCCTGAGTACAAAGCTCCCTTGCGCGACATGCGCTTTCTGATCGACACCGTATTCGATTTCCACGGCCACTACGCGGCCCTGGGCGCCACGGATGCCAGCCCGGACATGGTCAGTGCGATCCTCGAAGAAGGCGCCAGGTTCTGCGAAAACGTACTCGCGCCGCTCAATCGCAGCGGCGATGAAGAGGGCTGCCATTTCGATAATGGCGTGGTGACCACTCCCAAAGGCTTCAAGCAAGCCTTTGCCCAGTATGTGGAAGGCGGCTGGCACGGCGTGGCGGCAGACCCGGCCTACGGTGGCCAGGGCCTGCCCCATTCCCTCGGCCTGGTGTTGAGCGAGATGATCGGCTCCAGCAACACCTCCTGGGGCATGTACCCGGGCCTGACCCACGGTGCGATGTCGGCCATCCACGCCCACGGCACCGACGAACAGAAAGCCACCTACCTGAGCAAGCTCACCGCTGGCGAATGGACCGGCACCATGTGCCTGACCGAAGCCCACTGCGGCACCGACCTGGGCTTGATCAAGACCCGCGCCGTGCCGCAGGCGGACGGCAGTTACGCGGTCACCGGCAGCAAGATCTTCATCTCGGCCGGCGAGCACGACATGAGCGCCAATATCATCCACCTGGTGCTGGCCAAGCTGCCGGACGCGCCGGCGGGTACCAAGGGCATCTCGTTGTTTATCGTGCCCAAGTTCCATGCCGACTCCGGCGAGCGCAATGCGGTGCACTGCGGCTCCATCGAACACAAGATGGGCATCAAGGCCTCTGCCACCTGCGTGTTGAACTTCGATGGCGCCAAAGGCTATTTGATTGGCGAGGCGAACAAGGGCCTCAACTGCATGTTCACCATGATGAACCACGCCCGCCTGGGCACGGGAATGCAGGGCCTGTGCAACGGTGAAGCGAGCTTCCAGGGCGCGATCAAGTACGCCAACGACCGCTTGCAGATGCGCTCGCTCACCGGCGCCAAGGCCCCGGAGAAAGCCGCTGACCCGATCATCGTGCACGCCGATGTACGCCGCATGCTGCTGACCATGAAGGCTTTCAACGAGGGCAACCGCGCGTTGACCTATTTCACCGCGCAACTGCTCGATACCGCGCACCTTGGCAGCGACGCTGGCCAACGCCAGGAAGCCGAGGACCTGTTGGCCTTCCTCACGCCGATCTGTAAAGCCTTCATGACCGAAACCGGCCTGGAGGTGACCAACCACGGCATGCAGGTATTCGGTGGTCATGGCTATATTCGCGAGTGGGGCATGGAGCAACTGGCCCGTGACGCACGGATTGCGCCGATCTATGAAGGCACCAACGGCATCCAGGCCCTGGACCTGCTCGGGCGCAAGGTGCTGGGCAGCCAGGGCAAGTTGCTGCGTGGGTTTACCAAAATTGTGCATAAGTTCTGCGCGGCCAATGCCGAGCATGCGCAACTCAAGGCCCATGTGGCGCAACTCAATGAACTGAACCAGCAATGGGGCGAACTGACCTTGAAGGTCGGCACGGCGGCGATGAAAAACCCTGATGAAGTGGGCGCGGCGGCCATGGATTACCTGATGTACAGCGGTTACATCATCCTCGCCTACCTGTGGTTGCGTATGGCGATCGCGGCGCACGGCCAGGACGACCAAGGGTTTGCCCAGGCGAAGCTTGCGACCTGCGACTTTTATTTCAAGCGCTTGTTGCCGCGTACGGCCATGCACCGTGCTGCGGTAGAGGCAGGGAGCGAATGCCTGATGAGTCTCCCAGCTGACGCTTTCTCCCTGTAGGAGCGAGCTTGCTCGCGAAGAACGTCAACGATAACGCGTGCTTGCTGAATGAACGCGGCGCCTGTGAGTTTTTCGCGAGCAAGCTCGCTCCTACAGGAAAGCTTCCTTGTGTGACTGGTAAATACTTAACGGTCACGAACGGACCCTATGTGTCTGAAAAGTTGTTCGGGTACACTCGGCGTTTGTAAAACCGATCCTATCGAATCACTTTTCACGTTCTCACGAGGTTTGCCATGGCTGATTACAAAGCGCCGTTGCGTGATATGCGCTTCGTCCTCAACGAAGTGTTTGAGGTCGCTAATACTTGGGCCCAGTTACCGGCATTGGCAGACAGCGTTGACGCCGAAACCGTCGAAGCGATCCTGGAAGAGGCCGGCAAGGTCACCGCCAAATCCATTGCCCCGCTCAGCCGCGGCGGCGATGAGCAAGGCTGCCACTGGGCGGACGGCGCCGTGACGACTCCCGACGGTTTCCCCCAGGCCTACAGCACCTACGCCGAAGGCGGCTGGGTAGGCGTGGGCGGCGACCCGACCTACGGCGGCATGGGCATGCCCAAGGCGGTGTCGGCGCAGGTTGAAGAGATGATCAACTCGTCGAGCCTGGCTTTCGGCCTGTACCCGATGTTGACCTCCGGTGCCTGTGTATCGATCAACACCCATGCCAGTGAAGAGCTCAAGGCCACCTACCTGCCGAAGATGTATTCGGGTGAGTGGGCCGGTTCCATGTGCCTGACGGAAGCCCATGCCGGTACCGACCTGGGGATGATCCGCACCAAGGCCGAGCCTCAGGCGGACGGCTCCTACAAGGTCAGCGGCACCAAGATCTTCATTACCGGTGGCGAGCATGACCTCACTGAAAATATCATCCACCTGGTGCTGGCCAAACTGCCTGACGCACCGGCCGGGCCCAAGGGCATCTCGCTATTCCTGGTACCGAAGTTCCTGGTAAATGCCGATGGCAGCCTGGGCGCGCGTAACCCGGTGAACTGCGGCTCCATTGAACACAAGATGGGCATCCAGGCCTCCGCCACCTGTGTGATGAACTTCGACGAAGCCGTGGGTTACCTGGTCGGTGAGCCCAACCGTGGCTTGGCTGCGATGTTCACCATGATGAACTATGAGCGCCTGGGCGTCGGTATCCAGGGCTTGGCTTCTGGCGAGCGGTCCTATCAGAACGCGATTGAATATGCCCGCGACCGTCTGCAGAGCCGTTCCCCGCTCGGCGCACAGGCCAAGGACAAGCCGGCAGACCCGATCATCGTGCATCCGGATGTCCGTCGCATGTTGCTGACCATGAAGGCGGCGAACGAAGGCGGCCGGGCGTTTTCCACCTACGTGGCGACGCAGTTGGACATCGCCAAGTTCAGCGACGATGCGCAGGCGCGCGAGCGTGCCGATAACCTGGTGGCGTTGTTGACGCCAGTTGCCAAGGCGTTCCTCACTGACCTGGGCCTGGAAACCACCGTACTCGGCCAGCAGGTGTTTGGTGGTCACGGTTACATCCGCGAGTGGGGCCAGGAGCAATTGGTGCGTGACGTGCGCATCACCCAGATCTACGAAGGTACCAACGGCATTCAGGCCCTGGATCTGATGGGGCGCAAGATCGTCGGCAGCGGCGGTGTGTTCTATACCTTGTTCGCCGATGAGATCCGCCAGTTCATCGCCGCATCGGGCCCTGAGTTGGCCGAGTTCACCAAGCCCCTGGGTGTGGCAGTAGGTAACCTGGATGAGCTGACGGCCTGGGTGCTGGACCGCGCCAAGAGCAATCCTAATGAAATCGGCGCAGCCTCGGTGGAATACCTGCATGCCTTCGGCTACATGGCCTATGCCTATATGTGGGCGCGCATGGCCAAGGCGGCGTTGGGCAAGGAAGGCGAAGAGGATTTCTACGCCAGCAAACTGGGAACTGCGCGTTTCTACTTTGCCCGTCTGTTGCCGCGTATCCACTCGTTGAGTGCGTCGGTAAAAGCCGGTAGCGAATCACTGTTCCTGATGGATGAAGCCCTGTTTTAAGGGGGAGGAGGGCGTGTAAGCATTCTCTTACATGACGTGCTGCTAATCGTCCTCTATCGCCATATTGGATCCACGGCTAATCTACTTCACATGGACGTCGCGCAGGAAGCGCAAAGCAACAACACGGACACGTAGGATTCTGCCAGGACGGCGGAGTGAAATGGATGTCAGGGAAACAGTCTGCAAAGCCCCGCTTCGGCGGGGTTTTCTTTTGCCCGCGAAAAAGTCAGGCGGTTGCCGACGGGGCATTCATCACGTCTTCCAGCAGGGTGCGCAGCAACGCCACCGTCGCCTGCTGGCGTTGCACATCGCGGCATACCAACCCCACTTTCAGCGGCACCCTGGGCTCGCTCAAGGGTTTCCACAGCAGTGCCTTGCTGTTGTGTTCGTCCTGGGAGCGCCCAGGCAGCACCGTCGCCAAGCGAGTGTGAGGCAGGCTGTCGAGAATGCCCACCATGGTATTGAGCTCCGCCTGCACTTGCGGACGCCGCCCGAGGTTGGACAGTTGGCCTTGCCAGATCTGCCGAACCTGAAACTCTTCCCCCAGCAGCAACATCGGTAACTCGGCGGCTTGTTTGAGCGAGACTTTCTTGAACTCGCGCAACGGATGATCTTCGGGTATCACCAGCTTCAGCTCGTCTTCATACAGCAACACGCCGTGCAGGCCCGGCTGACGGGGTGGCAGGTAGCTGATGCCGATATCGAGTGAGCCATTGAGCAACCGCCGCTCAATCTCAAGCCCGGTCAGCTCGTAGATCTGCACCACCAGATGGGGCTGGGCCTTGCGCACGCGCTCAAGCATCTGCGGCACCAGGCTGGTGTGCACGGTTTGCAGCACGCCGATGGCCAGGGTGCGCATGGCCTGGCCCTTGAAGTTGCGCAGTGCCTCCACGGCTTGCTGCATCCCATCAATGAGCGGCAACGCGTGGTTGTATAAAGTGTGCGCCGCCAGCGTTGGCAGCAGACGCTTGCTGCTACGTTCGAACAGACTTACATCAAGGTTCTGTTCCAGTTGGCGAACCTGTTGCGACAGCGCTGGCTGGGAGATCGACAGACGCTCCGCGGCGCGGCCTACGTGGCCTTCCTCATACACCGCGACGAAATAACGCAGTTGCTTGAAATCCATAAGGTTTGCTTATCGAAAAAGCTGGAAAATCGAAATGGCCGCTGGCCCCCGAGGCGCCTAGTCTAGCGCCTATTCGCAGGGCTTACAGGGCCGGATCGGACAATGAACAGCGTTTTTGTTGATAGCGTTTACATAGGCAAGGCAAAAAATCTGAAGACCTTATTGGCAGGCGGCATCGACCAAGGTCAGGTTGCCAACGGAGGTGAAGTGTGAACTTGTTCCGTCGCTTCGCGCCGAGTCTGGATGACCTGCTTGTGCATGCCCCGCGTGCAGAGGTTTCCAGCCAGTGCCTGATGCCCACTGTGGCGCGCCCGCCCCAGGTGTTTGTGCAGGGGCAGGGCTCCTGGCTTTCGGACGCTGACGACCGCGCCTATCTGGATTTCAGTCAAGGCGGCGGCGCCAACAGCCTGGGCCACAGTCCTCAGGCCGTGCGCGACGCCATTGCCGAACAGATGCACACCGTGATCAACCCTGGCCTGGGTTTGCACAACCGCGCGCAACTGGACCTCGTCGACCGTCTGTGCCACCACACCGGCAGTGATCAGGCCTACTTGCTCAACACGGGTGCCGAAGCCTGTGAAGCGGCCATTAAGTTGGCACGCAAGTGGGGCCAGCTGCATCGTGGCGGCGCTTACCACGTCATCACGGTAAGCAATGGCTGCCACGGCCGGAGCCTTGGGGCGATGTCGGCGTCGGCCATGGCCTGCGAAAACCGGTTCGAACCGCAGTTGCCAGGTTTCAGCCAAGTGCCGTTTAACGATCTGCCGGCCCTGCATGCAGCGGTCGATGCGCAGACCGTCGCCATCATGCTGGAGCCGATACAAAGCGGCGGCGGTGTCGTCCCTGCGACAGAACATTACCTCAAAGGCGTCGAACGCCTGTGTCGTGAGCTCGGGATCCTGCTGATCTTCGACGAAGTGCAAACCGGTATCGGCCGCTGCGGCAGCCTGCTCGCCGAACAGCAATACGGCGTGCGCGCCGACATCATTGCCCTGGGCAAAGGCCTGGGCGGCGGTGTGCCCTTGGCGGCGCTGGTGGCGCGTGGTAATGCCTGTTGCTTCGAACCGGGCGAGCTGGACGGTACACATCACGGCAATGCACTGATGGCATCTGCGGGTATCGCCGTACTCGACGCTCTATTGGAGAACGGCTTTCTCGAGCACCTACGCGAATCCGGCTTGTACCTCGCAGAAGGCCTTGCCCGGCTTGCCTACCGTTACGACCATGGGCCCTTGCGCGGCAACGGGCTGCTTTGGGGCCTGACACTGTCGGACGATTGCGCCGCAGCAGTGGTCAAGGCCGCGCTGCTCGAAGGCCTGATTCTCACCTCCTCACAACCTGACTGCCTGCGCTTTACCCCTGCGCTGAATATCAGCAAAACCCACATCGACGAAATGCTGCTGCGGCTTGCCCGCGCCTTTTCTCGGGTGCGCACCGCTCAAGTGCAATGCCGCAAGGGCATCGCCGTTTGACCCCAGTTTCCTGAACCGTCTCGCGGCATACGCGGCGCCTCCAGCCTGATTCTTTTGGCTGGGGGCGTTTTTTTGTCTGGGTAATTTCTGGTGTGAAAACGTTGATTGAGCCTCCCTGGGAACAGTGGTTTCTTAGCGGACGTCGGCAAGGACCGCCGATGGGGCACAGCGTGCTCGACTTTTAATCTATACCACTGGGTGGTATGTTTTTGTGAAGGGACCTCCGTGAAGCTCAGGTTGTTTAAAACACGGCGATTTGCCGAGGCGGCCAACAAAGCCTGGATCTGCGATTCGGAGTTGAGGGAGGCGTTTGGCGAAATGCTGAGGGGGCAGGCAGATAATCTGGGCGGTGGTGTCTGGAAAAAACGCCTCAACCAAAATCGACATCGTTCAATCATATTGGCCAAGGGTAGGCACTATTGGGTTTATCAGTTGCTGTTCGCGAAGAAGGATCAAGGCAACATTACGTAGAGCGAACTTGTTTGGTTTCGATCACTGGCCAAAACTTATGAAAGGTTAAACGAAGCACAGATTCAGCAAATGCTGGATCTCAAGGAGTTTGTGGAGATACATCATGACCAAGAAGTATAAAAGCGAGGCGTTTGAGTCCATTCACCAGTCAGCCAAGGCACTTCATGCTGTCGGCGCCATCAGCAAAACCACTCTGCGAGAATATGATGAGGCGTGCTTATCCATGCCAGATCAAATCCCTGCCGAACAGATCAAGCAACTACGTGAAAGCAGCCATGTCAGCCAACCTGTGTTCGCCCGCTACCTGAACACCAGCGCGTCCACGGTCAAAAAATGGGAGTCGGGAGAGAAGCGGCCCAGTGGCATGGCGCTCAAGTTATTGAGTATCGTGCAAAAACATGGCCTGCAGATTCTGGCCTGAGATGGCCCAATGCCAGAATCCACTGAACCCTCACGAACCGCCAAGGTCGATTAGCTACACGGCTCACACGAGCCGATTTTCTGGAGCTGACCCATGGACATCATTCGTATCATCATCGCCATTCTGCTGCCGCCATTGGGTGTGTTCCTGCAAGTAGGTTTCGGCGGTGCATTCTGGCTGAATATCCTGCTGACCCTGTGCGGTTACTTCCCTGGCATCATCCACGCGGTGTACATCATCGCCAAGCGTTGAGGCCCTCAGCCTTTTGCAATGAGCCTTGAGTTGCGCTCATTGCGAAAGGCAAGTTGCTCGATGGTCTGGGTGGCATGTTCGGCCTCTTCCCGCGCTTGCAGGATGATGCCGTGCTGCTCGGACTTGCTGCATACAGGGTCGGCATTGCTGGCGTCACCAGTGAGCATGAAGGCCTGGCAACGGCAGCCGCCGAAGTCCTTTTCTTTTTCGTCGCATGAACGGCATGGCTCAGGCATCCAGTCGTAGCCACGAAAGCGATTGAAGCCAAACGAGTCGTACCAGATGTGCTGCATGCTGTGGTCGCGCACATTGGGAAACTGCACGGGCATCTGCCTCGCGCCGTGGCAGGGCAGGGCGGTGCCGTCGGGTGTGACTGTCAGGAAGATGCTACCCCAGCCATTCATGCAGGCTTTGGGGCGCTCCTCGTAATAATCCGGTGTCACGAAGATCAGCTTGCAGGGGTGGCCTTCGGCTTCCAGCTTGGCACGGTATTCATTGGTGATGCGTTCGGCGCGTACCAACTGCTCGCGGGTGGGCAGCAAGCCCACGCGGTTGAGCTGTGCCCAGCCGTAGAACTGGCAGGTGGCGAGTTCGACGAAATCTGCTTCCAGCGCAATGCACAGCTCGATGATGCGGTCGATCTTGTCGATATTGTGGCGATGGGTGACGAAGTTCAGCACCATCGGGTAGCCGTGGGCTTTCACCGCTCGGGCCATTTCCAGTTTTTGCGCGAAGGCTTTTTTGGAGCCGGCCAGCAGGTTGTTCACCTGTTCGTCACTGGCCTGGAAGCTGATCTGTATATGGTCCAGGCCGGCTTTCTTGAAGTCGCTGATTTTTTGTTCGGTGAGGCCGATGCCAGAGGTGATCAGGTTGGTGTAGAAACCCAGCTTGCGGGCCTCGCCGATTAGTTCGGCCAGGTCCTGGCGCACCAGCGGCTCGCCGCCGGAAAAACCCAACTGCGCAGCTCCCATTTCACGGGCTTCGCGAAATACCTTGATCCATTGTTCGGTGCTCAGCTCTTTGCCCTGCTCGGCGAAATCCAGCGGGTTGGAGCAATACGGGCACTGCAGCGGGCAGCGATAGGTCAGCTCGGCCAGCAGCCACAGAGGTAGGCCGATGGCTGGTTTTTCAGGCAAGGGTGATCCAGTGCTCAGCACGGGCGACCTCCATGAATTGCTCGATGTCGTCACTCAGCTCTGGCACACCGGGGAACTGCTTATCCAGCTCGGCAATGATTGCCGCAACGTCGCGCTCGCCGTCGATCAGGCCACCGATCAATGCGGCGCTGTCGTTGAGCTTGATCATGCCTTCGGGGTAGAGCAACACGTGGCCTTTCTGAGCAGGCTCGTACTGGTAGCGATAGCCCTGGCGCCAGGTCGGTTTTTTGCTGCGATCAAAGCTCATAGGGTGATCCCTTTATGCCATACCCGCTGTTCGGTCACGCTGTGATACGGCGGGCGTTTGAGTTCATAGGCCATGCTCATGGCGTCCAGCATGCTCCAGAGGATGTCCAGTTTGAACTGGAGAATTTCCAGCATGCGCTCCTGCCCCTCGCGGGTGGTGTAGTGCTGCAGGGTGATCGCCAAGCCGTGTTCCACATCGCGACGGGCTTGGCCCAGGCGTGTGCGGAAGTATTCGTAACCGGCCGGGTCGATCCACGGGTAATGCTGGGGCCAACTGTCGAGGCGCGACTGGTGGATTTGCGGCGCGAACAGCTCGGTCAGCGAGCTGCTGGCGGCTTCCTGCCAGCTGGCGCGGCGGGCGAAATTGACATAGGCGTCCACGGCGAAGCGTACGCCGGGCAGCACCAACTCCTGGGAGCGCAGTTGGTCGGGGTCCAGGCCCACGGCCTGGCCCAGGCGCAGCCAGGCTTCGATACCGCCGTCTTCACCGGGCGCGCCGTCATGGTCGAGCAGGCGCTGGATCCATTCGCGACGGATTTCACGGTCTGGGCAGTTGGCCAGGATCGCCGCGTCTTTCAGCGGGATATTCACCTGATAGTAGAAGCGATTGGCGACCCAGCCTTGGATCTGCTCACGGCTGGCGCGGCCTTCGTACATCGCCACATGGTAAGGGTGATGGATATGGTAGAAGGCGCCCTTGGCGCGCAGGGCTGCTTCGAACTCAGCCTTGCTCAACGGTGTGTCGGTCATTTCTATCGCTCCTACAATTCAATGCTCATGCCGTCGTAAGCCACTTCGACATTGCGCCGCACCAGCTCCGCTCGCTCGGGGGAGTCTTCATCGAGGATCGGGTTGGTGTTGTTGATGTGGATAAGCACTTTGCGCTGTTTGGGCAGTTGCTCGAGCACTTCAAGCATGCCGCCGGGGCCGTTCTGTGCCAGGTGGCCCATCTCACGCCCGGTGCGGGTGCCGACGCCACGGCGCTGCATTTCATCGTCGTCCCACATCGTGCCGTCCACCAGCAGGCAGTCACTGCCGGCCATGATGTCCAGCAGCGGTGCGTCGACCTTGCCCAGGCCCGGGGCGTAGAACAATTTGCCGCCGGTGCGCAGGTCTTCGACGATCAGGCCAATGTTGTCACCGGGGTGCGGGTCGAAACGGTGCGGCGAATAGGGCGGTGCGGCGCTGCGCAACGGCAGCGGGGTGAAGCGCAGGTTGGGGCAGGCCGGGATGGTGAAGCTGGCGTCCAACTCGATGCGGTTCCAGGCCAGGCCACCGTTCCAGTGGGTCAGCATGGTGAACAACGGGAAACCGGTGCTCAGGTCTTCGTGGACCATGTCGGTGCACCACACCTGGTGCGGGCAGCCTTCGCGCAGGCTCAGCAGGCCAGTGGTATGGTCGATCTGGCTGTCCATCAGGATGATTGCGCTGATGCCGGTATCGCGCAGGGCGCGGCCCGGTTGCATGGGCGCAAAGCCCTGGAGTTGTGCGCGGATATCCGGCGAGGCATTGCAGAGCACCCAATTCACGCCATTGTCGGAGATCGCGATGGATGACTGGGTACGCGCCTGGGCCCGCAGGCTGCCATCGCGAAAACCTGCGCAGTTCACGCAGTTGCAGTTCCACTGCGGGAAGCCACCGCCGGCGGCGGAACCTAGAATCTGGACAAACATGATCGCTCCATCAAGCACAGCTCAAAACAAAAACGCCCCGGGCGAACCGAGGCGTTGTGTCACTCAGCCAATTAACGGCTGGCGAAGTACATGGTGACTTCGAAACCAATACGCAGATCAGTGTAAGCAGGTTTGGACCAGGTCATATTCTTACTCCTATCAAGGGATGGGACGTTCACTACCAAGTAATACATATAGTCCACCTCCCATTGGAGATGTTCAGATATTGCTGCGCAATGTTACGCAATTTTATTCAAGTTAGCGCTGTCTCGGTGGAGAAAGCCTGTTGCAGGGTTGGCAATGATCACGGCGCTGCTTGCCAGTCGTCGCTGATGCGCGGCCCGTTGGCCACGCATTGCCAGCCGCCTGCGGCGTCATTGAGTCGTTGCGCGGCGCGCTGCACATCCTCGCGCGTGCACGCTTGGATCAACTGTTGAATCTGATCCAGATAACCCGACGAATGGCCTGCCAGGTGCGCATGCCAGAGCAAGTCGGCAGCTTCGTTGATAGGCAGCGTCTGGGCCGCGAACTGCTGTGCGAGGGCCTGGTTACCCAAGTCGGGACTGCGCTCGATCAACGACGGCAGTTGCCCCAGGAAGGCCTGCAACTGTTGGACGATGCCGTCTAGGGAGATGGTGGGCGACTGCACCCCAAACAACAGGCCTGTTTGGCCGTTGATCTGTCGGATGCCGCTGAACACGGCGTAGCCGATTTGCAGTTCGACTCTCAAGCGCTGGTAGAACGGCCCCTGGAGCACGTGCCCGAGCAACCGCCAGTTGGCTTCATCGGCTAGGGATTGAGTCGGCGTCGGGCAGAATAACAGTAGCGCTGCTTCGCTGGATTCGGTGCTGACTGCGTGCCAGCGCTTTTGTCCGTCAAGGACGTGAGGTGTATAAGGCACGCTTGCCGGTTGCCCAGGCAGCCGGGCCGCTGCGGCTTTGATCGCGGCTTCACTGGCGGGGGGTAGGCCAGCGCCCAGCGCCTGCCAGCGCGCGGTAGCCCATGATGCTGTTGTCTCCTGAGGCTGGGGCTGAACACCCGCGCAGCAAGCGGGCAACGCCTTGAGCAGTTCGCGGATGGCGATCATCGGCACGGGAGCGGTCGGTGGCAAAGGTTCATCCGAGTCACTCAGACACCGCGCCAACGCTTCGAGCACCGCCGGCATGGGCTCGTGGAGGCCGTGCATCTTCACTTGCCAGTCAGTGGCGATCGTTTCGCAAGACAACTCGACGCCGGCCTGGCGTGCCTGTTCGCGCAACGGCCGCAACAGGCTTTCCAGCCCGGTGGGTACCGCCGAGTCAAACCGCCACTGCAGGTACAGCGCGCCTTCGCCAGTGTCCTCCGCCAACGCCTGGCTGAAGGTCAACGCTGACAGCTCCCGTCGGCCCCGTGAGCGATCCTGGGCAAAGGTGCGCAAGCCACGGTGGGCGCTGGTTTGGCCACGAATCAGGCCCGCGCGTTCTTCCTTGGCGGGCGCACGAAGCAAAGGGTTATTGGGCGGCAGTTGCCAAGGGTGCCGGGAGGCGGGCAGGTGCAGTGAGTCGAGCATGGCCTTGAGGACTGCGGCGCCTTGTTCCGACAGGTCTTGGGCATCGTTGCGCGCCAACGCCAGGGCGCCTTGGACCTGTTGCTGGCGAGCATTGAGTAAGGCGAACTCTTCGCGTAATGCTGTCCAGTCGCTGTGTGCGAAGAAACTCAGCCAGTCGTGCAGCAACTCTTCGATCGACGTGGCCGGTTCGCGCGCGCTGCCGAGAGTGAAGTGGATATCCAGCACGGCTTGATCCGCGAATTGGTACAGCACGGACGCCTGCAGCGCGGTGGCCAGTCGTCGTGCTTGCAGCTCGGCGAGCAACCCACCGGCGGCCGAGGCGTTGAGCCAGGTGCAGAGAAACGCCAGCGCTTCCCGTGGCGCGTTACAGGTAATGACCTGATGCAGGTGTTGGCCGGCGACGTGCTGATAACGGTGTGCCGGGCCATGCATCAAGGCCGGTGGAGCGGCCTGGGGGTGCAATGGGCCGGGCGTCAGTTGGTCACTGAACTGCTGGGCCAAGGCCTGCAGGTCGGCCAGCGATTGTGGACCGGCGAGGCTCAAGGTCATCTGCCCGCTTTGATAAAAGCGTGCGTGGAACCCTCGCAAGGCATGCTGAAAGTCGTCGCTTTCCACCGGCAGGCTGTCGCGGTTGCCGGCATGAAAACCGCGCAGGGGATGATCCGCCGCCAAGCCTTGCAGCAGCGTCACTTGCTGTTGGGCCTTGGCATCCTGGGACCAGGCGATGAACTCCGCCTCCAGCACTTCGCGTTCACGTTGTTGATCGTCGAGGGCCAGGCGCGGGTGAGCCAGCATGTCCGCCAAACGCGCCAGCCCGTCTGCAAAAACCGGCACCGGCAGTTCAAAGAAGAACTCGGTGGTGCGCTCACGGGTGCTGGCGTTGACCTGCCCACCGTGGCGCTGCACGTAGGCCATCAGCCCTTCGCCGGCTGGAAAACGCTCGGTACCGAGAAACAACAAGTGCTCAAGAAAATGCGCCAGCCCAGGCCAGGCCAATGGCACGTCATGGCTGCCGGCAGCCACGTGTAAAACGGCGGCGCAGCGTTTCAAGCGTGGCGCATGGCGCAGGCAAACCCGCAGGCCATTGGCGAGGGTCAGGTGAAGGGGATGAGGGTGAACCGGCGCAGGCATGGGCACTTCCGAGGCGTGGGAAGTGCCTATGCTAGCAAACCCAATGGGTCAGGGCTTGTGCAGTGCGCCGTAGAGTTCGGCGCGACGGTCTTGCAGGTAGTGGTTGGCGGCGCGGGCGTCGACAATAGATTGGCGATCCAGGGTGCCGACGATCAAGGCTTCATCCAGGCCGGCCTGGGCAATTCGCTGGCCGTCCGGCGCGGCAATGCTGCTTTGCCCGCAGTAGTGAATCTCGCCTTCGTGCCCGCAGTAGTTGGCATAGGCCACAAAACACTGGTTTTCAAAGGCTCGCGCCCGCACGGTGACGTCGGCAACAAAGTCGAACGGCACCATATTGGCGGTGGGCACCAGAATCAGTTCGGCACCGGCGAGGGCCAGGCGCCGGGTGTTTTCCGGAAACTCCAGGTCGTAGCAAATCAGCATGCCCACCTTCCAACCGTTCAATTCCACCACCGGAAAATCATCGGGGCCGGCGCTGAACATCGAATGGTCAAGATCGCCAAACAAGTGGGTCTTGCGGTAGTTGCACAGGCGCGTGCCCTGGGCGTCGATCAACTGCACGGCGTTGTATACCTGGCCGTCTTCGGCCCGTTCCGGGTAGCCATACAGGATCGCCAGCCCGGCACTTTGCGCCAGTTCGGCAATCGCCTGCGCCGATGGCCCATCCTGTGCCTCGGCCAGTGCGCCAACGGCTTCGGCGCCAATGTTATAGCCGGTGAGGAACATCTCTGGCAGCACCAGCACATCGGCGCCGTGTGCCTCATGGGCCAGTTGATGCAGGCGCTGCAGGTTGGCGGCCACATCCAGCGGCAGCGGCGGGCATTGGTACAGGGCGACACGCATGCTCAACTCCTTATTCTGCCAGGGCGATTGGCCCTATTTCATCGAACACATCGCCTGGGCCTGGGTTCTCCGGGTGGGTGCTGCCACCGAAGTGGTTCATGATGCCCCATACCGCGTTGAGCGAGGTTTGTACCGCGCCTTCGACCCAGGCAGGCGTCCACGATACATCATCACCCGCGATGAATATCCCGCGTTGTTCGGCGGGCATATCCTTCTGCATGAAGTGCGCATACATCCGTTGGTTGTAACGATAGTGACCGGGCAAGGCACCTTTGAAGGCCCCGAGGAAATGCGGGTCGGCCTCCCAGGACACGGTGATCGGGTCGCCGATGATGCGCGCCTTGATGTCGACCTTGGGGTAGATTTTCTTCAGTGCATCGAGGGCCAGTTTCACCCGCTTGTCGATAGGCTGGGGCAGCATCTTCAGTGCGTCGCTCATCCACGAGTAGGACAGGCAGATCACCCCCGGCTTGTCGTCACCGTTATCGAACAGGTAGGTGCCACGGGTAAGGCGGTCGGTGAGGGTCATGCTCATCAGGTCGCGCCCGGTTTGCGGGTCTTTGTCTTTCCAGAATGGGCGATCAACCATCACGAAGGTTTTCGAGGACTGCATGTAGCGAGTGCGATCCAGGGCCATCCACATTTTTTGTGAGAACAGGGTTTCGTCGCATTCGATCTGGGTGGTCAGCAACCAGCTTTGGCAGGTGGTCAGCACCGCCGCGTATTCGCGGGTGTCGCCATAGTTGTCGGTAACAGCAAAGCGGCCATCGGCGGCGTGGGCAATGCGCTTCACGCCTGCCCGTGGTGCGCCTCTATGCAACGAGCTCAGGCTGGTGCCGGCCGGCCAGTGGGCGCAGCGTTCCGGCACATGGCGCCAGATGCCCATGGGCACTTGTGCCACGCCACCGACGATCAAGTGTTGATGATCATCGCAGTTGGTCATCACCACACGGAAGATTTCCAGCATGGAGTTGGGGAAGTCCGAGTCCCAGCCGCCGGTGCCGAAACCGACCTGGCCAAACACCTCGCGGTGGTGGAAGGACAATTTGGCGAAGGCTTTGGAGGTGGCGACGAAGTCGTAGAAGGTACGGTCATCCCACAGCGGCACGAGCTTGTTCCACAGTTCCTTGAGCCGTGGCACGTCGCGGTCGCGGATTGCCTGCTGGATATCGCCGAACTGCGAACCGGCCTCCAAGGCGTCGGCCCAGGCATCGGCGACTTCCTGGAACAGTGCCGGTAAATCGGAGAGTTTTTGCGCGTAGTGAGTCTGGCCTTCCAGATCGATCACAGTGCTGCCGGACGCCGGCGTCAGCGGGTTGGGAAAGGGCTTGGTCTCCAGTCCAAGTTTGTCCACGTAATGGTAGAACGCCGTGGACGATACCGGAAACCGCATACCGCCCAGCTCGGCGATGATGCCTTCGGCGCCTTCAAAGGCCTGCGAGCGCAAGCGGCCACCCATCTTCGAGGCTTCATACACCACGGGCTTGAGCCCGAGTTTCATCAGCTCGTAGGCCGCGACCAGGCCCGCGATCCCGGCGCCGACGATCGCCACTTCGGCGCCGTGATTAGCCGCAGGAATACTGCCCAGCCCGGCGGGGTGTTCGATCCAGTCATCAAAGGCAAACGGGAAATCCGGGCCGAAGATGGTGATGGGTTTCTTGCCATCGCCCGGGTGGCGATTGGGCTTGCTGAGAGTGCTGGACGGAATGCTCATGGCTGACCTTACTGACGGCTCGGCGGGAGGAGGGCCCGTTGAGTATAGGAAAAGATGGCAGCCAGTTTAGGGAACGTTACGCGCGTTAATAAGACGCAATCTGTCGTCGGATTGCGCTAGTTTTAGTCAATGTGACGAGCTAAGTGGTCAGATTGGTTGTCCGCGATCCAATTTGTTACTGAGGATGATCGAGGTGGTGGTTTTCTCCACGCCGTCGACACTGCCGATCTGGTCCAGCAATTGGTCCAGTTGCTCCGGCGAATCGGTGCGCAGCCAAGCCACGTAATCGAACTCCCCACTCACCGCGCACAGCTGCTGCACTTGCGCCATGGCGCTCAGCCTGCGCAACACCTCTTTGCCGGAGCGGGGTTGCACGGTAATGCCCACGTAAGCCTGCAACCCACCATCCGCAACGCGCTGGCCCAGGCGCACGCCGTAACCGGTGATGACCTGGGTTTTCTCCAGGCGGGCCAGACGCGACGTGACGGTGGTGCGGGCGATGCCCAACTGCCTGGCGAGCATGGCCACGCTTTCACGGGCGTTGAGCTGCAGGGCGGCGATCAGTTGGCGGTCGATTTCGTCTAGGGCGGGCAAGGGGAGAGCTCCAGTGCGGGAGGGCAATGGGCAAGCATGGTACAGGCTTGGCCTGGCTGAAAGAACCGTGATGCCAGATACGCAAAAGCCGCGCAGTGCGCGGCTTTGAGTATGGTGGGCCCAGTAGGACTCGAACCTACGACCAAGGGATTATGAGTCCCCTGCTCTAACCAACTGAGCTATAGGCCCTCAGTAGGTCGCGGATTATAGCGATGGTTTGTTCACTGTGCCATCCGAAAAATCCTTGTGCCGTGTACGAAGGAAGCTGGCGGCAAAAAGCTCCGGCGGCAGGGGCAGGCTGACGATGTAGCCTTGCATCTGTTCACACCCCTCGCTTGCGAGGAATGCTTGTTGTGCCGGGGTTTCCACGCCTTCGGCGATGATGGTGAATTGCATGCTGTGGCCAAGGGCGATGATGGCGCGCACGATGGCTGCATCGTGAGGGTCGTCGGGCAAGCCGCGGACGAAGGATTGATCGATCTTGAGGAAGTCCAGGGGCAGGCGTTTGAGGTAGCTGAGGGACGAGTAGCCGGTGCCGAAATCATCGATTGCCAGCTGTACGCCCAGGCGCTTGAGTTGGTGCAACACCGCCAGTGCTTCTTCGGCTTGGCTCATGATGAAGTTTTCGGTGATCTCCAGCTGCAGGCAGCCGGGTTCGAGGTGGTAATCGCGCAGCAGTTGTTCGATGCGTGACAGCAGGTTGGGGTGACGCAGTTGCGCGCCTGCAAGGTTGACCGACAGGGGGCCGAAATCCTCGAAAGCCGCTTGCCAGGCGTGCAACTGCCGGCAGGCCTGTTCCAGTACCCAGTCGCCGATTTGCAGGATCATGCCGTTCTCTTCGGCCAGGGCAATAAAGTGCTCGGGCGGGACCTCGCCCAAGGTCGGGTGGTGCCAACGGATCAAGGCTTCGGCGCCGATCAGTTGTTGGGTGACCAGGCTGCGTTTGGGTTGGTAATACAGGCTCAATTCTTCACGTTCGATGGCGCGTCGCAGTTCGTGCTCCAGCGCTACGCGTTCATTGGCCTGGGCGGTCAGGTCGCGGGTGTAGCGCTCGACCCGGTTGCGCCCCTTGGCTTTGGAGCGATACATCGCGGCGTCGGCATTTTTGACCAGGGTGGCGACGTCGGTACCGTCTTGCGGATACAGACTGGTGCCGATACTCGCGCTGATGAAGAACTCATGCTCGCCGGCCTGGAATGGCGGGGTAAAACAGTCGAGCAGTTTGTTCGCCAAGTGCTGGGCGTCGCTGGCCTGTTGCAAGCCGGGCAGCAGGATGATGAATTCGTCGCCGCCCAAGCGAGCAACGGTGTCCACGTCCCGCAACTGCTCCTTGAGGCGTACGGCGATGTCTTTGAGCAGCAGGTCGCCAACCGGGTGGCCGAGGCTGTCGTTGATGTGCTTGAAGCGGTCGAGGTCGAGAAACAGCACCGCGCCCTGTTTACCACTTTCCTGCTGGCCGTTGAGGGCGGCCTGCAGCCGGTTTTCAAACAGGGTGCGGTTGGGCAGGCCAGTCAATGGGTCGTGGTGGGCCTGATAATCCAGGCGGGCCTGGGCCAGCTTGAGGCTGGAGATGTCGGCAAACACAGCAACGAAGTGCGTGACCAATTGCTCGCGGTTACGCACAGCGCTGATGGTCAGCCAGCTCGGATACACCTCGCCATTCTTGCGGCGGTTGGAGATCTCTCCTTGCCAGTGGCCATAGGTCGTCAACTGGTGCCACATCGCCGCATAGAACGCGCTGTCGTGCAGGCCGGAGGCGAGCAGGCGCGGGGTATGGCCAAGGGCTTCAACCTCGCTGTAGCCGGTTATCTCCGTGAAGGCGCGGTTGACGGCGCTGATGTTCTGCCGTGTGTCGGTGATCAAGACGCCTTCGGCGGTGCTTTCGAACACCGTGGCGGCCTGCTGCAGTTTTTCCTGCATCAACTGGCGTTCGGTGATGTCCCGGGCGATGGTCAGCATGCAATCTTCGTCGCCAATCGGCAGTGGGCGGCTGGACACTTCGCACAGGCGAATCTGGCCGTCGGCACGACGGATATGACAGATGAAATCGCGGACAAAGCCGTCGCGTTGCATCAATTCCAGCATGTGCTTGCGTTCGTTGAGGTCGACCCAGATGCCCAGGTCCAAGGCAGATTGGTCGAGTGAAGAGGCGCTGGTGAAGCCGGTCAGGTGGCTGAAACCTTCGTTCACTTCAATCAGCAGGCCATCCCTTTGGCGACTCAGTAGTAAACCGTCGGGGGAAGCATGGAATGCCTTGGCGAATTTCTCTTCGGAGGTTTGCAACTGCTGTTGGGTTTCCTTGAGCTCGGTGATATCGCGCACCACCACCACTAGGGCTTCAGTGGTATCGAGTTGGAACGGCTCAGCTGAGATCAGCCCGGTAAATGCCTGACCATTGCTGCGCAGAAAGGACATTTCCAGGTTACGGATACTGGTGGTCTGTACCCGCTGCAGCAAATCCGGACCGACGCCCTGAATGCCCCATATATTCAGATCTGAGGCGGTTTTGCCTACCACCTCGTCGGCGCGCAGCCCAATCTGGTCCTCGAATGCCTTGTTGACCTCCAGCAGGCAGCCATCAGACATCCGGGCAATCACCAGGATGTCCGGGCACTGCTGAAACACCGAGGCAAATTTCTGCTCGGACAATTGCAGGGCTTCTTCGGTGCGCTTGGCTTCGCTGATATCGATCATCAGGCCGCGCAGCACTGGCTCGTGGCCGTGTTCGATCAGGCTGACAATGTCACGTACCCACAGGCAGCGGCCATCAGCGGTGATGACCCGGTAATCAATACTGTGATCACGGTTGGCACGAGTTTCCCGATAGCAATAGGCCTCGGCGCGGGTCAGGTCAGCGGGATGGATGATGTTGCGCCAGAAGCCTGGAATCAGCCAATGGGCGCGGGGATAGCCAAGTAGGTCTTCGGCATGGGGCGACACATAGCTGTAGGTGAAGTCGCTGATGCTTGCTTCCCAGGCGATGGCGGACAAGCTCTCCACCAAGCCGCGATAGTGGTACTCGCTGCTTCGCAGTTCTTGCTCAAGGGCGACCCGACGGGAAATTTCCGAGCTGAGCCGGCGATTGATCCGAATGACGATCGCCAGCACCGTACTCAACAGCAGCACCGCTGGCAGGCCGTACGTGAGCAGGTCAGCCCAGAAGGTGCGGTGATCGGTGAAGCTGCCGACCCAGTGTTGCTGGATCGCATCAGTTTCGGCTGAACTGAGATCGGCGAGGACTTTGTCCAGGATGCCCACCAGGATTTTTTCATCCCGCGGGACACCCATCGCCAGTTGGTAGCGGTAAGGCGTTTCGCCGCTGACGTACAGGCCGTCGAGCTTGAGTTGGCGCAGGCTCCAGACGCTGGAGGCGAGGTCGCCGACCACGGCATCCACTTCATCGGTGGCCAGGGCTTGCAGCGTCGAACTGACGTTGGGCAGGGCGACCAGATTCAGGTCCGGATGGTGGGTGCGGAGCAATTCATGGGGGGCGTAGTTCTCCACCACGGCAATTTTCAGCCCGTACAAATCCTTGAGGCTGCGTGGTTTCGCGCCGCCTTCATGGGCCAGGATGACGATGGGAAAGTCGAGATAGGGGCGTGTGAAGGCCAGGAAGTTTTGGCGTTCGGGGGTGGACATAATGCCCGGCAGCAGGTCGAGCTGATTATTGCGGGCTTGTTCAAGCACTGCGGTCCAGTTAACTGGTTCGATCAGTTTGATTCGCACACCCAGGCGGTCCTGGAGCAGGCGTACGTAATCGGCTGCCAAGCCCTGATATCGGCCATTTTCATCGCGATATTCAAAAGGTGGCCAAGACGCATCCACGCCTAGGCGCAGCTCCTGATGGTCCGCCAACCAGCTACGCTCATCATCCGTAAGAGTCAACGCGCCAGCCGTTGCGGTCCAGGTCAGCAGCGACAGCAGTATCACGGTCGGCAATCTGGGCATAACGGTCTCGTTATGGCACGGGGAATGTCTCGAGTGTAGACGGGCATTGCGAGGGTGGGGTGGTGCGGGGCAGTTAATCTGTCAAAGCAATCGGTAGAAAGCAAAACCCCCGGCCTGGGCCGGGGGTTCTGGTATCACTCGTCGAGGAAGGAGCGCAGATGCTCGCTTCGCGTCGGGTGGCGCAACTTGCGCAGCGCCTTGGCTTCGATCTGACGGATCCGCTCACGGGTCACGTCAAACTGCTTACCGACTTCCTCAAGGGTGTGGTCGGTATTCATGTCGATGCCGAAACGCATGCGCAGTACCTTGGCTTCACGGGCAGTGAGGCCGGACAGTACGTCGCGAGTCGCTTCTTTCAAGCTCTCAACAGTGGCGACATCGATTGGCGACTGCATGGTCGAGTCTTCGATGAAGTCGCCCAGATGGGAGTCTTCGTCATCACCAATCGGCGTTTCCATGGAGATCGGCTCTTTAGCGATCTTCAATACCTTGCGGATTTTATCCTCAGGCATTTCCATGCGTTCGCCCAGCTCTTCCGGAGTCGGTTCGCGACCCATTTCCTGCAACATCTGCCGGGAAATTCGGTTGAGCTTGTTGATGGTCTCGATCATGTGCACCGGAATACGGATGGTGCGGGCCTGGTCGGCGATCGAGCGAGTGATCGCCTGACGGATCCACCAGGTGGCATAAGTCGAGAACTTGTAGCCGCGACGGTATTCGAACTTGTCCACCGCCTTCATCAGGCCGATGTTGCCTTCCTGGATCAGATCAAGGAACTGCAGGCCACGGTTGGTGTACTTCTTGGCGATGGAGATCACCAGACGCAAGTTCGCTTCAACCATCTCTTTTTTCGCGCGGCGGGCCTTGGCCTCACCGATCGACATGCGACGGTTGATGTCTTTGATTTCTGCAATCGTCAGGCCGGTTTCGGTCTCAAGCGCGGTCAGCTTCTGCTGGCAACGGATGATATCGGGCTGCAGGCGACCTATGGCTTCGGCGTATTTCGCCTTGCCCTTGGCCAGTGCGTCGCTCCAGCTTTCGTCAACTTCGTTGCCCGGGAACTGGCGCAGGAAATCGGTACGCGGCATGCGCGCATCACGCACACAGAGCTGCATGATCGCACGCTCTTGGGCACGCAGACGCTCAAGAGCACTGCGAACACGCTCAACCAGGCCTTCGAATTGCTTGGGCACCAGCTTGATCGGCATGAACAGCTCAGCCAGGGCCACCAGCTCGGCAATTGCCTGCTTGTTGCCGCGACCGTGCTTCTTCAGGGCCTTGCGGGTGATTTCCATTTGATCGGAAACCGCACCGAAGCGCTGGGCCGCGATGACCGGGTCTGGACCGCTTTCGGCTTCTTCTTCGTCGTCGCTGCTTTCAGCTTCGTCGTCGTCGGAGTCGTCGTCCGCTTTTGCGGCTTTCGCATCAACAGGCGGCGGTACTTCGGCGGCAGGCGGCGCAATGCCGTCGTCCGGGTCGATATAACCGCTCAGGACGTCGGACAGGCGGCCACCTTCGGTGGTGACGCGGGTGTACTCGGCGAGAATGTGGTCAACCGTGCCAGGGAAGTGCGCAATGGCGCCCATCACTTCACGGATACCCTCTTCGATACGCTTGGCGATTTCGATCTCGCCTTCGCGTGTCAGCAGCTCGACGGTACCCATTTCGCGCATATACATGCGCACAGGGTCTGTCGTGCGGCCGATATCGGTCTCTACTGCAGCCAGCGCGGCAGCAGCTTCCTCAGCGGCGGCCTCGTCGGTATCAGCGTCGGCCAGCATAAGGGAATCCTTATCTGGCGCGACTTCGAATACGTTGATCCCCATGTCGTTAATCATGCGGATGATGTCTTCCACCTGCTCAGGATCTGAAATATCCTCAGGCAGGTGGTCGTTGACCTCCGCGTAAGTCAGGTAACCCTGCTCACGACCAAGAAGTATCAACTCTTTGATACGAGACTGCTGTTGCGCTTTTCCGGACATAACACCCTATCCACTGAAGGTCTTGGCGGGCAAAAAACAAGCCGAGGATTATACCCGAGCTATGACCTCACACGCCAGCTGAGGTCGGGTTTGATGCGTAAACATTCTGTTTTAAGAGGTCGCGCATCTGTTTTGCTATCTGAATCTGCTCTTCAGCCGATAATCCCGGCTGCCTTGCTCTCTTGATAAGTTCATCGAGGGTCTGAGTGTGTTGACCCGCGGATAACCTATTAATGGTGTCTAAAAACTGTTGTTCAAGGTTGTCGCCGTCAATTAGCCACTCCTTTTCCGCCAGTGCCCGCAATAAACGGCCCTGTTCCGTGCCATGCCAGCGAGCCATCAACTGGATTGAGTTTAGCTTAGGGTTTTTCTGCACGGCTTCGATCAGTGCGATAAGCACCTGAGCATAGGTATTGCTCTCGTTGGCAAAGTGGTCGGCACTTTCAACCTTACCGGCCAATTGCGGGTGATGAATCAGTGTGCGCAGTGCAATCAATGTGGGGGCTTCCACCGCTACGGGCGTGCGTGGTGCGTAGGCTTCATCGCGATCACCGCGTTTGCCGTTTTTGCTCCAGGGCTTTTTGTCCCACTTCTTGCCGCCGGCGCCGGGCTTCTTCGGCGTCCATTCCTGTTGGGGGGCGAAGGCCTCCTGAGGTTGGTGGAAGTCGGCATAGTCCGGCATGGCGTCGTAATCCATGCCGGGGTCGTAGGCTGGCGGTGCATCCTGCGGGGCGCTGTGCACCAGCTTGCTTACGGCTTCACCGCTTAAACCAGTGATCTCCAGCAGGCGCTGGCGCATCAGCGTGCGCAAATTAGCGCCCGGGACTTTGTCGATCAGCGGCGCCGCGAGGGTGGCCATATGGGCCTTGCCTTCGAGGGAGCGCGGGTCGGCTTCTTCGGTCAGCTGCTGGAAAAAATAATCCGCCAGCGGCTGCGCATGTTGATTGATACGTGCGCGGAACGCGTCGGTACCTTCCGAGCGCACCAGGGTGTCCGGGTCTTCGCCTTCAGGCAGGAACAGGAAGCGTGCGCGGCGCCCATCCTGCAGGCTCGACAGCGTGGCTTCGAGCGCGCGCCAGGCGGCGTTGCGGCCCGCCTGGTCGCCGTCGAAGCAAAACAGCACGCTGGGCACGACGCGGAACAGGCGCTTCAAATGTTCTTCGCTGGTGGCGGTGCCGAGGGTCGCGACCGCGTTGCGCAAGCCTTGTTGGGCCAGGGCGATCACGTCCATATAGCCTTCAACCACGATGATCTCGTCGAGGTTGCGGTTGTTCTTGCGCGCCTCGAACAGGCCGTAGAGTTCCTGGCCCTTGTGGAACACCGGGGTCTCCGGAGAGTTCAGGTACTTGGGCTTGTCGTCCCCGAGTACACGGCCGCCGAAGGCGATGATGCGGCCACGGCTGTCGCGGATCGGGAACATCACCCGGTCGCGGAAGCGGTCATAGCGCTTGCCGGTCTCGGCGTTTTCCACCAGCAGGCCGGCATCGATCATGGCCTTTTGCTGGAGGGTGTCGCTGCTCAGGTGTTTATACAGATTGTCCCAGCCCGGCGGAGCGAAGCCGAGGCCGAAGTCCCGAGCGATTTCGCCGGTGAGGCCGCGCCCTTTAAGGTAATCGACAGCGGCCTTGCGCTGCGGATGGCTCTTGAGTGCCTGGCGGTAAAAGTCGGCAGCAGCGGTGAGCAGCGGATACAGCGGCGAATCGGTGGGTTGCCGCGGTTTGTGCGGCCGGCCACTTTCTTCGCGGGGCACTTCCATGCCGGCGGCTTTCGCCAGGTCCTCGACAGCCTGGGGGAAGTCCAGGTTGTCGTGGTCCATCAGGAAGCCCAGGGCATTCCCGCCCGCCCCGCAACCGAAGCAGTAATAGAACTGCTTGTCGGGGCTGACGCTGAAGGATGGGGTTTTTTCTTTATGAAAAGGGCAGCAGGCGGTGTAGTTTTTGCCGGCTTTTTTCAGCTGTACGCGTGAGCTGACAACATCGACGATGTCGGTGCGGTTCAGAAGGTCGTCAATAAAGCTCTGGGGAATCAGCCCGGCCATGGCGTTCTCGTCATCACTGCGTGTAAATGAGGGCCCGTGACGTGTTCAAGCGCACGTAAGGAGTGCTCGATCATCATCGTCTGCATGGGTCATCAGGGAGTGTATCTGCCGAATATTTACTGAGGATAGTTTCTGATCAGTCTTCGGCATGGAAATGTTGCCCGGGCGTCCGGTCTAGGCCAATGGCGGCCTCGGAAACGCATCGTTGGGCACAGCCGATACAGTTGATCGTCTGTTTGAAGAATAGGTGTGCTCGTCAGTAGCCTTGTTAGGCTCGTCAGAAGAGACGTGCACCGCTGGCAAAAGAGCCAGCCCTGACGTGTGAAGCAGTGTCTCGGTCGCATGTGCGGCGTCGACGGTGAAGCATCAAGCGATATCCGCAAATGCCAACAGCCCGGCTGAGGGCCGGGCTTGGCAGAAGCTTGCTACGAACGTCTGTGTATTAGTACAGACGAACGGCGCGGCGCTGTTCGCGCTGAACTTTCTTAGCGTGACGCTTAACAGCGGCTGCTGCTTTGCGCTTACGCTCAGAAGTTGGCTTCTCATAAAATTCGCGGCTACGAACTTCAGCCAGAACACCGGCTTTTTCGCAGGAGCGCTTGAAACGACGCAGAGCTACGTCGAAGGGTTCGTTCTCTTTTACTTTGACGGCTGGCATCCAGAGCTACCTTCTTTCATTACCGGGAATCAACGTTCTCGTCGCAAAAAATTCGCGGCTGAGGTCGTCGGTTTTTAAGGGTTGCGGATGTTAACCCCTCATTGCCCGGAATGCAAAGCCTCTGATCGAAAACCGCTAGTCGGGAGGGGGAGTGGCGACTATTATGCGCGCCTTCGAATTCAGCCTCTACAAGGCGCAAACCCATGCTAGTACTGGGACTTGAAACCTCCTGCGACGAAACCGGAGTCGCACTATACGACAGTGAACGCGGGCTTTTGGCCGATGCACTGTTCAGTCAGATCGACCTGCATCGCGCCTATGGCGGCGTGGTGCCGGAGCTTGCCAGCCGCGATCACGTCAAGCGCATGCTGCCGTTGATCCGCCAGGTGCTGGATGAAGCCGGCTGTGTGGCAACCGAGATCGATGCCATCGCTTACACCGCCGGCCCCGGATTGGTCGGAGCCCTGCTGGTTGGGGCCTCTTGCGCCCAGGCGTTGGCGTTTGCCTGGGGTATTCCTGCCCTTGGTGTGCACCATATGGAAGGCCATTTGTTGGCGCCCATGCTGGAAAAAACACCGCCGGAGTTCCCGTTCGTCGCTTTGTTGGTTTCGGGGGGGCATACGCAGCTGGTTCAGGTGGACGGGATCGGCCAATACACACTGTTGGGCGAGTCGCTGGACGATGCCGCCGGTGAAGCGTTCGACAAAACCGCGAAGATGATGGGACTTAATTATCCGGGTGGTCCGGAAATCGCCCGCCTTGCCGAGAACGGCGTTGCCGGTCGCTACACCTTCCCGCGGCCGATGTGTGATCGTCCTGGCTTGATGTTCAGTTTCAGCGGCTTGAAAACCTCTGCCTTGAACACCTGGCAGCAGAGCGTCAGCGCCGGGGACGACGGCCAGCAAGCCCGTTGCGACATCGCGCTGGCGTTCCAGCAGGCTGTGGTGGAGACTTTGACCATCAAGTGCAAGCGCGCCCTGAAACAGGCGGGCATGAAGCGGCTGGTGATCGCGGGCGGCGTCAGCGCCAACAAGGCGTTGCGCAGTTCCCTGGAAAAAATGCTCGGCGACATGAATGGCAATGTGTTCTACGCACGCCCTGAGTTCTGCACTGACAACGGCGCAATGATCGCCTATGCCGGTTGCCAGCGCTTGCAGGCCGGACAGCACGAAAGCCTGGCGATCAGCGTGCAGGCGCGCTGGCCGATGGAACAATTGCCGCCGTTGTAAGGTTCAAGGGCGCCGAGTCCAGGCGGGATATTTAAAAATGCCGTTCGCGCCCGGCAAACAGGTCGCGTAGATTGCCGCGGTGGCGCCAGACGATCAGCAGTGTCAGCACGCTCATCGGTAACAGCGCTTGCGGTTCCTGCCAGGCCAGCAACGGCAGGGTCAGCGGCGTAGCAATCAGCGCGGCCAGCGAGCTGGTACGGGTCAGGTAGAACGTCAGCAGCCAGGCGAGCATGGCCAGTAACGCCGCAGGGGGGTAAATACCCAGCAGCATGCCGGCCGCCGTGGCTACGCCCTTGCCGCCGCGAAAACGGAAGTACAACGGGAACAGGTGGCCCAGGACGGCACATAGGCCCACCCAGGCTTGCTGCTGCAAGCCAAGGCCGACGAGGCTGGCGATCAGCACGGGCAGCAGGCCCTTGCAAACGTCGCCCAGCAAGGTCAGGACGGCGAGTTTCTTGCCGGCCAAGCGCAACATATTGGTGGCGCCGGCATTGCCTGAGCCACTCATTCGCGGATCGGGGTTTCCCGTCAAGCGGCTGAGCAAAATGGCGAAGGACAGCGAGCCGAGCAGGTAGGCGAAAATCGCCAGTGACCAAAACATGCTAACTATTCCGGGCGAGGACGCCCTGATTCTAACGGGGCATCGCGCCCTTGTCGTGCTGCGGAGAAAAGTGCTTGGACAGAGTGTTTATCGAAGGCCTGGAAGTCGACACCGTGATCGGGGCTTACGACTGGGAGCGCGGAATCCGGCAATGCCTGCGCCTGGACCTGAGCTTCGCCTGGGATAATCGCCCAGCTGCGGCCGGTGATGACCTGACCCTGGCACTGGATTACGCCAGGGTGTCTGCGCGTATCCAGGCCTTTGCCGAGCAGTCCCAGTACCAACTGGTGGAAACCTTTGCCGAGCGTCTGGCCGAAGTGCTGATGAGTGAATTCCAGATTCCCTGGCTGCACCTCAAGTTGACCAAGCCCGGCGCGGTGCCGGCTGCCAAGGGCGTGGGCGTGGAGATCGAGCGCGGATGTCATTGACTCAGGTTTACCTCGGGCTTGGCAGCAATATCGACCGCGAGGCTCGTCTATGTGCCGGCTTGGATGCGTTGGCCGGTTTCTTGACGGATATGCGCTGTTCGGCGGTGTTCGAAAGCCAGCCGGTGGGGATCAAAAGTGGGCCGTTTTTCAATCTGGTGGTGTCGGCTTATACCGACCTGCCGTTGATGGAGTTGGATCGTCGTTTGAAATCCATCGAGGCTGACAATGGCCGATACGCGCCAGACCGCAAAGGCCTGCCGCTGGATATCGATGTGTTGTTGTATGGCGATCTGGTGGGCAATTTCGATGGCTTGATCTTGCCGCGAGCCGAAATCCTGAAAAACGCCTTTGTGTTGTGGCCGCTGTCGATGATGGCGCCGGACCGTATGCACCCTGAGGCTGGCAGGACAATGGCCGAATTATGGCGAGACGCGCAGATTGATCAGGTATTGGCACCGGTTGCGTTCGAATGGCAGGGTCAGCCACTCACGCCACGAGCTGTTTTGTAGGAGCCGAGCTTGTTGTGGCGAGGGAGCTTGCTCCCGCTGGGCTGCGCAGCAGCCCCATTATCTTGGGAGCGCTTCGCACTGGAGCGCCAGCCCGGTCCCGCGGGAGCAAGCTCCCTCGCCACAACGGCCATCGCCTAAGGAGAGGGGTTTTCCTTGTAGGCTTTCAATGCGCTTAACCGTTCGCGCTTGAGCGCATCGCCCAGTTCGGGACCTTTGAAACCCTTTTCTAGCAGCGGCGCGACCGGCACTTCGCGTGCAGCCTTTGCCGCTCCGCGCAAATAATCGGCCTGTGGATAACTGCGCTGTTCAAAACCCTTGCGGCCACGGGCGTCCATTTCGCAGGCCACCACGAACTCCTCAAAGCGTTGTGGCCGACGGTACACGTCGAAGCTTTGCAGCAACTCCAGCAATGTCGAGGCCTTGAGCTCAAGCGCACGATGGCCGTGGGTATGATATTGCCCCACCAGCAAGGCCAACTCCTGGCAATCCCTCGGCACCTTGAAACGCTCGTTCACCGCTTTGATCAGCTTCAAGCCGCGATGTTCGTGGGCAATGTGCTGCGGCAACTTATCCACAGGTGTCAGGCCCTTGCCCAGGTCGTGCAGCAGGCAGGCCCAGCGCACGCTCAGCGGTTGCTTGTGCAGGGCAGCTTGTTCCAGCACGCTCAAGGTGTGCACGCCGGTGTCAATTTCCGGGTGGTGAGCTGCGGGCTGCGGCACGCCGAACAGCGCATCCACCTCCGGCATCAAGGTTTTCAGCGCGTCGCAGTCACGCAGTACTTGGATAAATACCTGGGGTTGATCTTCCATCAGCGCCCGTGAGATTTCCTTCCAGCTACGCTCGGGGGTAAGGGCCTCCAACTCGCCGGACTCACTGAGTTGGCGCATTAACTCCAGGGTCTCAGGGGCGACTGTGAAGCCAAGAGGCGCATAGCGCGCGGCGAAACGCGCAACGCGCAGTACACGGAGGGGATCTTCGGCGAACGCCGGAGAAACATGCCGTAAAATATGCGCTTCAAGGTCGCGTTGGCCCTGATAAGGATCGGTCAGGTTACCCTCGTCGTCCTCCGCCATGGCGTTGATGGTCAGGTCACGCCGAATCAGGTCTTCTTCCAGCGTAACGTCGGGGCTCGCATGGAATATAAAGCCGCCGTAACCCCGCCCATTCTTGCGTTCGGTGCGAGCAAGGGCGTATTCGTCACCGTTCTTCGGGTCGAGAAATACCGGGAAATCGGCGCCCACCGGTTTATAACCCTTGGCGAGCATCTCTTCGGCCGTCGCGCCAACGACGACGCGGTCTATATCGGTGACCTTGATGCCCAGTAGGCGATCACGCACGGCGCCGCCGACTTTGTAGATTTTCATGAAAAAGCCTCCATTAGCGGCACAGGATAACGCCTGAGCTTGGCCAATGGAGGCTTTGCTGTTTCAGAGATGAACGACGGCCATGTCGAGGCGGCCGTAGTCGTTGTCGTTATGATCGCTGCGCGGTGGCACATGATGGGTTTTCATCACTTGGTCGCCCTGCAGGGTTTCCAGATGAATATCAAAGCCCCAGAGCCGATGCAGATGCTTGAGCACTTCCTCAGTGGATTCGCCCAAGGGTTTGCGGTCGTGCTGCTGGTGACGCAAGGTCAGCGAACGGTCGCCACGCACATCGATGCTGTAGATCTGCACGTTAGGTTCGCGGTTACCGAGGTTGTATTGCGCGGCCAGGGTTTCGCGAATGATGCGGTAGCCGGGTTCGTCGTGGATGGCGGGTACGACCAGATCGTCCTTGAGGTCGTCGTCCAGGATACTGAACAGCTTGAGGTCGCGGATCACCTGGGGCGACAGGTACTGCAGGATGAAACTCTCATCCTTGAAGCTGCTCATGGCGAACTTGATGGTCGAGAGCCAGTCGCTGCCGGCGATTTCCGGGAACCAGCGGCGATCTTCCTCGGTGGGGTGCTCGCACATGCGGCGGATATCGCGGTACATGGCAAAACCCAGTGCATAGGGGTTGATGCCGTTGTAATACGGGCTGTCGAAGCCTGGCTGGAAGACCACGCTGGTATGGGACGTGAGGAACTCCATCATAAAGCCGTCAGTGACCAGGCCCTCGTCGTACAGGTCGTTCATCAGGGTGTAATGCCAGAAGGTTGCCCAGCCCTCGTTCATTACCTGGGTTTGGCGCTGTGGATAAAAATATTGCGCGATCTTGCGTACGATCCGCACGATTTCACGCTGCCAGGGCTCCAGCAGCGGTGCGTGTTTTTCCAGGAAATACAGGATGTTTTCCTGAGGTTCGGCGGGGAAGCGTGCATTGTCTTTGTCGCTGTTCTTGTCGGCGCGCTTGGGGATGGTGCGCCACAGGTCGTTGATCTGTTTCTGCAGGTGCTCCTCGCGTTCCTTCTGGCGCAGGCGCTCCTCTTCGGCGGAAATCGGATAGGGGCGTTTATAGCGGTCAACGCCGTAATTCATCAGCGCATGGCAGGAGTCCAACAGGTCTTCTACCGCATCGATACCGTGGCGCTCCTCGCACTGCATGATGTATTGCTTGGCGAACACCAGGTAATCAATGATCGAACTGGCATCGGTCCAGGTTCGAAACAGGTAGTTGCCCTTGAAGAAACTGTTATGCCCATAGCAGGCATGGGCTACTACCAGCGCCTGCATGCAGATGGTGTTTTCTTCCATCAGGTACGCGATGCACGGGTCGGAGTTGATCACGATCTCGTAGGCCAGGCCCATCTGGCCGCGTGTGTAGGACTTCTCGGTACTGAGGAAGTGTTTCCCGTAGGACCAATGGTGATAGCCCAAGGGCATGCCCACCGAGGCATAGGCATCCATCATCTGTTCAGCGGTGATGACTTCTATCTGGTTGGGGTAGGTGTCCAGGGCATAACCCGCCGCGATACGGCTGATTTCCCGGTCATAGGCCTGGATCAGTTCGAAGGTCCACTCGGAGCCAGTGGAAATGGGTTGGCGCTTGTTCTCTTTTTTGGCGGTCATGTCACTAACCTGCGCTGGAAGAGTTCACGGAAGACCGGGTAGATATCGCCGGCCGAGACCAGTTGCTGCTGGGCGAACGTGTCGGCAAAGGCTTCGCCGATGCGCTCGTATTCGAACCACAGGGCCTGGTGCTCACGGGGGGTGATTTCGACGTAAGTGTAGTACTGCACGAACGGCATGATCTGGTTGATCAAAATGTCCCGGCAGATTGGGGAGTCGTCGTTCCAGTTATCGCCGTCGGAAGCTTGGGCGGCGT
Organism: Pseudomonas sp. DWP2-2; assembly: GCF_049897065.1. Classification (NCBI taxonomy): domain Bacteria; kingdom Pseudomonadati; phylum Pseudomonadota; class Gammaproteobacteria; order Pseudomonadales; family Pseudomonadaceae; genus Pseudomonas; species Pseudomonas sp. DWP2-2. The sequence continues at coordinate 36,658 of NZ_JAFCVN010000016.1, read as the reverse complement.
AGATGTTCCAATCGTTGGCGGGGTAGCGCTCGGCCATGATCTCCTGCATCAGCTTCAGTGCGCTGGAAACAATGGTGCCGCCAGTTTCCCGCGAGTAGAAAAACTCCTCTTCGTCCACCTCTCGCGCGCTGGTGTGATGGCGGATGAACACTACGTCAATCTTGTCGTAGTTCCGTTTCAGGAACAGGTACAGCAGGATAAAGAAGCGCTTGGCGATGTCCTTGGTGGCCTGGGTCATGGAGCCGGAAACGTCCATCAGGCAGAACATCACAGCCTTGGAGCTGGGGTTGGGTTGCTTGACCAGCAGGTTGTATTTCAAGTCAAAGGTATCGAGGAACGGCACGCGGTGGATGCGCGCGCTGAGTTTTTCGATTTCCGCCTCTATTTCCTGGATATCGCCGAAGTTGTCCGGTTCTTCGCGCTTCAAGCGTGCCAACTCTTCCTTGGCCTGCTTGAGTTTGGCGCGGCTGCTGCCGGACAGGGCGATACGCCGTGCATGGGCTGAGCGCAGGGTGCGGATGATGTTGATGCGCGACGGGTTGCCCTCGTTGCTGATCCCTGCGCGTACGGTCTTGAAGGTATCGGTGCCGGTCAGGTTGCGTTTGACCAAGTTGGGCAGTTCGAGGTCTTCGAACATGAATTCGAGGAATTCTTCCTGAGTGATCTGGAATACGAATTCATCCATGCCTTCGCCAGAGTTGCCGGCTTTGCCCGGACCTTTGCCGCCGCCACCGCCTTGTGGGCGCTGGATATGTTCGCCGGTGGTGAATTCCTTGTTGCCGGGATGCACCACGGTCTGTTTGCCGCCGCGGCCATGGTGAAGCACCGGTTCGTCGATGTCCCGTCCGGGAATGCTGATTTGTTCGCCATGCTCCATATCGGTGATGGAGCGGCGGCTGACGGCCTCTTCTACCGCCTTTTTGATGTGGTCACGGTAACGCCGCAGGAAACGCTGACGGTTTACCGTGCTCTTGTTCTTGCCATTGAGGCGTCGGTCGATCACATAGCTCATGGGGAGCCCTCCGGGCAGCTTCACGTTACAAGCTTCAAGCCGCGGGCTGGAAGCTTAGAGACAAGCGGTCAACTGCCAGGCCGGATGCCTGGCAGTGCGCGCTTGCCGCTGCCTTACTGCGATTTGCGAACCCGCAGGTACCACTCGGAGAGCAGTCGTACCTGTTTGTCGGTGTAGCCTCGCTCGACCATGCGTGTGACGAAGTCGTTGTGTTTTTGCTGATCCTCCTTGCTGGCCTTGGCGTTGAAGCTGATGACGGGCAGCAGGTCCTCGGTGTTGGAAAACATTTTCTTCTCAATGACCACCCGCAGCTTCTCGTAGCTGAGCCAAGTGGGGTTCTTGCCGTTGTTGTTGGCACGGGCGCGCAGTACGAAGTTGACGATTTCGTTGCGGAAATCCTTCGGATTGCTGATGCCGGCGGGTTTCTCGATTTTTTCCAGCTCTTCGTTGAGGGCCACGCGATTGAGGATTTCGCCGGTTTCCGGGTCGCGGTATTCCTGATCCTGGATCCAGAAATCTGCGTACAGCACGTAGCGGTCGAAGATGTTCTGGCCGTATTCGCTGTAGGACTCCAGATAGGCGGTCTGGATTTCCTTGCCGATGAACTCGATGTAGCGCGGCGCCAGGTATTCCTTGAGGAAGCGCAGGTAGCGCTCACGGGTTTCGGCCTGGAACTGCTCTTGTTCAATCTGCTGTTCCAGCACGTAGAGCAGGTGCACCGGGTTGGCGGCAATCTCGTGGGGGTCGAAGTTGAAAACCTTGGACAGGATCTTGAACGCAAAGCGCGTCGACAGACCGTTCATGCCTTCGTCTACACCCGCCGTGTCACGGTATTCCTGGATCGACTTGGCCTTGGGATCGGTGTCCTTGAGGTTCTCGCCGTCATACACCCGCATTTTTGAGTAGATGTTCGAGTTCTCCGGCTCCTTGAGGCGCGACAGCACGGTGAACTGGGCAAGCATCTTCAGAGTGTCCGGCGCGCAATGGGCCTTGGCCAGGGAGCTGTTGAACAGCAGTTTGTCGTAGATCTTGATTTCGTCGCTGACCCGCAGGCAGTACGGCACCTTGACGATATAGATCCGGTCGATGAAGGCTTCGTTGTTCTTGTTGTTGCGGAAGGTATGCCATTCCGATTCGTTGGAGTGAGCCAGCAGGATCCCGGTAAACGGAATCGCCCCAAGGCCTTCGGTACTGTTGTAGTTACCTTCCTGGGTAGCGGTGAGCAGTGGGTGCAGCACCTTGATCGGTGCCTTGAACATCTCCACGAATTCCATCAGGCCCTGGTTGGCCCGGCACAGTGCGCCCGAATAGCTGTAGGCATCGGCGTCGTTCTGCGGGAATTCTTCCAGCTTGCGGATATCGACTTTGCCCACCAGCGCAGAAATGTCCTGGTTGTTTTCATCGCCTGGTTCGGTCTTGGCCACGCCGATCTGGTTGAGGATCGACGGGTAGAGTTTCACCACGCGGAACTGGCTGATATCACCGCCGAACTCGGCCAGGCGCTTGGTGGCCCAGGGCGACATGATGGTGTTGAGGTAGCGCCGCGGGATACCGAAGTCTTCCTCGAGGATCGCGCCATCTTCCGTGGCGTTGAACAGGCCCAAGGGGGACTCGAAGACGGGCGAGCCCTTGATCGCATAGAAGGGCACCTTTTCGATCAATTGCTTGAGTTTTTCCGCCAGGGACGACTTGCCGCCGCCGACCGGGCCAAGCAGATAGAGGATCTGCTTCTTCTCTTCCAGGCCTTGGGCGGCATGGCGGAAGTAGGAAACGATCTGGTCGATGCATTCTTCCATCCCATGGAAGTCTTCAAAGGCCGGATAGCGGCGGATCACCTTGTTGGAAAATATCCGCGACAGGCGCGAATTATTGGCGGTTTCCACCAGTTCTGGCTCGCCAATCGCCAGTAGCAGGCGTTCGGCGGCAGAGGCGTAGGTGCTGCGGTCCTGCTTGCACAGCTCGAGATACTCCTGAAGCGTGAGTTCTTCCTGCTGTGTGGACGCGAAGCGTTGTTGGAAGTGGCTAAAGATACTCATGACGTCGTCACCTCGCTCGATACGTGGAGCCGACGCCGGATCAATCAGTCGATGCTGGCAGTCATTGACGCACGCCAATGGCTGTTTTCCCCCCAGAACACCCTGAAACGTTACCGATGACCCGTACGCCGGTGTACCGGCTCTCCCCTGATTCGGATGGCCTGCGCTTAAGGATAGTTCGGAATCCGGGAGGTCAAGGCGCGATGCGCAATTAGTTTGGCTGCGCCGTTCGTCAGAAACGGCGCAAGCCCAAGCGTCACGCGGGGTAGCGGGGTGTGAAAAAAATTATTGCGAATCGCCTGAAGAAATTTCCGCAGGATAGGTCGTACGCCACAGCTCAAACCCGCCGTCCAGGCTATAGACGTCAGAGAAACCCTGGCTGATCAAGTACGCGGCTGCGCTCTGGCTGGAATTGCCGTGGTAGCAGGCGACGATCAACGGCGCATCGAGGTCGGCGGCGCGTATGAAGTCGGCGATGTTGACGTTGTCCAGATGCTGCGCGCCGCTGATGTGGGCGGCGGCGTAAGTAGGCTGGTCGCGGATGTCGACGACTACAGCACCTTGCTCGCGCAGGGCCTGGGCTTGTTCGGGGGGGATACGTTTGAATTCGGTCATGGCGGGCTCCTATGGCTTGGTGGCGGCCGGCTGGGTAATGGAAAGGGGGGATTCGCACTGGCAGTCGTGGCGCTCGCCCGTGTCGATGTTCATCAGGGTCATGGCGCCGCCCCACACGCAACCGGTGTCGAGGGCGAACACGCCGGGCTCATCGCACTTGCCTTCCAGTGCGGCCCAATGACCAAAGATGATCTTCGTGTCACGGGTCTTGCGTTCCTTGTAGGCGAACCAGGGCTTATAGCCGGGGAGGGCGCTGTCGGCACCTTCCTTGCTCTTGAGGTCCAGTTTGCCTTCGGCCGTGCAGAAGCGCATGCGTGTGAAATAGTTGGTGATCACTCGCAGGCGGGCGACGCCGGTGAGCTCGTTGTCCCACTTCACCGGGTCGTTGCCATACATGCCGTCGAGGTAAGCGGTGTACAGGTTGTCATCGGCCAATGCACTTTCAACTTCGGCGGCGCACTTGAGGGCTTTTTTCAGCGTCCACTGCGGCGGGATACCGGCATGCACCAAGGCCATGTTGCGGTCCTCGTCGTAGTGCATGAGTTTTTGCCGGCGCAGCCAGTCGAGCAGTTGAGCACGGTCCGGAGCTTCGAGGATTTCCCGCAGGGTGTCGCCTTTTTTGAGGCGCTCGATATTGTTGCCGGCCGCAAGCAAGTGCAGATCATGGTTGCCCAGCACGCACACCAAAGAATCACGCAGGCTATAGAGGTAGCGCAGGGTTTCCAGGGACTGGGGGCCGCGGTTGACAAGGTCGCCCACCAACCACAAGCGATCATTTGCGGGGTCGAAGGCTACGCGATCCAGCAGGCGCTTGAGAGGGTCCAGGCAGCCTTGCAGGTCGCCGACAGCGTACGTCGCCATCAGTGCAGGGCTCCTGGCACGGCCAGGCGGAAGGGCTTGATGATTGCATCGAACAGTTGGCCGTCAGTGGCCTTCATTTGATACGAGCCTTGCATGGTGCCGACCTTGGAGGTCATCACCGTGCCGCTGCTATAAGTGTGGCTGGCGCCGCTGTCGATCAACGGTTGCTGGCCGACGACGCCTGCCCCGCGCACTTCCTCGACCTGGCCGTCGCCATCAGTGATGACCCAGTGGCGCGACAGCAGCTTGGCCGGCACCAGCCCGTTGTTCTTCACTGTAATGGTGTAGGCAAAGGCGAAGCGGTTATGTTCGGGTTGCGATTGGTCCGCCAGGAAGCGGGTGACGACGCTGACGTCTATCTGATAGCGAGGGTCGGACATGCAAGAGGCCTTAAAAGCGAAGGACAGCAGATGCGGGTCAGTCTAGGCCAAGAGGAGGGCGCTAGGCCAGACATGTGTCGGGCAGCCGGCAAGCGTTATCGGTATAACGCGGAGCAAATGTGGGAGCGGGCTTGCTCGCGAAGGCGGTGCATCAGTTACACATTTGGTGACTGACACTGCGCATTCGCGAGCAAGCCCGCTCCCACATTGGATTGCATCGAGTTCTTACGGCCTATTCCACTACGGATGCAGGCTGGATGGCAAGTTGGTCGGCCAGGTGTACGAACGCGGCCAGGTCCAGTTGCTCAGGGCGCAGGCTTCCATCAACGCCGGCAGCTTCGATCTCGGCATTGCTCAGCAGGGCCTTGAGGGTGTTACGCAAGGTCTTGCGGCGCTGGTTGAACGCTTCCCGCACCACTCGTTCCAGCAGTTTGTGGTCCTTGGCCGGATGCGGCAGCACGGCATGCGGCACCAGGCGTACGATGGCCGAATCGACCTTCGGCGGCGGGTTGAACGCGCCCGGACCGACGTTGAACAGGTGCTCCACGCGGCAGTGATACTGGACCATGATCGACAAACGACCCCAATCACCACCGCCAGGGCCTGCGGCCAGGCGCTCCACCACTTCCTTTTGCAGCATGAAGTGCATGTCGCGGATGATTCCGGCGTTGTTCAGCAGGTGGAAAATCAGCGGCGTGGAAATGTTGTACGGCAGGTTACCCACCACCCGCAGGCTGTTGGGCGCAGCGCCAAGGCTGTTGAAGTCGAACTTCAGCGCGTCGCCCTGGTGCAGGTTGAAGTTGGCTTTGCCGGCGAACTGCTGGTTGAGGATCGGGATCAGGTCCTTGTCCAGTTCCACGACGTCCAGTTGCCCGCCGCTGGCCAGCAGGCCCTGGGTCAGCGCGCCCTGGCCCGGGCCGATTTCCAGCAGGCGGTCTTCTGGCTTGGCGTGGATTGAGCGCAGGATGCGATCGATCACGCCAGCGTCGTGCAGGAAGTTCTGCCCGAAACGCTTGCGCGCCCGGTGTTGGTAATGCTCAGTCATATACGGGTCTCGGCCATCTGATAGGCGGTTTCCAGGGCCACGTGCAGGCTGCCGGTATCGATCTTGCCGCTGCCTGCGAGGTCCAGGGCGGTGCCATGGTCGACGGAGGTGCGGATGATCGGCAGGCCCAGTGTCACGTTGACTGCGGCGCCGAAGCCTTTGTATTTCAGCACGGGCAGCCCCTGGTCATGGTACATCGCCAGCACTGCATCGCAGTGCTCCAGATATTTGGGGGTGAACAGAGTGTCTGCAGGCAATGGGCCGCGTAGGTCCATGCCTTCTTGGCGCAGGCGCTCTAGTGTTGGTTCAATGATGTCGATTTCTTCATGGCCCAAGTGGCCGCCTTCACCGGCGTGGGGGTTGAGCCCGCAGACCAGGATGCGCGGTTGGGCAATGCCGAATTTGTGTTGCAGGTCGCTGTGCAGGATGCGCGTGACACGCTCCACACGCTCGGCAGTGATGGCATCGGCGATTTCACGCAGCGGCAAGTGGGTGGTCACCAGCGCCACACGCAGGCCACGGGTGGCGAGCATCATCACCACTTGAGCGGTATGGGTCAGTTCCGCGAGGAATTCGGTATGGCCGGAAAAGGCGATGCCGGATTCGTTGATCACGCCTTTGTGCACCGGTGCGGTGATCATGCCGGCAAAGTCGCCGTCGATACAGCCCTGGCCCGCACGGGTCAACGTCTGCAGCACAAATGCCGCGTTGGCCGTGTTCAACTGCCCGGCAACCACCTTGGCCTGTAGCGGGGTGTCCCACACATACAGGCTACCAGCGGGGGCCGCTAGGTCGGGCCAGTTGCCTGGCGCCACGTCCAGCAGGTTGACGGCCACACCCAGCTGCGCGGCCCGCTCAAGGAGCAGGTCGCGGCTGGTAATGGCAATCAGGGGGTGTGGCTGGGGTTGCGAGGCGAGCAGCAGGCACAGGTCTGGACCAATGCCGGCCGGCTCGCCGGGTGTCACTGCGAAACGCTGGGGTTTCACTGGGTTGCCTGGTCGGTGCCTGTTTGCTCGGCGCCTGGCAGCTTGTTCTCTACATACGCTTCGTCACGGATCTGACGCAGCCAGGTTTGCAGCTCTTCGTCGTATTTGCGGTTACGCAACACGGTCAGGGCTTGTTGCTCGCGGGCCTGGGTGGTGTTGTCCGTGGCGCGACGGCCAAGGACTTCCAGGACATGCCAACCGTATTGGGTCTTGAACGGCTTGGACAATACACCTTGTGGCGTGTCGGCCATGACCTGCTGGAACTCGGGCACCAGTGCCCTCGGGTCGATCCAGTTCAGGTCGCCGCCGTTAAGGGCAGAGCCCGGGTCTTCCGAGAAGCTTTTAGCCAGGGTGGCGAAGTCTTCACCGCTTTCAATGCGGTCATAGATCTTCTGGGCCAGTTCCTTGGTTTGTGCTTCGGTGCGGATTTCGCTCGGTTTGACCAGGATGTGACGAACATGAACTTCGTCTTTCAACGAGGTTTCGCCGCCGCGACGTTCCAGCAGCTTGAGGATGATGAAACCACCCGGGGTGCGGGCTGGCTGGGTGATGCCGCCGACTTCCATGGCGCTCAATTCGCGATCAAACGGAGGTGGCAATTGAGCGGCTTTACGCCAGCCCATGTCACCGCCTTCGAGGGCGTTATCGCTGCCGGACTGAGCAATGGCCATCTGGGCAAAATCTGCACCCGCTTTCAGGCGCTCGTAGATCGCCTGGGTTTTAGCGGCAGCGGCATTGAGCTGCTCAGAGTTGGCCCCGTCCGGGGTTGGAATCAGGATATTGGCCAAGTGCAACTCTTCGGAGAGCTGCATCTTGCCCAGGTCCGAAGCCAGGAAGTTCTTCACTTCCTGCTCGGACACCTGAACCCGTTCGGCCACACGGCGCTGGCGCACACGGCTGATGATCATTTCGCGCTTGATCTGGTCACGGGCGTCCTCATAGGACAGGCCATCGTGGGCCAGGGCGGCGCGGAACTGATCAATGCTCATGTTGTTGCGTTGAGCAATGGTGCCAACAGCCTGGTTCAGTTCTTCGTCCGAAATACGGATGCCGGAACGTTCGCCAATCTGCAGTTGCAGGTTTTCGACGATCAGGCGTTCCAGTACCTGAGATTCCAGGACGCTGGTCGGTGGCACCCCACCGCCACGTTTGGCGATGGTCTGCTGAACTTCCTTGACCCGCTGGTCCAGCTGGCTCTGCATGATCACGTCGTTGTCGACGATGGCCGCTACTTTATCCAGCTGTTGAACTGCGGCGTGTGCCGAAACAGTACCCAGGAACAGCGCGCCCAGCACTAGCGGGCGCAAACACTCAGAAAGCTTTGTCTTCACGTTCACGATAACCTTCAATGCCTTTGTCGAGGAAGCTCTCTACCTTGGCGCCGGTCAGGCCGCCGAGTCCTTTGAGGACGATCTGGAAGAAGAGCCCGTGGTCACCCTTTTCGTTGAGCGGGGCGATCTGGCTGTACTCGTCGTTGGAAACCCAGTAGCGGTTGATGACGCGCAGTTTCCAGCAGCAGTTGTCGTACTCGAAACCACCGAAGGCTTCCAGGGTGCGGTTGCGTGCATAGTCATACTGCCAGCGAGTGATCAAATTCCACTGCGGAATGATCGGCCACATCATCGAGAAGTCGTGTTGCTGGATTTTGTAGTAATCCTTCACGTAGTTCTCTTGACCTGGCGTGCCGTAGTCCCCACCGAACTGCCATTTGCCGGTCAGTTGGTTGTAGACCACTTGGTCATTGCGGTAGCGATAGCCGAGGTTGACGACCTTGTTCGGGTTGTCTTCTGGCTGATAGTGGAACATCGCACTACCGGAGCGTGGGGCATGGCTTTCGGTGTCCCAGTTGTAGTCGGCCGTGGCGCGCCAATCGCGGTTGAAGCGGAAAGCGTATTCCAAAGCGATAGGCGAGACATCTGTTTGGGAGTCATCTCGGTCAGCGGCCAGGACTCCTGGCAGTTGAACCTCGCGATCCTTGAAGTACAGTGCTTGACCCACGGAAACACGCTGGCGTTCAAAGCCATTTTCTTCGATCCAGCGGCTGGTTACGCCCAGGGATAACTTGTTCTCGTCTCCAATCCGATCGTTACCGGCAAAGCGGTTATCACGGAATAGAGAGGCATAGCTGAACGAATATTCACTGGTGTCGAAAACCGGAATATCGCTTTGGTCTTTGTTCGGTACGTAGAGGTAGAAGGCTCGCGGCTCAAGGGTCTGGTTATAGTCTTTACCGAACCAGTTAGTTTTGCGGTCGAAGTACAGCCCGCTGTCGACGCTCGCGATAGGAACAGCGCGATCTTGCGAACTCTTGAACACTCCGCCAGCGTAAGGCGCTGCGCCGGGCCGGGTAGCGGCCAGTTGCGCGGCGACAATGTCATCCTTGCCTTTGCTGTCCAGGTCAAGATCATATTTGGTATAGACGTATTTGAGCTTCGGCGTAATAAAGCCATAGCTCCAGTTCATTGGGTACTCGACAGCGGGAGCTACGTTCAAGCGTGTTCCGTTTGCACGGGTCAGGCCGTTTACGTAGGTGTCCAGGCGTCGTTCACCTATAGTGCCATCAGGATTGAACGGCCCGCCGTCTTCGTTAACCACATTACCGTTTCGAAGGTCTCGGTCAAATCTTACGGCTTCAGTCTCGTAGGAGAAGTTGAGCCCCCCCGGATGGTACGGCAACTGACCATTGAAGGTGATCTGCGGCAAACGGTCATACGGAGTGATCTGCGAAATCGTCGCCAGTTGATATGACTGCAGGTTCACGCGAGCTTGATAGTTATCACCATTATAGGTCACGGAGCCCTGCTGGTTCAGGAAGTCCTGGCTCTGGATGCCTTCCTGATACGACTTCAAATCCTGGAAGTAGAACGGATCACTGATCTTGGTGTAATCGACCTGGGTCGTCAGACGCGAATCCAGCCCACCTTTATGCTGCCAATTGAGCATATAGCGGGTCTTTTCGTAATCAGTCTGCTTCTTCCGCTCGTCGCTATCATCATTGAGATACGCCCCACCAAACTGCCCTTCACTCGACTTGGTCAGATAGCGGAATTCGCCCTCCATCAACAAGCCGCGCTTGGTCATGTACTGCGGGTACAACGTGGCATCGTAGTTCGGTGCCAGGTTGAAGTAGTACGGCGTTACCAATGTAAAGCCAGTCTCACTGCCGGTGCTGAAGCTCGGCGGCAGGAAGCCGGATTGACGACGGTCATCGATCGGGAAGTAGATGTACGGGGTGTACAGGATCGGGATGTTCTTGACCCGCAACGTCGCGTTGGTCGCCGTACCGAAACCGGTGGCCGGGTTCAACGTAATGTTGTTGCCCTTGAGCTGCCAGGCGTTGCTGTCCGGCTCGCAGGTGGTGTACGTACCGTCCTTGAGACGGATGATCGCGTTTTCTGCACGCTTGGCGTACAGCGCGTTACCGCGGATGCGTGACTTGTGCATCACGTATTCGGCGTTGTCGATCTGGGCGGCACCGGTGTCGAGCTGGACCTGGGCATGGTCACCCACGATCAGGGCGCCGTTATCGCGCAGGCGCACCTTGCCATTCAGTTCGCCACGGTTCTCCGCCTGGTACAGGCTGGCTTCGTCCGACTCCAACTGCATGCTGCCCTGGCGCATGACCACGTCACCGGCCAGGGTAGCGACCTGCTGCTCCTGCTCGTAACGAGAAGCCTTGGCGCCGATGAAGGTCGGCGCATCGCTCTTGTTCGTCTTGTCGTTCATGCCAGGACGAGTCGGCTCGATGTAGGCGCCGCCGCAGTAAGGGCCGGTTTCGGCCAGCTGTGCTGCGGTCAGCTTGTCGCGAGGTACCCAGTCAAGGTGGCTATAGTCGGCACTGCGCGAACGCAGGCCACGGCCCTTGGCTTCGGTGACCAGCATGGTCTTGGGTTCGGCGTCGACGCTGCCGCCAGCTTTGCCTTGCGGCGTGCTGTTGGCCGAGCTGACGGCAGCACCGTCATGCACCGGGCGCGGTGGCAATGGGGCGGCGGCGGTCTTCGGCGCGCAATCCCAGGCACCCGAAGCAGAGACTGAGCAGTCATACTGTTCCGCGGCGACCACGAATGAGGTGGCGAAAGGTTGCAAGGCCAGCAGACTGCCGGTTACCAGCAACGGAAATTTTCTACGAAACGCGGGGGATTTCAATGCCATCTTATTAGTCCGGGCTTCCTGCGTGCCATCTGCCCGCGGTTTGGGCCGCACGCCTCTCGATGGTCTGAAAAAGATGCGTGATAATAAAGCATGCCCCGCTTGACGGCTAGCGCCGTCGGAGACCCTTGTAATGCCCGAGCAAGATCTACGTTTACAACAGCTGGAAGTCTGGCTGGATGAGCAGTTGCCGATCCTCTTCAACGCTCAGGACTGGGGCCCCGTGCCCCCGGCCACATTGACCGCGGCCAGCAGCGACGCGAGTTTCAGGCGTTATTTTCGATGGGAGGGCGGTGCCCATACGTTCGTCGTCATGGACGCGCCACCCCCCCAGGAAAACTGCAAACCTTTCGTCGATATTGCGCATTTGCTCGCGAAATCGGGAATAAATGTGCCAAAAATTTATGCAGAAGATTTGCCCCGTGGCTTTCTTTTGCTCAATGACCTGGGCAGAAAAACCTATCTGGACGTGATTGACGGTGAAAATGCTGATCAATTATTTGCCGATGCCATCGAAGCGCTGCTGGCTTTCCAGCAATTGCCGATGGATGCGCCGTTGCCCAGCTATGACGTGGCCTTATTGCGTCGCGAGCTGGAACTGTTCCCGGAATGGTACGTGCGTCGTCACCTGGGCATCGACCTCGACCCTGAGCAACAAGCCCTCTGGCAACGTGCCAGCCAGCAGTTGATCGACAGCGCCCTGGCCCAGCCCAAGGTGCTGGTACACCGCGACTACATGCCGCGCAACCTGATGATCAGTGAGCCGAGCCCCGGCGTGCTGGACTTTCAGGACGCGGTCTACGGCCCAGTGACCTACGACATCACCTGCCTGTTCAAGGACGCCTTCCTCAGTTGGCCCCAGGCCCGCGTGCGTGAATGGCAGCGCGGCTATTGGCAGCGCGCCGGGCAGTTGGGGATTCCCGTACAGGACGACTTTGAAGAGTTCCTGCGTGCCAGCGACCTGATGGGCGTGCAGCGTCACCTCAAGGTTATCGGCATTTTTTCGCGTATCTGCCACCGCGACGGCAAGCCACGCTACCTGGCCGACGTGCCGCGTTTCTTTGCTTATATAGAAGCGGTGCTGGCCGACCGACCTGAGTTGAGTGACCTGGGCGAATTGCTCGCCAGCCTGCGCGAACCTGCTGAGGCCAGCGTATGAAGGCGATGATCCTGGCGGCGGGCAAGGGCGAGCGCATGCGCCCGCTCACCCTGCATACGCCCAAGCCGCTCGTGCAAGCCGGCGGCAAGCGGCTGATCGAGTATCACCTTGAAGCCTTGGCGAAGGCCGGCTTTACCGAGATCGTGATCAACCACGCCTGGCTCGGCGAGCAGATCGAAAGCTACTTGGGCGACGGTGCCCAGTTCGGTCTGCGCATCCGCTACTCCCCGGAGGGAGAACCGCTGGAAACGGGGGGCGGCATATTCCAGGCATTGCCGCTGCTGGGCGACGAACCGTTTCTGGTGGTCAATGGCGATATCTGGACTGACTACGATTTCACCCAGCTCAAGCAGCCGATCCGGGGCCTGGCGCACTTGGTGATGGTCGACAACCCTGCGCACCACCCGTCGGGCGGGGATTTCTACCTGGATCACGGTGTGCTTCATGATGCCGCGCCCGGTGCCGATAACCTGACCTTCAGTGGCATTTCAGTGCTCGACCCCAAGTTGTTCGCGGGTTGCAGCGCCGGTGCCTTCAAGTTGGCCCCGGTGTTGCGCGAGGCCATCGCCAAAGGTCTGGTAACGGGGGAGCACATGGCAGGACGCTGGGTGGATGTGGGGACGCTGGAGCGACTGGCGCAGGTCGAAACCTTGCTGACAAAGGGACGCTAGGATGTTGTGGCCAGGGACGCTGATCGGCGCCGGGGCTGGCTTTGCCATTGCCAGTATTCCGGGGGCTTTGTTGGGGGCATTGCTGGGGCAGGCCTTGGATCGTCGCTTGCAATTGCACAGTTGGGCGCAGTTACGTGAGCGCCTGGGTGGGCGTCCGGCCTTGCGCAACGACGAGCTGTTGTTCGTGCTGCTGGGACGCCTGGCCAAGAGTAATGGCCGGGTTGTCGATGGGCATATCCAGCAAGCGCGCCAGGAAATGCGCGCACTGGACATGAGTGAGCCGGCCCAGCGCCGCGCGATCAGCGCCTTCAACCGTGGCAAGTCCGGCAGTGACCGTGTACGCAGTTACCTGCGGGTGCTCAAGACGCAGCCCCATGCGGCGGAAGGCGTGCTGCGCGCCTGTTGGCGCATGGCGTGGGCGGACGGTCGGGCGGATGCTGCCGAGCGCGACCTGATCGACCAGTGGGGCAAGTGGCTGGGCTGGACGCCGCAGCAGCTGCAGGCATTGGCGACCGATTACGCGCCGGAGCGCAAGCCAGTGGCCAATCGTGGGGGGGCCTATCAGGAGGCGTTGCGTATCCTGGGGGTGACGGCAACCACTGAGCCTTCGGTGATCAAGCGCGCCTACCGCCGCCTGCTCAGCCGTCACCATCCGGACAAGATCGCCGGCACGGGTGCCAGCCCCGCGCAAGTACGGGAGGCGACTGAACGAACCCGTGAATTGCATAACGCCTATGCGTTGATTCGTGAGCGGCGCGATTTTCGCTGAGGCTATAGTCACTCAACTCTATGTGGCAGTGGCAAGCCCTGATTGGAGGAGCGAGCTTGCTCGCGAAAAACTCCCAGGGGCCGCGTTTATTCAGGAAGCACGCATTATCGTTGACGTTTTCGCAAGTTCGCTCCTACAGAAAGCGATGTTGCCCCCGATAGCGGAGTGTCAGTCTGCGCCGCCCTGTGGGCTCAACCAGCCGCGAACCCTGCGGTATAACTGCTCTTGCTCTGCCGCGCTATTACCGGGCAACGCCGTGAGCGACACCTGTTTATAGCTGTCATTCTTCGAGCGCTTGGCCGCCTGGCGTCGCTCCTGAGCGTTTTTGCGGTCCTGGGCGTCTTCTTGATAGAACACATCCGCCGTGGGCACCTTCAAGACCGGCGCCAGTTGTTGCAGGTCTGGTTGGCGAGCCGCAGGCGTCTTGCCGGCCACCATCACCAACCTCTGCACCTGGGAGGGTTGTTTCTCGCTCAGGTAGCGTGCCGCCCACCAGGCCCCGGTTCCATGGCCGAGCAACACCACACTGCGGGCGCTTTGGGTCTGGGCGAAGGCGACGGCGGCGTCGATACGGTCGAAGATGCGCTTGGCGTCGGTCTTGTCCTGCTCATCCGCCCCCGGCACCACCGCCGGGTCAGTGCCTTCGGCCTCGGCACTGGCGGCCTGTTCGACCGGCTTGGCAGCGGTGCTGCCTTCCTTGCTGCTGGTATCGACCGCCGCTTTCGGCGGTTCGATGAGCCGTGGCGGCAGGGTATCCACACTGACGTCAGGCAATGACAGGCTGAGGGTGCCCCAGGCGGCGTCCGGCAACTTACGCCGCAGAGGCGCGATTGCTTGCGGCCAGTCCGCGTTCTCCCCAGCACCTGGTATGAGGATCACCACACCCTCGGCTTCGGCGCTGTTGGCGGGTTTCCACAGCGCCAGGAACGACTCGCTACCCGCCTGCAATTGCTGTTGCTCTTGCAGCGGCACCTGCCGTTCGAGCGCACTGGCTTCTTGTTGGCTACGCTCGGACAGTGGCTGGCGTTCAGCCGGTTTTTCGACGGCAGGCGAGGGCGCATCCTCGGCCTGAACAGGCAAGACACTGGTAAACAGGAGTGACAGGCACAGTGCTGGCAGTGCCGAACGGTGAAGAAAAAGCATCGTTGATTCCCGGCCAGAAGTGATTCCAGCAGCCTAATGGGTTGGTCGGTATTTGTCAGGGGTATGAGGCGCGGTTCTCATTACCAACAGATTATCGGCGGTTTGTTGGCTGCCTTGATGGGCGCGGTGCGACCATTCAACCAGTGAATGGCAGACAACACGCCAGGTGCGGCTATTCTTGTGCCAGCCCATCATTCATAAGAGGCCGCGCACATGAGTACTTCCTCATTCAAGATCGCCCACAAACTGCTGACCGGCGCAGGTGCCATCGAACAACTGGCTGCCGAACTCACGCGCCTGGATGTGGATAATCCGTTGATCGTCACCGACGCCGCGCTGGTCCAGTCCGGCACCGTGGCGCTGGCCCTGGAGCATCTGGGTGATCGAGCCTACGAAATCTTCGACCGTGTGCTGCCCGATCCGGAAATTGCCATCGTCGAAGACTGCATGCGTGCGTACCGCGAAGGCGGGCATGACGGCCTGATCGGTGTGGGCGGCGGCAGTGCCATTGACATCGCCAAGAGCGTGGCGGCCTATGCCGGTTATCACGGCGCGCTGGCGGACTTGTTTGGCGTCGATCAGGTGCCGCGCAAAGGCCCGCCGTTGATCGCCATCCCCACCACCGCCGGCACCGGCTCGGAGGTGACCAACGTGGCGATACTGTCCGACAAGGCGGCGCAGCTGAAAAAAGGCATCGTCAGCGATTACTTGCTGCCGGACGTTGCGCTGATCAGCCCGCAAATGACCTTGACCTGCCCACGCGGTGTCACGGCCGCCAGTGGCGTGGACGCCTTGGTGCACGCCATCGAGTCCTACCTGTCGCTGAATGCCTCGCCGATTACCGACGCCCTGGCCATCGGTGCGATCAAATTGATTGCCAGCGCGTTGCCTAAGGCTTACGCCAATCCGGCGAACCTGCAGGCCCGTGACGACATGGCCACCGCCAGCCTGATGGCCGGCATGGCCTTTGGCAACGCTGGCGTCGGTGCCGTGCATGCGCTGGCGTACCCGTTGGGTGGGCGCTTCAACATTGCCCATGGCGTAAGCAACGCGCTGTTGTTGCCGTATGTGATGCACTGGAACAAATTGGCCTGCGTCGAGCGCATGCAGGACATCGCCCAGGCCATGGGCGTCAATATCGCCGGGCTGAGTGTGAATGACGCTGCTGACCAGGCTGTAGCGGCGATGACGCGGCTGTGTGCGGCGGTGGAGATCCCGTCCGGCCTGCGCAGTTTCGGCGTGCCCGAGGACGCCATCCCGGCCATGGCCAGCGAAGCCGCAGGCATTGAGCGCTTGATGCGCAACAACCCGCGCAAGCTCAGCGCCGCCGATATCGAAAAAATCTACCGCGCAGCTTACTAACCGTTGAGATAGGTCACGGTGCGCGCAGCAAAGCATGAGGTATACAATGCGCGCCATCGTGATTTAGCTCAAAAAAGGTGCGTCATGCAGCCCTTCGTCATTGCTCCATCGATTCTCTCTGCCGACTTCGCCCGCCTGGGTGAGGAAGTGGACAAGGTGTTGGCCGCCGGTGCCGACTTCGTGCACTTCGATGTCATGGACAACCACTACGTACCCAACCTGACCATCGGCCCGATGGTGTGCGCCGCGTTGCGCAAGTACGGCATCACTGCGCCGATTGATGCGCACCTGATGGTCAGCCCGGTAGACCGTATCGTCGGTGACTTCATCGAGGCGGGTGCGACTTACATCACCTTCCACCCTGAAGCCACGCTGCACGTTGACCGCACACTGCAACTGATCCGCGAAGGCGGCTGCAAGGCGGGCCTGGTATTCAACCCGGCTACTCCGCTGAGCGTGCTTGAGTACGTGATGGACAAGGTCGACATGGTCTTGCTGATGAGCGTCAACCCAGGCTTCGGCGGGCAGAAGTTCATCCCTGGCACCTTGAACAAGCTGCGTGAGGCCCGTGCGCTGATTGATGCGTCGGGGCGTGACATTCGCCTGGAAATCGACGGCGGGGTCAACGTCAACAATATCCGTGAGATCGCCGCAGCGGGCGCCGATACCTTCGTGGCCGGCTCTGCTATCTTCAACGCCCCGGACTACCAGGCCGTCATCGACAAGATGCGTGCCGAACTGGCGCTGGCGCGTCCATGAGCGGTTTTGAGCAGTTGTTCCCCGGCAAATTGCCACGGCTGGTGATGTTCGATCTGGACGGTACCTTGATCGACTCGGTGCCTGACCTGGCGGCCGCGGTGGACCAGATGCTGCTCAAGCTGGGGCGCAAGCCGGCAGGGATCGAGTCGGTGCGCGAATGGGTTGGCAATGGCGCACCGATGTTGGTGCGCCGGGCCCTGGCCAACGACATCGATGCCACGGGTGTGGATGAGGTCGAGGCAGAACATGCCTTGGAACTGTTCAATGCCGCTTATGAAAGCAGCCACGAACTGACCGTGGTTTACCCCGGTGTGCGCGATACCCTCAAGTGGTTGAGCAAGCAGGGCGTGGAAATGGCCCTGATCACCAACAAGCCGGAGCGCTTCGTTGCGCCGTTGTTGGACCAGATGAAAATCGGTCGCTACTTCCGCTGGATCATCGGCGGCGATACCTTGCCGCAGAAAAAACCCGACCCGGCGGCGCTGTTTTTCGTAATGAAAATGGCCAATATTCCGGCGTCTCAGTCGCTGTTTGTCGGCGATTCACGCAGTGATGTGCTGGCGGCCAAGGCGGCGGGCGTGCAGTGTGTGGCCTTGAGTTATGGTTACAACCATGGCCGGCCGATTGCGGAGGAGTCCCCCGCGCTGGTGATTGATGACCTGCGACTGCTAATCCCCGGTTGCTTGGGCGCTGGCGCTGAGATAACGTTGCCCGACATTGATTCGTCCCCTTCTGGAAATTCCATCGTGGTGGTCACTCGCAAACTCTGGATGAAAGTCATCAAGGCCCTGGCCCGCTGGCGTTGGCGCGCCTGACTGATCCTGGCCGCGTTTGCGGCACGTTTGCCTACCTGACTGTTTGACCCTCACACCACGAGGCACCTCATGACCCGCGAAGAATTCCTGCGTTTGGCCGCTGCCGGCTATAACCGTATCCCCATGGCTTGCGAAACCCTGGCCGACTTCGATACGCCACTGTCGATCTACTTGAAGCTGGCCGACGAGCCCAACTCCTACCTGCTCGAGTCGGTACAGGGCGGTGAGAAGTGGGGTCGTTACTCGATCATTGGCCTGCCATGCCGTACGGTGCTGCGGGTACACGACCATCATGTGAGCATCTCCCATGATGGCGTGGAGATCGAAAGCCATGACGTAGAAGATCCGCTGGCTTTTGTCGAAACCTTCAAGGCGCGCTACAACGTGCCGACCATCGCTGGCCTGCCGCGCTTCAATGGCGGCCTGGTGGGGTACTTCGGCTATGACTGCGTGCGCTATGTGGAGAAGCGCTTGGGCAAATGCCCGAACCCGGACCCGCTGGGCGTGCCGGACATTTTGCTGATGGTGTCCGACGCGGTGGTGGTGTTCGACAACCTCGCCGGCAAGATGCATGCGATTGTTCTTGCCGACCCTGCCCAGGCTGATGCCTTCGAGCAAGGCCAGGCCAACCTGGAAGCGCTGCTTGAGAAACTCCGCCAGCCGATCACTCCGCGTCGCGGCCTGGACCTCAGCCGCCCACCTGCGGCCGACCCGGTGTTCCGCTCAAGCTTTACCCAGGATGACTACGAGCGCGCCGTCGATACCATCAAGGAATACATCCTCGCCGGTGACTGCATGCAAGTAGTGCCGTCGCAACGCATGTCCATCGACTTCAAGGCGGCGCCGATTGATCTGTACCGCGCACTGCGTTGCTTCAACCCGACGCCATATATGTACTTCTTCAATTTTGGCGACTTCCACGTCGTCGGCAGTTCGCCGGAAGTGCTGGTGCGGGTTGAAGACAACCTGATCACCGTGCGCCCGATTGCCGGCACGCGCCCCCGTGGCGCGACCGAAGAAGCCGACGTGGCGCTGGAAGAAGACCTGCTCAGCGACGACAAGGAAATCGCCGAACACCTGATGCTGATCGACCTGGGGCGCAACGACACCGGGCGTGTCTCGGAAATCGGCTCGGTGAAACTGACCGAGAAGATGGTCATTGAGCGGTATTCCAATGTGATGCATATCGTGTCCAACGTCACCGGCGAGCTGAAGGCCGGGCTGACGGCGATGGACGCACTGCGGGCGATTTTGCCGGCGGGCACATTGTCGGGGGCGCCGAAGATCCGTGCGATGGAAATCATCGACGAACTGGAGCCGGTCAAGCGTGGTGTCTACGGCGGCGCCGTCGGGTATTTTGCCTGGAACGGCAATATGGACACCGCCATTGCGATCCGCACGGCCGTGATCAAGGATGGCGAACTGCATGTGCAGGCTGGTGGTGGGATTGTGGCGGACTCGGTGCCGGCCCTTGAGTGGGAAGAAACCCTGAACAAGCGCCGAGCGATGTTCCGTGCCGTGGCATTGGCAGAGCAAACTCCACAAGACTGAAGCTGGAATAAAAAATGTGGGAGCGGGCTTGCCCGCGATGGCGGTGTGTCACTTGAGATATTCAGTGACTGATCCACCGCCATCGCAGGCAAGCCAGCTCCCACATTTGTTTTGCGCAGTATTTAGAAATCCAGACTGACCCCGACATTGATGCCTTGCTGGGTCAAATTGTCATCCTTCCTCAGGTTATACGCCGCGCGCAGTGCCAGGTCCTGAGTCAGCTTGTGGCTGACACCCAGGCTCAAGCGGTCAGAGTTACTGCGAGGCGTATAGCCGTCCAGCTTGAAGTCGATTCCCTGGACGCTGTTGAGCGAAATGTTCACCTTCTGGGTGTCATTTTCAAACTCATGCTCGTGTGCAACTTCGCCAAAAACCTGGGTTTGCGGCGCGATGCGGTAGCTGCCTTGCAGGCCGACGCCCAGGCGCTTGGAGTCGCGTTGTTGATCATCAAAGGTCAGGGCGGTGGAGCGGCTGTTTTTCTCCGAGTAACCATTGACTTCAACCCGCGCGTAATCGGCGCTGATGAACGGCGACAGGTGCCAGTCGCTGCCCGGTGTGGCGATGTCATACCCCACGCGGCCGCTCAGTGCCCAGAGCCAGCCATCGGTATCACCTTTCTCCGAGCCTTCACTGACACCCAGGGCGAACTTGCGCTTGAGGCTGTCGAAGTCCAGCTTGCCGCCGGTCAATGCGGCATCGGCCCACCAGTGATTTTGCTGATACTGAGCGAAAGCCGTGCCCATATAGCTGTTGAGCTTGTAGTCCGAATCATTGGCACCGGCTTCGAGGGTCTGCCGATACAGGCCAGCGGCAACGCCCACGCGCCAGTTTTCATCGAGCCGGTAGCTGCCACCGATATTCAGGTTGTAGCCGCTGCCGTCGCCACTGGCCGAGCTGCTCTGATCATCGAAATCCAGGCGTTGGCCGCCGCCGGCCACTATGGCGCGCCATTGGCCGACGGCTTGCCAACTGCCGTTGTCTGCTTGCCATTGGTTACGCACCTCGTCCTGGTGGGCGCGCAATGTGCCTTGGGCCATTTCCGGCAGCAAGGTCAGTTCCCACGGCGCGGCGAGTAGCGAATAGGCGTAGTCGGCAATCAAGCGTTGCCCGGCCACAGTCGGGTGGACCGAGTCGTTGTAGATCAGCTTGGTCGGGTCCGGATTGGTACCGCCGATGCCGTAGGTTGGGTTGGCGGTGCAACTGTTGCCGCTGAAGCAGGTGCCGGTCAGGTTCTGGCCGGTGGCGAGGCCGAAGCGGGCCGGATCGGCGAAAGCCTCGTTCAACAACAGCGGGATGTTCAGCGGAATAACCTGCGCATCCACTTGTGACAGGCGCTGTACCAGGGACTGGTTGAAAATATTGCTCAGGGCCGAGGTCGATGCTTGCTGTGGGGTGCCGTTGATGGCCGGCGTCAGCCCCAGGTCGGGTAGCATCCAGACCATGATGTAGCGTGCGCCGGCTTGTTGCAGGGCCTGGGCGCTGTCCGCCAGACGCCCACCTGCGGCGACCGCTTGAGCGGGGCTGAGTACCCGGCCTTGGAGGAAGTCGTTGCCCCCACCGGAAAGGAAGTAGAGCGCGTTCGGGTCAGCTCTCCCACCATTGGCCGGCAAATAGCCCTGCCGGCTGCGCAACACGGTGCCACCACCGGCATTGCCGGGGGGAATCGCAGCATCGGAGACTGAGGTAATAGAGTCGAGGATATTGTCTGTACGGTAACCACCCACTGCCCAGTTGTTCCCGTCTGGCAAACCTTGGGCTGCGCGAACGGGGGAGGTGGAGGCATTCAGGTCATTGGGGGCTACCCCCAATTTGGCACCCAATAGGGTTGAGGAGACCAGGCCGTACTCACCCTGGAAGTTCGCCCCGGTTCGATTGGTAAAGCGCAACGTGGCACCGGCCGAACCGTCGGGAAACTGGCCTGCATCAGCCAGGCTGTCGCCGAAAACCACCATGGTTGAATAAGGTGACGGGGCTGCGAACGCCTGGGCGCAGGCCAATGACAGGAGGCAGCCGGCAAGGGGCGTGAAAAACGCTGGTCTGAGCATGCAAGATTCCATTCGGTTGTTTTTATGTTGGAAGTGAAACACTAGCAAAATTTCTAGCATTTTCTGTAGGGAGATGTGGAATCTGCCTACGTTGGCCCCCGTATTTGCGGCTCCATATTGCACCGCTGGCGAGCCTACGTTACTGTGCCTGAACGTATGAATGAGACCCTCCCCGTGTTGATCATCAGCAAACTCTTGATGCGAGTAGTCAAGGCACACGCCCGTTGGCGTTGGCGCGCCTGACATTTTTCTCTGCCGGCCTGGCCGGACCTGTACCGATTTGCCTTCTTCACCCGTTGCCTGACGCCCCTTGCCAACTCACCCTGGCAACCGGAACGTGTGTCTGGCAGCGGGTCACACTCTTGGAAGGCGGTCATTTGAAATCAGTGAATTCAAGAGGTTTGAACCCACATGTTGCTGATGATTGATAACTACGACTCCTTTACCTACAACGTTGTGCAATACCTGGGCGAGCTGGGTGCCGAGGTCAAGGTGGTGCGCAACGATGAACTCACTGTTGCCGAAATCGCCGCGTTGAACCCCGAGCGCATCGTCGTCTCACCTGGCCCGTGCACGCCGACCGAGGCGGGCATCTCTCTGGAAGCTATCCAGTATTTCGCCGGCAAGCTGCCGATCCTGGGCGTCTGCCTGGGCCACCAGTCCATCGGCCAGGCGTTTGGCGGTGATGTGGTGCGCGCGCGGGAGGTCATGCACGGCAAGACCAGCCCGGTGTTCCATCGTGACCTGGGCGTGTTCCACGGCCTGAACCTGCCGGTGACCGTGACCCGTTACCACTCACTGGTGGTCAAGCGTGAAACCTTGCCCGAATGCCTGGAACTGACCGCCTGGACCCAATTGGAAGACGGCTCGGTCGACGAGATCATGGGCTTGCGTCACAAGACGCTGAACATCGAAGGGGTGCAATTTCACCCTGAATCAATCCTGACCGAGCAGGGCTACGAGCTGTTCGCCAACTTTCTCAAGCAGAGCGGCGGCACGCGCTAAGGACTTTTCATGGATATCAAGACTGCCCTGAGCCGTATCGTCGGCCATCTGGACCTTAGCACCGCGGAAATGAGCGATGTGATGCGCGAGATCATGACCGGCCAATGCACCGATGCCCAGATCGGCGCCTTTATGATGGCGATGCGCATGAAGAGCGAAAGCATCGACGAAATAGTCGGTGCGGTGTCGGTGATGCGTGAGCTGGCGGACAAGGTCGAGCTCAAGACTCTCGACGGCGTCGTCGATGTGGTGGGCACCGGCGGTGACGGTGCGAATATTTTCAACGTGTCGACCGCCTCATCTTTTGTGGTGGCCGCCGCTGGTTGCACCGTCGCCAAGCACGGTAACCGTGCAGTGTCTGGCAAGAGCGGCAGTGCCGACTTGCTGGAAGCGGCCGGTATTTACCTGAACCTCACGCCGGTGCAAGTAGCGCGCTGCATTGACAGCGTTGGTATCGGCTTCATGTTTGCCCAGTCCCATCATGGCGCAATGAAACACGCTGCCGGCCCGCGTAAGGACCTTGGCTTGCGTACCCTGTTCAACATGCTCGGCCCGCTTACGAATCCGGCCGGTGTGAAGCACCAGGTGGTAGGCGTGTTCAGCCAGGCGCTGTGCCGGCCGCTGGCCGAAGTCTTGCAACGCCTGGGCAGCAAGCATGTGCTGGTGGTGCATTCCAAGGATGGCCTCGACGAGTTCAGCCTGGCGGCGCCGACCTTCGTGGCGGAGCTGAAGAACGACGAGGTCACCGAATATTGGGTCGAGCCCGAAGACCTGGGTATGAAAAGCCAGAGCTTGCACGGCCTGGCGGTGGAAAGCCCGGCAGCTTCGTTGGAATTGATTCGTGATGCCCTGGGGCGTCGCAAGACCGAAAACGGTCAGAAAGCTGCGGAGATGATTGTGCTCAATGCTGGCGCAGCCCTTTACGCCGCTGACCATGCCTATAGTCTCAAGGAAGGTGTCGCCTTGGCCCACGATGCGCTGCACACCGGCCTGGCTCGTGAGAAGCTCGAAGAGCTGGGAGCATTCACCGCCGTATTCAAGATGGAGAATGAAGGATGAGTGTGCCAACTGTTCTGGAAAAGATCCTGGCCCGTAAGGCTGAAGAAGTGGCCGAGCGCCGTGCCCGGGTGAGCCTGGCCGAGTTGGAAGCGCAGGCGAAAAGCGCCGAGGCACCACGCGGCTTTGCCAATGCCTTGATCGCCCAGGCCAAGCTCAAGCAGCCGGCCGTGATCGCCGAGGTCAAGAAAGCCTCGCCGAGCAAAGGCGTGATTCGCGAACACTTCGTACCCGCTGAGATCGCCGTCAGTTACGAGAAGGGTGGGGCAACCTGCTTGTCTGTGCTGACGGATATTGACTACTTCCAGGGTTCCGACCCGTTCCTGCAACAGGCGCGCGCTGCGTGCAAGCTGCCGGTGATCCGCAAGGATTTCATGGTCGACCCGTACCAAATCGTCGAAGCTCGTGCCTTGGGTGCCGACTGCGTGTTGCTGATTGTCTCGGCATTGGATGACGTGAAGATGGCCGAGCTGGCGGCCGTGGCCAAAAGCGTCGGCCTGGACGTGTTGGTCGAAGTGCATGACGGCGACGAGCTGGAGCGCGCATTGAAGACCCTCGATACTCCGCTGGTGGGCGTCAACAACCGTAACCTGCATACCTTCGACGTCAGCCTGGAAACTACCCTCGACCTGCTGCCGCGTATTCCGCGCGATCGCTTGGTGATTACCGAGAGTGGCATCGTCAATCGCGCCGATGTGGAATTGATGGAAATCAGTGGTGTGTACTCGTTCCTGGTGGGCGAGACCTTTATGCGCGCCGAGAACCCGGGGGCGGAACTGCAGCGTTTGTTCTTCCCGGAGCGCGGTACGACGATCAGCGGTTCGACACTAGACTGATTTGAAATACGCTCGGAACTGTAGGCGCTGGCTTGCCTGGATAGCGGCGGGTCAGCCAACCTCTGTGTAGCTGACACACCGCTATCGCAGGCAAGCCAGCACCCACATTGGTTTTGTGTTTATTCAGGTAGGTAGGTGTTCGATGCTCCAGCCCGTGATCATGACTGTCGAAGCAGGCCTTGCCGCCGAGCAAGACCTATTGGCAGCGGTTTGCGCGGGTGAGCAGGCATTCGGATTGCTGTTCTGGCAGCCCAGTGACCAAGCGCTGGTCATGCCGCGCCGTTTGAGCCGGCTGCCGGCATTCGCGGTGGCGAGCCAGGTCTCGGCCGATGCGGGTTGGCCGGTATTGCTGCGTGAAACCGGCGGTGAGCCGGTGCCGCAGTCCGGCGCCACGGTCAACATCGCCCTGGTCTATGCCCCACCGCGTAGCGAAGGCGACCAGGGGCGCATCGAAACCGGCTATCAGCGCTTGTGCCAACCGATCTGTGATCTGTTGATCGAGTTGGGTGGCGATGCGTCCGTCGGCGAAATTGACGGTGCGTTTTGCGACGGTCGTTACAACGTCAACCTCAATGGCCGCAAAATGGTGGGCACTGCCCAGCGTTGGCGGCAAAGCGGTGGCCGCCCGGTCGGGTTGGTGCATGGGGCGATGTTGCTGGAGAATGATCGTGAGGAATTGATTGCGGCGGTCAACCGCTTCAATCAAGCCTGCGGCTTGGAGCAGCGGGTTCGCGCCGATAGCCATATCGCACTGCACGAAGCGTTTCCCGCGCCGGACGCGATCCGTCGGCTCGACACGTTGTACCGGCAGATGCTGGCTGGCTTCCTGCCGCTCTAGCGAGTACCGAACACCACCATCGTCTTGCCTTTGACGTGCACCAGGTTGCGTTCTTCCAAATCCTTGAGCACGCGGCCGACCATTTCCCGCGAACACCCGACAATACGTCCGATCTCCTGGCGCGTGACTTTGATCTGCATGCCGTCGGGATGGGTCATGGCGTCGGGTTGTTTGCATAATTCCAGCAGGCAGCGAGCGACGCGGCCAGTGACATCAAAGAACGCCAGGTCGCCGACCTTACGCGTGGTGTCGCGCAGGCGCTGGGCGATCTGACCGCTCAGGGCGTACAAGATGTCCGGATCATGCTGGGCCAATTCGCGAAATTTCGCATAGCTGATTTCGGCCACTTCGCACTCAACTTTGGCCCGTACCCAAGCACTACGTTCCTGCTCTTTGCCTGCTTGTTCAAACAAACCCAGCTCCCCGAAGAAGTCTCCGGCGTTGAGATAGGCAATGATCATCTCACGGCCATCCTCATCCTCGATCAGGATGGTGACCGAGCCTTTGATGATGAAGAACAGGGTTTCTGAACGCTCGCCGGCGCAGATGATGTTGTGTTTGGCCGGATGACGTCGGCGCTGGCAGTGAAGCAGCAGCTTGTCGAGGTTCTTGATCTTGGATGTGGGAGTAAGAGCAACCATGGTTGTATCCCGAAAAAGACTGCGCGGTGTCGTTGGCGTTGTTTTTATCCAGCGGCATCTCATTGATACACGCCGTACAAGACATGGCAATGCGCCATTCATTTGGCGCCAGCTTACCAGACACCTTCTGTCGCGATTAGCCAATTTAGCGGGCAAACGCTGTCATTTATCGATTTTATGCAGGGCGCTGCTGTTTCAAGGCCCTGTGCTAAGCTGGCGACCCTTTTTTAGCAGTGGAGTCTGGGCGATGAAGGCACGCATCCAATGGGCGGGCGAAGCCATGTTCCTCGGTGAGTCGGGCAGCGGCCACGTGGTGGTTATGGATGGCCCGCCGGAAGCCGGCGGTCGGAACCTGGGTGTACGCCCCATGGAAATGTTGCTGCTGGGTGTGGGCGGTTGCAGCAATTTCGACGTGGTCAGCATCTTGAAGAAGTCCCGGCAAGCCGTGGAAAGCTGCGAAGCCTTCCTGGAAGCCGAGCGCGCCACTGAAGACCCCAAGGTTTTTACCAAGATCCATATGCATTTCGTGGTCAAGGGCCGGGCGCTGAAAGAAGCCCAGGTCAAGCGGGCCATCGAGCTGTCGGCCGAGAAGTACTGCTCAGCATCGATCATGCTGGGGGCCGCGGGCGTGGTCATTACCCACGACTACGAAATCATCGAGTTGGGTTGATTGCAGCAGGCAAAAGAAAGGGCGCTTCGGGCGCCCTTTTTTTCGGTTCAGATTCGATAGGTGCTTTTGGTCATGACCTTGGCCAGCAGGCTCATGCCGAACCGTACCGGGGCTGGAAAGCGGAAGCCGCCCGCGTCCAGCGCGCTCTCTGCGTGGTGTTCTTCATCGATGCGCATCTGCTCAAGAATGGCCCGTGACTTTTCGTCTTCGGCCGGCAGTTGCTCCAGGTGTTCGTCCAGGTGCTTGCACACCTGATGTTCTGTCGCGGCCACAAACCCCAGGCTGACTTTGTCGCTGATCAGCCCGGCAGCCGCGCCGATACCAAACGACAAGCCATAAAAAAGTGGGTTGAGCACGCTGGGATGGCTGCCCAACTGGCGGATGCGTTGTTCGCACCAGGCCAGATGGTCGATCTCTTCCTCGGCCGCATGCTCCATCGCCGTGCGTACCTGTGGCAACTTGGCGGTCAGCGCCTGGCCCTGGTACAACGCCTGGGCACAGACTTCACCGGTATGGTTAATGCGCATCAGGCCAGCGACGTGACGGGTATCGGTGTCGCTCAGCTGTACATCCGGCTGCACGATGGCGGGCGAGGGACGGTAGGGCTGGCCGCTGAACGGCAGCAGGGTGCGCATGGCCATGTCGGCTTGCAGCAACAGACGGTCAATCGGCGAGTAGTGACGTTGGGTAGTCATGCTGACCTCCGGGAAGAATCTCGGCGGCCAGTTTACCGCAAGAGAGCGTCCAGCGTTTGTGCTGAGTCAATTTGCCCTTGTGCACTCAGCCCGGTGGCCAGTTCATCTGGCGCTGACCCAGCACGTGCATATGGATGTGGTAAACGGTTTGCCCGCCGTCTTCATTGCAATTCATCACCACACGAAAGCCTTTTTCGCAGCCTTGTTCCACGGCCAGGCGTTGGGCGGTGAACAGGATATGGCCGGCCAGCGCCTTGTCGTCCTCGGTCAGGTCGTTGAGGGTACGAATGGGCTTTTTCGGGATAACCAGGAAATGCACTGGCGCCTGCGGGGCGATATCGTGAAAAGCCAGGACTTGGTCATCTTCATAGATGATCTTCGCCGGTATTTCCCTGTTGATGATCTTGGTGAACAGAGTATCCACAGCTGTATCTCCATCGTGAAAGGTGAGGTGAGTGTACGTAGGCCATCAGCGTGGGCAATAGGCCTTGTTGATGGCGCCGGCAATTTTGCGGGTGAGCCAGCGGGGGCTCAGGCGTGGGCTGAACGTCAGCCAACGATTGCGGCGCCCGGGAATGATGATGGCCTTGTTCTTTTCCAGCGCCCGCACGGTGTACAGCGCGACTTCTTCCGGGCTCATCAGCTGCTGGCTGCGGTCGAGTTTCGCCGTATCCATCTGCGCGGTGCCGAAGAATGCGGTGCGCGTGGGGCCGGGGCACAGCACTGAAACCTTGATGCCGCAGGTCTTCAATTCTTCACGCAGCCCTTCGGAGAAGTGCAATACGTAGGCTTTGCTGGCGTAGTAGCTACTCATCCACGGCCCAGGCTGGAAGGCGGCGACCGAAGCCACATTGAGGATTTGCCCGCCGCCATGCAGGGCCATCGCATTGCCCAGTGCGTGGCACATG
Source organism: Pseudomonas sp. DWP2-2 (assembly GCF_049897065.1). Lineage (NCBI taxonomy): Bacteria > Pseudomonadati > Pseudomonadota > Gammaproteobacteria > Pseudomonadales > Pseudomonadaceae > Pseudomonas > Pseudomonas sp. DWP2-2. The sequence goes on along the minus strand of NZ_JAFCVN010000016.1, from coordinate 8,651 downwards.
CGGGTCAAGGCCAGGATGTTGACTTCGATGAGGTCCTGCTCGGTCATCCAGTCCTGGGCCAGGAACGGCCCGCTGGTGCCGATGCCGGCGCAGTTGACCAGCAGGTCGATCTGTCGCTCACCCTCTTCGAGTTCCAGCAAAAAGCCGGACAAACGCAGCGGCTCGCCCAAATCACAGGCACGAAACAGCACCTCGACGCCGAAGCGTTGGGTCAACTCCAATGCAATGCTTTCCAACTGATCACGCTGGCGGGCCACCAGAATCAAGCTACGGCCGCGCCGTGCCAAGGCCTCGGCCAATGCCAGGCCGATGCCACTGGAGGCGCCGGTGATCAGAGCGTAACGGGTCATGCCTTTCTCCATCGCAACGCCACCGGCCTATGACAGTGCGTCACAGGCGGCGGGCGTTTCTTCACTGTTCTGGAGAGTCTACAGGTTCGGCTGCATCGTCAGCACTTTGCGCTTCGGCTTCGTCAACGATAGCGCTTTGATCGGCGTCTGCATCGGAGGTAATGGAGCTGCTTTCGTAGCTGCTGTCCATGTTGGCTTCAAGCTGGTCCAGGTAGCCATTCATACCCAGGGTGACGACGATGATGAGCATCAAGGGAATGAACGCCAGCCACAGCGAGGCCAGGATTTTCACCGCAGTGGAGTTGCGTGGTGGTGGCGCGCCGTACTGGTTGGCGCCCGTATTGCCTGGCAATACCAGCAATAGCAGTGGGAATACGCTGTTTACCAGCGGAACCAGGTTGAGCAGGTACAGCCAGCCAGACCAGCCCAGGTCATGCAGGCGCTGCACGCCGATTTGCACGCTCACCACTACCAATGCCACAAACAGCGCGAAACCCAGCAGCGAGCCAATAATGATGGCTATGGTTGGCGAGGCTGTCGCCACCGCGAAGCCCACCGTACTGATGATGCCCGCTGCCACCAGCATCGCGACGGTCAGTGCCAGCGTCCAAGCCAGGTAGCGCAGGCGCCCGATGCGCCCGTGGATGGTGAACACCTTTAGGGTGGCGAACTCCGGCAGGTCGTCGCCAACTGCGGCGCGTGGCGGTGCATAAGGCGACGCAGCGGCGCGGTCAGAGGTTGACGAGTCCGTCTCGTGGGTTTCTGCAAGGTTGAACGCCACGGGTTGTTCGGCCTCGATGCGAGCGTCGATCCCGGCATTGTGCAGTGCCGTCAGGTAAGTTTGCGCGTCGGGCTGGGACAAGTCGCGCTTGAGCGCGACGGGGCGGCCGGTGAAGAGTTTTTCGATTGCTTCAACATCGCTTTTGAATAGTTCGGCGAGGTTCAGCTTGGCGGTGGTGCTTTCGACACCTGGGCGCAAGGCTCCGTCAAACACAATCTTGAAACGGCTGTCGCTCATGCGGGCATCCTTGTCACTTAATCAGGAAGAGTATGCAGGCCTGTCCAGTTGGCAGGCCCTGCAGTGGGTCAGCGTGGCCAGCGCAGTTGCGCGGCGTGCTCGCGTGCTTTGCGGTATTCGGCATCCAGGCGCGTTATGAGCTCATCCACAGTGGGTACATCATTGATCTCACCGACGCCTTGGCCAGCAGACCATACAGTTTTCCACGCTTTGGCCTCATCGCTCAATGGCTTGAGCTTGGAACCGAAATTGACTTCACCCTTGCCTTGAAGCGCAGCAAGGTCAAAACCGGCATTTTCCAGGCTCTGGCGCATAAAGCTTGCAGGTACGCCGGAGACTGCAGGAGTGTGCACGATGTCGGCAGCGCGGGATGTGAGCAGCATCTCCTTATAGGCATCCGGTGCCTGACTTTCGGTGGTGCCGATAAAGCGCGTACCGAAATATGCCAGGTCTGCCCCCAGCATCTGGGCGGCAAGAATTTCGTGCCCATGGTTAAGGCAGCCCGCCAGCAGCAGGGTTTTGTCGAAGAACTGGCGAATTTCGGCAATCAGCGAAAAGGGGCTCCAGGTGCCAGCGTGGCCACCCGCGCCAGCGGCTACGGCAATCAGGCCGTCTACGCCGGCTTCAGCGGCTTTTTCCGCATGGCGTCGGGTAGTAACGTCATGAAATACCAGGCCGCCGTAGCTATGAACCGCGTCCACCAGTTCCTTTACCGCACCGAGGCTGGTGATGACGATGGGCACCTTGTGCTCGACGCAGATCGCCAGGTCAGCCTCCAGCCGCGGGTTGCTGTTGTGCACGATCAGGTTCACGGCATAGGGCGCAGGATTGTCCAGCAGCGCCAAGCCCGCTTCGATTTCTTCCAGCCAGGCCTTGAAGCCACTGCTTTCGCGTTGGTTGAGCGCCGGGAAACTCCCAACTACCCCGTTGCAACAGCAGGCCAGGACCAGTTGCGGATTAGAGATCAGAAACATCGGCGCGGCCACCACGGGCAGGCGCAGACGTTGTTCCAGCAGAGCGGGCAGCGACATTGGAGGTTCCCCGAGTAATTGACGTTAGAACGGTTTGACCACGACCAAAATTACGATAGCCAGCAATATCAGAACCGGGACCTCATTGAACCAGCGATAAAAGACATGGCTGCGGGTGTTTTCGCCACGGGCGAAGCGTTTTACCTGTGCGCCGCACATGTGGTGATAGCCGATCAGCAGGACGACCAGGGTCAGCTTGGCGTGGATCCAGGCCCCTGACTGGAAAATGCCTGGGTTGAGGGCCAGCATCCAGATGCCGAAGACCAGTGTGGCAACCATCGCCGGGCCCATGATGCCACGGTACAACTTGCGCTCCATGATGCTGAAGCGCTCCTTGCTGACGGTGTCTTCGCTTTGGGTGTGGTAGACGAACAGGCGCGGCAGGTAGAACAGCCCGGCAAACCAGCAAACGATGCTGACGATATGGAAGGCTTTGACCCATAGATAGAGCATTTTAGTTATTCCCAGGTTCACGGTAGCGAAGATAGTAGTGGCTCATGCGCCCGTACGTCACGTTGACGGTTGTCGCAGGACGATACGGCCCCTATTATCGACGGCTTTCCAGTGGGTTCGTTGAGGGCAGGTTTATGGTCAAGGTCGGTATCGTCGGCGGCACGGGTTACACCGGTGTCGAATTGCTGCGTCTGTTGGCTCAGCATCCGCAGGCTGAGGTGGTGGTCATCACTTCCCGATCCGAAGCCGGGCTGGCCGTGGCCGATATGTACCCGAACCTGCGAGGCCACTATGACGGTCTGGCGTTCAGTGTGCCGGACACCAAGACCCTGGCTGCCTGCGACGTGGTGTTCTTCGCCACGCCTCACGGTGTGGCTCATGCGTTGGCCGGCGAGCTGCTGGCGGCCGGCACCAAGGTTATCGACTTGTCGGCAGACTTCCGTCTGCAAGACGCCGATGAGTGGGCCAAATGGTACGGCCAGCCCCATGGTGCGCCGCAGCTGTTGGAAGAGGCGGTTTACGGCCTGCCGGAAGTCAATCGTGAGCAGATCAAGCAAGCGCGCCTGATTGCCGTGCCGGGTTGCTATCCGACGGCGACGCAATTGGGCTTTCTGCCATTGCTGGAGGCTGGCTTGGCGGATGCGTCGCGCCTGATCGCGGACTGCAAGTCGGGCGTCAGTGGTGCGGGCCGTGGTGCGGCGGTAGGTTCGCTTTACTCCGAAACGTCGGAAAGCATGAAAGCCTATGCGGTAAAAGGTCATAGGCACTTGCCGGAAATCCGCCAGGGTTTGCGTCGCGCTGCCGGCCAGGATGTGGGGCTGACCTTCGTGCCGCACCTGACACCGATGATCCGCGGGATTCACTCCACGCTGTATGCGACCGTCACCGATCGCTCGGTAGACCTGCAGTCGCTGTTTGAAAAGCGTTATGCCAATGAGCCGTTCGTCGATGTGATGCCGGCCGGTAGCCATCCGGAAACGCGCAGCGTGCGTGGTGCCAATGTGTGCCGTATTGCGGTGCATCGTCCGCAGGATGGCGACCTGGTGGTGGTGTTGTCGGTGATCGACAACCTGGTCAAGGGCGCTTCGGGCCAGGCGGTGCAGAACATGAACATCCTGTTCGGCCTGGACGAGAAGTTGGGCCTGTCCCACGCGGGGATGTTGCCTTAACGCGGGCTCACCGTTGCGCAAAAGGCCCGTTGATCGGGCCTTTTGCATTTTTAATGGTCGCTGGGCGGATTGATATACCGTAACAATAGTTGACCGCTTTTCTAGGAGAAGCGGATAATACCGGCCATTACGCATATGGCGGCGCTACGCCGGGAGATTATCAGCATGAGCGTTGAATCCTTCACCCCCACGGCTTTGCAATTCACCCACGGTGCTGCGCACAAGGTGAAGAGCCTGGTCGATGAAGAGGGTAATGATCGCTTGAAGCTGCGCGTATTCGTTACGGGCGGCGGTTGTTCAGGGTTTCAGTACGGTTTTACCTTCGATGAAGATGTGGCCGATGACGACACTATCGTTGAGCGCGAGGGTGTGAGCCTGGTCGTGGATCCGATGAGCTTCCAATACCTGGCAGGTGCCGAGGTGGATTATCAGGAAGGTCTGGAAGGCTCGCGTTTCGTGATCAAGAACCCTAATGCCACCACGACATGTGGTTGCGGGTCTTCGTTCTCGATCTGATCGGTAGCAGATACAAAAACGCCGCTTGGCTTTTACGGGCCAAGCGGCGTTTTGCTGTCTGGGGTCAGGCGGGGTAGATCGCGCCAAGCACTCGAAGCCCACGTGCGCCAGTGACGCTGGGGCGATTGGCGGCGATGCCTTCCAGGCAGCAATGTGCCAGCCAGGCGAAGGCCATTGCTTCTACCCAGTCAGGATCTACGCCGTAGGCCGCTGTAGTGCTGACATGAGTGGAAGGCAGCAACGTTGTCAGCCGGCTCATCAGTGCCCCGTTATGGGCGCCGCCCCCGCAGATCAGCAAGGTTGTTGTGTCAGTCTGGGCGCTTTGCAGGGACTCGACGATGGTCAGGGCGGTCAGCTCCAGCAGGGTGGCCTGTACGTCTTGGGGTTCAAAGGCGGGCAAACGGCCAAGGTGCTGCTGCAGCCAGGCCAGGTTGAACACTTCGCGGCCCGTACTTTTTGGGCCTTTGGTCATGAAGAACGGATCGCTGAGCAACGTATTGAGCAGTTGGGGTTGGACCTTGCCGCTGGCCGCCCATTGCCCGTTCCGATCAAAGTGTTCGCCGCGCTGCAGGTTAATCCAGGCATCGAGGAGGACGTTCCCCGGGCCGCAGTCGAAACCGGCGACAGGCTCGCCCGTCTCGATCAGGCTGAGGTTGCTGAACCCGCCGACATTCAATACCGCGCGATTGCCCGTCTGCTCGCCGAACAAGGCTTCATGAAAGGCTGGAACCAATGGAGCGCCTTGGCCGCCGGCAGCGACATCGCGGCTGCGGAAGTCGCTGACGACCGTGATGTCTGTCAGCTCGGTGAGAAGGGCGGGGTTGCCGATCTGAACGGTAAAGCCTCGGGCGGGTTCATGGCGAATCGTCTGGCCATGGCTGCCAATCGCCCGAATGTCCTGAGGCTTGAGGTTCTGTTGAGCCATCAAGGCGTGGATGCCTTGTGCAGCGAGCGTTACCCATTGTTGCTGGGCGATTGCCGAGCGGGCGATTTCATCCGGGCCGCTGGCGCATAGGCTCAGCAGTTCTGTGCGCAAGGCGTCAGGCATCGGGATGTAATGAGTGGCGATCAGATTGACCGCCGCGCCTTGTTCGATAAGGGCGATATCCAGGCCGTCGAGGCTGGTCCCGGACATCACACCGATATAGAGCGGCATACCTTAACGCTTCGCCGAAGCCAGCATGGTGGAGCGCTCTTGATCCATGCGTGCCATCAGCGGCTGGCTCTGCTGCATGAAGCGCGCGCGTTCGGCCTTGGCAATCGGGTCAGCCATCGGCAGCTTCTGGCCCAATGGGTCGACGTGTACGCCGTTGACCTGGAACTCGTAGTGCAAGTGCGGGCCGGTGGAGAGGCCGGTAGTGCCGATGTAGCCGATCACTTGCCCCTGTTTCACGTTGCCGCCAGTCTTGACGCCCTTGGCAAAGCCTTGCATGTGGCCGTACAGCGTGCGGTAAGTGTTGCCGTGCTGGATGATCACCGTATTGCCGTAACCACCACGGCGCCCTGCCAACAAGACCTTGCCGTCGCCCGCCGCTTTGATTGGCGTGCCACGCGGCGCGGCATAGTCGACGCCCTTGTGTGCGCGAATTTTGTTCAGAATTGGATGCTTGCGGCCCATGGAGAAACGCGAGCTAATACGAGCAAAGTCAACGGGGGTACGGATGAAAGCCTTGCGCATGCTGTTGCCATCAGCTGTGTAGTAGCTGCTGTTGCCTTGTTTGTTGGTGTAGCGCACGGCGGTGTAGGTTTTGCCGCGGTTGGTGAAGCGTGCAGACAGGATGTTACCAGTGCCCACGACTTTTCCGTTGGCTACTTTCTGCTCGTAGATCACGTCGAACTCATCGCCTTGACGGATGTCCTGGGCGAAGTCGATGTCGTAGCCAAAAACGCTGGCCATGTCCATGGTCATGCTGTGCGACAGGCCCGCACGCGCGGCCGATTGCGACAGGGAGCTGTTGATCACGCCATGTACGTAGGCGGAACGCATGACGGGTTTGGTGGTGATTCGGTTGAATGCGAAGCCTTTGGCGCCTTTGCTCAGGCTGATGCTTTCCAGGTCGCTGATACTGGTGTGCAGGTTGTTCAGCTGGCCGTCTGGCGTCAGCTCAAACTCGAGCTTTTGGCCACGTTTGAGCTGAGTGAATTGCTTGGCTTGCTTATCGCTGGCGAGCACTTCATTTACAGCAGCGGCAGGCAATCCAACCTTTTCGAACAGGGTAGATAGTGTGTCGCCTTTGCCCACGATGACTTCGCGGTGCTGGGGATTCTTGGCTGCGGTTGCCGCAGGTGCTTCCTGGGTGGCTTGTTGAGTGTCTTCTGGAGCGCTTTCGATCTGTGCGAAAGGTGATTCGGCCGGAGCATTTGTGGCTTGTTGAGCGTCGGAAGCGTCTTGATCTTGTGTCAGTTGTTCAACTGGGCTTTCCAGATCGAGGCTCAGGGATGTTCGTTTGGCTTCAACGTCGCTGGAAGGGAATACCAGCAGTGCCAGGCTGAGAAGGGCGGCGATACCACTTGCGGCGAGCAGGTGGGTCTTCGGGTAAAGCGGCGGCGCTTTAGACGGTTCAGTGGTCATAAGTAATTTTGACTTTGAAGATGAAATGGAAAAGATGAATGACATGATGAAGATGAAATAACTGTATAAAATATAACCAAATCATCTGTGGCGCAAGCTCGCGAACGTTGGGCTTGCTGAACGGTGTCCGTGCGCAGGGCAAAACTTGTAATTAGTCCCTGATCTTGTATGGTTGGTTCCCTTTTGAATCTGAGCCTTGCGGGTCTGTTATGAAGTCGGTTGAAGAGCAGCTAGCGCTGATAAAACGTGGTGCGGAAGAACTGTTGGTCGAGGCCGAGCTGATCGAAAAGCTCAAGCGTGGCCAACCCCTGCGTATCAAGGCTGGCTTTGATCCGACTGCGCCGGATCTGCACCTGGGTCATACCGTGCTTATTAATAAGCTGCGTCAGTTTCAGGAGTTGGGCCATCAGGTCATCTTCCTTATAGGTGACTTCACTGGGATGATCGGTGATCCAAGCGGCAAGAGCGCTACGCGCCCGCCGCTGACTCGTGAGCAGGTGCTCGATAATGCCGAGACCTACAAGACCCAGGTATTCAAGATCCTTGATCCAGCCAAGACTGAGGTGGCGTTCAACTCCACTTGGATGGACAAAATGGGGCCGGCAGATTTCATTCGTCTGACGTCCCAGTACACCGTGGCACGCATGCTCGAGCGCGATGACTTCGACAAGCGCTACTCGACCAATCAGCCAATCGCCATCCATGAGTTCCTTTACCCGCTGGTTCAAGGGTACGACTCGGTGGCGCTGCGCGCGGACGTTGAGTTGGGTGGCACCGATCAGAAGTTCAACCTGCTGATGGGGCGTGAATTGCAACGCGCCTATGGTCAGGAGGCTCAGTGCATTCTGACCATGCCGCTGTTGGAAGGCTTGGATGGCGTCAAGAAGATGTCCAAGTCTCTGGGGAACTATGTCGGTATCCAGGAAGCACCAGGTGTGATGTACGGCAAGTTGGTGTCTATTCCGGATGCGCTGATGTGGCGCTACTTCGAGCTGTTGAGCTTCCGCTCGATGGACGAGATCAATGCGCTGCGTGCGGATGTCGAGGCGGGCGCTAATCCTCGCGATGTGAAGATTAAGCTGGCTGAAGAAATCGTTGCGCGTTTCCATGGTGAGGAGGCTGCGGCCAGTGCTCACCGCGCGGCAGGTAATCGCATGAAAGACGGCGAGCTGCCTGACGATCTGCCGGAAATTGAATTGACTGCTGCTGAGGCGATGCCGATTGCGGCTGTGCTTAACAAGGCTGGCCTGGTGAAGAATTCGGCGGTCGCGCGTGATCTCTTGGGTTCGGGCGGTGTACGTATAGATGGTGAGGTGGTTGATCGCACCTTTATATACGAGCTGGGCGCGACTCACGTTTGCCAGGCGGGGAAGAAGGCATTTGCGCGTATTACGCTGAAATCCGAACAAGTCTGAAAATAGGTGTTGACGGCGAATTATATCTGTCTATAATTCGCCCCACTTCCGGCGCAGTCGAAACGGAAAACTCCTTGGTAAACAATGAGTTACGCAGTTTTCGGCAGCAAGTTGCTTCAGTTCATCG
>NZ_JAFCVN010000015.1:0-124529 GCF_049897065.1 Pseudomonas sp. DWP2-2 | reverse complement strand
AAGGTGACGATGGTGGGGACAGCCGGTGCGGGTTCTCCGGTGATCCCGGCCAAGAATGGGGTAACGGCGGGCAAAGTCACGTTCGATATTACCAAGGCCGCGATTGCCGCCAACGTCGGTAATGCCGACAAGGCGTTCACCCTTGATTACGATGTAACCCGTAACGGCAAGGTTGTATCGTCCCAGGTGTTGACGGTGACGGTGACGCCGATACCCCAGGCTGAGTTGGCCAAAACGGTGCTCAAGATCAATCAGGCTAACGAGGCGACTCAAGTACTGAACTTGACTACGTTTACCGGCGATGCCACAGGGCAAATTGGTGTCTGGCCGTTTATCACTGCGCCTAACCCCGTCTGGTTGAGGCTGCTGGGGAAAACGAACAAGGGCGTTGATCATTCGCTGACGGTGTATAACGGGGCGGGCAGTGCAGCTGTCAATCCGACCTGGATCGCTAACGGAAAAATCGAACCAGGGATTGCTCGTAGTTATTTGAATGGATTGGGTGATGGCACCAAGCTGCAGATGGAGCTCAAGGCAGCGGTCAGCACAAGCAAGGATGAAACCCTGGCCATCAGCTTTCCGATAGTGGAGTACAAAGTCATCAACAAACCTCTCCCAATTGAGATCGAATTTACTAAGTTTGATGATAAAACGCTTAACGGTTGGCGTGCTGTCAACGCCGGGATTTATGGATTTAGTGCTCAAGCTGGAGGTTATTATCTGTGGCTAGTTAACTCCGGGGTCTCGGATGAATTTGGACTGGAGAAGATTTATACGGGCAACCAGTTTTCTGCTGGCCAGAAATACGAGTGTAGTTCTGATCTTGCTTATGATCAGCCCGCTAATTTTTATGGGGTTGCGTTAATTTTCTCTGGCAACAATCAAATTGCAATGGAATATATCCAAGCTAATAATTATTGGAAAAAGCTTGTGGTTGAGTTTGTGCCGCCAGAGAGCTCTAATGTTTACCCTTTACGGGTTTTGATTCTAAGCAAAACGCTGTCCGGTATGAAATTTTTTGTTGATAATATTAGAATTCGCAGGGTTTAATTTGACTTGTCTTGAAGTTGCGTGACGTGGGCTTAGGGTGCGGGCTTTTTATATATAAAGCTGCCTGGAATGGCACTTACTTAACAGCTAACCGGCTGATCTAATTGCAAAAAAATGAAAAAAAGCCGCCCTTGGTCTACGGTGATAGTTGCGAACACACACCACTAGAACAAGGACAGCCCGCGTGAATCGTAGACGTCAAATCGTCAGGCATCAACAGCAACGCATTCAGCAGCACGCTAAAAACAGCAATGCCCATGCGTTCTTTAAGCTGCTAGCCGATCCGGCGCTGCTACAGCGTGTCGAGTCAGTGATGCCCAAGCATCGTCAACGGTTGTTCCCGCCGACTGAAACGCTGTCGATGTTTCTGGCTCAAGCCATGAATGCCGACCGTTCTTGTCAGAAGGCCGTGAATGATTTTTCGATCAAACGTTGCTGCGATGGGCTAAGCCCCAGCAGCATGTACACCGGCGCTTATTGCAAAGCACGGGCGCGGTTACCGGTAGAGATGGTTTCAACATTGTTGCGCTCCACGGGATCAACGATGAGTAACAACGCGTCACCATCCTGGCGCTGGATGGGGCGTCCGGTGCGCCTCGTAGATGGCACCACGGTGACCCTACCAGACACTGCGGCCAACCAAGCTGCCTATCCGCAATCGCGTGGTCAGAAAGCAGGACTGGGTTTCCCCATCTGCCGTTTGGTAGGAATCATTTGCCTGGCCAGCGGTGCTGTTTTAGATGCCTCGCTGGGACGTTTTCGAGGCAAAGGTGGCGATGAGCAGACGCTGCTCAGGACGATGCTCGACACTCTGAATCAAGGCGACATTGTGTTGGGCGATGCCTACTACGCAACGTACTTTTTGCTGTGCGAACTGCAACGTCGTGGGATCGACGGCGTGTTCGAACAATATGGCGCTAGGCGACGCAGTACCGACTTTCGGCTCGGGCAATCGCTGGGGCCGGAAGATCATTTGGTTGAGCTGACAAAACCTAGGAGTCGACCTTCCTGGATGAGCCAACCTTATTACGACGATGCGCCTGAAACACTGACAGTACGTGAACTGAAAACCGGCGGAAAAATCCTGGTGACCACCTTGAACTGCCCGCAGCAAGTACCCAAAGCTGGGCTCAAATCACTGTACAAAGACCGTTGGCATGTTGAGCTGGATCTACGCAATATCAAGACAACGCTGGGGCTTGAAACGTTGAGCTGCAAGACGCCTGGCATGGCTGTAAAAGAGTTGTGGGTGTATCTGCTGGCGCATAATTTGATTCGGATGATCATGGCCAAATCAGCGCTATTAGCTGATTGCTTGCCACGCGAGCTTAGCTTTAAACATAGCCTTCAATTATTCCTTGCGATGCAGCAGTACAGCTCCGACGAACAGGACGATAGGGTGCAGGATTTACTCAAACTGATCGCCAGAAAACGTGTCGGAAACCGGCCGGGACGGATTGAACCTCGCGCCATAAAACGAAGGCCCAAGCCTTACCCGATGCTGATGCAGACGCGCTCGGCGGCAAGGGCCGAGGTCAGGAGAAATGGACACCCGAAGAAGGTTAAGTAAGTGCCATTCAAAGCTGCCTGCATTTCAAATCCCAAGACAGGTTTCAGATCACTTCCAAATACGAACTCTGCACCGCCCCCGCCAACTCCCGCACGCCCTCAATAAACTCCGTCAACCGCCTATGCAACCCATCCTCCAGAATCTCATCAATCCCCGTATACCGCAGCCGCGCTTCAAACTCGGCAGCCAAGCGCTGCGCCGTGCGCCCATAACTACCCGGCAGATCCGCGAGAATATGGCTCAACTCCTCGATACACGCATGCAGCGAGCGCGGCACGTCACTGCGCAACAGCAGCAGTTCCGACACCGAGCGGGCATTCAAGGCATTGGGATACAGCTCGGTATACGCCTCGAATGACGACAACGCGCGGAGCAGGGCGCTCCACTGGTAATAGCCGCGGGCCGACAGGTCGCTGACTTCTTCGGACTCTTCGCCGAACATCTCGTAGCGTGCATCCAGCAGGCGCAGGGTGTTGTCGGCGCGCTCGACAAAGGTGCCGAGGCGGATGAAGCGATAGGCGTCATTGCGCATGATGGTGCCCGAGGTCGCGCCGCGAAACAGGTGCGAACGTTGTTTGACCCAGTCACAGAAGTGGCTGATGCCATGTCGCGCCAGGCCGCCGGCGGCAATGCTGCGCATTTCCAGCCAGGTGGCGTTGAGGTTTTCCCACATGTCGGCGGTGATGCGTCCGCGCACGGCGTGGGCATTGCCCCGGGCGGCGCGCAGGCAGTTGTAGATGCTGGCCGGGTTTTCTTCGTCGAGGGCGAAGAAGTGCAGCATGCGCTCGGCATCCAGGGTGTGGTGGCGTTCCAGGTAGCTGTCCAGAGTGCCGCTGCTGAGCAACGACATCGCCAACTCATCCAGACCATCGCTGCGCCCGGCCTGGGGCATCAAGGACAGCGAATAACTGACTTCCAGCATGCGTGCCAGGTTCTCGGCGCGCTCCAGGTAGCGGGACATCCAATACAGATCTGCAGCGGTTCTACTCAACATACTCAGCCCTCCACCACCCAGGTGTCCTTGGTTCCGCCGCCTTGCGACGAGTTGACGACCAGCGAGCCTTCCTTCAGCGCCACGCGGGTCAAGCCGCCGGGCACCAGGCGGGTTTCCTTGCCCGAGAGTACGAATGGGCGCAGGTCGATATGCCGGGGCGCAATGCCGTTTTCGACGAAGGTCGGGCAGGTGGACAGGCTCAGGGTGGGTTGGGCGATATAGGCATGGGGACGGGCCTTGATGCGCTGACGGAAGTCTTCGATCTCGGCGGCCGTCGACGCCGGGCCCACCAGCATGCCGTAGCCGCCGGAGCCCTGGGTTTCCTTGACCACCAACTGTTCGAGGTTGGCCAGCACATGGGACAGTTCATCGGGCTTGCGGCATTGGAAGGTCGGCACGTTTTGCAGGATCGGTTCCTCGTCCAGGTAGAAGCGGATCATCGCCGGTACATAGGGATAGATCGACTTGTCGTCAGCCACCCCGGTGCCGATGGCGTTGGCCAGTACCACATTGCCGGCGCAGTAAGCCGCCACCAACCCCGGCACGCCGAGCATCGACTCGGGGTTGAACGCCTGGGGGTCGAGGAAGGCGTCGTCGATGCGCCGGTAGATCACGTCCACGGGCTTGGGGCCGTCGGTGGTGCGCATGAACACCTTGAGATCGTGCACGAACAGATCGGCACCTTCCACCAGCTCCACGCCCATTTCCCGGGCAAGGAACGCGTGTTCGAAGAAGGCGCTGTTGAAGCGCCCAGGCGTCAACACCACCACATTCGGGTTATCGAGGCGGCTGGCGCTCTTGAGGGTCTTGAGCAACAGGTTGGGGTAGTGGTCCACGGGTGCAATGCGCTGCTTGGCGAAGACTTCCGGGAACAGCCGCATCATCATCTTGCGGTCTTCGAGCATGTAGCTCACGCCGCTGGGGGTGCGCAGGTTGTCTTCCAGCACGTAGTAGGTACCGTCGCCGTCGCGCACCAGGTCGACACCGGAGATGTGCGAGTAAATGTCGCGGTGCAGGTCCAGGCCGACCATCGCCTTCTGATAGCCCTCGTTGCCCAGCACCTGTTCTGCCGGAATGATCCCGGCCTTGATGATGCGTTGGTCGTGGTAGATGTCGGCGAGAAACATGTTCAGTGCATTGACCCGCTGGATGCAGCCACGCTCGATCAGGCTCCATTCACTGGCGGGGATGCTGCGGGGAATGATGTCGAAGGGAATCAGGCGTTCGGTGTCTTGTTCGTCGCCATACAGGGTGAAGGTGATCCCGGCGCGATGGAACAGCAAGTCCGCTTCACGGCGACGCTGGGCCAGCAGTTCTGGCGGCGTATTGGCCAGCCAGCGAGAGAAGTCCTGATAGTGCGCACGGCATACGCCGTTTGCGTCATTCATTTCATCAAAGAAAGATCGAGCCATTCCAGTACCTTGTCAGTGCCCAGTGTGGCTTTGGGTGGCACTGCCGCTTAAAAAAACGCATGTTTTTATGAGCCCGTGGCTGAAGGTGCCAACAGGCCTGGTCCTTACTTTCTTATGGGGGCGGCTCTGGGTCGGGGGGTAACGCATGCTCCTGTTTTCCGGGTGGTGAATGGATAAAGCAATGCGTGTGCCGGAATGCGAACTAGGCATCAATAACCTGTGGCGAGCGAGCTTGCTCGCGCCGGGCTGCGCAGCGGCCCCAATAAAAGCGGGAGCGCTGCGCACTCCAGCGCGAGCAAGCTCGCTCGCCACAGGAGGGGGCTCACCACAATGGGGCGCGGCGTGTTTCAGATTGGTGCGCCAACCCACTTGAACTTCACCGAGCCCCGATTCTTCTAAGGAGTTTCGTCACCTTGTGGAGCACCGTCGTGTCCAGAATCATCTCACCCCACACTCCGGAAGCGGCCCTGAACGACCACAGCGAACACAACGCAAAGATTTTCGGCTCGCCCAAGGACCGCCTCGACTTTTACCGGCGCGAGATCCAGTACGAAACCAGCATCCTGGCCAACCGCACCGACGCCTACCTGACCGCGCAATCCTTCCTGGTGATTGCCTTTGTCTCCGGCATGGGCAACCTCAACCCGGAATGGGGCAAGCTGTTCACGCTGGTGGTGCCGATCTTCCTGGTCTCGCTGGGTATTCTCAGTTCGCTGAATGCCTGGCCCGGTATCCGTGCGGCGTATGAAATTATCGACCACTGGCACTACAAGCAAAGCGAATTGCTGCGCAGCGAGCCGGTGATGGGCATGGCCTACGATGAATCGCCGCTGTTTTCCGAGGTGGAGTCGAGCCACAAGGGCTATCGCAAGTCGTTGTTGTTTTCCATGCGTGCGCCGTGGTTGTTCATGGTGTTCTGGCTAGTGCTGGGCATCTATGCGTTTTATATCCAGGTGGACAATCCACTGCGCTGAGCAATTGGACGGAACTTCAGCCGTGGCCGTGACGCCTTAGCTCTATGCGGTACAGATTTTTCACCGGCCTGCAAAGAGGTGCCTCATGACCCAGCCTAAAGATCCCCAGACCCACAATCGCAACGACCCAGCCATCGACGGCGGCGAGCCGGCCCCTGGCACTGCCGCCGAAGCGCCCAAGGATCCAACGCCTGCGAGCGACCCAAAGGCCAAGGAAAACGACTACAGTCCAGACTTCAGGCCTGAGCGTGAGCACAAGCCTGAAACCGATGCCGATATCGATACCCAAGGCGGTTAGAGGAGACGCACATGTCAAAAGAACTGGACGATGAACTCAACGACCCGGGCAACGAAGACCCGGGTTCGCTGATGGACGATGCCGAGGTACCGCTGAACGACCTGGATGAAGCGGCGGACGTTGGCAACACTGAAAATCAGGACTGATCCGGCGGCGGGCCCGAGGGATTGCTGAGCTTGAAGTAGACGTCTTCCTCGGCCCCGCCGTCCAGCGACACCTCCTGGCCCACCACGCGGTTATCGATCAGCGTCTGCGCCTGATCGCGGCTGATATTGACCACTGTGCTGCGCTTGCCAGTGATCACATACACCACATCCACCCCATGCTCGGCCAAAGCTGCCAGGTAGTTGGCATGGGGCAGGTCTTCGCCCAGTTCATATTGACGTTGCTCGCGTGTGGTCACGCCGCCTGCCTGCGCCAGGTATTGCTGCGAATATCCCAGGCGTTGGCGTTCCTCAAGCAATCGTTGGGCGATGTTTTTCATTAGTTGACTCGCACTGTGGGTCCTGACTGTTTGAAACCCCGGCGCGGTGCAGGATTCAATTTTTTTGCGCAGCCTGACGCTCATACCACGCCAGCATGGGCTGGGTGCTCAACCCGTGGGCCAGGATGCTCAACGCGATGACCGACAACGTCAGGTTGACCGCCACCGTACTGCTGGTGCCCACCAGCCCGTGGTTGAGCGCATAGAACAGGTAGTAAATGCTGCCGATCCCACGAATGCCGAACCAACTGACCAGGCTGCGTTGCCGCCGGTCCAACAGGCGGCCCCAAGGCATGGCGAATACACTGGCGGGGCGAATCACACAAAACAGCAACGGTGCCACCGCCAACGCGGCCCACTCCCAGTGGCTGACCAGCACGATGCCCAAGACTGTCACCAGGAACACCTCCATGGCCCGCTCCACCAGGCTGCCGAAGGCCAGCATGTCGCCCATCATCACGCCTGCCGCGATCTGGGTGTCCTTCAACTGGCTGACGTCACCATGCAAGGCTTGCTCGGGCTCGATTTCAAGGTGGCCCACCACCGGTTGCGCCAGGTGCTCGGCGGGTGTCTGGGCGTTGCCGGTGGACTTCACCTCCGCCTGGCGCAACCCCAGGCCCGCCGCGAATACCGACAGGAAGCCATAGCCGCCCACGGCTTCGGCGGTCACATAGGCAAGGGCGATCAATGCCAGTGTCAGGTAATCATTGGGCGAGAGGGTGCTGTCGGCATTGATCAGGCGCAGGCGCAACGTCACCCGGCCGATACCTCGGCCCATCCAGTAGCCGATCAATAGCCCGACCGGCACCGCCCATACCAGGTTTTTCAGCACCCAACCGCCGACCCAGTCGCCATCGAAGCCGCCGTGTTGCATGAACAGCAGGCCGAAGATCACAAACGGGAAGGCGCTGCCATCGTTCAGCCCCGCTTCGCCTGACAGACCGAAGCGCAGCGCGTCGTAGTCCTGGGCATTGTTGACCTGAACCAGGCCCGCCAGCACCGGGTCGGTCGGCGCCAGGATCGCGCCCACCAGCAGAGACACCCCCCACGACAGATCAAGCAGGTAATGCAGCAACAGCCCGGTGCCGAGGATGGTCAACAACATGACCGGGCCGGCCAGGCCGAAGGCGATGCGCCAAGTGCGATGCTTGAGCGGCAGGCGCAACTTCAGGCCGCTGACAAACAGCGAAAACAGCACTGCCACTTCGGTCAGGTGCTCCATCCAGCGCGCCGAGCCCTTGATGTCCAGGTGCAGCAGGTCCACACCCAGAGGGCCGATGGCGATACCCAGCAACAGGCACACCGCCGAGGTGGTGACCGGCATCCAGCGCAAGTATGAGGAGGTGAGGGCCAGGGTAAGCAGTACGGCGCCCAATACGGCCAGCCATAGAATGAAAGTCATTGTGCGTGTTCCAGGGCCGTGGTCTATGCAGCTTTGAGAACGGCGACCGGAAGGGGGTTCAATGTGATTGCCTGCCATGGGGGCAAGGCCTTATTTAGCCATTGAACGAAGGTTTGCCATGCACTAAGTTGGCCGCTTGTCGCCCGCGCATCTACGGATCTGCGTCTTTCTTCTTTCACCAGAGGCTCTGGCATGAAGTTTTCCCCCTTCGTCGAGCGAATTGCAGGGCAGGGCGTTGCCGCCTGGGACATCCACCACGCCGCGTTCGACGCCGCCAGCCAGGGCGAAGACGTCATCATCCTCAGCGTCGGCGACCCGGATTTCGCCACGCCGTCCTTTATCACCGACGCCGCCGTCAATGCCTTGCACGCGGGAGATTCTCACTACACCGAGATCGCCGGTCGCCCGGCACTGCGCGAGGCGATCGCAGCCCGTTACAGCCGAACCCTTGCCCGGCCGTTGGCCGCCGACAACGTGATCATCGTGCCCGGTGCGCAGAACGCGCTGTTCATCAGTTCGCTGTGCCTGTTGCAGGGCGGCGACGAAGTGTTGGTGCTCGACCCGATGTATGTCACCTACGAAGCCACGCTCAAGGCCAGCGGCGCCACCCTCGTGCGGGTGCCCTGCAGTGCTGAGGCCGGCTTTCGCCTGAATCCGTCCTTGCTCGCCGCCGCGATCACCCCGCGTACCCGGGCGATATTCTTTTCCAATCCGAACAACCCCACTGGCGTGGTGCTTGACCTGCAGGAGTTGCAAGCCATTGCTGACCTGGCCATCGCCCATGACCTGTGGGTGGTGGTGGATGAGGTCTACGAAAGCCTGGTGTTCGACGGTCAATACCACAGCCTCGCGGCATTACCGGGCATGGCGCAGCGCTGCATTGTGATCGGCAGCTTGTCCAAGTCCCACGCCATGACCGGCTGGCGTATCGGCTGGCTCATCGCTCCAGTGCAAATGGTGCAGCACGCCGAAACCCTGCTGTTGAGCATGATGTACGGCTTGCCCGGCTTTGTGATGGAGGCGGCGACCGCCGCGGTGTTGGCCCACGATGAAGTCACTGAAGGTATGCGGGAGACCTACCGACGCCGACGTGACCTGGTAGTGACCGCCTTGAGCACCTGCCCAGGCATCCGGGTGCAGGCGCCGCAAGCCGGCATGTTTGTGCTGGTGGATGTGCGCGGCACGGGGCTGGGGTCGCTGGATTTTGCCTGGCGCCTGTTTCGTGAAGCGGGCGTGTCAGTGCTGGACGCGGCAGCCTTCGGCGAGCCGGCCCAGGGGTTCGTTCGACTGTCCTTTACCCTGGGGGAAGAGCGCCTGGCGCAGGCCTGTCGGCGGATTGTGGGGTTTGTGGAAAAGCTGACCAGTGAGCGCGCCGTGCACTGGGCATGAGTACCTGTACAACCCATTTAGTCAGCCAACGGCGGCAAGCGCCGTTTCACCGGGGTTTTCTTGACGATAGCGGTGTTGGTTTCGGCATATGTATTCAGCCGGTCCAGCAGCGTGTCGAGGTGTTCCATGGTGCGTACGTGCAGGCGTGCGATAAAGCAGTCGTCCCCGGTAACCTTGTCGCACTCTGTGAACTCGGGGATCGCCTGGATCTGGCGCTCCACTTCCTGCAATTTGCCGGGCAGGGGGCGGATGCGCACGATGGCTTGCAGCAGGTAGCCGAAGTGTTTGGGGTCGATGTCGACGGTGTAGTGGGTCAGCACGCCGCGTTCTTCCAGGCGCCGCAGGCGTTCGCTGACGCTGGGTGACGACAGCCCGGTGATGCCTGCCAGGGCCTTGAGGGACAACCGCGAGTCGTCCATCAAAGCGGCGATCAGTTGCTGGTCGATGGTGTCGATCATGGTCTGTGCCTAATAAGAAAAGGTGATTTCGGGCTTTTGCCTTTTTTAGTCGCTGTAGCCGTCGCCAACAGATTGCCATACTGGAGCCTCACTTGAGGAGCCTCAATCATGGATTCATCCATCCGTCGTGGGTCGTGGGAAATGGTCGCCGCCATGCTGATCTCGGGCAGCATTGGCTGGTTTGTGCTGGTGTCTGGCGTGTCGGTGATCGAGGTGGTGTTCTGGCGCTGCGTGATCGGTGCGCTGACGCTGGTACTGGTGTGCGCCTGGCTGGGTTACCTGCGCCTGGACCTGCTCAGTTGGGCAAAACTGGGGCTGGCCGTGCTCAGCGGCGTGGCCATTGTCGGCAACTGGTTGCTGCTGTTCGAATCCTATTCCCGTGCCTCCATCGCTATCAGCACCGCGGTGTACAACGTGCAGCCGTTTATCCTGGTGATGCTGGCGGCGGTGTTTCTCGGTGAGAAAATCACCGTGCAGAAATTGGCATGGTTGAGCGTGGCGTTCCTGGGCATGTTGGCGATTGTCACCGCCCATGGCGAGCAAACGGGTGGAGGAGATTACCTGGTAGGCATCGCGCTGGCCCTGGGTGCGGCATTTTTGTATGCGGTCGCGGCGTTGATCATCAAGCGCCTCAAGGAAGTACCGCCGCATTTAATGGCATTGATCCAGGTGACGACTGGCGCGCTATTGCTGGCGCCACTGGTGCCCTGGAATGGCCTGCCAGCATCCACCACGACGTGGGCGGCCTTGGTCACCTTGGGGGTGGTGCACACAGGTTTGATGTATGTACTGCTGTATGGCGCGATCCAGAAACTGCCGACGGCCATTACCGGCGCACTGTCGTTCATCTACCCGATTGCGGCGATCTTTGTGGATTGGATTGCGTTCGGGCATCGCCTGGGGTGGCTGCAATGGCTGGGCGTGGCGGCGATTCTGTTGGCAGCGGCAGGGTTGCAGCGGGGCTGGTGGTGGCCCCGCAACCTCGGTAGGCGCGAGCTTGCTCGCGAAGAAGGTTAACGATGACGCAGGGCATCGGGTTGAAACGCGGCGTTCTCTCGTTCTTCGCGAGCAAGCTCGCTCCTACAGGTGAGGGTTAGTGCGTGCCCTGGTAGATAAGGTTTTCCGGGTTGAAATGCTCCACCGCACTGCCAGGCTGCGGCAGACCGAGGATATGCCCCTTGATCTTGCCCACCACATGCATTTCGCAGGGTTTGCAGTCGAACTTCAAGGTCAGCACTTCGTCACCGTGGATCAATTGCATGGGTGCCACCTTGGTCTTCACCCCGGTCACACCCTTGGCCTGTTTAGGGCACAGGTTGAACGAGAAACGCAGGCAGTGCTTGGTGATCATCACCGGCACTTCGCCGGTTTCTTCGTGAGCTTCGAAGGCCGCGTCGATCAGCTTCACGCCGTGACGGTGGTAGAAGTCCCGGGCCTTCTGGTTGTAGACGTTGGCCAGGAACGACAGGTGCGCCTCGGGATACACCGGCGGCGGCGAAGTTTCAGCCTTGCGCCCACCCCGCGGATGTGCGGCGACGCGTGCGGCGGTCAGTGCTTCGATCACTTCACGGCGCAACGCCTTGAGCTGCGAGTTGGGGATGAAGAACGCTTGCGGCGCATCCAGTTCGATACGGGTGGCGTGGTACTCGGTGGTGCCGAGCTGGCCGAGCAGGTCGCGCAGGGTGTCCAGCGCCTGTTCCGGTTTGTTGGCCACGCCAAACGGGCCGGGCAGGGTGACACTGGCGCTGATGCCTTCTTCGCTGGTGGCGGTGATTTGCAGCTGCTCTTCACGCAGGCGCGCGACCCATGACAAACCGATACGGCGCTCGGCCGAGGTCTTGAGCAGGGCCTGTTGCCAGTTGTGGTCCAGGTTGCGATTGAGCGGGTGATGCGGGCGCAGTTGGTGCAAGCCGGCCGGCATTTCGTTAGGCTCGACGCGGTAGCGGTAGCGCTTCTCACCGTCTTCCTCGAACTCACCCTTGGGCTCGGCGATATTGGCGCGAAAACCCACCACTTCACGCTTGATCAGCACATTGAGGCCGTCGCCGTTGGACAGTGGCTCATGGGTGACCACCTGCAAGTCGCGCTTGCCGGCTTTTTCCACGGTGCCCACGGGCAGGCCGGTAAAGGTCGGGGTGTCAAAGGCACCGATGTCGATCTTGCGGTCGCTGACAAAGTAATCGGTGCTGCCACGGTGGAAGGTTTTTTCCGGGTCGGGCAGGAAGAAGTGCGCGGTACGGCCGCTGGAAGCGCGGGCCAGGTCCGGGCGGTCTTCGAGGATCTCGTCGAGGCGCTGACGGTAGTAGGCGGTGATGTTCTTCACATAACCCATGTCCTTGTAGCGGCCTTCGATCTTGAACGAACGCACGCCCGCTTCGACCAGGGCACGCAGGTTGGCGCTCTGGTTGTTGTCTTTCATCGACAGCAGATGCTTTTCAAAGGCCACCACGCGGCCCTGGTCATCTTTCAGGGTGTAGGGCAGGCGGCAGGCCTGGGAGCAGTCGCCACGGTTGGCGCTGCGGCCATTTTGCGCGTGGGAGATATTGCACTGCCCGGAGAACGCCACGCACAGGGCGCCGTGGATAAAGAACTCGATGGCGGCATCGGTCTCGTCGGCAATGGCGCGGATCTCTTGCAGGTTCAACTCGCGGGCCAGTACCAACTGCGAGAAACCGGCCTGGTCGAGAAACCTGGCCCGGCCTAGGGTGCGGATGTCGGTCTGGGTGCTGGCGTGCAGCTCGATCGGCGGAATATCCAGCTCCATCACGCCCAGGTCTTGCACGATCAGCGCATCGACACCGGCATCGTAGAGCTGATGGATCAGCTTGCGCGCAGGTTCCAGCTCGTTGTCATGCAAGATGGTGTTGATGGTGGTGAAGACGCGGGCGTGGTAACGGCGGGCGAATTCCACCAGTTGAGCGATATCGCTCACCTCGTTACACGCATTATGGCGGGCGCCGAAGCTCGGCCCGCCGATATAAACGGCGTCGGCGCCGTGCAGGATAGCCTCGCGCGCAATGGCGACATCGCGGGCAGGGCTGAGCAATTCCAGGTGATGCTTGGGCAAGGACATAGTTTTTTTAGTCAGGCTTGTCACGGTCGAGGCGCGCATTGTAGCCGTGAAATGCCTGGGCGGCATCTACCGCAGGGCTGTCGGCCCTAATGCAAGCCCGTTAAGCGAACGCATTACTCAACGCAACGAAGACCCAATGTGTGAGCTGGCTTGCCTGCGAAGACGGCCTGACAGCCGACCTCTATCGACCTGATGCCTCGCGTTCCAAATGTGGGAGCTGGCTTGCCTGCGAAGACGGCCTGACAGCCGACCTCTATCGACCTGATGCCCCGCGTTCCAAATGTGGGAGCTGGCTTGCCTGCGATGACGACCTGACAGGCGACACTGTTATACCGAGTACATATCCATTCCTGCGGTAACGGCCACCTTGGGTTCCGCCCTGACGGCGGCTCACTTTTGAAAAGCCGGAATGCCGGCCCAGGCAAAAGTAAGCAAAACGCTCTTGCCCCACCACTCGGCACCTCGCCCAGGCTCGGTGTGCCCGTAATCCGCCAGTGATTTGGGGGGCCGCCGCCACGCGCCATCCATGGCGCGGGGCGGCTAAACCGGCATCCCTGCCGGTTTACCCCCCAAATCCCTGTCGAATTCCGGCCATCGTGGTTTAACGGGGCGCCTAAGATCAAAAGCAGATCAAGATCAAGAGCGGCTCGCTTCGCATCGTAGTTACCGGGGGCTGCGGCGAACTGCACAGTTGTGTAGATACCTATGCTGCGATGGCGATGGAACATTCACCACCGCTATCGCAGGCAAGCCCACCTCTTTGACCGCGTTCGACATTCCTATCAGATCGGCGTTAACGGCGTCACAGATTCAAGCCTTGGCAGCCATCGCCGTCACTTCCACCCGCATACCTTCCACCGCCAAGGCGGCAACGCCCACTGCCGCCCGCACTGGCCAGGGCTTGGCGAAAAAGCGCTTGTAGACCTCGTTGAACGCAGCACGGTCGGCCATGTCGGTGAGGTAGATGGTCAGGTGCATGACCCGGTCCATGGAGCTGCCGGCTTTTTCCAGCGCGACTTTCAGCGCTTGCAGGGTGCACTCGCTTTGCAGGGTGATATCGCCCAGTTCCAGGCTGCCATCGGCATGGGTGGGAATCTGGGTGGAGACCAGGATGCCGTTGAAGCCGATTACGTCGGAGGAGATGGAATCGGCGTCCGGGTCAGGGGTATAGGACAGGTCGTGGTTGGCCATGGGCACCTCGTGTTGGCAGGAACAGAAAGGCGCCATGGTCGGTGAAATTCACTCCAGGGGCAAACCCCGGCTTATATCCAGCGTCGGAACAGCACGCTGGCGTTCACGCCGCCAAAGCCGAAGCCATTGGACAGCGCATATTCAATCGGCATAGGACGCGCCTCATCGCGCACCATGTCCAGGCCGTCGGCGAGGGCGTCCGGGTTTTCCAGGTTGAGTGTCATTGGCGCGATCTGGTCACGCAGGGCAAGCACGGTGAAGACGGCTTCGATGCCCCCCGCAGCACCGAGCAAGTGGCCGGTGGCGGATTTTGTCGAGCTGATCGCCGGGCTACCGCCAGTACCGAATAGCGTCCTGATTGCCGCCAGCTCGCCTTTGTCTCCCACAGGTGTGGAGGTCGCGTGGGCATTCAGGTACTGCACCTGCGACGCCTCGATGCCCGCCTGGCGCAACGCTTGAGTCATTGCCCGGCGCGCACCGTCACCGTCTTCAGGCCCTGCGGTCATGTGATAGGCGTCTGCACTGGTGCCATAGCCCACCAGTTCGGCAATCGGCTGCGCGCCCCGCGCCAGGGCATGTTCGAGTTCTTCAATTACCAGAATGCCGGCGCCTTCGCCCATCACAAAGCCGTCGCGCGCCTGATCGAAGGGTCGCGAAGCGCGCTGCGGGGTGACATTGAAATCGCTGGACAACGCTCGCGCTGCGGCGAATCCGGCAAGGCTGACGCGATGAATCGCCGCTTCGGCACCGCCGCATACCGCGACGTCGACGTCCCCGGCGCGAATCATTCGCGCTGCGTCGCCGATAGCCTGAACCCCGGCGGCACACGCGGTTACTGGCGCACCCAGCGGGCCTTTCAAGCCATAGTTGATCGACACATGCCCGGCGGCCATGTTGCTCAGAAACGATGGAATGGTGAAGGGCGACAAACGACGCGGGCCCTTGCTGTCGGTGGTGCGCACCGCATCGGCAATGGCCGGGAAACCGCCCACGCCGGAGGCGATGATGGTTGCCGTGCGTTCCTGCTCCTCGGGTGTTCTGGGGGCCCAATTGGCCTGCTTCAGGGCTTCATCCGCCGCCGCCAGGGCAAACAGGATAAAGCGGTCCATCTTGCGCTGTTCCTTGGCTGCCAACAGTCGATCAGGATCAAAACCGGCTTCGGGGTCTTGCAACACACTTTGCACCTGGCCGCCGATGGTGACCGCAAGATCACCGATCAATTCTTCCGGCAACCGGCGGATGCCCGACTGTCCGTCCAGCAAGCGCTGCCAAGTGGATTCCACGCTCGACCCCAGCGGCGTCAGCGCGCCCATGCCCGTCACGACGATACGTTTACTCATGCTCAATCGACTCCTGTTGCTTGAAGGATACACAGCGTATGGACGTCACTATCATCATGAAAGTAACATGGCGTCATACAAGTTTGTACTCGCACACAGGAATACTTATGCAGCGCAAATCCCTCATCAGTGCCGAATGCCCCATCGCCCGTAGCCTTGAACGGGTAGGGGAGTGGTGGAGCATGCTGATCATGCGCGACGCCTTGCACGGCTTGCGCCGTTTTGACGAGTTCTCGCGCAGCCTGGGCATCGCGCCCAACATGCTGACGCGCCGCCTTAATGGCTTGGTAGAAGCGGGGATGCTGGAGCGCCGCGCCTACAGCGAGCGGCCGCCACGGTACGAATACGTGCCGACGGCCAGAGGCGAAGACTTTCGTATGGTGCTGATGGCGTTGGTGGCGTGGGGCAATCGGCATTACGCCGAGGAGGGCATCAGTGTCGAGGTGGTGGAACGCGAGACGGGCCGGCCGGTGCAGCCGATGATGGCGACGGAGGAAGGTGCGTGGGTGGCGATGGATCAGTGCGTGGTACAGCCCGGCCCGGCCGCCAGCGCAGGGATGCGCCAACGGCTGAGCCGTAGTGATTGATTACTCTTTTACATCCATGAACTCTTCGGCCCACGCCACATAGCTCTCAGGCAAGGTGTAGGTGTGGGTCAATTCCGTCGCACTGAGGTTCGAGGTGCTGTGGGTCAGCTGGCGCTGGGCACGCAGGCTGTCGTAAGTGGCCTTGATCGCGGCGAAGTAGGCGCCATGCCCGGCCACCACGATGCGTACGCCCAGGCTGGCCAGGCGCTCGCTGTCGTGCAGTTGTGGGTTGCCGTAGGTCACCAGCATCAGCGGAACGCTGAGGTTCTCCGCGATCTGCTCCAGGTGGTCGAAGTCCTTGACGCCGACCATGCAGATGCCGTCAGCACCGGCCTTTTCGTAGGCCTTGGTCCGCGCAATCACGTCGCTGGTGGGCAGCACGCCGGCATTGGTGCGCGCAATGATCGACAGCGCCGGGTCGACACGCGCCTCCAGCGCGGCCTTGACCTTGCCGATGCCTTCTTCGACGGAAATCAGGTCCGTGGATTTACGCCCGAATTGCGCGGGCAAGAGCGTGTCTTCGATGGTCAGCGCTGCGACGCCGGCACGTTCCAGTTCTTCGACGGTGCGCATCACGTTCAGGGCGTTGCCGTAGCCGTGGTCGGCATCGGCGATGAAGGGCAACTGGGCCACACGGCCGATGCGGGTGGCTTGCTCGACGAACTCACTCAGGGTAATCAACGCAAAATCGGGGGCCGCCAGCACCTGCAGGGAGGCGACCGAGCCGCCCAGGATTCCCACTTCAAACCCCAGGTCGGCCGCGATGCGGGCAGACATGGGGTCGAATACGGAGGCGGTTTCAACGCACAGGGGCGTTGCCAGCAGGTCACGGAAGTTACGGCGTAGCGCTGAGTGAGAAATCTTGGGCATGGTCTTTCCTGGCTTTGGTCATCGTCAAGTGACGATCAATGTCTATTCGTGGTGCCGGGAGATTACCACGCAGATGCCCCTGTGATTATGACGTTTGAGCGCGGCGAGGGTTATCGAGCGACTGCACTGTACGACGTACCCAGGTCGCGGGCCCAGCCGTCGAGCACGTCCTTGACGTTGTCGGCGGTCATGACTTGCTTGTCATTGGCCAGGGGGGCGCCGGTGCCTTTACGCACCATGGCCGCCACGACATCGCCGGTCGAACCATCTTCCAATGACAGCTCCGTGGCGATTTCACTGTCTCGATCGCGTATGCCTGTGGCGGCGCTCACGCCCGCTGCGACCAGGGTGATCGGCAGCCACTCATACAACCGCAGTCCCTGTGGGCTGGTGGCGATGCGGGTGATGGCAGGGCGTACTGTGAGGGTGTCAGGGCCAGGTTTTGAGGCCAGGTAAACGTATTTGCCAAGTTCCGAGCGCAGTACCAGGTCGTAGTAGCCGGTGACGTGGGAGAGCGTGCTTTGGGGGATCTGAGCGGTGGGTTCAACAGCCGGGAAAAACTGGCTAGGCGCCAGGTAGACCTGCTTGTAGCGGCCGCGCTTCAAGGCCGGGCTGATCCAACTCAGTACGGTCTGGCCCGACGGGCTCTGTTGTTCTTTAAGCAGGCTGTAGTCATGAAGAAAGCCTGTATATCGCTCGGGTTCGACCTTGTTGCTGCTGCAAGCCATCAGGCTCAGGGTGGCCGCCATCAGTAGCAGGAGTGAGCATTTACGGGCCATCAATGGGTTGCCTGTTCGTTTGGAGTGTCGTGTGACGATTCGATATGCAACTGGCCATGGGTCATGATCCAGTGGACAAGCTCGGCGATGGGAATGGAGTGGGCGTACTCGACCCAGCGCCCGGCGTCGGGGCTGTAGTGTTCGAAGTAGCGACGCAGCACGATACGGTCCAGGTCCGCGTTCAGCCCCAGGCAGGATTCCTGGAACAGCATCGGGCTATCCTGAGCCGGGGAAGAGGTGCGCTGGCTCAGTACCAGTGGCCGCGCATCGCCTGCTGCTTGCTCGGTGTACCTGCTGTTCGAAACTTTCATAGGCGTCTTTCGTGAGTGGGAGATGTGCAGAATGCCCGACAGGTTTTGCCCAAAGATGTCCGGGTTGTGTCCGTGGCGAAGGAATGTTGCTCGATTGAAATAAATGACCCCGGCGCCGGAATGGTTTTAGATGTCGTTCTTTTTTTGGCCTGGGAATCTGTGAACGTGAGCAGACTGCTGATCGTCGATGACGACGTGGAAGTGCTGGCATTGCTGAAGAAATTCTTCGTCCAGCACGCCTATGAAGTCGACGTGGCCGCCGACGGCGAGGCCATGTGGGCGGCCGTCGCACAACAGCGGCCGGACACGATCATCCTCGACCTCATGTTGCCCGGCGAAGGCGGCCTCAGCCTCTGCCAGAAAGTGCGGGCGCAGTTCGGCATCCCTATCATCATGCTCACGGCCATGGGCGAGCTGAGCGACCGCATTGTTGGCCTGGAGCTGGGCGCCGACGACTACCTGACCAAACCCTTCGCCCCGCGCGAATTGCTGGCCCGGCTGCGCGCTGTGCAACGGCGTGCGGGACAGCCGGTCATCGCGGCCGACGAGCGCTCACGCCCGGTGATTGCCTTCGCCGGTTGGCATCTGGATATCACCTGTCGCGAGCTGCGTTCGCCGGAGGGCGTCATGATCCCGTTGTCCGGTGGCGAGTTCGACCTGCTGGTAGTGTTTCTCGAACACCCCCAGCGCATTCTCACCCGCGACCAGTTGATCGACCTGACCCACGGCCAGGGCCACGACGCCTTCGACCGCAGCATCGACGTGCAGGTCAGCCGGCTGCGGCGCAAGATCGAGCCCGATTGCAAGCGCCCGGACCTGATCCGCACCGTGCGCAATGGCGGCTATCTGTTCACTGCCCCGGTGACCCGCGCATGATTCGCCGCCTGCTGCGCCGCGACACCCTGAACCGGCGGATCGCCCTGACCATTCTCGCCGCGATGCTCGCCTCACTGGCCCTCAATGCCTTGTTCGTGCAGGTGGCCGGGGTGTGGGCGCGTCCGCCCATCGACCGCACGGGGTTGCTGGAACAAATGGCCGCGACGTTGAAAGTGATCGAGGCGGCGCCTGCGCCGTTACGCTCGCACCTGGCGGCAGCGGCCAGCGATGCCCGGTTGCAGGTGACGTGGCATACCGACCCCGTGGATTTCGGCCTGCCCAGCGGCGGCAACGTGCTACAGGCGGGCGAAGTCCCGGGGATACAGGCGTTGTTTGGCACGGGGCGCACCATTCAGGTGTACAGCCCGGACGATTGGCCCCGTGGCAGCCCCGACGCGCATTATGTCGCGCTGGTGCAGTTACTTGATGGCAGCTGGTTGTCCTTCATCCCACCCGAACGCAGTTGGGGCCTGAGCGCACCCACGCGGATTGCGGTGATCATCATCCTGGGGTTGATCGCCACCTTGCTGGTCGCCTGGGTGGCCACCCGGCAATTGGCCAAGCCATTGCAGCGTTTCGCCAGTGCCGCCAGACGCTTCGGCGGCGATCTGCGCGCACCGCCCATCGACATCGAAGGCCCCGACGAAATACGCCAGGCCACTATCGCCTTCAACACCATGCAGGCGCAGATCCAGCACTTCATCGGCGAACGCACCCAGATGCTGGCAGCCATTTCCCATGACTTGCGCGCGCCTTTGACGCGGATACGCCTGCGCTGCGAGTTCATGGAGGATCTGGACCATCAGCACAAGCTGATTCGCGATGTCGAGGAAATGCAGTCGATGATCAACGCCGCGCTGGCGTTTTTCCGCGACGATACGGTACTGGAGCACAGCACGGCATTCGATTTGTCTGAACTGCTGCAAACCATCATCGACGACTATCGGGACCAGCAGTTGGCGGTCGACTTCCGGGGGCCGCCCCATCTGGTCTATCACGGCCGGCCATTGGCGCTTAAACGGGTGGTGGTCAACCTGCTGGAAAATGCCGCCAAGTACGCCCGGCACCCCAGCATTGCTCTGAGTGTTGACGATCAGCGGGTACGCATCGAGGTCAGCGACGAGGGCCCGGGGATTCCCGAAGCGGACCTGGAGCGTGTGTTCGACCCTTTCTTTCGTCTCGAGACCTCACGCAACCGCAATACCGGTGGGGTAGGGCTTGGGCTCTCGGCAGCGCGGGCCATTGTGCGCGAGCAGGGCGGTGAGCTGAGCCTGAGCAATCGACGTGGGTCGGGGTTGGTGGCTCGGGTTGAATTGCCGCGCTAGCGTGATGCGATATGCGCATTATTAATGAATTAGGTTATGCGTTATTAGTATTTTACATCTCGCCTTCAGCCCCACGAAAATAGCCCGGACACCCAAAAACCTGTGGCGAGGTAGCTTGCTCCCGCTGGGGCGCGAAGCGGCCCTGCTCTTTGTCCGGAGCATGGGGCCGCTACGCAGCCCAGCGGGAGCAAGCTCCCTCGCCACAGATAAAAGCTTTTTAAAACCGAGACCGTGCGTGCGGATCGATTTGAATGCCCCACAAGGCATCTGGAGACGAACGTGCGTTACCTCAAAACCCTGGCGGCCGGGTTGGCCGCCTCTTTGCTGTGCCTGACGGCGCAGGCGCAAACCCTGGTGGTCGGCGACCAGAGCTACAACGCCCAGGCCGTGATGGAAGCGGCGGGGGTGCTCGATGACCTGCCTTACACGCTGGACTGGAAGCAGTTCACGGCCGGGTCGCCGGTGGCCGAAGCGCTCAACGTCGGCAGCCTGGACCTGGGCCTGCTCGGGGATGCCCCGGTGTTGTTCCTGGGCGCCTTGGGTGCACCGATCAAAGTGATTGCCGTCAGCCGGCAAAATCTCGACGGCGTAGCCATCCTGGTAAAAAAAGACTCGTCGATCCACAGCCTGGCCGATCTGGCAGGCAAGCGCGCTGCGATCTGGAAAGGTTCCTGGAGCCAGCAACTGTTGCTGACCGCACTGGACAAGGCCGGGGTTGCGCGGGATTCGCTGCAATGGCGCTACCTCAGCGCCCTGGATGCCTCCCACGCGCTGGAAGGCGGTGCGGTTGACGTGATCGCTACCTGGGAACCCTACGTCACGCAACAGGAACGCCAAGGTGCGCGGGTGCTGGCAACCGCTGAAGACTTGATCCCGGCCCAGAGTTTCATTGCCGCCAACGCCAGTGCTGTCGAGGCCAAGCGTGAACCCATCAGCGACTTCCTCCAGCGCCTGAAAAAAGCCCGCGACTGGGCCCGCCAAAGCCCGGCCAACGCCAACGCGTATGCCGATGCCTGGGCCAAGCGCACCCGCGCTGATGCCGACATCGCCCGCGTCTGGTTTGCCCGCGCACGCACCACCGTCGAGCCGCTGGCGCCTCAGGCGCCCATCGAGGCGCAAAAGACCGTGGACTTTTTTGCCGGCCTGGGCCTGGTCAAGTCCTACTCGGCCGCCACGTTGTTCGACCCTTCATTCGCGGCCGCCTTGCAACCCGCCGTCGCCACCACCCAGCCCTGACCGCTTGAAGGACTACTGCGCAATGACTAAAAGACAGCTCAAACTGGGCGCCCTGACCATGGGCTGCGGTGGGCCGGGCCGCCATAACCTGTGGCTTGATCCGCAATTGCCGGCCGATGCCAGCGTCAACGTCGATTGGTACATCGAGATAGCGCGCCAGGCCGAGGCGGCGCTGTTCGACCTAATGTTCATCGTCGACAGCCAGTTCATCACCGAAGGCTCGCCCTCCCATTACCTCAATCGCCTGGAGCCGCTGACGTTGCTGTCGGCACTGGCCGTGAGCACGCGGCATATCGGCCTGGTCGGTACGCTGACTACCTCGTATAACTCGCCGTATAACGTCGCCCGGCGCCTGGCCTCCCTGGACCTGATCAGCAAAGGCCGCGCCGGCTGGAACGTGGTGACCAGTGGCGATGCCGGTACCGCCGGCAATTACAGCCGCGACGAACATTACGACTATGCCACCCGCTACGGGCGTGCCGCCGAACACGTTCAGGTGGTGCAGGGGCTGTGGAATTCTTACGAAGACGATGCGTTTGTGCGCAACCGTGCCACTGGGCAGTTTCTCGACCCGAGCAAGCTGCACAGCCTGAATCACCAGGGCGAACACTTCTCGGTGGTGGGCCCGCTGAATATCCAGCGCTCCCCCCAGGGCCAGCCGGTGATTTTCCAGGCCGGCGACTCGGAGCAAGGCCGCGACCTGGGCGCCGCCACTGCCGATGTGATCTTCACCCACGCGGCCAGTATCGAGCAGGGCCAGGCGTTTTACCGGGATATCAAGGGCAGGGCGGCACAACGGGGGCGCGATCCGGAACAGGTACTGATCATGCCCGGTGCGGAAATTTATGTGGGCGACACCGATGCCCATGCCCGGGAAATCGAGCAGCACTATCATCAAATCGACCACAGTTTTGCGCTGGCACTCAAGGAGTTCGGGCGCAATTTTGGCTGGCATGATTTCAGCCAGTACGACCTGGATGCGCCGTTCCCGCAAGAGAGCCTGGAGGCCGCGCGCAGCAGTTTTTTCACCGCTGCCAAACGTATCGCCGACCAGGCGCGGGAGCAGGGCTTCAGCCTGCGCCAGGCCGTCGAATTTGGCCGGCAATTGCGCCCAGGCGCGTTCGTGGGCAGCGCGGCCACGGTGGCGCAGAAAATGGCGGATTGGTTCGAGGCACGGGCGGTGGACGGGTTCAATATCTACATCGGGCACCCTGGGCAATTTGATCGCTTTACTCAGGAGGTGATCCCTTTGCTGCAAGAGCGCGGTGTTTATCGCACGGCCTACGAGGGCTCGACCTTGCGCGAAAGCCTGGGCTTGGCGATTCCGAGGTTCCAGCGCACCCCCTCACCCTAAGGGGTGATTTCGATGACTTTGCGGGTGTGGGACTATCACTTCAGTCCCCGGCGCCAGTGATCTGGTGTCGCACCCAACCGTTATGACGGCGAGTCTTCGAAGTGGATAATGATCGACTGTCTTCAGCCCAGTGGTTCGAACAGATAGCCAGGGTGACCGAGAGCATCGGGCACGCGGGGTTTGCCGCCACGTTGTTCGATGCCCTGGGGTGTATCCGCCCCATTCAGGCCACGACCTTGTACCTGTACCCCCACGACGGCATGCCCAGCGCATTGTTCGAACTGGACGGGCCATGGCTGCCCCAGGGCAATGTGCGCCAGTACCTCTCCGGTTTTTACTTGCTCGACCCGTTCTACGGCGCCTGCGTGGAGGGCGCCACTTCCGGCTGCTACGACCTCGCCGATGTGGCCCCCGACCACTTTGAGCACAGCGAGTACTACCAGTCGTTTTACCGGCATTCGCACCTGGAGGATGAGCTCAACTACATCCTGCAGGCGAGCAACGGCTTGAGCCTGGCGGTGTCGCTGGCCTTTACGCAGAAGCTCGACGCGGACACCACCGAGCATTTCAAGCGCATAGCACCATGGGTATTGGCAGTGCTGGGCAAGCACTTCGTCGGCCTGGAGACTCAGGGCGCGCGTTTCGAAAGCCTGTTGGAACAGCGTATTCACTCGGCACTCAACAACTTCGGCTCCTCGCTGCTCACCGAACGCGAATGCCGGATCACCCAGTTGATCCTGCGCGGCCACTCCACACGTTCGCTGGCCGAGCGCCTCGGGGTCTCCGAAGACACCATCAAGTCCCACCGCAAGCACATCTACAGCAAGCTCGACATCGGCACGCAATCGGAACTGTTTTCCCTGTTTATCGACTCGTTGGCCGAGGCCCAGGGCGGGCTGAGCAAAGACCCCCTCGAACGCTACATGAGCAAAGGCCGTTGACCGGCTGCATGACTACCCACAACAAGAGAAAAAGCCATGAACCTACCCTTTGAACCGCAACGCCAGACCCAGGACTACCAGGCCTCGGACGCGGCCCACCATATCCATGCCTTTGTGGATCAAAAGGCGCTGAATGCCGAAGGCCCGCGCGTAATGGTCCGCGGTGAGGGCCTGTACCTGTGGGACAGCGAGGGTAAGCGTTACCTGGACGGGATGTCGGGCCTGTGGTGCACGCAGCTGGGTTATGGGCGCAAGGACCTGACGGCTGCGGCTGCTGCGCAGATGGATCAGTTGGCGTACTACAACATGTTCTTTCACACCACCCATCCGGCGGTGATCGAGCTGTCCGAGTTGCTGTTCAGCCTGTTGCCAGGGCACTACAGCCATGTGATCTACACCAACTCCGGTTCCGAAGCCAATGAGGTGCTGATCCGCACCGTACGCCGCTACTGGCAAGTGCTCGGCAAGCCGCAGAAGAAGATCATGATCGGTCGCTGGAACGGCTATCACGGCTCCACCCTGGCGGCGTCTGCCCTGGGCGGCATGAAATTCATGCATGAAATGGGCGGCTTGATCCCGGACGTCGCGCACATTGACGAGCCTTATTGGTACGCCCAGGGCGGTGACTTGACTCCGGCCGAGTTCGGGCGGCGCTGCGCCCTGCAACTGGAAGAAAAGATTCTGGAGTTGGGCGCGCAAAACGTCGCCGGTTTTATCGCTGAACCTTTCCAGGGCGCCGGCGGCATGATTTTCCCCCCAGAAAGCTATTGGCCAGAGATCCAGCGTATCTGTCGCCAATACGATGTGCTGCTGTGCGCTGATGAAGTGATTGGCGGTTTCGGTCGTACAGGTGAGTGGTTTGCCCATCAGCATTTCGGCTTCGAACCCGACACGTTGTCGATCGCCAAGGGCCTGACCTCAGGTTACCTGCCCATGGGCGGTTTGGTATTGAGCAAGCGCATGGCCGAAGCCCTGGTAGAGCGGGGCGGGGTGTTTGCCCATGGACTGACGTATTCCGGGCACCCGGTTGCGGCGGCGGTGGCCCTGGCCAACCTCAAGGCCTTGCGTGACGAAGGGATCGTGCGCCAGGTAAAGGACGACACCGGGCCGTATTTGCACAAGCTCCTGCACGAAGTCTTTGGCAACCACCCGCTGATCGGCGAGATCCAGGGCACCGGCCTGCTGGCAGCCTTGCAGTTTGTCGAGGACAAAGGCACGCGCAAACGCTTTGCCAATGAAAACGACCTGGCCTGGCAATGCCGCACTTTTGGCTTTGAAGAAGGCGTGATCATTCGCTCGACCCTGGGCCGCATGATCATGGCGCCGGCCCTGGTAGCCAGCCGCGCGGAGCTCGATGAACTGGTCGACAAGACCCGCATTGCGGTGGACCGCACCGCACGGATCGCGGGAAAACTGTGAAGGGCTGAGCCCCCGCGTGCCGCTTCGGTTGAACAGGGTGGGCGGCCCATAGCGGCCTGCCCACCGCTCCCAATGGATGGCTCATCAAAGGTGTCGATTTGATCGAACGCCGCGGCGCCCTGCATTCCACTTTCCAGGAGTCAGCAATGAATACAATAACAAACGTAGCCGATACTCCCGTCCATCAAACCCCAACCCAACCAACCTCATCGCGCCGCTTTCGACAACCCCTGGGCCTTGTCGGGCTTGTACTGTTCGGGCTGGCGTATATGGTGCCGCTGGCGGTGTTCACCACGTACGGTCTGGTGACCCAAATGACCAAGGGGCACCTGCCCACCGCCTACCTGTTGACCCTGGCTGCCATGCTGCTGACGGCCTACAGCTATGGGTGCATGGTCAAGGCGCACCCGTATTCGGGCTCGGTCTACACCTATACGCGCAAGGCGTTTGGCGCCTCCTTCGGCTTTATCGCCGGCTGGACCTTGCTGCTGGACTACATCTTCCTGCCGCTGCTCAGCTATTTGCTGATCGGCATCTACTTGTCCGAATACTTTCCTACCGTGCCCACCGCGGTATGGGTATTGGGCTCCATTGCCCTGGTGACGGCGCTGAATCTGGTGGGTATCGAGTCGATTACCCGGGTCAATTGGGTGCTGATCGTGGCCCAACTGGTGTTCATCGTGGTGTTCGTGGGGTTGTCGATCCACAACCTCAGCGGGCAAGCCGAGCCGGTGTCGCTGCTCAAGCCGTTTCACCATGAAGGTTTCAGCGTGCCGCTGATCATGACCGGCGCGGCGGTGCTGTGCTTGTCGTTCCTGGGGTTTGATGCCGTGTCGACCATGGCTGAGGAGACACCTGACCCGCGTCGTACCATTCCGCAGGCGATCATGGCGGTGTCGCTGATCGGTGGGTTGCTGTTTTTGGTGGTGTCGTATTGCGCCCAGATGGTCTTCCCGGAATGGAATAGTTTTGCCGATCCCGACTCGGCTTCGGTCGATGTGATGCGCCGGGTCGGCGGCGAGCTACTGGTGAGTGCGTTTACCGCGACCTATGTGGCGGGCTGTTTCGCCTCCGCGATGGTCTCCCAGGCCAGCGTGTCCCGCGTGCTGTTCGCCATGGGCCGCGACGGCGCGTTGCCCAGGGTATTCGGCAAGCTGGTGACGAAAAAACGCGTACCGGCCAACGCGATCATGCTGGTCAGCCTGTTTTCGCTGATTGCGCTGTTCATCAGCCTGGACACCGTGGCCAACATGATCAGCTTTGGCGCGCTGTTCGCGTTTTCGGCGGTGAACCTGGCCGTGATCAAACATTACTTGGGCGACCAGAAGCTGCGCGGTACACGCAACTATCTGCTGTACGCCGCACTGCCGGGCCTGGGGTTTCTCAGCACGCTGTGGTTGTGGACGAGCCTGTCGGGTATGTCGTTCACCATCGGCCTGGGCTGGATGGGCCTGGGGCTGGTGTGTTTGTTCTGCGTCACGCGTGGGTTCCGGGTACGCATGCCGGAGCTGCAAATGGCCGAATGAACAGGCCCCACCTCGGTTCATCCGTAGGAGCGAGCTTGCTCGAGAAAAACGTCAACGATAACGCGTTCTTCCTGGATGAACGCGGCGCCTGTGAGTTTTTCGCGAGCAAGCTCGCTCCTACAAAAGCCTTACGGCCCAATTCAGGAGTACAGCATGTTCAACCTCGACTATTGGCAGCAACGCGCTGCCCGCCAAACCTTCATCAGCACCGCCCTGATCGACGGCCAGCCCGTAGGTGCACTCTCCGGGGCGACCTTCGACACCATCAACCCGGCGACCAACCGCTTGCTTGCGCAGGTCGCCGCCTGCGGTGCAGCGGAGGTCGACCTGGCAGTACGCTCCGCACGCCGCGCCTTTGACAACGGCCCGTGGCGACGCATGCCTCCAGGCGAACGCAAAAAAGTCCTGATCAAACTCGCCGACCTGTTGATGACCCACCGCGAAGAACTCGCACTGCTGGACTCCCTGAACATGGGCAAGCCGGTAATGGACGCCTATAACGTCGACGTACCCGGCGCGGCCCATGTTTTCGCCTGGTACGGTGAGGCCCTGGACAAGCTCTACGATCAGGTCGCGCCGACTGCCCACAACGCGTTGGCGACCATTACCCGCGAAGCATTGGGCGTGATTGCAGCGGTGGTGCCGTGGAATTTCCCGCTGGACATGGCCGCCTGGAAATTGGCACCCGCCTTGGCGGCAGGCAATAGCGTGGTACTCAAGCCCGCTGAGCAATCGCCGTTTTCCGCCCTGCGCCTGGCCCAACTGGCGCTCGAGGCGGGCGTCCCCGAGGGCGTGCTGAACGTGGTGCCAGGCATGGGCGAGGGCGCCGGCAAGGCACTGGGGTTGCACCCGGACGTCGATTGCCTGGTATTTACCGGTTCGACCCAAGTGGGCAAGTACTTCATGCAGTACTCCGCGCAGTCCAACCTCAAGCAGGTGTGGCTGGAGTGTGGAGGCAAGAGCCCGAACCTGGTGTTTGCAGACTGTCAGGACCTGGACCTGGCGGCGGAGAAGGCGGCCTTCGGGATATTCTTCAACCAGGGCGAGGTGTGTTCGGCGAATTCGCGCCTCTATGTGCAACGCTGCATCCACGACGAGTTCATCGAGCGCCTGATCGATAAATCCCACGCCTGGATGCCCGGCAACCCACTGAACCCCGCCAGCGCCGCCGGTGCAATTGTCGACAGCGGGCAAACCGCACGCATCATGCAAGCCATCGGGCAGGCTCGCGCAGAAGGCGCCACGCTGTTGAGCGGTGGCCAACAGTTGAACATCGAGGGTTGTTCAAACTTCATCCAGCCGACGATATTTGCCAACGTCACCGCTGACATGCGCCTGTCCCGTGATGAGGTGTTTGGCCCCGTGCTGGCGGTGAGTGCCTTCGATACCGAAGAACAGGCGATACAGCAAGCCAACGACAGCGTCTACGGCCTGGCGGCATCGGTGTGGAGTGATGACCTGAACCGTGCGCATCGCGTGGCGCGTGCCCTGAATGCTGGTACCGTGTCGGTCAACACCATTGACGCCCTGGACGTGACCGTGCCGTTTGGCGGCGGCAAACAGTCGGGGTTCGGGCGCGATTTGTCGCTGCATTCGTTTGATAAGTACACCCAGTTGAAAACCACCTGGTTCCAATTGCGTTAACTGCCCCGTTTCGCATAACTGCTGTGCCGTTACAGGCATTCATCCGCCAATGGGCAATGCCTATAGTCCACTTAGCCCGTGCAGCGCTTCAACCGTGCTGCGCGATCCAGCCCAAGACTGAGGTGAGCCTGATGAACCGTGAATTCGACCCCGCACTGACGGATATCAACCAAGTGGACGCCGAGTACTTCGAGTACAGCAAGGCGGCGAATCCCATCAGTGCCAACCTGATTTCCCGCATTCCCTACCACAGCTTTCCGGCCTCGCTGTATGACAATGGCCCCTCCCGCGTGGTACCGCTGGACCTCAGCGACGCCTTGGGCTGCGAAGGCCCTGCGACAGGCCCCGGGCTATGCGCGAACTTCATGCGCCTTAACCCTGGCGACACGCTGACCCTGCAACCCAACGCCACTTCCCAGGTGTTCTACGTGATTGCCGGGGAGGGCAGCGTGGTTCAGGGGGAGTATGAGATTCAATGGTCCAAGGGCTGCTTTATCGCCCTGCCGGGATTACAGCAAGCGCACTTCAGTGCCCGCGAGGATGCACGTCTTTACTATGTGCACGATGAGCCGTTGCTGCGTTACCTGGGGGTGACACCCCGCGCCGATCGCTTTGCGCCGACCCTGTACCCAGCAGCACTGGCCAACGCGAAGTTGCGTGAAGCGGCCGATGATCCCAGGGCACAGGACCGCAGCCGCATCAGCATCCTGCTGGGCAACCGTCATTTCCCGCAGACGCGCACGGTGACCCACGTGTTGTGGGCCATGTACGGGATTCTGCCGGCGGGATCGGTGCAGAAACCCCATCGGCATCAGTCGATTGCACTGGACTTCATTATTGATTGCCCCACGGGCTGTTATTCATTGGTGGGCACCGAGCTGGACGCGGATGGGCAAATTCGTAACCCGCAGCGGGTCGACTGGTCTCCCGGCCTGGCGTTTGTCACGCCACCGGGTTACTGGCATGCGCATTTTAATGAATCGGATAGCGAGGCGTTCCTGATCCCGATTCAGGATGCGGGGCTGCAAACCTACTTGCGTGCGCTGGATATCCGCTTCAGTTGAGTCACTTCCAGTCCGGTGTTTCGCCCAGTCGTTCAACGATAAAGTCGATAAAACACCGGACCTTGGACGATACGATGCGCTTGGGCGGGTACACAAACCACACCGCAAACGCCCGCTCCACGCCCTGGATATGCCATTCGGGCAGCCACACTGCCAAGTCGCCGGCCTCGATACTTTGCGCCACCAGCCAGTCCGGCAACAGCCCAAAGCCCAAGCCTTGGCGCACGGCGATGAGTTGCGCGTCCAGGTCATTGATTCGAATAACGCCGTCATGCTGCAACGGGAGCGCGCGGCCGGCGGATACAAAACTGATATCGCCGGTGGTAGCCGTGCCCAGCACCGCAGGCAAACCGGCCAGGTCGGTGGGCGTGGAAGGAGGAGGGTGCTGCATGCCAAACGCCGGGCTGACCACCAAGCGGTAGTGGCCGTCGCTGAGCTTGCGTGCCTTGAGGGT
Source organism: Pseudomonas sp. DWP2-2 (assembly GCF_049897065.1). NCBI lineage: Bacteria > Pseudomonadati > Pseudomonadota > Gammaproteobacteria > Pseudomonadales > Pseudomonadaceae > Pseudomonas > Pseudomonas sp. DWP2-2. Next base: position 94,508 of record NZ_JAFCVN010000015.1, on the reverse strand, counting down.
CGAATCGGCCAGCTCGCCAATGCGTATGGCTAAGTCGACGCCGGCATGAATCAAATTGACCTGGGTGTTATCCAGCACCAGTTCCACGCTGATCTGCGGGTAGCGCACCAGAAAGTCATTCAACGCCGGCAGAATGTGATGCCGCGCAAACGCCGGCGGCAGGTTGAGTTTCAACACTCCCCGGGGATGCTGGTTCAGCGCAGACGTGGCGGCCTTGGCGTGTTCCAGTTCATCCAATACCCTGCGTGCGTGTATCAGGAAGGTCTGACCGCCTTCGGTCAGATGCAGCGTGCGTGTGGAGCGGTTGAACAGCGCGATGCCCAGGTCTTGCTCGAGGTCCTTCACATAGCGTGAAACCGTTGAGGCCTTGATCCCCAAGCGTTCGGCGGCACGCGAGAAATTGTTGCCTTCGGCGGCTTCGATGAATGCGGTGAGCGCGGTGAAATAGTCCAAGGGCAGCCTCAGGGCAGGGCGGTGAGACGTGCAGGTTGTTGAGTTTTGCCGGGGGCTGTCAACTGCTAGACCCTAGAGCCACGATGCAGCCCCCGTTTTCCTAATGGGTCTGAATGATCAAGGCGATATGGGATCGCTCGCAGGAAAGGTTTCTTCGATCGCCTCGTCGAGCTGGCTATCGCTGACAGCGCGGTCTTGCACCTTCACATTCGACTCGCAATGGCAATCGGCACTGGGGCACGCTTGACCCTGGGGGTGCAAGTCGGCGCATGCCTGGCTGCAGTAGGCTTTGCCGTTGCGCTGGTGACGCGTGTCATGGGTCACCTGGCAGGTGCAGCCTGGGCAGGCGCAGGTCCAACCTTGAGTTGTCGGGTTCATAGGTCCTCCGAATATTCAGTGATTGATAAACGGGCAGCGGTTTTCTGATACGTAAATCAGGGCTGCTGGTAATGCCCTGGGATGTCATGGCCTTCATCGGCCGGCTTGTTGCGCTTTTGCACCTGGACGTCGCTCAATTTCGCGTCCTTGAGCTCTGCGAAGCGCTGCCTGAGCAGGGACTCGGCCCATTGCGGGTCCAGCGTGTCTGCATCGTGCTCAAGCGTGCGGCTTTGTGGCTGGTTGTCGAGGATGAAACTGATGAGGTAATGCGCTTTCTCGAACATGAACGTGGCTCCGTTACGGTTAACAAGGCGTACCCGAGCAGGGCATGTTCATTTGATGAGTGGGCTGCGCAGTGATTCAGAAAATATAAGCCGCTTTCACCGGCCGAACCTTGAGAACAACAGAACCCGACTATTGATCTCGATCAGGTGGCCGTGCTGGCCCGCTCTATAACCTTGGGCGCTTATCGATGGCCAGGGACGGCTCAACGAGCAGCTCTGGTCGCACATTCTCAAGGAAGAGTCAGCCATGCGATCACTCAAGATTCTGTTGTTATCATCGGCATTCAACGGTTTGACCCAACGAGCCTGGCTGGATCTGCGCCAGGCGGGTCACGACCCCAGCGTTGTGGTGTTCACCGATCAAGCCACGGTGTGCCAGCAGGTCGAGGCGTCAGGTGCCGACCTGGTGATCTGCCCATTTCTCAAGGACCGTGTGCCGCACCAACTATGGAGCCATCCGCAGCGCCCGGTGGTGATCATCCATCCGGGCATCGTTGGTGACCGCGGTGCCAGTGCGCTGGATTGGGCTATCACCCAGCAGGCTCGCCGTTGGGGCGTCACCGCCTTGCAAGCGGTGGAGGAAATGGACGCAGGGCCGATATGGTCCACCTGTGAATTCGACATGCCCGACCAGGTGCGCAAATCCGAGCTGTACAACGGCCTGGTGAGCGATGCCGCGATGGTTTGCATTCGTGACGTCGTGGCGAAATTCGCCAAGGGCTTCGTCCCCACACCGCTCAATTACACCCAACCCAGCGTCATCGGGCGCTTGCAGCCGAACATGACCCAGGCCGACCGCACCTTCAGTTGGTTCGATTGCGCAGGCTTTATCAAACGCAGCCTCGACGCTGCCGATGGCCAGCCCGGCGTGTTGGCCAGCCTGTTGGGCGGGCAATATTACCTCTACGACGCGCACTTGGACGCCCGCCAGGGCACTCCCGGAGAAATCCTCGCGGTACAGGACGACGCTGTGCTGGTGGCGGCCGGAGATCACAGCCTGTGGATCGGCTCGCTCAAACCCAAAGGCCCAGAGACCTTCAAGCTGCCGGCACGGCACGTACTGGCGCAAAGGCTGGCCGGCGTTCCGGTGCTGGACAGCTCAATCGCCCGCCAGCCTTTCAACGAGCGGGTCTATCAACCCATTCGCTACCAAGAGTTCGGCCACATCGGCGAACTGACGTTCGAGTTCTACAACGGCGCCATGAGCACCGAACAATGCCAGCGGCTGGTCGCAGCGTTGCGCTGGGCCAAGGCGCGAGATACCCAGGTGTTGCTGATCAAGGGCGGACGCGGCAGCTTTTCCAATGGCGTTCACCTCAATGTCATCCAGGCCGCCGACGTGCCAGGGCTGGAAGCCTGGGCCAACATTCAAGCCATCGACGATGTGTGCCTGGAGCTGCTCACCGCCAGGCAACTGGTGATCAGCGGCCTGACCGGCAGCGCGGGCGCAGGCGGCGTGATGCTGGCGCTGGCCGCCGACATTGTATTGGCTCGCGAAGGTGTGGTGCTCAATCCGCACTACAAGACCATGGGACTCTACGGCTCCGAATACTGGACCTACAGCCTGCCACGGGCGGTGGGCAGCGAAATCGCGCATAAGCTCACCGAAGAATGCCTGCCCATCAGCGCCATCCAGGCCCAGCAGTACGGCATGGTCCAGGGCATCGGGCCCCGCTGTCTGCAGGCATTCGGCCTGTGGCTTTTGCAAGAGGCTGACCGTGCGTTGACCGATGATAAGTACCTTCACGCACGCACGCGAAAAGCCATGCTGGATACTCAGCAAGTTGAACGCTGTCGCGAGCAGGAGCTGGCACAGATGCGACTCGACATGGTGGAAAACCGCCAGCAGTTTGCCGAGAAATGCCGCAACTTCGTGTTTAAACGCAAAGCCTGCCAGACCCCGCAGCGGTTGATTGCGCCATGGGCGTTGAGGTACGAGGCTGGTGTGCAGGAAAGCCGGATGCTGAATGACTGACCGTCGACGCGGGGAGGGCGCGTCGGCCAGTCCAGCCTCGCATTGGGCAATAGGGTTGCCCATAATGGAGGCCAACTCGCCCAAACGCTCAGACCCCGAGGCCCCATGGAACTGCACAACCTGAACGATGATGCAGCGCCCGTATGACTCGTGCGCTGTTTATTTCGATGGATGGCCCCAAAGGCACCGGTAAAACCACGCTGTTGGAGGCCGTTACGACAGCGTTGAGGGCCGACAACATAAAGGTCGTGCGACTGTGCGAGCGCAAGAGCGATCCCTGTCGAGCGCAAACGATGGCTCTGGTTAACACGTTCGCCCGAGATCCCAGCCGGGATCTGGAACTTGAGGTGTGTGAGCGCTTTGCCGACAGCCGCAGCTGGATTACTCGGAACGTACTGGCCGCGCAGCCACCTGACAGCATCATCCTGATGGATCGCTGGTACCCATCTGATGCCGCGTTTCGTCGGTTGATACCCTTTGCAGACATTCTTGAGCTGAACATTAATCGGCAGGTGCAAGTGCCGGACCTGCACGTGGGGGTTGTCACCGCGGCGCAAATATCCTGGGCGCGGGCGGTAGCACGACGGCGGGGGTTGAGCAGTACGGTGATGTCTAAGCTGGAGGAGCAAGTTGCGTGTACCGAGGCGTTTGAGCGAGCGGCTGTGGAGCAGGGGTGGGTAATGTGTCGCAATGAAGGGACGATTGAAGAGGCGGTGAGGCGGGTGGTTTTGCAGATATATAAGGTCCTTCATCCCAAGCATCAGGAGTAACGGAGTGCCGTTGAACCAGCAAGATCAGGATGATGTTGGTCATCAGAACAAACGTCACCGAACGAAGAAACTCTATGAAAACGTCGTGATAGGAAACTTTCTGTACGGTCTCGGATTCGCCGTGCGGTCACGTCTAGACGCAAACACCTCGATCCCAAGCGTGGTCAACCTGCTACAGCAGACGCCTGCAGACAAAGAGCTGGCTGACGTACTGCTGAGCTTTCCAGGTGTCGTGCGCTTGATCGAATTCAAGATGAAGGGCGCCAGCCTGAAAAAAGAACGACTACGACATCGTTTACTCATGGCCGCCCTGACAGGTGAGAATCAGGTATTGGTCGAAACGTCCAGAAGCCTGCACTGGTATGTGGAGGTGGGCGCCAATGACACCGACACGCCTTTGGTTTCGCGAGCCGTTCCATATCTCGACGCCTTCGACGACGAACACTTGGCGTTGTCCGCGGGAAGCCTTGAACGACTCGTGGAGCAAACCGCGCGCGAAGCTGTTCGCGGCCTGGACCCGATGATGCGCGAGCGTTCACAGATATACCTGCGATTTTTACGCAATATTCAAGCTGACGACCCGGTGGGCGCAGGTGGCGTGCTTCTGGTCATGGGCGCAGGTGGAGCAATGCATTTTGTTCAGCTGCGAGACGTCTGTGATTTGAGTATGCCGCACAGGCAATGGCTTGAGCTGGAAATGAGCGGTCCCCAGCTGGAGCTATCTGTGCCTGCATTGGAGCGAAGCATGAAGCGTCCCAAACACCGCGACGGCCCCGAATATGGAAGGTAATGACCCATGGACGAACACGTGAACGAAAATGACCTCAGCCTGCGGGCCATGGTCGTTGCTGCCAAGGGCATCATGAGCGCAGCGGAAAATGACAGAAAAGCCGCTGAGCAGGCGATTGCGCGCCTTGGCTATCTGGAAAAACGTGTTGAGCAGAGCCTGCAACAGATTCCGACGATACTGGGCGCTTCAGCGGCGCAGATCGCAGATTCAGTGGCTTCAAAGGCGGCCGAGCAGTTGATTGGCAAGTTCAGACAGGCCGATGCCGCTGCGCTTGATGCGGCGCAAAAGTACCAGGCCGCCAGTGACAGCCTTAAGCGTCGATTCTGGCTCAGCATCTTCGCTATTCATCTAGGTGTGGTATTGCCTCTGGCGTTGCTGTTTTTCTTTGCGGTCCCCAGCACCGATGAGATTGCGCAAAGGCAACGAGAGTTAGCGGTGCTTGAGCAAAACATAGAAGCGTTGAAACGCCAGGGTGGTGACGCTGCCATTATTGACTGCGAGGGACGCCCGTGCGTGCGCACGCGAGAGGTCCCGGGCGAAAATCCCTATCACGATGCCGCTACAGGGAAGAAGACTTATCGGTTGATCTGGACCAAGTGAGCTTCATCAACTTTGAACTAATCACTAAGCCTGTCCACCTAACGCTTTGCACGTTGCCTCAAGCCCGGGGTTTTCCTGGGTTACCCAATCACACACGAAGGTTTGGTTAATCATGAAGAGCGAACAGGTAGAAGGCGTTGTAGAAAAGGTTGCTGGCAAAGCGCAGAGCGCAGTCGGGAAGCTTTTTGGTGATTCGAAGTTGGAAGCTGAGGGCGCTGGACGCCAGGCTGCGGGTCAACTGACGCAAACCTATGGTGACGCACTGGACAGCGTTTCTACATTCGTCAAGGAAAAACCGGTTGCTGCACTGGCAATCGGGGCTGTTGCTCTACTGGTGCTGAAAAGATTGCTTGGTCGCTGAGCAGCAGTAGCTTCAATAAGATTGCTGGCACGGTAGAGACGATGGTGAACGCTAACCAGAATCAGGGGCAAATTTCTGGAGTTTCTTGCAGGCGTGGAAGGGCGTGAAGTGGAGCGGGGTATCTGCCTGTTCCTTGGGTAGCCAAGTCATGCTGCCTAGCAATCGACGCGGTCTCTATGCCCTTTGCCGAGCTTGATGGGCTGAAAAGCCCTTATGTTTTCCAGGTCCCAGAAAAGCCAATGCCCCGACAAGTCGGGGCATTGGTTTTTTTATGAGCGAGTGGTCGGTTTGTATCGTTTTGTATCTGCGCTTTGGATAGATACACAGCGATTCCTTTAAGTCGGTTGATGACACATACGGGATACCTACGGGGCATTAAATGAACCCATCGAGAAGGCGCAAACCTTCTCCAATGGATGACTCATTTAACTCGCGGCTATCTCTGCGCGTTTCGCGACGTTGTCGACCAATGACTTATAGGAAATTCAAAATGCCTGCAGCTACGTTCGGTTTCACCTGGCGCCATTGTATGGCTTCTTCCGTGAGAATGGGCGCTTTGGGATTGGCCCTGATAGCCGGCAGCGGTGGTGCCTGGGCTGCTGGCCCGGCCGCCGATGCGTCAGTTGCCAGCTCGGCCTCGACCAGTCCCGAATCGATTAGACCTTATCGAATTCACGTCGATGAAGCGCAATTGACCGATCTGAAAAAGCGCATTGCGGCGACCCGCTGGCCGGACAAAGAGACCGTCAGTGACGTTTCCCAAGGCGTGCAGCTGGCCCAGGTCCAGGCGCTGGTGAAGTATTGGGGCAGCGGCTATGACTGGCGCAAGGCCGAAGCGAAGCTCAATGCGCTGCCTGAATTCATCACGACTATCGACGGCGTGGATATTCAATTCATCCATGTTCGCTCGCCAAACCCCAACGCGATGCCGCTGCTTCTGACACACGGATGGCCTGGCTCACAGTTTGAGTTCCTGAAGACGATCGGTCCTCTGACGGATCCCGTTGCTTACGGCGGTAAGGTTGAAGATTCGTTCGACGTGATCATTCCATCGATTCCGGGACACGGTTTTTCCGGTAAGCCAACTGAATTGGGCTGGGGGCCGGATCGGGTCGCGAAGGCTTGGGATGTGCTCATCAAGCGTCTGGGTTATACCCACTATGTTTCCCAGGGCGGAGATCACGGTTCGGTCATATCGGATGCATTGGGCCGCCTGAATCCGCCGGGGCTGTTGGGCATTCACTTGAACATGCCGGCCACCATCCCGCCCGAATTGGTCAAGCCGATCAATAGTGGTGACCCGGCCCCTGTCGGGCTCACTGAGCCTGAACGCAAGGCGTTTGATTCCTTGAGCACCTTCTTCGGCCGCAATGCAGCATACGGCGCGATGATGGTTACGCGCCCGCAGACTATCGGTTACCTGCTGGCCGATTCGCCTACCGGAACTGCGGCGTGGATGTACGAAAAAATCGCCGCGTGGACGGACAGTGATGGCCAGCCTGAACGGGTATTGAGCCGTGACGAGATGCTGGACGATATAAGCCTGTACTGGCTGACGAACGCAGGCGCATCGTCATCGCGTTTCTACTGGGAAAACAACAACAACAATTTCAGCGCTGCCGCGCAGAACACCGCAAGCATCAAGGTGCCGGTGGCGATCACGGTCTTCCCGCACGAGATCTATCAGGCGCCTAAAAGCTGGGCGCAACGCGCTTACCCATCACTTTCCTACTACAGCGAGGTTAACAAGGGCGGCCACTTCGCTTCCTGGGAGCAACCTCAATTGTTCAGCGAAGAGTTGCGGGAGGCCTTCCGGCCGCTGCGCGCCAAGCTGAGCGCAACGAAGACAGCCCAGTAGCTCACACGCAACCCAGCCAACACACCTGGCCGCTATTCGGCGGCTCGCTACGGAGAAATACCATGGAGATGACCTTGCTGAACAATCAAAATAAATCCAGCCGCCTGCGGGGTCTTGCCCCATCGCTGTTGGCAGCAGCGGTGCTGCAATTCGCGGCGGTGGCTGTCGGTTTTTCCCAAGCCAGCGCGGCTGATGTACCCGCGTCCACCATTGGGGCTATCACCCCGGGAGCTCACACCTCTCTCGGTGCACTTAAGCATGTGAAAGCGGGGCTGCTGAACGTTTCTTACGCGGAACTCGGCCCAGCCGATGGTCCTGTGGTCATTTTGTTGCACGGCTGGCCCTACGATATCAACGCATACGCTGATGTCGCTCCTGCTTTGGCGGGCAAGGGATATCGAGTGTTGATCCCTTCTGCGCGTGGTTATGGCGATACGCATTTTCTCTCGGCCAAGACTGCTCGCAATGGTCAACCTGCTGCGCTGGCGACCGACCTGATCGACTTCATGGACGCGCTGAAAATCAAGACGGCGGTGCTGGGTGGGTTTGACTGGGGCGCCCGCACTGCAGATATCGTTGCCGCACTGTGGCCGGAAAGAGTGAAAGCCCTGGTCGCTGTGAGCGGTTATTTGATAGGCAGCCAAGAGGCGGGCAAGGCGCCATTGCCGCCAGCCGCCGAACTGCAGTGGTGGTACCAGTTCTACTTCGCGACCGAGCGTGGGCGCCTGGGCTACGAGAAAAACACCCATGACTTCGCCAAGCTCATCTGGAAGCTGGCGTCGCCACAGTGGAATTTCGACGACGCCACTTATGAGCGCAGCGCGGCGTCCTTGCAAAACCCTGATCACGTGGCCGTGTCGATTTTCAACTATCGCTGGCGCCTGGGGTTGGTCAAGGGCGAGGCCAGATACGACGCGCTGGAGAAGAAACTCGCGGCATTTCCATCCATCAGCGTGCCCACCATCACCCTGGAAGGTGATGCGAACGGCGCACCGCATCCACCTGCCGAAGCGTACGCCAAGCGCTTCACTGGCAAGTATGAGTACCGATTGATCACCGGTGGAGTAGGCCACAACTTGCCGCAGGAAGCGCCGAAAGCCTTCGCCCAGGCGGTGATCGACGCCGATCATCTTTGAAAACCGGCTGAGAGGATGGCGAGAATGAAGCTGAAATTTCTGGCCGCGATGTCGGCTGCCATTGCAATCGCAGCGTTGACGGCTACCGGTGTTGCCGCGGGCGACGCCAGTAAGGGCGACGCCTCGCCGATCTATGGCGTGAAACTGCCTGAAAACTACCGCCTATGGCCGCTGATTGCGCCGGCGCAGGAAGCGGCCCCCCTGAACGAACTGCGAGCCGTGGTGGGCAATGACTTGGCCATCAAGGCTTATCAGGATTCTACGCTGCCGTTCCCTGATGGCACGGTGCTGGTAAAGCTGGCCTGGAAACATGTGCAGTCTCCGGAATTCGAGCCGGCGTCCATCCCGGGGCCGGCCACCACCGTGCAGGTGATGGTCAAGGACTCGAAAAGATATGCAGCAACCGGTGGCTGGGGATTCGGGCGGTTTATCAACGGTAAACCGGCCGATGAAGCCCAACACGAAACCTGCTTCGCCTGTCACCAGGCGCGAGTGCGTAATCACGACTTTGTCTTCACGCGCTTCGCTCCCTGATTTCCCGTCAAACCCGGAGTCAACAATGAAAAAAGTATTAACCGCACTGGCCGTCGCCGTCAGCCTGAGCATGGCGACACACGCCTGGTCGCAAACTGAAAAACCCACGATTGTGCTCGTACATGGCGCCTTTGCCGATGCGTCGAGTTGGAATGGCGTCGTGAAGATTCTCGAGAAGGACGGTTACCCGGTGGTTGCCGCTGCCAACCCATTGCGCGGTGTAAAGAGCGATGGTTCGGCAATCTCGGCATTGCTGACGAGCATTCATTCGCCGGTGGTGTTGGTCGGCCACTCCTATGGCGGCAACGTTATCAGTGATGCGGCCAACGATCATGCAAACGTCAAAGCCCTGGTTTACGTCAGTGCGTTTGCACCTGAGGCCGGGGAAACCGTCGCCGGGCTGGCCGGCAAATTCCCGGGCAGCACGCTGGGTCCAACGCTGGCTGCGCCTGTACCGTTGGCCGATGGGGGCAAGGACTTGTACATCCAGCAGGATAAATTTCACAACCAGTTCGCCGCTGACGTCCCCGCGAAAGAGGCGGCATTGATGGCCGCCACCCAACGCCCGGTAACGGAAGCGGCGCTCAACGAAGCATCCGGCAGCCCTGCCTGGAAGCATATTCCTTCCTGGTACATCTACGGCGACAAGGACAAGAACATTCCCCCGCAAGCCATGGCATTCATGGCCAAGCGCGCCGCTGCCAAAGCCGTGGAAGTGGTCAAGGGCGCTTCCCATGTCGTGATGGTTTCGAACCCGGAACCGGTTGCCCGCCTCATCGAAAAAGCCGCCACGGCGAAATGACACGCCAAGGGCGAAGCGGCGTTTTCAGCGCTCTACGCCGAGGCGAGTTTTGCACGTCGCCCGGCGGGTTTCGTTTTGAAGTTGTGCAACGCTGAAACGCGGGAGAGGGGGGATTCGACGCGGCCAACGCCTGGGCATACCGGGCGTTGTGCTTATCGCGGGCAACCGCAATCAATCAGGTACGCCACGATGTGGAAGATCAATCACAGTTACATTGACGGAGCATTCGTTCCCGTCCAGGGCAATGAAACGGTGCAATGCATCAATCCGGCTACCGAGGCGGTCATCGGTACGCTCACTCTGGCTGATCGTGAAGATGCCAGGCGCGCTATCGCGGCGGCTTCGCATGCTCAAGTCGCGATGGGCCGCACCTCCAAGGCCGAGCGTATCGACATGCTCGAGCAGTTGCAGGCTGCCGTGCTGGCGAGCACGAATGAAATTCGCGATACCGCCATCGAAGAGTACGGTGCGCCGTTTGCCCGTGCGCAATGGGTCAGTCGCTACGCTTCGCAGTCATTTACCAATGCGGCGCAGGTGTTGAAACACTTCGACCTGAGTCGTTCGGTCGGTGACGCTACCGTGGTGATGGAGCCGGTCGGAGTCGCGGCGCTGTTTGCCCCCTGGAACAGCACCGCCGGGACGATATGCAGCAAACTGGCATCGGCCATCGCGGCGGGTTGTGCCTCGGTCATCAAACCGAGCGAGTTGAGCCCCTTGCAAACCACCGTGCTCGCCCAAGCGTTGCATCGCGCAGAGTTGCCCAACGGGGTTTTCAATATTCTGTTGGGACGCGGCAGTGACGTGGGTGACGAAATCAGCGCCAGCCCACTCATCGCGAAAATTTCATTCACCGGGTCCACCGCCACCGGGAAGCTCATTGCACTTGCCGGAATCGAGACCATGAAGCGAGTGAGCCTGTCGCTCACGGGGAAGTCGGCCTCTATCATCCTGGATGACGCCGATCTCGACATCGCCATTCCCCTGGCTCTGAATGCTGCGTTCATGAACAACGGTCAGGCATGTGTCGCAGGCACACGTCTGCTGGTGCCACGCTCGCACGCCGAGGACATTATCAAGCGCGTGAAAAGCCTGGTTGAAGCGATGGTCGTCGGCGATCCGCAGGATCCGGCCACTGCTCTCGGGCCGCTGGTCAATCGCGCCCAATTCGACCGCGTACAAGCTTTCATCCGCCGCGGGCAGGCGCAAGGCGCGACGTTGATTATCGGCGGGGAGGGCAGGCCGACCGGCTTGGACAAGGGCTATTTCGTCAGGCCTACGGTCTTTGCCGACGTCAGCAATGACATGGACATCGCGCAAGAGGAGATTTTCGGCCCGGTGCTATCGATCATTGCGTATGACTCGCAAGAACAGGCGATCGCTATTGCCAATGCCAGTCTCTACGGTTTGCAGGCTTATGTGTTTACCCGGCAACCGGAACGTGCCCAACGCCTGGCGACCCAGCTGCAGGCCGGCTCGGTGTTGATCAACAGAATTTCGCCAGAGCTGCTGGCGCCGTTCGGCGGGGTAAAGCAGTCCGGTGTCGGCCGGGAGTTTGGAGTCTTTGGGCTGGAAGCATTTCTTGAGGCCAAAAGCATCGTGTCAGATTAGCCTGGGGTTGGCGGGAGAGGGTGGTCGCGCAACCCAGGCCGCAGGAGAAAAAGCTAATGGCCCACAGCACGTTGCCTGTGGGCCATGGGTTTTCAAGGGTTACGCGGCTGGAGCTTTCGCCTCCTGCAGCAGTTGCTGAATCATCTTTTCCTGCGTCTCGTAGCGACCTTCTCCGAAGTGGGTGAAACGCACTTGCCCTTTGGCGTCGATCAGGTAGTGCGCGGGCCAGTACTGGTTATCGAAGTTGCGCCAGATCGCGTAGTTGTTATCGATGGCTACCGGGTAAGTGATGCCGAGCTTTTTCACCTCATCCCTGACATTGCTGATGATGCGTTCAAAACCGTATTCCGGGGTGTGGACGCCGATTACCACCAAGCCATCCTTCTCGTACTTCCGCGCCCAGTCCTTCACGTACGGCAGGGTGTGCTGGCAATTGATGCAGTCGTAAGTCCAGAAATCGACGAGCACCACTTTGCCTCTGAGCGATTCACTGGTCAGCGCGGGCGAATTGAGCCATTCCACCGCGCCGGACAGCGACGGCATCGGGCCTTGGGCGTTGTCGAGGGTGGGTTCGGCCTTGGCCTTGCTTACCAAGTATTCGACGACTTTGGGGACGCTTTGCAGCACGCCTTTTTCCAGCACGCTGACGCCTTCGGACGACGCCCCGGCCAACAGCGTCTTGTCGGCACCGGTAGAAATCATCAGCGCTGCGGCCAGGACCGCAAAACCGGTGACGCGCCGCAGCCAACCAGTGACCGGAATCGAGGCCTTCAGGCGATTGACTAAACCGCGTCCGGCGAAAATCAGCGTACCCAACGACAGTGCACTGCCCAGGCCGTAGGCCACCAGCAGCAGGCTGGTTTGCGCATTGGCGCCTTGCAGCATGGCGCCGGTAAGGATCACCCCGAGGATAGGCCCGGCGCACGGCGCCCAGAGCAGGCCGGTGGCGACGCCGATCATCAGTGAACCCAGCGGCCCGGACATTTTGCGCGTCTGGGGGTCGAGGCGGTTGCCCAGTAACACGAACGGGCTGGCCAGCCAGCCACTGATTCGTGCCGAGATCAGCGAAAAGGCAAACAGCGCCATCACCACCAGTGCCACATGACGCCCGGCGTTGTTGGCCTGAATCACCCATTCACTGCTGACCACGGCCAGGCTGGAAATCAGCGCGAAGGTCAGAACCATGCCGCCAAGGGTAAGCAGGATCGAGGAGCGTGTGCGGTCGATACCGGCGAACAGAAATGGCACGACCGGCAGGATACAAGGGCTGAGGACGGTCAATAAGCCGCCCAGGAATGCGATGATGAACATAAGGATCTCCTGATGAATGTGGGCAGGGCTCAGTTATCGCTGTGGCATTCGGCAAATTTGCGGTAGTTCAGGATCTCGGTCTTGTCCTGCGAATTCAGGTAGGTCAGCTGGGCATCGACAATGCCGCAGGCAGCCCCGGCATCCTGTGTCAATGCCACTAGTTTCTGGATGTCCAGGTGCGTGCCGTAGGTGTAGGTCTGCGGCGTGACGTCGGCTTCGGCGCGGGCCGAGAAGGTGCAGATATTCAGGGCGGCAAACAGGCAAGTGGCATAGAGGGTATTGGTGTTCATGGTCGTTTCCTCAAGGCTTCATGGGTTGGGTCGTTCAGTTGAGTCGAGGCGCTTGGGTTGGCCTCGATGTGGCTCATTAGAAGCCCGCGAGGTATCTCGTCTGTGTCAAAAACAGGCGCGGATAAATCGGTTCGTATCAGGACCCCGTCCCGATACACAGCCATACAAAACCTAGGAAATTGTTGTTTTTGCCTCTGCATGTATCCTTCGCCACAGCAGATACACTGCAATACAAACCGCCGCGGGCGAACGGGCTCAGCCTCTATAGACTGAGCCGCAATTTCCAATGACAGAGGCTTGGCCCATGGAACACGTTGATCACATCCTCATCGTGGACGATGACCGTGAGATTCGAGAGATGGTAGGCAACTACCTGAAGAAGAACGGCCTGCGGACCACCGTGGTTGCCGATGGCCGCCAGATGCGCTCGTTTCTCGAGGCCACGCCGGTAGACCTGATCGTGCTGGACATCATGATGCCCGGCGACGATGGCCTGGTGCTCTGCCGCGACATTCGCGCCGGCAAACACAAGGCCACGCCGGTGCTGATGCTGACCGCCCGCAACGACGAAACCGATCGCATCATCGGCTTGGAAATGGGCGCCGACGATTACCTGGTCAAGCCGTTCGCCGCCCGTGAATTGCTGGCGCGCATCAACGCTGTGCTGCGCCGTACGCGCATGCTGCCGCCCAACCTGGTCGTTACCGAAACCGGAAGGTTGCTGGGGTTCGGGCGCTGGCGCCTGGACACCTCCGCCCGCCATCTGCTTGATGAAGACGGCACCATGGTCGCCCTCAGCGGCGCTGAATATCGCCTGCTGCGGGTGTTCCTCGACCATCCGCAACGGGTACTCAATCGCGACCAGTTGCTCAACCTGACCCAGGGCCGTGACGCCGACCTGTTTGACCGTTCCATTGATCTGCTGGTCAGCCGCCTGCGCCAACGCCTGCTTGACGATGCCCGCGAGCCGGCTTACATCAAAACCGTGCGCAGCGAAGGGTATGTCTTCTCGCTGCCAGTGGAAGTGCTTGGAGCACCGGCATGAAGCCTTCGCTGCATTGGCCTCGTACCCTCATCTCGCGGCTGTCGCTGATCTTTCTGGTCGGGTTGACCCTGGCGCAGGCCTTGTCCTTCGGCGTGCAGTATTACGAGCGTTACGAAACCGCGAAAAACACCATGCTCGGTAACCTGGAAACCGACGTGTCGACGTCCATTGCCATCCTTGACCGCTTGCCCGCCGAGGAACGCATGAGTTGGTTGAAACAACTGGATCGACGCAATTACCGCTATTTGCTCGACGAAGGCTCGCCAGGCGTCGCTCTGCGTGACACGCCGATTGCAGTGACCTCGATCAAGGAGGCCATCGGCAAGGATTACCCGATGACCGTGACAGACATTCCCGGGCCGATCAAACATTTCCAGGTCCATCTGAAACTGGCCGACGGCAGCCCGGTGACCATCGACGTGCGCCCCTCGATGGTGCCGTTGTCGCCGTGGCTGCCGGTGGTTTTGCTGGGCCAGTTGGCCTTGATGATTCTATGCACGTGGCTGGCTGTGCGTATTGCCATACGCCCGCTGACCCGCCTGGCCCAGGCCGTGGAAAACCTTGATCCCAACACTCACCCGGTGCATCTGGATGAACAAGGCCCGACCGAAGTCGCACACGCTGCCATCGCCTTCAATGCCATGCAGGCGCGCATTGCGGCCTATCTGAAAGAACGCATGCAACTGCTGGCGGCGATTTCCCACGACCTGCAAACCCCGATCACGCGCATGAAGCTGCGTGCCGAGTTGATGGACGACTGCGGTGACAAAGACAAATTGTGGAATGACCTCGGCGAGATGGAACATCTGGTGCGTGAAGGCGTTGCCTATGCCCGCAGCGTGCATGGCGCCACCGAGGAAAGCCGCCGTACCGATCTTGATTCATTCCTCGACAGCCTCGTGTTCGACTACCAGGACATGGGCAAGGACGTGCAGCTCAGCGGCAAAAGCAACGCAGTGATTCACACGCGGCCCCACGCGCTGCGCCGAGTGCTAGTAAACCTCACGGATAACGCGCTCAAATTCGCCGGTGCAGCGCAACTGCGGGTCGAGCCGAAGGAGGGCGACAGCCTCTCGGTGACCGTGATGGATCGTGGTCCCGGCATTGCCGAAGAGGAGCTGGCCCGTGTGATTGAGCCATTTTACCGCGTGGAAAATTCGCGCAACCGCAGCACCGGCGGCACGGGCCTGGGCCTGGCTATCGCCCAGCAACTGGCACAAGCCCTCGGCGGCACCCTGACCTTGAGAAACCGCGAAGGCGGCGGACTGTGCGCTGAACTGAGATTACCGACGCGCTCATCGTAGGAGGAGCGAATAATGCAGGATTCGTTCAATCTGTCCCGTTTCGTCGAGGCGCAGCGCCGGGTGTTCAGTCGGGTCATGGACGAGCTGCGCGCGGGCCGCAAGACGAGCCATTGGACGTGGTTTGTCTTCCCCGCAAACGCAGGGGCTGGGTCGCTCCGCTCAAAGCTGATCTTTCATCCGGCTCGTAATCAATAAAGGCTGCCTGCTCACCCCCGACTGGCTGCACCACTCAAGCGCAGACATACCAAACCAGCGATGAAACGCCCGCGAAAAAGTGCTGACATCGGCGTAACCCAGCAGATGCGCCACGTGTGTAAGACTGACTGTCGGAACCAGCAGGTAATTGCGTGCCAGTTGTTGGCGAGTCTCATCCAGCAACTGCTGAAAAGACGTATTTTCTTGAGCCAAGTGGCGCTGCAAGGTTCTTGGGGTGACTGCCATGCAATCGGCCACCTTGTCGATCGTTGCACGTCCGCTGGGCAACAAGTTACGCAGCAATTGCCTGACGTAGCCAGGCATCACGTCTGTCGACAAGCGCTCTATACCTGATAGATGTGTAGCAAGAATCTGATGTAGTGCTTCGCTGGAGCGATCCAGTGGTTGCGCCAGCACGCATGCGTCAAATAGCAGACCAGTACGTGCTGCTGAGAACGTTGGTGTAATACCCAGTGCCTGGCGATAGCCCCACTCATCGGCAAGGGGCGGATGACGAAGCATTACCGCCTCAGGTTGCCATTGATCCCCCGCCAACGCGAGCATCAGTTTTAAACCGACACCACACGCCAGTTCTTCTGCTTGAGGCAATCCGACAATCGACATCTCATCGGTTCGATAACTCAGCAACGCGACGCCTTCGACAACCTCCAAATCAACCTGTGCCGCGCCGTTGTACAGCCCGAAATTCGCGCGCAGTTCGAGCAATGCATCGCCGATGGTTCGAGCGTTGTGGATCAGGAAAAACATATCACCGAAGACGTCGACACCTTGGTGGAGCCCGAATTCCAGGCCGAACAATGCGTTATTCGAACGCTGCCGGCACATTTGCAACAAGCTGCAATATTGTTGGAAGGAGAGGATATCTTCCGGGCGCTGCAGCGACATCGCAGGCACACGGGCCTGTAGCAGTATACGGCTTGGGTCCAGACCCTGACGCCGGGCAAATTGATCGAACCCTGTCAGACTGATTGCACGAATAAATGGATTGGACGCCATTTTTTACCCAAGAGTTTGTTGCATGCGCTGCTTCCACTTCTGCGGGCTGACGCCATTCCAGCGCGTGAAAGCCCGGGAAAAGGTGCTCAGGTCGGCATAACCCAACATACCTGCCAGCTGTGTCAGGCTGATCGATGAGTCGCAGAGGTAGCGTGCGGCCATCGTCTGGCGCGTTTCGTCCAGCAGCTCCTGAAATCGCGTGTTTTGTGCCCGAAGATAACGTTGCAAGGTGCGCGGGCTGATCATCATGTACTTGGCCATGTCGCGAAGCGTGACCGGACCACTGGCAAGCTCATTGCGTAGCCTTTTTTGCACATAAGACGGTAATTCTTGCAGTGTTACGCGCGCTAACTCGTCGATCTGTTGCTGGGCTAATAGTTGACACCTGACGTCTGTAGCTCCGAGAGGTCTCGCCAGTAATGACTCATCGAAAACCCAGGCATTGACGGTGCTGTCAAAGCGCGGAGGGACACCCAGCAGCGTGCGATAGGCAATGCGGCTGGCCGGAGCGCTGTGGCGCAACATCAGAGCTCTCGGTTTCCAGGCGTACCCTAGCAGTTCGCGGAGCAAGCATGCGGCAACTCCCATCGCCAGTTCCACTGTCTGATGTACTGAGGCCAACGTACCGTCAATGACTTCGTACACAAGAAGGGCACTGCCGCCTCGGCGTTCAAGGCGCACTAGTGCGCCGTCACTGTGTATATGGAAATAGCGTGTCAGCAGATTCAGCGATTCGCCCACATTGGCCGCGTTACGCATGGCGTACAGCAGAGTGCCTAGACTTTGCGTGCCTTGGTGCAAGCCTAACTGTAAGCCGAACAAGGGATTGCTCGACCGTAACGCACATAACTGGACCAACGCATTGAATTGAGCGCCGGATATTTGAGCGTTCAGCGGATCTTCGGGCAGGTCTACCTCCGCCAGCGCCGAAACCGGATCAATCCCCTGACTGGTAGCAAACGCCTTGAAACCAAGCAAAGCAACACCACGCACTGTGGACATCATCTGAGCCTCTCGAATGAAATACTGCCTTTGGCCTGAGAAGTATTGGCACGATATGCAAAATCTCTGGCGCGATATGCAAAGCTTTCACCCTTGCCCCGAGACCACACTCGAACGACCAATAACAAAAGACCTGCGTTCGGCCCAAGGCTGGACGATGGAGGTATACGATGCGTCGGTTTCTGTTCGCTTTGCTGGTGGTCGCGCTGATTTCGGGTGCGCTGTATGTTCAGCCACGGCCCGCTGACCACAATGTTGTTCATCATGCCAATCACCCGCCGGTTGCCAGCATCAGCGATGCCTTCACGCATTTCTGAGGACTGAAGCGTGCTCCTGCACAGAGGCGTGCTCGCGGAACTCGCCACTAGAAAGTGCTCCGTGCAGGAACATTTGCTCCAGCGTTCGGGCCGACTCGGCGTTGGCTGCACGCCCGCGCTGTTCGGCATCCACCAAGCCGTAGACCAGGGTGATGAACAGCTCGGTAAAAATCGCTGCGGTAATGTCGATGCGAAACAGTCCTCTTTGCTGACCTCTGAGGAAGAACTCGTCTAGCGCCGCCAGGTAAAACTGCCAGCGTGTGTCACCCCGTTCGAAGTCGAGGAAGTCTGGGCGGTATTGCGCCATAAGAAAGGCAAGCAATTCGCGATGAGCCAAGTGCTCGCGGATCAATCGACGCAGCGCGTCCAAGGGCTGCAGATGCTGCAAACCGGCGCTGCGGATAATCAGATTGAGCGTACTTTCGGCGTACTCCTCCAGTCTCTGCCCTAGATTTTCCCGTGTCCCACAGTAGCGGTGCAGGGTCGCTTTACTCATGCCCGCCAGTTGCGCCAGCTCTTTCATTGTCGCCCGGGGGCGATTGACAACCGCCATAGTCAGCGACTTGAGCATTTGTTCATCATGGGAATTGGGTGTCATCACCACGCCTTTAGCGATGTTTATACAGGGATCACAATATTCTCATATGAGACAATGTTGACTCATTAGAGTTTGCAAAGTAGCATCCGCACCAAGTTCAATCAAGCCTTGGGTGAGAGATGGGAAATTTGCGTGCGATAGGGATGGCAGGCTCGCTGGCAGCGGCCATTGCGCTGGCCGGGTGTGGGCCGTCGAATGAACAAACGGATGTGGCCGAAGTGGCGCGTGCTGTAGAGGTGCTGGCAGTAAAGACGGAGCCTCTGGCTCTGACTTCGGATTTGCCGGGCAGGGTAGAGCCCATGCGAGTCGCCGAGGTGCGCGCGCGCGTGCCAGGCATCGTGATGCAAAAGCGTTTTGAAGAGGGCGCGGATGTCAAAGCCGGGGACCTGCTGTTCCAGATCGACCCGGCGCCGCTAAAGGCGGCCTTGTCGCGAGCAGAGGGTGAATTGGCCCGCACCCAGGCCGTCGCACTTGAGGCACAGGCGCGGGTCAAGCGCTATGAACCGTTGGTGAAGGTCGAGGCGGTCAGCCAGCAAGACTTCGACAGTGCCATGGCCGACCTGCGCAGCGCCCAGGCGGCCACGCGCTCGGCTCAGGCCGATCTGCAAAGCGCGCGCTTGAACCTTGGTTATGCTTCGGTGACTGCACCGATTTCCGGTCGTGTCGGCCGTGCACTGGTAACCGAAGGTGCGTTGGTCGGTCAGGGGGACGCGACGTTGATGGCGCGGATTCAACAGCTTGATCCGGTCTATGTCGATTTCACTCAGTCGGCCGCCGACGCGCTGCGCCTGCGCGAATCGCTCAAGGGCGGAAAACTCTCCGCTGATGACAGTAAGACGTTGTCGATTCGTGTCGACGGCACCGCTTTTGAGCGTCAGGGCGCACTGATGTTTACCGATATCGCCGTTGATCGCGGCACCGGGCAGGTGTCATTACGCGGCAAGTTCGCCAACAGCGACGGCGTGTTGCTGCCGGGCATGTTCGTGCGCGTGCGCACGCCTCAAGGCACCGACAAACAGGCCATTCTCGTGCCCCAGCGCTCGGTGCAGCGCGGCAGCGATGGCGGCGCGCAGGTCATGGTCGTCGGCGCCGACGGCCGCGCCGAAGCGCGCAATGTGGTGACCGGTTCCATGCAGGGTTCGCGCTGGCAGATCAGTGAAGGCCTGAAGGCTGGCGATCAGGTGATTGTCAGCGGACTGAGCGGCCTGCAACCAGGTGCCAAGGTCGTACCCGCCCAGCCCCAAGCCCAGGCTCAGTCGCCTGAGTCGCACCAGTAAGGGCGCCGTCGCCGCGAGGATATTCCGATGTCTCTGTTTTTTATCAAACGCCCGAACTTCGCCTGGGTGGTAGCGCTGTTCATTTCTCTGGCCGGTCTGCTGGTCATTCCGATGCTGCCGGTAGCGCAGTACCCCAACGTCGCGCCGCCGCAGATCAAGGTGACGGCGACCTATCCCGGCGCCTCCGCGAAGGTGCTGGTGGACTCGGTCACCAGCGTGATCGAAGAGTCGCTCAACGGTGCGAAGAACCTGCTGTATTTCGAGTCGACCAACAACTCCAACGGTATCGCCGAAATTGCAGTGACGTTCCAGCCGGGCACAGATCCGCAGCTCGCTCAGGTTGATGTGCAAAACCGCTTGAAAAAAGCCGAAGCGCGGATGCCGCAAGCCGTGCTGACCCAAGGTCTGGAGGTGGAGCAAACCAGTGCCGGTTTCCTGCTGATCTATGCGCTGAACTATAAGGAAGGCACCCAGCACAGTGACACCACCGCATTGGGCGACTACGCCGCGCGCAATATCAACAACGAGCTACGCCGGGTTCCGGGCGTCGGCAAGCTGCAGTTCTTCTCCTCTGAAGCGGCGATGCGCGTCTGGCTCGACCCGCAGAAACTGGTGGGCTACGGGCTATCCATCGACGACGTCAGCGCGGCCATCCGTGGCCAGAACGTACAAGTGCCGGCTGGCAGCTTCGGCAGTACGCCGACCAGCAGCCAGCAGGAACTGACCGCCACCCTGGCGGTGAAAGGTACGCTGGATAATCCGGAAGAATTCTCTCGTATTGTCCTGCGTGCCAACGAGGACGGTTCGACGGTTAAACTGGGCGACGTCGCCCGCGTGGAAATCGGTCAGGAAAGTTACAACTTCAACTCGCGCCTGAATGGCAGACCCGCCGTGGCAGCGGCGATCCAGTTGTCGCCGGGCGCCAACGCGATCCAGACCGCAACTGCGGTCAAGCAGCGCCTGGCCGAACTGTCGGCCTACTTCCCGGATGACGTGGAATATTCCGTTCCTTACGACACCTCGCGTTTCGTTGATGTCGCGATCGAGAAGGTTATTCATACCCTGATCGAAGCGATGGTCCTGGTATTCCTAGTGATGTTCCTGTTCCTCCAGAACATCCGCTACACCTTGATTCCGTCGATCGTGGTACCGGTGTGTCTGCTGGGCACGCTGCTGATGATGTACGTGCTGGGCTTCTCGGTGAACATGATGACCATGTTCGGCATGGTGCTCGCCATCGGCATTCTGGTGGACGACGCCATTGTCGTGGTGGAGAACGTCGAACGGATCATGGCCGAGGAGGGCTTGTCGCCGGTCGACGCCACGGTGAAAGCGATGGGGCAGGTATCGGGCGCGATCATCGGTATCACCCTGGTGCTTTCGGCGGTGTTCATGCCGCTGGCATTCATGTCCGGCTCGGTCGGTGTGATCTACCAGCAATTCTCGGTATCGCTGGCGGTGTCGATTCTGTTCTCCGGGTTCCTCGCGCTGACGTTCACCCCGGCGCTATGCGCCACGCTGCTCAAGCCGATTCCACAAGGGCACCATGAAAAGCGCGGCTTCTTCGGCGCCTTCAACCGTGGCTTTGCCAAGCTCACCGATCGCTATTCAGTCCTGAACAACGGGCTGGTGGCGCGTTCCGGCCGGATGATGTTGGTGTACCTGGGCATTATCGCCATGCTCGGTTACTTCTACCTGCGCCTGCCGGAATCGTTTGTGCCGGTGGAGGACCAGGGCTACATGATCGTCGACGTCCAGCTGCCGCCGGGCGCGACCCGTACCCGTACCGAATCGACTGGCGAACAACTGGAGCGTTACCTGGCTACCCGTGACGCGGTTCAGTCGACGTTCCTGGTGTCCGGCTTCAGCTTCTCCGGGATGGGCGATAACGCAGCGCTGGCATTCCCGGTGTTCAAGGACTGGTCGGAGCGTGGCGAAGATCAATCGGCCATGGCAGAAGTCAATGCGCTGAACGAGCAATTTGCCGTGGCCAACGACGGTGCGGTGATGGCCGTGCCACCGCCGCCGATTGACGGTCTGGGCAACTCCGGTGGTTTCGCCCTACGCCTGCAGGATCGTGCCGGCCTGGGTCGGGAAGCGTTGCTCGCTGCTCGTGATCAGGTGCTTGGTCAGGCCAACGGCAACCCGAAAATTCTCTATGCGATGATGGAAGGTCTGGCGGAGTCGCCGCAATTGCGCGTAGTGATCGACCGTGACAAGGCGCGCACCCTGGGGGTGAGTTTTGAATCGATCAGCAGTGCGTTGTCTGCCGCTTTCGGTTCGGAGGTGATCAACGACTTCACCAATGCCGGCCGCCAGCAGCGCGTGGTGGTGCAGGCCGAGCAGGGCGACCGGATGACTCCGGAAAGCGTGCTCAAACTGTACGTACACAACAGCGCGGGCGATCTGGTGCCGCTCAGCGCTTTCGTCACCACGCATTGGGAGGAAGGTCCGGTGCAGGTAGTGCGCTACAACGGTTATCCGTCGGTGCGCATCGTCGGTGATGCCGGGCCGGGCTACAGCACCGGTGAAGCCATGGCAGAAATGGAGCGTATCGCCGCGCAGTTGCCGGCCGGTTTCAGCTACGAGTGGACCGGTTTGTCCTACCAGGAGAAGGTCTCCAGTGGTCAGGCCACGCAACTGTTTGCGCTGGCCATTCTGGTGGTGTTCCTGCTGCTGGTGGCGCTGTACGAGAGCTGGGCGATTCCGTTGACCGTGATGCTGATTGTGCCGATCGGCGCCATCGGTGCGGTACTCGCGGTGATGGTCGCCGGCATGCCTAACGACGTGTACTTCAAGGTCGGTTTGATCACCATCATCGGTCTGGCGGCGAAGAACGCGATTCTGATCGTCGAGTTCGCCAAGGAACTCTGGGAGAAAGGTTACAGCCTGCGTGACGCCGCGATCGAGGCCGCACGGCTGCGCTTCCGGCCAATCGTGATGACCTCCATGGCCTTCATTCTCGGCGTGGTGCCGCTAGCACTGGCGACCGGGGCAGGGGCTGCAAGTCAGCGGGCAATCGGTACCGGGGTGATCGGCGGCATGCTCAGCGCGACACTGCTGGGTGTGTTGTTTGTACCGATCTGTTTTGTGTGGGTGCTGTCGATGTTGCGCAGTAAACCGGCTCCCATTGAACAACCCGCTTTGGCTCAGGAGTGACACATGCGTATTTCAGGATTTTCTACGCTGGTGATCGCCATGTTGTTGGCCGGTTGCTCGTTGGCGCCGACCTATGAGCGGCCCATCGCACCGATTGCGGACAACTGGGCGGGCGAGTCGTTGAAACAGGGCGCTCCGATCAACCAGTTGGCGTGGCAGTCGTTCATCGTCGATCCCGACCTGCGCCGTCTGGTGGGTGTTGCGCTGGCTAACAACCGCTCGTTGCGCCAGACCCTTTTGGACATCGAGCAGGCCCGGGCGCAGTACCGCATTCAGCGAGCCGATCGGGTTCCGGGGCTGAACGCAAGCGCGTCCGGCAATCGCCAGCGCTTGCCGTCGGACCTGGCCAGTGACGGCCGGGCAGGGGTGGCCAGCCAGTATCAGGTCGGTCTGTCGCTGCCCGAATACGAGCTGGATCTGTTTGGCCGGGTAAAAAGCCTCAGTGACTCTGCGCTGCAGGAATACCTTGCCACCGAAGAAGCAGCCCGCGCCGCGCAGATCGCGCTGATCGCCGAAGTCAGCCAGGCCTATCTGGTTCACGACGGCGCCCAGCGTCGGCTGGAGTTGACCCAACAAACCCTGAGCAGCCGCGAATACTCGTTCGCGCTGATCAGTCAGCGCCGCTCCAGCGGCACGGCGACAGCGCTGGATTATCAGGAAGCTCTGGGGCTGGTGGAACAGGCGCGAGCCGAACAGGAACGCAATCTGCGCGAGAAGCAGCAGGCGTTCAACGCGCTGGTTTTGCTGCTGGACACAAAGGACGCGGGCAAGGTGATTCCCGAGCGGCTGACGACGCAGCCGATGCTGGTGCAAGACATCGCTGCGGACACCACGTCGACGCTGATCGAGCGCCGGCCGGACATTCTTGCGGCCGAGCATCGACTGCAAGCGCGCAATGCCGATATCGGCGCGGCACGGGCGGCGTTCTTTCCGCGTATCAGCCTGACCGGCAGCTTTGGTACTTCCAGCGCGCAGATGTCCGGTCTGTTCGACGGCGGTTCGCGCTCCTGGAGTTTCGTACCGAACCTTTCGCTGCCGTTGTTCGATGCTGGTCGCAACAGTGCCGGGCTGAGTCTGGCCGAAGCCCGCAAGGATTCAGCTGTGGCGGCCTACGAAGGCACGATTCAGACGGCGTTCCGCGAGGTCGCCGATGCATTGGCTGCCACCGACACCTTGCGCCGGGAGGAGGCCGCGCGCCGCGCGCTGGCCAATACCAGCACTGAAACCCTGAGTCTGGCCAAGGCCCGATATGAAGGCGGTATCGACAGCCACCTGCGTTATCTCGATGCGCAGCGCACCAGTTTCGTCAATGAAACAACGTTTATCGAGGTTAGCACGCAACGCCAGATTGCTCTGGTCGATCTGTTCCGTTCGCTGGGCGGAGGTTGGTCCACGCCGACAACCGTTAGATAACGCCTGACAAGAGCTCCTTTGGTTGGCGCATCCAACCGCCTTTGCCCCGCAGACCGAAAGGTCTCGGGGCTTTTTTTTCCAGGAAAACCGAGTAAGGCTTACAACGCACTCGCTGCGCCGGCCGCGCCATGCAGGAACATCTGTTCCAGCACATTGGCCGAGTTGGCACTGGCCGCGCGCCCACGGCGCTCGGCATCAACCATGCCGAAAATCATGGTCAGGAACAGCTCCGTGAAAACCGCGGCGGTGACATCGATACGAAACGCGCCCAGTTGCTGGCCACGCAGAAAAAAAGCATCCAGAGCGTCAGCATAAGTCTGCCAGCGGTCGCCCTCACCATTGACCGCAAACGTGTCGGGGCGGTACTGAAAGAGCAGGAAAACCAGCATTTCCCGATGCGCGAGATGCTCGTTGATCAAACTGCGCAAGGCCTGTACCGGCTCGCCGTGCAACAGGTCGGTGGTGGTGGTGATCTGGTTCAGCACCGTCTCACCGTGGTTTTCCATCATCTGCACCAGGTTGTCACGGGTGCCGCAAAAGCGATGCAGCGTAGCCTTGCTGACGCCAGCCGCTTCAGCCAGTTCCTTGAGTGTCGCCCGAGGGCGATCCACGATGGCCAAGGCCAGCGCCTTGATAAGTCGTTCGTCTTGAGGAGTCAGGGTCATCAGTCGGTCTCGAATCGAATTTCAATCCGCCGAATTGTGCAGGAAAAGCTCATTACTGCAACGAAAACCACCGAAATAGAGCAAATGACTTCATCTGAGACAGTTTTGTTCATCACGGGATCGGCGTTGCGCACCGTTCGAATGTCATGAATTGTAAGAAGCCTGCGCGATCTGATCCCCATGCGGCGCCTGGGCAAGGATCGACTCAGTGACTGGCCACCAACAAGGCCAGCGCAGTGCAAGCAGTCTCGGTTTCGGCTCGCAATCGATCCAGATCACCGTGGGCCGACCAGGCAATGGTCAGCCCGTCTACCAGTTGAATCAGCAAGCGGCTGGACGCCTTTAAAAACGCTTCGCTCAACTCAGTTCCCATGGCTCGCTGCAGCGCCTGCTCGGTGGCTTCAATGGCCACCGAGTAAATCTTGCTGGCCATTTGCGGGTCATTGCGCATTGCCCAGAAGAACAACTCGGTCTGCGCCCTGGCCGCATCCGGATGATCGATGAACCAAGTGATCAATTGCCGCAGAACTTCGGCTGCCGTCGCCGCAGCAGTGGCCCCGGCCGGTACCTGTTCCAGCGCTTGCGGTGGCAGGCTGAACAGCGATTCGTAGACCGCATAAAACAGGTCGTTCTTGGTATGGAACACGTAATGCAACGAAGCTAACGGACAGCCGGCTTGCGCCGCAATACGGCGGGTCGTGGCATTGGCTACGCCATGCTCGGCGATCACTCTGATCGTTGCCTCGACGAAATCCTGCCGGCGTAATTCAGCGCCCATTCTGGCCATGGTTCAGCAATCTCCTTTATTCCTGGCGCCCTATAACGACAAGGGCGATGTCGACGCTTGCGGATCCTACAGCAACAAATCACCAGGCGTCATGAATGGAAAGGGGACATGAAACGGCTGCACCAATAATGGTAACAACTGTTTCGTTATTTCCAGAATCGGTGCGTTTCGGCGAAACAAACGGAAACATCCTCCGGCAGTTTTATCGCGCTGTATACCCCGCGATCGCGCAATCGATTGATAAGAAACGACTAATTTCCGCTCTGTGGATCTTGGCACCGGGCTTGCTTTGATTACTCGACTTGGTCATTTGATCAAGTCAGTTGATTAGGTTAGCGCAGGCAACGGGTTGCCACCGTAAAGACCACCCCGTTGCTGATCAAGGCCCACGAGGATCCCTCCCATGAACACAGTGATTGAGCGCCCCCATAACAATTTTTCTATTGGCGTCGTAATCCGGCATCTGGTCGCGGCCGTCGCGGCCGTCGCGGCCGTCGCGGCCTCGGCGTTTTTCTGTACGGCACAGGCAGCAGATAAGGATCCAGCATTACTCGGCACCAAACTGACTCCGCTGGGAGGCGAGGCGGCGGCCAGTGCCGACGGGGTGATTCCCGCGTGGACAGCACCCGGTCCTCAAGGTGGCAGTTGGACCCATGGCCAAGTGCGCGGCAAGCAATGGACGTTCAAGGATGACAAGCCGCTGTTCAGCATCGACTCGGGCAACGTCGATAAATACGCCAGCAAGCTTTCACCGGGCCAGGTAGAAATGTTCAAGAAGATTCCCGGCTACCGGATGGACGTGTACCCGACACGACGCAGCTGTGGCGTGCCGGATTTCGTCGCGCAGAACACGAAGAAGAACGTCGGTTTCGCCAAGCTCGACGGCGACGGCCTGGCGTTGCAGGAAGCCTATGTTCCAGGCATTCCGTTTCCATTTCCAGCCTCGGGTGCCGAAGTGATGTGGAACATGAAAATGCGCTATCGCGGCGTTGGCTTCGATATGTCGAAAACCGTTTCCGGAATTTCGCCACGCAAGGGCAGTGAAGACTGGCTGCGCACCTCCACCGACTGGTTCATGTACACACCATGGGGCGTGAAGGGCAGCGCGCTGTTCTCGTCATTCGATCGCCTGGAAGTCGCCACCTACTTCAGCTACACCGACCCCGCCGCGCTTGCCGGACAAGCCGGGGTGGTCACCACCAAGGCCGGCGAGCAAGCCACCACGTTCTATTACTTCCCGGGCCAGCGCCGCGTGCGGCGCATGCCGGCGTATTCCTACGACGCACCGCAAATCGGCCTGGACAATCAATACACCATCGATGAATCCAACGTGTTCTTCGGCCCCATGGACCGCTTCGACTGGAAGCTGCTGGGCAAGCAGGAAATGCTTGTGCCCTACAACTCGTTCGGGGCCTACGACAACTCGGCGAAGATCGAGGAGGTGGCCAAGCGCGACTTCATCGCTCCCGAATCGCGTCGCTATGAGCTGCACCGCGTGTGGGTGGTCGAAGCGACCGTCCGCCAAGGCATGCGCCATCAGGCACCGAAGCGTCTGTTCTACCTCGACGAAGACAGCTGGAACGCGCTGATGGCGGTGGACTACGACAAGCAGGGGCAAATCTGGAAGGTCCGCGAGGGTTACACGATCCCGGTGTACGAGACCGGCACCTGCGACATGGAAGCCCAGGCGCAATACAACCTGGTTGATGGTCGCTACCTGTACGACATGACCTCCATTGGCACCGGCAAGAACGACCATCGCTGGCTGACCGACGGGGCGAGCAATCCGCGCCTGAAACGCGACTTCTACACCTCCGACAACCTGCGCGCCAACAGCGAACGCTGATAGCGGCTTTCGGGAACAGACATGAAAAAAATAATCAGTAGAACCTCAGGTCTTGTCATCGCGTGTGCAACCCCATTTGCCATGGCGTTCACCTTTGAAACCGAAAACATTCGCGGCTCTTTCGACTCCACCATCGCCGTGGGCATGGGACTGCGCACCGAATCGCGCGGCTGCAACCTTATCACCAGCGGCCCCGGCGGGCACAATCCACCCAGCGGCTGTCTGGCGCCCAGCGCAGGTGTTGGTGACCAGGGCGACTTGAACTACGACCGGGGCGACCTGTTCACCAACTACATAAAAGGCATCCATGAACTGGTGCTGAAGTTTCCCGAAGACTACACGTTCATGGCGCGCGGTAGCTGGATTCGGGACTTTGCCGCGACCGACACCAGCGGTGCGCTATCGGCTAACCGGCCTGAAGGTGTCGGTAGCGACGGCCTCACCAGTGGCGCCCGAGACGATCTGGAGTTCAAGGCGCGTCTGCTGGATCTGTGGGTGAGCAAGAGTTTCGATGTCGGTGACCAACGTGTTCGCGCTCGCCTGGGTAATCAGGTGATCAACTGGGGCGAGAGTCTGTTCGCTGCTGGCGGCATCAACAACACCAACGCTTACGATGTCATGGCATTGTCGCGTCCCGGTACCCAGCTCAAGGAAGCCTTGCTGCCGGCCCCGATGTTGAGCCTGGCGTCGGGGCTTGGTGCCGGGGTGAATATCGAGGCGTATTGGCAGTTCAATTGGAACAAAAGTGAATTGCCCCCGGTAGGGAGCTATTGGTCCACCACCCACGCGCTGGGTGAGGGCAGGGGTACCTACGGGTACGATGAAAAAGAGGCGCGCAACAGCGGCCAATGGGGCGTGTCACTGCGCTGGCAGCCTGACAACACCGATCTCAACCTGGGTCTGTACGTGATGCGTTATCACGACAAACTGCCGTCACTGAGCGTGCAGGTGGATCCGCAAACCTTCGCCGCGGCGCCGACCTGGGAATATCCGGAAGACCGCATGATGTACGGCATCAGCGCCAATATGCCGGTCGGCGACTGGGCACTGGGCACCGAGTTGTCCTATCGTCCCAAGGATGCGGTACCGCTCAACCCGGTCATCGACGCTTGCGCCGCCAACGGTGGCAAATGCTGGAAAGACGCAAAGAAACTGCAATGGCACCTGACCGGCATCTACAGCATGACGCCGTCCAACTCGCCGACCTTGCTCGAATTCACCGGTGCCAGCACCGGTACCTTGTTGAGCGAACTGGTGGTCGTGAAATACCCCGGTCTGCATAACGACTACGCCGGGGAACCCATCGCCGCCGGCCTTAATACCTGGCAACTGGACCCGGCCATCGCGCCGAGCGCCAAGGGTAACAAAACCTCCTCTGGCATCAGCCTCGATTTGAGCCTGACCTATGACAACACGCTCGTTCCTGGCTGGCAGGTCACGCCGGGAGTGTTCTACTCGCGCTCGATCAACGGACGCACCCCGAACCTGTCGGCCACCTTCACCGAAGACGCCAGCAGCATGAACCTCTACCTCAACTTCGTGCGCAATCCGGCGAGCTGGCAAATCTCGGCCAACTACGCAAAGTTCATGGGCGGCAAGACCCCTTACGATCAACTGCTGCGTGATCGCGATTACGTTGGCCTTGTGGTTTCCCGAACCCTGTGAGGCGCGCCGTGAACAGTTCCCTGAACCTTAAGCAAAGCACTTCGCGCGGCGTGTTACCGCGCATCGAACAATGGCTGTTCTCGCATCGCATGCTGACGTTGGCGAGCCTGGCGCTGTTCACCTTGGGCATGGCTTGGTTTGCCGTGCAGTTGCGCATGGAAGCCGGGTTTGAAAAGCAGTTGCCCATCGGCCATGAATACATCGAGACCTTTGAGACCTATCGCAATGACTTGCTCGGCGCGAATCGGTTGACTGTGGTGGTCAAGGCTCGCCAAGGGACGATCTGGAGCCAGGCAGGGCTCAAGCGTCTGTATGACGTCACCCAGGCGCTGATCTTTCTGCCCAACGTGTCGCGCAGCAGCGTGCGTTCGTTGTGGACGCCCAACGCGTTCGTCAATGAAATCACCGAAGAGGGCTTTCGTGCCGACCCGCTGGTACCAGGGACGGTAACGCCGGAAAGTCTCGATGATACGAGCATAGCCATGATCGCCAACTCGACGGCGCAGGGTGGTTTTATCGGAACGCTGGTGGCTCGCGACCAAAGCAGCGCGATGATCACGGTCGACCTCAACGAGTTCGATACTAACGGCCTGCGCCTGGACTATGTGGCTTACAACCAGGTCCTGGAGCAGCAGATTCGCGGTCAGTTCGAGGACATGGATTTCGAGATCCAGATCATCGGCTTCGCCAAGCAGATCGGGGACATTGCCGTGGGCGCTTCGGCGGTTTTCGAGTTCTGTCTGCTGGCCTTGTTGCTGACAGCGGCTGCGGTGTTCTGGTACTGCCATTCGCTGCGTTTCACCTTGCTGGCGGTGGGTTGCTCGTTGGTTTCGCTGATCTGGCAGTTCGGCGCTTTGCGTCTGCTCGGCTATGGCCTCGATCCGTTGGCGGTGCTGGTACCGTTTCTGGTGTTTGCCATAGGGGTATCCCATGGCGTGCAGCAGATCAACTTCATCATTCGCGAGATCGCCTGCGGCAAGTCGGTGGAGGGCGCGGCGCGTGCCAGTTTCAGTGGGTTGCTGATTCCCGGCACACTGGCGTTGGTCACCGCATTCGTATCGTTCGTGACGTTGCTGTTGATCCCGATACCCATGGTGCGGGAACTGGCAATCACCGCTTCACTCGGGGTGGCGTTCAAGATCGTCACCAATCTGGTGATGCTGCCCGTGCTGGCCTCGATGCTCAGGGTGCATGACGGTTACGCCGCAGCCGAGGAAGTTTCTCGCCAGCGCCGTGTCCGTTGGTTACACGGTCTCGCCCGTTTGAGCGAATGGCACAACGTGCGCTGGGTGCTGGGTATGGCCGTGCTGATCTTTGTCACGGCGGCGTGGCAAAGCCATGATCGAGTCGTCGGTTCTTTACAGGCCGGAGCCCCGGAACTGCGCGAGGATGCGCGCTTCAATCGGGATGCGCTGTCGATCGCCAGCAATTACGACATTGGTCTGGACTGGCTCAGTGTGGTCTTCGAGGTCAAGGTCGATGGCGGTGCGAACGACTGCGAGAACGTCGCTCTCGGCCAATATCAGGACCGTTTTGTCTGGGCCATGCAAGGTGTGCCTGGTGTGGTCTCGGTGACCTCGTTTTCCAACAGCCTGCGCCAGTTCAACGAGGGCTATAACGAGGGCAACCCGAAAATGAACGCGGTGCCCATCGACCCGACCAACTACTCGTCGATGGCCGCCGAGGTGGCTCGCGTGCCCGGCATGATGCGGCCTGATTGCAGTATGACCGCGGTGCATTTGTTTCTCGCCGATCACAAGGCAACCACCATTCACCGGGTGATCACCGCGGCCAAGGCTTTCCGCAGCCAGTTCACTCAGCCCGGGGTGAGTGTACGTCTGGCGTCCGGTAACGCCGGCGTGATCGCGGCGATCAACGAAGAAGTGGAACGCAGCGAGTTGCCGATGATGCTTTACGTCTACGGCGCTATCGCGCTGCTGGTGTTTGTCGTCTACCGCGATTGGCGCGCAGTGCTGGTCTGCTGCCTGCCGCTGACTCTGGGGACCTTCATCGGCTACTGGTTCATGAAGGAGCTGCAGATCGGCCTGACCATCGCCACCTTACCGGTCATGGTGCTGGCGGTCGGCATCGGCGTGGATTACGCGTTCTACATCTATAACCGTTTGCAGCTGCATCAGGCGCTCGGGCAACCGATCACCAAAGCCGTGGAGCATGCATTGCTGGAGGTCGGCGTCGCCACGATTTTTACTGCGATCACCCTGGCGGCGGGCGTCGCCACCTGGGCGTTTTCCGACCTGAAGTTTCAGGCAGACATGGGCAAGCTGTTGGCCTTCATGTTTCTGGTCAACATGATCATGGCTATGACCGTTCTCCCAGCCTTCGCAGTATGGCTGGAGCGGACATTCCCGCGACGGCGCCCAGTGCGCCTGATCGGCTCACTGGTGCATTGAGGAGACAGCCATGCGAAACCTGATGCCTTTACTGGTTCTGATGTTGCCGGCGTTATTGCAGGCTTCGTCCTTGTCGGCTGTACCGGCTACACAAACGGCCAGCGCCAATGCCGCGACGCTGTTGAGCGTTGCCCGGGCCGGGGAGCGAACCGTTGCCGTCGGCGATCACGGCGTGGTGCTGTTGTCGGATGATCACGGTGGGCATTTCCGTCAAGCGACATCCGTGCCGTTGGCCACCCCTCTGACGGAGGTGTCCTTCGTCGATGCCCGTCAGGGTTGGGCCGTTGGTCACTGGGGGGCGATTCTGGCCACTACTGACGGCGGCGATACCTGGCAGGTGCAGCGCCTTTCCAGTGCAGAAGATCGGCCACTGTTTGCCGTGCACTTTTTCAATCCGCAGCAAGGGGTGGCGGTGGGGCTGTGGTCGCTGGTGCTGACCACCGATGACGGCGGCAAGCACTGGACCGAGCAGCGACTCGAAGCTCCGCCGGGTTCGAAGCGGGCCGACCTAAACCTAATGGGGCTGTTTGCCGATGGGGAAGGGTGCTTGTACGCCACCGCCGAACGCGGCCAGTTATTGCGCTCAGACGATCAGGGCAAGCACTGGCGCTATGTGGATACCGGTTACAGCGGCACGCTGTGGACGGGGGCGGTGCTGGGCGACGGCTCGCTGCTGGTGGGCGGGCAACGCGGCACGTTGCTGCACGGCTCCGCCGACGGCGCACGTTGGCAGCGCGTGTCGCTGCAAAGCAAGAGCTCGGTCACCGCCATCGATGTTTCCGGGCAAACAGTCATCGCCGTAGGTCTGGACGGTTTGATCGTGCGCAGCGACGACGGTGGCCAAAGTTTCCATGAACAACCCAGCGGCGACGGGGTTTCGCTCACGGCGACACTGCTGAACGGGGATGGCTCGCCGATCGTCTTTTCCCGTAGAGGCGTCGTTTCTCGGCACTGATACCGGCGGTATGTCGGGAGTCGAACGCCATGCTCGTTTCCCGACACGTCGGCGCGATTTTTTCTCAAACGAACTGCTGATTTCCGGCCGAATTTCCATGCCTGAATGAGTTTCTATAGGTGCAAAATAATAAACATAACGAATGTTGCGTTAATTAATTTTGCTTGTTAGAGTCGATGGCAAATAACAAGACGCAGCACGCTGCAAGCGCAGCGGCTGCCACTCTCGATGGAGGTACTTTGATGATCTCGCTCAAGTCGACACTCACCCTGCCAGCCGCTGGACTCACCGGTTTCGAAACCCCGCTGACGGAAGAGGAGGCTGCGATTCAGGCCTCCGTGCACCGCTTCGCCAAAGAAGTGTTGCGACCATTGGGTCGCGAGCTGGACCGCATGACCGCCGAAGAGGTGGTTGCCCCTGGCTCGCCTTACTACTCGCTGTTTGCCGAGTTCGCCAAGCTCGGCCTCGACCCGGCGCTGTTGGCACAGTTGCCGCCGGACATGGCGGTGCGAATCGAATCGCTGATCGGTGAAGAACTCGGCTGGGGCGACGCCGGGCTGGCGATCTCTTTGGGCTGCGCCGGTTTCCCTCTGCAAATGGCCGTTGCCGCCGGCAATGCCGAACTGGTCGAACTCTGCCAGGGCCGGATCGGCTGCTGGATGGCCACCCAACCCGACCGTGGCAGCGACAACCAGATCTTCGACATGGCGCGAGACTGGCCAGCGGGCAAGCTCGGCAATATCGGCAACCTGACCGCCAAAGTGGTTGGCGATGAAGTCATCCTCAACGGCCAGAGCTCGGCGTGGGTCTCCAACGGCGTCATTGCCCAAGTGGCACTGGGCTTGATCTGCGCCGATTACGGTGACGGTTTTTACGATGAGAACGGCCGGCCGCACGGGATTGCGCTGATTATTCCGCTTGATCTGAAGGGCGTGTCCAAAGGCAAGCCGCTGGACAAAATCGGGCAGCGATCCTTGCCTCAAGGCGAAATCTACTTCGACAGCGTACGAGTGCCTCGGCGCTTTGCTATCGCCGAGCGCGACAACTACTACGGCGCCGTCAGTTCTTCCTGGTCGTTCGCTGGCACCCACATGGGCCAGGTGTTTACCGGTGTCGCACGAGCCGCCTTCGAAATGGCCCTGCAGTACTGCCATGAGCGCCGCCAGGGCGGGCACCCATTGATCGACCACCAGATGACCCGTCTGCGCCTGGGTGACATGTTGCGTCGGGTCGAAACGGCCCGTGCGGTCGCCCGACGTTCGCTGAGCTTCGCGCGCCTGTCGCCGCAAACCCATCCGTACGCCACCGCCTCCGCCAAAGTCACGGTGACCGAAGAGGCGATGGCCGTTGTGCAGGAAGCTTTCCGCCTGTTCGGTGGCAATGGCACCACCCGTGAATACTCGATCGAAAAACTCTTGCGTGACACCCAGTCGTCATTGATCGAGGACGGCGAAAACCGGGTCCTGACCATGCGCCTGGGGCTGCTCGCCCAGCAGCTGTACGCCGAAGGCTGGGCTAACAACTGATTCTGAATGCACCCGACATCACTCATCCAACAATAACAAATGAGGTAAATCCCGATGGCCAAATATCCTGTCGTTGTCTATGGCGCCAGTGGTTACACCGGCATGCTGATCATGGACTGGTTGATCGACCAGCACATCCCGTTCACCGCCGTCGCTCGCAACGCCGCCCGTGCTCAGGAAATGATGGCACAACGCGTCGTCGGCCTGGAGTCGGCCACTTACGAAATCATTGAATGCGCCCACGAGGTCGACGCGCTGGTCTCGGTTTTCAAAGGTGCGCGCGTGGTGTGCAACACGGTCGGCCCGTTCATCAATTTTGGCCTGACTGCCGTAGAAGCGGCCTTGAAAGCTGGCTGCCATTATCTGGATCCAGCCGGAGAGCAGGCGCACATTCGAGCCTTGCGTGATCAGTTCGGCGAGCTGTATCGCCAGGCCGGGCTGCTGCTGTCGCCATCGCTGGCGTACATGTACACCTACGCCGAGATCGCCGCCGAATTGGCCCTGGAAACACCGGGCGTCGATTCGCTGGAAACCGCGACACTGACCCGCGGCCCACGCACCGGTGCCGCTGGGGTGACTGTCGGTTCAACGGCGACCATTTTCGAGGGCGTCCGTTACCCCGGCGCCTACCTGTGGGAGAAGGAACTGGTGCCTTATGCGCCGAACACAAGCTTCAACGTGGTTTGTCCTGATCTGCTGGAAGCTGTGTTCTGCCTGCCTTGGGGCGGCACTTCACTACCGGTATTTTACGAAGAGGATGGCCGGGTACGCAGTTGCATGTCCTGTGTCGGCTTCTACGACAACCCGGTGATGAAAATGGTCCACGGCCTGGGTGAGAAGTGGGAAGCCGAATACAAGCACCTGCCCAAAGAACAGCAGGACGCGGTGATCCAGAGCCTCGTGCAATCGACCACCCCGAGCATGCCACCGCGTGAACGCAGCACTCTGCAACGCACCGTTGACTTCGCAATCGGTCGTGGTCAACTGACGGCCGTGCGTGCCACCGTGCATGGCATCACGCCTTACATCGCCACCGGGGCCTTGCACGCCGCAGTCGTGGTCAAACTGTTGAATAACGACACCGCCAGAACCGGTTTCGCCTCGGCCTCGAAAGCCTTCGGTCATCGCTATCTGCTGGGCTTCCTCGAGCAGCGTGGCCTGGCCCGCGCAACCGTTACTCAACTGTGAAGTGAATAACATGGCGATTATTGATTTCTTCGACCGTGGCTGGCGGATCAATCCGCACGGCGCGGCGTACATCCAGGACGATCGGGTGTTCACCTTCACCGAAGTCCGCAACCTGTCTAGCCGGATCGCCAACGCGCTGTTAGCCGCCGACCTGCCCGGCGGCACCAAGGGCGCAGTCTGGTCGGCCAACGATGCGGTGGCCTGGACCTGCACCCTGGGGCTCTGGCGCGCCAACCTGTGCTGGATTCCCATCGGCGCACGCAACAGCGCCGAAGAGAACCGTCACGTGCTCGATGCCTTCGACTGCGAGGTGCTGTTTTTTCAACGAGAGTTCGCGCCGATCGTCGACGCGTTGCGTTCGAGCCTGCCGAAAATCCGGTTGTGGATCTGCATCGACGAGCACTTGCCCGGGGCGCCGTCGCTCAAGTCCTGGATCGCGGATCAGCCGGCCACGGCACCGAAGGTCGAGTATCAACTCGATGATGTCGTGGCGCTCTCGCCAACCGGCGGCACCACGGGGCTGCCGAAAGGGGTGATGAACACTCATCGCAGCATCCAAACGTTCTGCGCGCACTTTATGATCAATTTCCCATATGCCGATGAGCATCCGCCGGTCAACCTGGCGGCGGCGCCGATGACGCATACCGCCGGCACGCTGTCCCTGCCGTGCACCTCGCGCGGAGGCACCGTGGTGATCATTACTAAGCCGGATCCTGCACTGATGCTGGCAATGATTCCGAAATACAAGGTCACCGAGACCTTTCTACCGCCGACGGTTATCTATCGACTGCTGGATGTTCCGGATCTGGCGCAGAAGGTCGATTTCAGCTCGTTGAAGTATTTCCTGTACGGCGCGGCACCGATGTCGGTGGACAAGCTCAAGCAAGCCATCGAGACCTTTGGCCCGGTAATGGCCGGCGGTTACGGTCAGACGGAAGCGCCGGCCTCGATTTCCAACCTGCCGCCCGCCGAACATTTGCACGGTGGACGTCTTGCAACGGACGAGCGTTTGTCATCGGTAGGCCGTCCTAATCCGCTGGTTCGGGTGGAAATTCTCAGCGACGCCGGAGACATTCTCGGCCAGGGCCAAACCGGAGAAATCTGTGTGCGCGGCGATCTGGTGATGAAGGGCTACTACAAGGATCCGCAGAAAACCGCAGAAACCATCGTCGATGGCTGGCTGCACACCGGCGACATCGGCCATTTCGATGTGCACGGCTACCTGCACATTACCGACCGCAAGAAAG
This sequence comes from Pseudomonas sp. DWP2-2, assembly GCF_049897065.1. Lineage (NCBI taxonomy): Bacteria > Pseudomonadati > Pseudomonadota > Gammaproteobacteria > Pseudomonadales > Pseudomonadaceae > Pseudomonas > Pseudomonas sp. DWP2-2. The sequence continues at coordinate 57,741 of NZ_JAFCVN010000015.1, read as the reverse complement.
ACATGATCATCTCCGGCGGATTTAACGTTTATCCCAGTGAAGTCGAGCAAGTGCTGTGGAGTCATCCGGCGGTGCAGGACTGCGCCGTCATCGGTGTGCCAGATGAGCAATGGGGCGAGGGCGTGAAGGCCGTGGTCGAGTTGAGCGCCGGGCATACCGTCACTGCTGAGGAGTTGATCGAGCTGTGCAAGACCCGGCTCGGTTCGGTCAAGTCGCCGAAAACCGTGGATTTCATTGATGCATTGCCACGCAGCCCGGTCGGCAAAGTACTGAAAAAAGATCTGCGTGCCCATTACTGGCAAAACGTTGAGCGGCGTATCTGAGGGAAATGATCTGATGGAACCTATTTACATCGCCGGCATTGCCATGACCGAGTTCGGTCGCCACTTGGACCGAAGCCTTCAGGATCTGGCGCTGGAGGCCTTGCAAGGCGCACTCGCCGATTCCGGTGCCCTGCGCGCCGATATCGGTGCGGTGTTCTACGCCGGGATCACCAACGGTCATCTGCAAGGGCAACTGTCGATTCCCGGGCAGGTGCTGTGCAGCAAGATCGGCCTCGAAGGGGTGCCGGTGTACAACGTCGAAAACGCCTGCGCCTCGGGCAGTACCGCGGTTCATCTGGCAGTGCAGAGCTTGCGCTCGGGGGCTACCGACGTAGCCCTGGCGTTGGGCGCGGAGAAAATGAACGTGCCGGACAAGGCGCGGGCGCTGGCCCTGTTCGAAACCGGCTGGGACGTTTCCACCGCCGAGGAAAACTACGCGACGCTGGTGAAAATGGGCGAGGGCATCGTGGTGCCGCCGGGCTCGGAATCCGATCGTCCATACAGCAAGTTCATGGCCATCTATGCCGCCATGTGTCGCTGGCACATGAAGACCTACGGCACCACTCAGCGACAGATTGCAGCGGTGTGCGCCAAGAATCATCAACACTCGGTGCACAACCCGTATTCGCAATTTCGCAAGACCTTCACCATTGAAGAAGTGCTCGCCGCGCCGCCGATCACTTATCCGATCACGCTGCCGATGTGTGCGCCGTTATCCGACGGCGCGGCCGCCGCGATTCTCTGTACCGAGGCGGGATTGAAACGCATTGGTGCCGACCCGAAACGTTGTGTGCGGATCGCCGCCAGCGTGATCCGCAGCTTCACCCTGCGTGGGCTCGACGAGCCGCACAAGCACGTCAGCCTGTTGGCAGCGCGTGAAGCCTACGAAATCGCCGGCCTTGGCCCGCAGGACATGCACGTGGCCGAAGTGCACGACGCCTCGGCCATGGGCGAAATCATCCAGGCGGAAAACCTCGGGCTTGCGCCGCTGGGGGAGGGTGGGGTGTGTGCCGAACGCGGCGATTTCACCCTGGGTGGTCGCCTGCCGATCAATCCCTCTGGCGGCCTGGAATCCAAGGGCCATCCGCTGGGTGCGACAGGGATCGGTCAGTTGTACGAGCTGACCACCCAGTTGCGCGGGGAGGCCGGTGCACGCCAGGTACCCGGTGCGCGGCATGCCATCCAGGAAAACGGTGGCGGTCTGCAAGGTGTAGAGGAAGCAGCCGTCGCTATTCACATCCTGAGTCGATAGGAGCACATCACATGTCCATGACCTACCAATCACGAGAGCTGGAAAGCCACTTCGCCGGCGGGCATTTCCGTCGGCTGGGTGGCTGGGTCGAAACTCCGGCTGATCTGCAACCCGAGCTTGAGGGCGATGTCAGCGCGGACGTCATCGTGATCGGTGGCGGTTTCGCCGGGCTGTCCACCGCCCTGGAACTGACGGCGTTGGGGGCCAAGGTTGTGGTGCTGGAGCAGGCGTTTGCCGGTTTCGGCGCCAGCGGGCGGAATGCCGGCTATCTGGGCGGCAGCGTCGGCATTGAGTTCGAGTTATTCTTGAAACGTGTTGGCAAGGAAAAAGCGCAAAAAATCGTCAAATTCTATGACGAAGCTGTCGCCTACGTCGAAGGTCGCTTACGCGAATTGGAGATCGACTGCGACTACAACGCATCGGGCATCATCAGGGCGGGCATCCATCCGTCGCAGGAGAAAAGGCTGCGCAAAAGCATGGCCGTGGGCCACGAATTGGGTTCGCAAACCGAGTTTCTGGATCAGGCACAAATGCGCGCGCGGGGCATTCCACCGGCCTTTCTGTTTGGCTGCCTGCAACGCCACGGCGGTACGCTGGACCCTGGCAAATATGTGATGGGCCTGCGCCGCGCTGCACTTCAGGCGGGAGTGAGGCTGTATGAAAACACCAAGCTTGAGTCGTACTCCGACGGGTCGACGATCACCTGCCGGACGCCACGCGGGCAGGCGAGCGCGCCGATAGTGGTGCTGGCCACCAATGCCTATACGCCGCAACTCGGTCTTCTGCGCGACAAAGTCGTTCCATTTCGAGTGTCGGCGGTCGAAACCGAGCCATTGACACCACAGCAGTTGGCATCGCTGGGCTGGGCAGGGCGGGAAGGGTTAACCACGCCGCACCTGGTGATGGAAAGCCATCGCCTGACCGCACGCAATACGCTGCTGATGACCACTAAACGGCTGGGTTATGCCTACGGCTCGAAAACCCCGAACATTCCCGATGAGGTGACCTACCGCGCGTTGCAAGACAACCTTGGCGTGCGTTTCCCGACGTTACGCGGTGTCGGCATTCAAGCGTGCTGGAGTGGTTACGTCAGCATGGCCTACGACGCGTTGCCGGTGGTGGGCGAAACCGGGTCGCACCACAACATTCTCTATACCGCGGGTTGCTCCGGACACGGCGTCGCATCGCAGTCGCTGATCGGTCACCTGCTGGCGGAAAGAATCGGCGGTATCGAGCATCCGCTGCTCGCCGCGTTGCGGCATAAAACCCCGAAAACCCTGCCCGAACCGCTGCAGTGGTGCGCCGTGAATGTGGCGCTGGGAGGGGCACATCTGCTGGACGAATACACCAACCGCAAAGTTGCGCGCCCTCATGCCTGACGGCTGAGGCTTATAGAACCAACACGCTGAGTTTGCATGATGACGCTGACCTTGAAGTCCTGGGGCCGGTAGGCGTTCGCCTGGAGAAAGACAAACGAATGTTTGCGTTTTCGTCACCCCTTTTTTACTGCCGCACCCACGCTCGGCCACGGGCGTTCAATTCAACAATAACGTGATGTGAGGCAACGAACATGAGCACTGACGCCCCTCCTGATTTGAAGCGCAGGCAACTACTTAAACTGGCCGGTGCCACTGCCGCCGTGGGATCGATCGGTTTGAACATTGGCCTGGCCACTGCCGCCGATGCGCTGCTCAAAGACAACCCGGACGATGTGTTTGATGTGGTGATCATCGGTGCCGGCCTGGCTGGTTTGACCGCCGCTCGTGATCTGCATCTGGCGGGTTGCGAGTCGCTGCTGGTGCTTGAAGCGCGTGATCGTGTCGGTGGCCGCACGCTCAATCATGACTTGGGTTCCGGCTATATCTCCGAGGCCGGAGGCCAGTGGATCGGCCCCGGACAAACCGCCGTAGCGGACCTGGCCCGTGAGCTTGAGGTCGGCACCTTTCCCAGTTTCTATGAGGGGGAAACCGTGATCCTCGGTGGCGATGGACGTGTCGCCGTCGATTTGAAAGGCACCTTCGGTACCGACGAAAGCGTCTCGGCAAAACTCAGCGAGCTGTCGCGTGATGTGCCGTGCGGCGCGCCATGGAAATCCCCCCGACTGGCCGAACTGGACAAGCTCTCGGCAGGCGACTGGCTGGCTCAGCAAAACATCAAACCGGAAGACCGCGCAGGGTGGAATGCCAGCTTTCTCCTGACCTGCGGCGTCACACCAGCGAAGATGGGCTTTCTGCATTTTCTGTCGATGATCAATTCGGCCGGCAGCGAATACATGCGGCTCGACTCGATCAAGGACAGCGCGCAAGGGACGCGGGTCGTCGGCGGTTCACAGGTTCTCAGCAGCAAAATGGCGCAATTGCTGGGTGACAAGGTTCGCTTGTCGTGCCCGGTGCGCAAAATTGCTGACTGGAACGGCGACATCGTCAGACTGCAAACGGATCAGGGCGAGATCCGCGCCCGGCGCGTGATCATGGCGATTCATCCAGCACTGTGCCAACGCCTGCAGTACGATCCACCGCTGCCCGAAACCCGCGCCGCCCTGCAGCGAGCCTGGCCGGCGCACTCGCCGGCACGCAAGACCACAATGGTCTACCCGCGGCCTTTCTGGCGCGACAAAGGCTTGAACGGCCATATCATTCAGGTCGGTGGGCCGGTCATCTGGGCATACGACAACTCGCCGCCAAACGGCGAAATCGGTGTGATCAATGCGTTCATTTTGAATGCCGCAGCCCCCACCGACCTAGAGGCCGCGAAGCGTATGCAGACCGAAATCTATGCACGTGCCCTGGGGGACGCAGCGCTCGAGCCGGTTTCCTATCACGATCATGACTGGGCGCATGCCGACCCGTGGACCATTACGTGCGTGTCGCCGATTCCCCCCGGTTTCTGGTCGACACATGGCGAGGCACTGCGTCCGCCCTGCGGCAATCTGTTCTGGTCGGGCACCGAAACCGCTGACATCTGGGCAGGTTACATGGACGGTGCCGTGCGCGCCGGACGCCACAGCGCCTTACAGGTGCTCAACGCATTACGTAGGGTGTAGGAGGCGGCAATGAAAAAAATCATAGCGCTTGGCGTCATCGTGGTCATTGCGGTGCTATTGGCGATTTTTGGCCGCGATCTGCTCGATCTGTATCGGCTGCAGAGTTACATCACCACCTCCACTGAGGCCTACCAGGCCGAACGCGGAAACTGGCCCCATCTGACCGATGCCTGCACCGGTTGCCATGGCAGCCACGGTAACTCGATGAACTCGAGGTATCCGAGCCTGGCCGGGCAACCCGCCGCGTATCTGTCTGCCCAGTTGCGCAATTTTGCGAGCGGACAACGGCTTGCGCCCAACATGGGGCCGTTGGCGATGACCCTCAGCCCGGATGATATTGATCTACTGGCGAATTTTTATGCCCGGCAATCGGTCGTTGCCCATGCGGCTGTCAGTCCTGACGAGGGGCTGAGGGATCAGGGCAAACAACTGGTGCAAACCCGAGGCTGCACCGCCTGCCATGGTGCCCAACTGATGGGCCAAGACGCCTTCCCACGCCTGGCTGCACAAGGGCAGGACTACCTTTTGGCCCAGCTCAACGCTTTTGCCAGCGCCGAGCGCATTGAGCCCAGTGGTGCCATGCAAGCCATGGCCGCAGCGCTGTCAGCGCAGGAGCGCCAAGCGATTGCGGCTTATCTGGCCGCACTCGTTCCTCAACCCCGCTAATCCATCAAATTATCTGTCAGCTGTACCGAGGCTATCGTTATGGAACCGAGAAATATTGTGCTGTGCCTTGCCTGTTTCTTGCTGCTTGCCAATGGGCTGACCTTCGGCATCAGGTTTCTGAAGAAAAGAAACCTGCTACTGGCTCTGGAGTGGTTTGTGGTTGCCTTTTCCGCAACAAACTTCCTGGTTTTTTTCCTGACGGGATCGGAGCATGCGTACCTGATTTCATACTTTTGCGACGCGTTCTCCAGAGCCTTTGGGATTCCGCTGATTACCGCGCTCGGGCTGATGGCGGTGACGCATGCCTACAAGCCGTCTGTGGGCAAGGAACTCATGATGTTTGCCGGCGCTCTGCTGGGCACACTCGCGTTGATCTCGGCCAAGGTTCTGGTCCCGCTCCTACCGTATTTCTACGTGCTGATGTGGATGATATTTTCGGTCTACCTGGTGTATTTCGCAGTACGCCTGGCAACCGTTGGAGAGTCACTGCACGCGATCGGAGTGATGTTTGGCATGCTCGCCTCACTGACCATTGCGTGCATCTACGACTTCTACAAGATCCCCGGCGACGATAGCAATGTACTGCTGAACTTCTACGTGCTTGCACTGACGACCTGGGCTTATCTGCTGGTGCACCTGTATTACGCGTATTGCGCGCTGGAGCGCGCGAAGGGCGCAATGGCAGCTCTGCAAACGCGCTGAGGGGTAGTTGAAGTGTTCGAAGCCGCCGTTCTGGCGGCTTTTTTGCGTGATGCAGAGGAGGACGGGGGGCATCCTTGCCCGTGCAGGATCAAGGGTTCAGCTTGGCCAGATAATGCGCCACGGCCTTGATGTCTTCATCGGACAGGGTGCCCGCCATGGCATTCATGGCCTGCGTCGGATCGGTGCGTTGGCCACACTTGAAAGCGCTCAATTGATCGCTCAGATAAAGCTGCCCTTGTCCGGCGATACGCGGAGCCAGGGGGCCGCCAGAGAGTTTTTCGCCGTGGCAGGCTGCACACCCGTTGGCGGCGACCACACGCTGACCGCGCTGGTCCAGCGCATCATCCTTCGTCGGGACTTCAGTCACACCAGGTTTCTGTTCGGAAAAATAGGCGGCCAGACGTTTGATCTGCTCGTCCGTCAGATTGGCCGCCAGTGGCTCCATCTGTGCGCTGTGGCGACGTCCTTCGGCAAACGCGTGCAACTGGTTTTCGATGTACGCTGCGGTCTGCCCTGCAAGCGCTGCGTATTGAGCGTCGCGCGGTTGACCGTTAGCGCCATGGCAAAGCGCGCAGGTGTCCTGTAACTGTGGCCACGCACCGCCATTGGCCTGGTATGCAGCGTCGTGCTGATCCACGGCCTGCATGAAACGATAGCCCGCCCACAGTTCCGGTCCATACATCGCAATTGATCCGGCCAACGCTGCGCTCACGACGATGGCTCCAACCATCATAATCCGCTTCATCAGGCGTTCCTCCGAGGTTGAAGTAACGCCTGGAGCGCTTCCATTGCCGCGCGATGTCCGGCGCGGACTGCACCGTCCATTGCCCCGGCCCAGATCTGCGCAGTCTCGGTACCCGACCAGATCATGCGGCCGACCGCCGGCGTCAGATACTCGCCCCATTGCGTCCAGAAACCGGGAGGCATGGGGGAAATACAACTCAAACTCCACGGGTCGATCTTGCCCCAGTCCAGATCATGAAACTGAATCGGGTGCAGGGCTTGTTCGCCCATGGCGCTGGCGTAGATCGCCGACAAGGTGTCCTGCGCGGTTTTGGGGTCATGGGGTAATTGGCCAGTTCTGACGAAGCCGCTGAGCACACCCAGGCTGGCGTCCTCCGGCGAATTGTCAAAGGCCCAGATCAGCGGACCTTCCACTTGCACGATCTGGCCGTTGAGGCCTTGGTCGCGCCAGAACGGGCGCTCATAGACGTGCACGGTCTTGCGCATCGGTGCATGGGCCGGCCAATGCCGATGCAGCTCGGCACGCCCGGAGGGCAGGGGTGGATCGAAGACGATCTGATTGCACAGCGCCGGGCTCAGCGCGGCAATCACCTGCCGCGTGCGCATGATGCCCTGATCGGTATGCAACTCGACGACATCACGATCCCAACCGACAATCTTGCGCACTGGGCACGCCAATCGGACTTTTTCTCCGAGAGCTTGCGCCATCTTCAAGCTGAGGATTTGCGAGCCGCCTACCAAACGTGATTCCTGTGCACCCCCTTGGACACCTTCGAGCTTTTCGAGACGGCAGTCAGAGGAGTTGATCATCGCCAGGTAATGCAGGAGCCCCATGCCGGCCGGCGTGGTACCGAAGGTGAGGCTCACGGACATGTTGAAGCCGATCTTGTCGACATTGCTGATGCCTTGCCCGGCCAGCCATTGGCCAATCGAGAGTTTGTCCAGCTCACCCGCATCCTTGGCTTTCCACGGCGCTTTGCTGGGGACGCCTTCGGCGAGTTTGTTCAGTTTTGCGACGATGTCAGTATTGGAATTCGGACCATCGCTGACGTCCTCTTGGACTGTTACCTCGTCTATCAGATAGACCGCCTTGCCCTTGTAGTACGTAGGGAAGGTTGCGACATCAAGCTGTCTGGCCAGATCGGCGATTGACGTTTGACCGGGGCCGATCCATTGCCCACCGGCCTCGCAGATTACGCCATTGCCTAGGTCATGGTTAAGGGTGCGACCACCGACGCGATCGCGGGCTTCAAGCACGACAAACGACTCGCAGCCAGCGGCCTGGAGGTCTCTGGCAGACGTAAGCCCGGACAGGCCTGCGCCAATGATCACCACATCCAGTATCGAGGTGTCTAAAGGTTGGGTTTGCGCCATCGCACGCCCGGTGACACCGAGCCCTCCGGCGAGGGCCGAGCCTCCAACCGCTTGCAATAACAATCGTCGCTGTCGTGATTGCGTCGACAGTTCATCGAGATCCGCATCCATCGTCACCTCCGTCTTTTAGTTATAATCACAGATGTTATGCAAATATATGACGGAACAGGAATTCAGCAAAGTGAAATCGGCGCAATGGCGATTAACCGAGGGGGTGAGAGATAGGCGGGCGCCATCAAGCAGGATTCGCTGCGCAAATGAAGCGAATCTTCTGGATGCCTGAGGGCAGGGTAGGGTTTAGCGAGCGGGGCTGATCAGCGTGATGACCGCATCCATCAAGGCCTTGCTGCGTTTGGCTTCAAATCGCTCTGGCTCGATTGGCAACATCATCATCCAGCCGTCACTCAGCGCGCTGAGCTGATCGGCGAGCAGATCGGCAGCAATGTCCTTGCGAATGATGCCCTGGGTTTGTCCTTTGCCCAGAATGCTTGCGAGATCCTCGCGAAAGCGCGAGTAACGTTTCTGGATTACGTCGGCAAACACCGGTTCGTGCCGGGCGTGTGCAAGCATCTGAAACAGGGCCAGCCAACGCGCCGAGTCGTTGGCTTGAGTCAGGTTCAACCACTGCTCGATCATTGCCCTGATATCGACTTTTTCCTGATCGGCATCCAGCAAGTGATCGAACTCGTCAAACAGACTCTGCGCCGCCGCCGTGATCATTTCTTCTTTATTGGCAAAGTAATAGGTCACGGCGCCCGTGGTGCAGCCGGCATGGCTGGCAACTTTGCGCAGAGACGTCCCGGCATAACCCTCCTGCGCAATGACTTCGATGGCTGCAGTCAACAGTTCACCGCGTTTTTCCAGACGGTTACCTACCGGGCGGCCGCGACGTGGGGCGGGCGCTGAATCACTGTCTTTGGAGTGCTGACTATCCGTGGAAGGCGCTTGAGCATCATGCATGAGAGAAAGTGATTCCGTTGGTTGAAGGCGTTGAGCCGGCAGCGGCTGCGAACGCCATTTTGGCTTGGCACGTCGCGATCATGCAATCGTTCAGATTCGACCGCTGCCAATCACCGCGACGGCCCGAACCTCCACGCGCAAGCCCGGCATTGCCAGTTGTGAAATGCCGACAGCGGTCCAGGCTGGATAACGTTCAGGGAAGTATTCGTCCTTTACCTGTCCAAAGGCGTGCACTTCGCCCTGCAGATCGGTATGAAACGTCATCAACTCGACGACATCAGCCAGGCTTGCGCCGGCAGCTTCGAGGATGGTCCGCAAAGACTGAAACGCCAGATGGGATTGCGCCTGGATGCCTTCGGCGGGAACCATGGCCTCGTCGATACCGACCTGGCCGGACACCCAGATCATGTTGCCGACGCGTGTTGCCTGGGAAAAGTGGAAGTTGTCGTAGATTGCCTGGGTGTGACCAGGGTTGAAGGACTGACGCTGCAGGACTTGAGTGTTCATGGCAATGCTCCTTTTATATTAATTGGCGGAACGTTGGGTGGCGGAAGCCGTCTCCCGCTTTCAGGGTCGACAGCTCTTCAGTAAACAGCACGCCTTGCTGCGGGTAACCGCTCGCGCTGTTTTCTGGTAAAGGATGGAAGGTGGCGTCGTCGCCAAAGAAACGGAAAACGAAGGTGTGACGATCCGGGAAAGCTTCATCCACTGGAGCGCCACCATGCAGTGAACCCGGATGCAGCAAGACGATATCGCCAGGCTCGGTAGCCCACGAAATGATGTCGAATGATTCGGGATCGTTTTGGCGCAGCGCCTCGATATCCGGCAGGCGTGGTAATGCGTCGCCGCCATGCAGCGGTTGAGTCGGATCGTTAGGATCGCGAAACGTAGTGCCGTCGTAGCGTGGTCCTTTGTGCGAACCTCGAACGATTTCCAAAGCGTTTTTCTTCGGCACTGATTCAAAACTGATCCAGGCATTGGCCCAGTGGCTTCCGGCCCATGGTAGATAAGACGTGTCCTGATGCCAAAGCGTGCGAGACCCGCGCCCACCTGCTTTGAGAAACACCTCTTCGGCGAAGTACCACACGTTTTCCGAGCCCCAGAGCTGCGCAAACAGCTGGCCAAAGGGCAGGGAGGTTACGAGTTCTTCAAGACGGGCTTTGGCGACGGGGTTGGCATTGTCAACATGGGACTGTTGCTCAGTCCCGTCGAACATTCGGGTTGCATGAGGGCCGTGATTCTCGACTGCCCAGTCATAGGCTGCCCGGCACTCAGCCAATTGATCTTTGTTCAGAAAACCTTTGATCAGGACGGCCCCGTCTTCCAGGAACGCCTTTCGCACAGAGAGTTGCATGAGAGCTTTCTCCTCGAAAATGCCACGTGGCAATTTCGATGCTAGCAGCCCTCAAAATTAAACACAACGACAGTTATGTTAATTATGAAGAGCCATTACGATGACAGAATCCTGAAGATCTGTGCATACCAGCAACGGCGCCGTCACGATCAAAGATGAGGGTTTCAGCTGCGCAGTCCTCACTCGGTGCCAAGCATCACCTTGTCTGAGCGCACAGCCCTTATCCAGGTATCGGCTTTTTGCGTAGCTATAGAAAGCCTGGATCGCTCGTAGATGCGCCGCCGCAGTATTGAAAACGCGGCGCCTGAGTTTGAGTTGGACGTACATGAGCGGACAAGCATGGGCAACGGCGCGCGTCACCAGCTTGCCCGAGCAGCGGTAGTCGTTGACCTGAAGAGGACTCGTCATGAGCACTATGGACATGGCTCATTGGGAGAGTAGGCGTAATAACGAATTCGTCGAATCAGTGACTTACGTCGCTTATGAACATATCCGACATAATACATTATTTAACATAATATACATTATGCGAACCGTCCTATGCGGAGCTGGGGGGCTCTGGTGGTCAGATTTCGAGCCTGGCACAGGCTTCGATCACTTGGCAGCAACCCGTACCTGGATATCAGTAAAGCGTAAGTCAAACAGGCTCGCGACACCTGACGACAACTCCGTCACGGTTGGCTTATCCGAGCACGTCATGAGAATCTACACGCTCAAACTACAGCTACCGATAATTGAGGTCATGGATGAAATTCAAGTTGTCCTTCACGCGCAAGAACAAATCAGACTCAATGGAAATGGACATTTTCACACTTGAAGTCGATGCTCATGTTGAGCCAAAACGAATCGCTGATTTTGATCAAGGCACAGCTTCAGTTAGCTTTGGATACCCAGGAATCACTGAGGAATACAGTATTGTCAGTCCACCTACCCAAGATGACCTAGTAGTTTTGGAGCAGGCCGGCAAACCGATTTTCAGGCTTTGGCAGCGAGATTCGGATGATTTGAGCATTGGTGCACCGATTACGGTGAGCCAAGGCGAATTCGACCAGACTCAGGGCAGTGTTACCCGACGAACCTGGTGATACACGCGTAAATTAGATGGAGGGCCATGAATTCTGGTCCCTTCGCCTCCGTACATATTCATATGCATTATAACTAAACTAAATGACTATTTAGTTTAGTTATATCTGATCGTTATCCATCAAAGCCTAAACCGATCCACCGACTGCGATAGCTTCCCCGCCAAACTCGACAATTCATCCGTCGTCGACGCCGTCTCGCCAATCACCCGACTGTTACTTTCCGACATCCCCGCAATCCTCTCCACCTGATGAGCAATCTCATTACTGGCCAAGCTCTGTTCACTGATGGTGCGAGAAATATCATTGACCAATTCAGTAGTGCTCAACGTGGCCTGGAGGATCTCGCGAATGGCGCGTTCCACTTCGGCAGTCACCGCCATGCCCTTGTCCACTTGGGCAACACCCTCCTCCATGCTGATCACCGCTTCACGGGTGTTTTGCTGGATACTGCCGACCATGCTGGCGATTTCCTGAGTGGAGGCGCTGGTGCGTCCGGCCAGGCTGCGCACTTCGTCGGCCACGACTGCAAAGCCGCGCCCTTGTTCACCGGCGCGGGCGGCTTCGATGGCGGCGTTCAGGGCCAGCAGGTTGGTCTGGTCGGCAATCCCTTTGATCACCTGGATAATGCTGTAGATCGCCTCGGACTCCTTGTCCAGCGTGCGGATCACTTGCGCCGACTGTTGGGCAGAACGGGCGATGCCGTCCATGTCGCTGACCACCTGGTGGATAACCCGGCCGCCGTCCTTGGCCAGGGTTTCAGCCTGACTGGCCATGTCCAGGGCACGTTGGGCGTGACGGGTGATTTCTTCGATACTGGCGGTCATTTCGCTCGCGGCGGCGGCCATGGTGCTGGCGGCGACGCTTTGTTGCTGGCTGCTGCCTGCCACTTCATGGCAACCCTGGCTGAGGCGCTCGCTCATGCCATTCACGCCATGGGCATTGCTGCGAACCACTTCGATCATGCCGCGCAAATCCCGCTGCATCGTCGCCAGGCTGCGAATCAGTGCACTGGCTTCGTCCTGGTTCTTGGGTTCGGCAATCGGCTCGCTCAGGTTGCCATGGGCAATGCTCTGGGCAATACGGCTGGCGGTGCGCAACGGCCCCATGATGCTCAGGGTCACCCAACGTCCTTGTGCCAGCAGCAACAGCAGGCTCGCCCCCAATACAATAATCAAGGTCCAGTTAGCGTTACTGATGGTTTGACGGGTACCAGTGCTGGTGAGTTGGGTATTGTTTTCGATCAGTTCGCTCAACGCCGCCATTTGTTCTTCCAACTGGCTGAACGCGGCATTGAAGGTCTGCAGTTCCCCTCGTGCGGCCTCTGGATTCTCCAGGGCCAGCGCGACGATGCGCTCGCCGGCACTGATGTAGGTGTCCAGGCTGGGTTTGATTTTTTCCAGGCTGGCCTTGATCGAGGCGTCCAACGGCAGCTTGAGATTGTCCGCCAGCACCTCGCGAAAGTGCTCGGCATGCTCCTTGATCGAGCTGTTGACCTCGGCCGGCGTACTGGTGCTTTTGCTCAGCCCGACCAACATCGCCGACAGTACATCCGCACGCAGGGCGTCGTGCATCATGTCGGCTTCCATGTGGTTGCGCAGTACCGTCATGCTGACGTCGTTGTCCTGTACCGCATCGGCCATCCGCGTATTGCCCAGGTAGCCAGCCAGGCTCATGATCAAAGCCGTGAGCAACCCGGTCGCAATCAACAGCACCAAGCGTAATTTGATCGTCATAGTGGTACCCCGTGCCAGGAACGCCGGTTGGGAACCCAACCGTTTCAATGTCGCTGCTAGCTGTATCGGCAGCTGTTGCTTGTTAGTGAAGCCTAAGTTTGCGGATCTGCGCGGTTCCCTTAAGCTGACCGTCCGTTGCTCTACCTGGATCTGCCAAATGCCTCAACGTATCGCCCGTCTCGCCCTGTTGCTGGGCTTGATCACCGCCGTCGGCCCGTTTGCAATCGACATCTACCTGCCGGCGCTGCCCACCCTGGGCGCCAGCCTCCAGGCCTCGCCGGCGGCCGTGCAGATGAGTTTGACGGTGTTCTTTATGATTATCGGCGTGTGCCAGTTGTTCTACGGCCCCCTCAGCGATGTGTTCGGGCGTAAACCGCCGATTTATGCGGGCCTGGTGATCTTTGCCATTGGCAGTGTCGGCTGCGCGCTGGCACCGACCATCGAAGTGTTGATTGGCTTTCGTGCGGTGCAGGCGTTCGGTGCCTGTGCGGGGATGGTGATTCCACGGGCGATTGTCCGTGACCTGTACACCGGCCATGAAGCGGCGCGTCTGATGGCTTTGTTGATGCTGGTGATGAGTGTTTCGCCGATCCTCGCGCCACTGGCCGGTAGCGTGGTGATTTCGATCTGGAGCTGGCGCGAAGTGTTTGCCGTGTTGGCGGTGGTGGCCGTTCTGTGTCTGGTGATGACCGCAGTACAACTGCCAGAAACCCACCCGGCCGAGCGCCGCCTGGGCAAGACACTGGGCCAGGCGTTCGGCAGTTATGGCGCCCTCCTCCGCGACCCGGTCTTTACGGGCTTGTCGGTGGTGTGCGGGTTTGGTCTGGCCACCTTCTTCGTGTTCATCGGCAGCGCGCCCTTCGTGTACATCGAGTTTTTTGGCCTGACACCGACCCAGTTCAGCCTGTGCTTTGCGCTCAACGCGGCCTCGTTTTTCGCCATGAGCCAATTGACCGCCCGCCTCAGCGCCCGCTTTGGCCTGGCGCCGTTGATTCGCTGGTCGGTGGTGGGCGTGGCGGCGGTCATGAGCTTGCTGGCGGGCACCACACTGTGGGGTGACAGCCTGGGCTTGATGATGGGGCTGTTGTTTATCGGTTTCGGCTTTCTTGGCCTGCTATTGCCGGCGGCCGGGGTACTGTCGCTGGAGGATCATGGTGCGGTGGCAGGTTCTGCGTCTGCACTGCTGGGTGCGATCCAGATGGTCACAGCGGCTGTGGCGATGACCTTGGTGGGTATCTTTGCCGACCATACACCGGCGCCGATGTTGATCGGTATTGCGCTGTGTGCGCTTGCCGCGATGCTGACCACCTTGTGGACGTTGCGGCGCTTACCGGCTCACTTGACCTCAAGCGTCCCGCCTTCCTCTTGAGCACAGGAGCAGGCAGATTCAACATTCTGGTTGCCTGTGAGGCCCTCTTCGCAGGCAACCCAGCTCCCACATTTGAATCGTGGCGTATCCACAAGCCTACAAATCAAATCGGTCCACCGCCCGCCGGCGCTCATTGTCGTCACGCACGTCATAGCTGGCAGTGGTCTGGATGTTGGTGTGATGCGCCAGTTTCTGCGCAATCGACAAATCATGCTCCTCGATCACCCGGGTGATAAACGAACGACGGAAATCATGGGGCATGATCTTGACCCCCACTTGATCGCCGCGCTGGCGCGCGATGTAGTAAATCGCATGCTTGGTGATCCGCTCTCGGGTGATATGGCTGCCTCGCCGGATGCGGTTGAACAGGAAGCTGTCGTCCTGCTCGCCTTCCTTGAGGTGCTCGCGACGAAACGCCAGCCAGGCTTGCAGCTTGGCAAACGCCCAGTCCGGCGCGTACTTGACCAACTCTTTGTTGCCCTTGCCGATCACGCGCAAGCTGCGCTCGTCAAAGTTGACCTGTGCCAAGTCCAGGTTCACCGACTCCGACTTGCGCATGCCCGAGCCATATAACAGGCCGATCACCGCTGCATCCCGCAGGCCCTGGGGCCGAGGGTCGGCGGCGCAGACGTCGAGCATCTCGCGGATCAAGGTGCGACGCAGGTTGCGGCCCTGGCTCAGGCGCGTGCCAGGTGTGGCCTTGACCGAGCGCATCTTCAACAGGTGGTCCTGGCTGATCAAGCTCATGCGCCACGCTTCATTCATGACCCCGCGCACCGCATTCACATACAGCGACGAAGTGTTCGGCGCTAAGCCGTCCTCGCGCAAGGCAGCCACCAGTGCGATGACGTGTTCAGGCTGCAGCAGGTGCCAGTCAATCTCTTCGAGGTTGAGGTCTTCGAAACCCAAGCGGTCGGCGGCATCCTGCAGCACGTAGCGCATGGTCAGTTGGCTGGAAGGCGCCAGGCGGGTGAGATATAGGGTCAGTGGGTTGCAAATGGACTCGGTCAAGGTAGATCAGCCTTTGGATTAAATACACCGACCAACTATTTGATTAGTCGATGTATTTAGTGGATTGGCGAAGGCCGAGTCTAACCCAGGACCGGCCCTGGCACAAAATCACGGGGCCGATTCGTCGTCTTCGCTGGCTGGCTGGGGTTGGGCCTGGGATTGGCTCCAGTCAGCGTCCTGTTGCTGCATCAGCGCGAACCACTGCTGGCGCATAAAAGCGAGGTAACTGTCCGGCGCCTTGGCAAAGTCCTTCTCGTCGCCATAGCAGCCTGGCAGGGGCAGTTCGGTGCCCTGCTCCTTGTATTGGCTGACCAGCGCTTGCTGCGCCGCGACGCTGCAGTCGGTGGGCAGGGGCATGCCGCGCAAGGCACCAGCGTCCTCGTCCCACCAACTGGCGCCCACGCGGTCAAGGCCACGCAGACGATACTTCTCGGACTTGCCGGCATGCATGATCAACTTGAATTCGTTGGGGCTGACATCACTGGTGCAGGCCCGCGAATAACCGACCGTGGCCTGGGTATTGCCGTCGCCCAGCAGGTCGGTGACCTTGGTGGCAGCCCGGTCAAAGCGCAGCCCTGCGTCGAATTCGCAGTGCTGTACATCGTCGTACAGCATCCACACGCGCTTGGGGCGCTCGCCACCCAGCACGTATTGCGCCGCGTAGACAAAGGCCGATTGGGTACCATCGTCATCGCGCTCACCGACTTGCTCGGCGAGTACCAGCAGGTTTTTGCCTTGGCGGTCATCCCAGGTATAAGCCGCGACCTGCTTGCCGCGCACTTCCACCCCGTCCGGCACCTGGTCCAGTGGGGTCAGCGCGACGCCTTGATCGGCCCGCACGCTGGTGACACAGGCCACCGTCATCAACAATCCCATCAGCGCTGGCCGCAACTGGCCGCGTAAAAGCTGCACGCTATTCATCCGAGTACCCTGGCAAGAGAGGGCTTACTTTACCGGCACTTGAGCGCTAATGCAGAGAAGATTGTTGAAGGGCGAGCATTGGGCTGATCGCCTCGCTCAGATTGAACCAAGCGTCTTGTACGAAGCTCCGATGTCGCCCTGTGAGACCTACATGTAACGCCTTGATTACTTAGCTGAACCCTAGCTGTCTGCCTGTCAAATAAACGAGTTTTTCATCCGCCTTTCATATTCGTTGCACATTTTTGCGCTTAACCTTGTAGGCAACACTTGAGAGCAATCCGTGGATTATCGACTAACCTATTGAAAACGCATCATCTTTAGCCCCGTTTTGTAACCTGCGGGCTGTAGTTTTGCCCAATGAACGCTGCCGTTTTCACGCTTGAAGTCGCTTTAGCCCGAGGTCATGAATCTTTGAAACCCTACCCTATTCATTGCGTGTCGATCGTTATCCCGGTCTACAACGAACAAGAAAGCCTGCCTGAGTTGCTGCGTCGCACCACGGCAGCCTGCAAGCATCTGGCCTACGAATACGAAATCATCCTGGTGGATGACGGTAGCCGCGACAACTCGGCCCAACTGCTCGAAGACGCCGCCGCGGAAGACGGCAGCAATGTGGTAGCGGTGATCCTTAACCGCAACTACGGCCAGCACGCGGCGATCATGGCCGGCTTTGAACAGTGCCGTGGCGAAGTGGTGATCACCCTTGACGCCGACCTGCAGAACCCGCCGGAAGAGATCCCGCGCCTG
The DNA here is from genome assembly GCF_049897065.1 of Pseudomonas sp. DWP2-2. Taxonomy (NCBI): domain Bacteria; kingdom Pseudomonadati; phylum Pseudomonadota; class Gammaproteobacteria; order Pseudomonadales; family Pseudomonadaceae; genus Pseudomonas; species Pseudomonas sp. DWP2-2. Next base: position 40,457 of record NZ_JAFCVN010000015.1, on the reverse strand, counting down.
GTCGAGCAAGCTGCCCTGGGCTACGACGTGGTTGCCACCGTGCGGAATAACCGCCAGGACTCGGCCTTCCGCCGCTGGCCGTCGCGCTTGATCAACCTCGCCGTGCAACGTTCTACCGGCGTGGCCATGACCGACTACGGCTGCATGTTGCGTGCCTACCGCCGCACCATCGTCGACGCCATGCTCGCCTGCCGTGAGCGCAGCACGTTCATTCCTATCCTGGCCAACGGCTTCGCCCGCCACACCACGGAAATCCTGGTGCACCACGCCGAACGTGAGCACGGCGAATCCAAATACAGCACCATGCGCCTGATCAGCCTGATGTTCGACCTGCTGACCTGCATGACCACCACGCCCTTGCGCCTGCTGTCCATCGTCGGTTTCAGCCTGGCGGCGCTGGGCGTGCTGTTTGCCTTTGCCCTGATCGTCATGCGCCTGGCCTTCGGCGCCGACTGGGCCGGTGATGGCCTGTTCGTGCTGTTTGCGGTGTTGTTTGTGTTCACCGGTGGCCAGTTCATCGGCATGGGCCTGCTGGGCGAATACCTGGGCCGCATGTACAGCGATGTACGTGCCCGCCCACGCTTCTTTATTGAAAAAGTGCTGCGCAACCAACCGGCAGCACCGGCTCCAGTCGTCGTGGTCGACGGCCTGGTGTCTTCCCATACTTCTACTTCTTCTTCGGATCAGGTCCAGTCATGAGTTCAAAAGCTGTTGTATTCGCCTACCACGATATTGGCTGCGCAGGCATTGAAGCGCTGCTCAGCGCCGGTTACGACATTGCCGCCGTGTTCACCCATGCCGATGACCCCAAGGAAAACAACTTCTACGGTTCCGTCGCCCAACTTTGCGCCCGCAATGGCATCCCGGTACATGCACCGGAAGACGCCAACCACCCGCTGTGGATCGAACGCATCGCCAAGCTGAACCCGGAGTACATCTTCTCGTTCTACTACCGCAACCTGCTGAGCGAGCCGCTGTTGGCCACCGCCCGCAAAGGCGCGTTCAACCTGCACGGTTCGTTGCTGCCTAAATACCGTGGCCGCGCCCCGGCCAACTGGGTGCTGGTCAACGGCGAAACCGAAACCGGCGTGACCCTGCATCGCATGGTCAAGCGTGCCGATGCCGGCGCCATCCTGGCCCAGCAAAAAGTCACCATCGAGCGCAGCGATACCGGCCTGAGCCTGCACGCCAAGCTGCGTGAGGCGGCCACTGCCCTGTTGCGCGATGCTCTGCCACAGCTGGCCCAGGGCAAGCTGAGCGAAACCGCCCAGGACGAGAGCAAAGCCACCTACTTCGGTCGTCGCACCGCCGCCGATGGCAAGCTGGACTGGAAAAAACCTGCCGAGCAACTGTTCAACCTGGTACGCGCAGTGACCCAGCCGTACCCCGGCGCCTTCTGCGCCGTGGGCGAGCACAAGCTGATCGTGTGGCAAGCCGACGTGGTCAAGGGCAACGAAGGTTTGGCGCCTGGCCGTGTAATCAGCGTCAACCCGCTGCGCATTGCCTGCGGTGAAGATTCCCTGGTGGTCAAGTTCGGCCAGCGCAACGAAAACGGCCTGTACCTGGCCGGCCCGTCCCTGGCCGATGAACTGGGCCTGGTAGACGGTTCCGTGCTGCGCGGCGCCGAGTCGGGCCGCAAGCCGCGCCGTACCCGTGTGCTGATCCTGGGCGTGAACGGTTTTATCGGTAACCACCTGTCCGAGCGCCTGCTGCGTGACGACCGCTACGAAGTCTATGGCCTGGACATCGGCTCCGACGCCATCGAGCGCCTGCGCAGCCACCCGAACTTCCATTACGTGGAAGGCGACATCAGCATCCACACCGAGTGGATCGAGTACCACATCAAGAAATGCGACGTGGTGCTGCCGCTGGTGGCCATCGCCACGCCGATCGAATACACCCGTAACCCGCTGCGCGTGTTCGAACTGGACTTCGAAGAAAACCTCAAGCTGGTGCGCTACTGCGTCAAGTACAACAAGCGCGTGATTTTCCCGTCGACCTCCGAAGTCTATGGCATGTGCCAAGACCAGTATTTCGACGAAGACACCTCCAACCTGGTGGTGGGCCCGGTCAACAAGCAACGCTGGATCTACTCCGTCTCCAAGCAACTGCTGGACCGCGTGATCTGGGCCTACGGCGACAAGGGCCTGAAGTTCACCCTGTTCCGTCCATTCAACTGGATGGGCCCGCGCCTGGACCGCCTGGACTCGGCGCGTATCGGCAGCTCCCGCGCCATTACCCAGCTGATCCTGAACCTGGTGGAAGGCACGCCGATCCGTCTGTTCGACGGTGGTGAGCAGAAGCGTTGCTTCACCGACATTGCCGACGGCATCGAAGCCCTGGCGCGCATCATTGATAACGACAATGGCGTCTGCGACGGCCAGATCATCAACATCGGCAACCCCGAAAACGAAGCCAGCATTCGCCAGTTGGGCGAAGAACTGCTGCGTCAGTTCGAGGCTCACCCACTGCGCCACAATTTCCCGCCGTTCGCCGGTTTCCGCGACGTCGAGAGCAAGACGTTCTACGGCACAGGTTACCAGGACGTGGCGCACCGCAAGCCGAGCATCGAAAACGCCAAGCGCCTGCTGAACTGGGAGCCGAGCGTGCAGATGAGCGAAACCATCGGCAACACGCTCGATTTCTTCTTGCGTGAAGCCATGCTTGAAATTGCGGATAAAAAGTAATGCAGGCAGGTCTTCGCATCGACGTCGACACCTACCGCGGCACCCGTGAAGGTGTGCCACGGTTGCTCGACTCCCTGGCCGAAGCTGGGGTCAAAGCGACGTTCTTCTTCAGTGTCGGGCCGGACAACATGGGGCGCCACTTGTGGCGCCTGATCCGCCCGCAGTTTTTGTGGAAGATGCTGCGTTCCAACGCTGCCGGCCTGTATGGCTGGGATATTTTGCTGGCCGGCACCGCCTGGCCAGGCAAGCCGATTGGCCGCGACCTGGGGCATTTGATGCGCCAGGCCAAGGCCGCCGGGCATGAAGTCGGCCTGCACGCCTGGGACCACCATGGCTGGCAGGCCAACACCGGGCGTTGGAGCGAGGCACAGCTGGTCGAGCAGATTCGGCGCGGCGTAGACACCTTGAGCGACATCCTCGGCGAGCGCGTCGACTGTTCAGCGGCCGCCGGCTGGCGTGCCGATGAGCGCGTGGTGCAAGCCAAGCAAGGCTTCAACTTTCGCTACAACAGCGATTGCCGGGGCACCAGCCTGTTTCGACCAACCTTGGCCGATGGCAGTGCGGGCACCCCACAAATTCCGGTAGACCTGCCGACCTTCGACGAAGTCGTCGGGCCGGTGGTGGCTGCCAACGATTTCAACCGTTTCATTCTCGACAGGTTCAGCGCGTCGAAGCTGAACGTCTATACGATCCACGCAGAAGTAGAAGGGATTCTGATGGCCAATGATTTTCGCCAGTTGCTCGCCCAGGCAGGGCAGCGCGGCATTGATTTCAAACCCTTGGGCGAACTGTTGCCCACGGATGTGACCACCCTGCCCCAGCAACAGCTGGTACGCGGCGCCTTGAGCGGCCGCGAGGGCTGGCTTGGAGTACAGCAGGCATGATCCGCCGCTGGGCCTTGCCCCTGCTCCTGCTCGCGTTTGCGGTGTTCTACCTGCTGCCGTTGGCCACCCATGGCCTGTGGATTCCCGATGAAACCCGCTATGCACAAATCAGCCAGGAAATGCTGATGACCGGCAAGTGGGCCTCGCCGCACTTCATGGGGATTCGCTACTTTGAAAAACCTGCGGCCGGCTACTGGATGATCGCGCTGGGCCAGGCGATCTTCGGCCAGAACCTGTTCGGCGTACGGTTTGCCTCGGCGTTGAGCACCGGCTTGAGCATTCTGCTGGTGTATCTGGTCTCTCGCCGGTTGTGGAATGATCCGCAAAAAAGCCTGGTCAGCACGTTGCTCTACATGAGTTTCGTCAGCGTGGCTGCGCTGGGCGGCTATGCCAACCTGGACCCGCAGTTCACTTTTTGGGTCAACCTGACCGGCGTGGCCTTGTGGTTCTGCTTCGACAGCACCACGCGGCGTGCGCGCTTGTGGTCCTGGGCCTTGCTGGGCCTGGCGTGCGGCATGGGCTTCATGACCAAGGGCTTCCTGGCCTGGTTGCTGCCGGTGCTGGTCGCCCTGCCCTACGCCGTCTGGCAAAAACGTTTTGGCGAGTTGTGCAAATTTGGCCCTGTTGCCGTGGTGGTGGCGATTGCGGTCAGCGTGCCGTGGGCCCTGGCTGTGCACCTGCAAGAGCCGGACTACTGGCATTTCTTTTTCTGGCACGAGCACATCCAACGCTTTGCCGGTGAAGACGCCCAGCACGCCGAACCTTTCTGGTATTACTTGCCGCTGCTGGTAGGGTTCGCACTGCCGTGGGTTGCGCTATTGCCGTCCGCGTTCAAGCAGGCCTGGCTGCAACGGCGTGTGCCGAAAACCGCGTTCCTGCTACTGTGGCTGTTGATGCCCCTGGCCTTTTTCAGCTTGGCCAAAGGCAAGCTGCCCTCCTACATTATGCCGTGCATGCTCCCCCTGGCCTTGCTGATGGGCTCGGCCCTGAGCGACAAACTGGCTCAAGGCCACGGCCGCGTTCTGCGCATCAATGGCTGGTTGAACCTGGTGATCGGCGTGCTGGTCTTGCTGGCCCTCAGCTGGTTCCAGTTGAAGAAGCCGGTATACGAACCGGGAGAAGAAACCCTCAGCCTGGTGCTGGTGTTCATCTTTTTGTTCGGTTGGATCATGGTCAATCTGCTGCAAGCGGCGCGCCCTTTGGCATTGTGGGCCGCGCCGCTGATCGGCAGTGGATTGCTGGTGCTGCTGGTGCCTGCGGCGTTGCCTCATTCGGTGGTTTACAACAAGACCCCGGACCAGTTCATCATTGATCACATCGACGAATTGCAACCCAGCGTTGCCCTGCTGAGCAACGACCTGGGCGCCGCCTCGGCGCTGTCCTGGCGCCTCAAGCGTCCCGATATCACGCTGTACAACACCTCGGGTGAGGTCAAGTACGGCCTGGCTTACGAGGATACGGCCCCGCGTCTGGTCGACCGTAACCGCATCCAGGCGTGGATGGCCGAAACCCGGCGTACCGGCGCGGTGGGCGTGGTGATGCGCGTCAATAGCACCGGCGAAAAAGAAGAACTCGCACTGCTGCCCACTGACGGCAAGCGTTATGCGCAAGGCAAGATCGTGATCCTGATTTTCCCGCAGGTCACGCCATGATCACCCTGCTGCTACTGCTCACGGCCTGCCTGCTGACCTGCATGGGCCAGGTCTCGCAAAAATTCGCCGTGGAAAGCTGGCGCGGCGTGCCAGACGGCTGGGCACTGAAACTGCGCTCGCCGTGGTTGTGGTCGGCGCTGGTGTGCCTGGGCCTGGGCTTGCTGGTTTGGCTGCTGGTGTTGCAGCGCCTGGAAGTCGGCATTGCCTACCCCATGCTCAGCCTGAATTTTGTGCTGGTCACGCTGATGGCGCGCTTTGTGTTTCACGAACCCATTGATGGCCGTCACTGGCTGGGCGTGGGGCTGGTGATTGCCGGCGTGGTCTTGCTGGGGCGCCAGGTATGAGTCGCGTGCGGGGTTTCGCCCTGGCTTTGGGCAGTGTCGGCCTGGTGAGTGGTGCCCAACTGGGCATGCGCTGGAGCATGACGCGCCTGCCGCTTCCCACCCAATGGCTGGCGGCCTTCACGGATAACAGCATCGAACTGGGCGCCCTGGGCGCGGTGATCCTGGCGATCATCGCCTATGCGCTGTCGATGCTGTGCTGGCTCGGCGCACTGAAGCACTTACCCCTGGGCCGCGCCTATTCGCTGCTCAGTATCAGCTACGCGCTGGTGTATTTGCTGGCCGCCTGCCTGCCGGTGTTCAACGAAGATTTTTCGCTTTCAAAAACCCTGGGGGTGGCCTTGGTCATCCTCGGCGTACTGGTTATCAACTCTCGTCGTGCTAGCACCTCAAGTCCCAGGAATACCCCATGAAAATCAGTGTATTTGGTAGTGGTTACGTTGGTCTGGTCCAGGCCACTGTATTAGCCGAAGTCGGTCACGATGTCATTTGCATGGACGTTGACAAGCACAAGGTCGAATCGCTGCAGAAGGGGCATGTGACCATCTTCGAGCCGGGCCTGGCAGCCATGGTCAAGGACAACCTGGAAAGCGGGCGCCTGCGCTTTACCCACGACGAAAAACTCGCCGTCGAGCACGGTGAAGTGTTGTTTATTGCCGTGGGCACGCCGTCGGATGAAGACGGCTCGGCCGACCTGAAATACGTGCTGTCGGTGGGTGATGCGGTAGCCCGCCATCGCGTGGCGCCGGTGATCCTGGTGGAAAAATCCACTGTACCGGTCGGCACTGGCGACACATTGCGCGACCACATCCTCAATAACCTGCGCGCCGCCGGCCGTGAGCTGCAGTTCGATATCGTCTCCAACCCGGAATTCCTCAAGGAAGGCTCCGCCGTTGCCGACTGCCGCCGCCCGGACCGGATCATCATCGGCTGCGAGCGTGAAGAGGTGCGCGACGTGATGCGCGACCTGTACGCACCGTTCAACCGCAACCACGACCGCATCATCTTCATGGACCTGCGCAGCGCAGAACTGACCAAGTACGCCGCCAACTGCATGCTGGCCACCAAGATCAGCTTCATCAACCAGATCGCCGAGTTGGCTGAACACCTGGGTGCCGACATTGAGTCGGTGCGCCTGGGCATCGGTGCCGACTCACGCATCGGCTACCACTTTATCTACCCTGGCTGCGGTTATGGCGGCTCGTGCTTCCCCAAAGACATGCGCGCCCTGATCCACAGCGCCAAGCAGGCCAACTGCTCCAGCGACCTGCTCGAAGCCGTGGAAGCCATCAACCAGCGCCAGAAGAGCAAGCTGTTCGAGCGCATCAACGCGTTCTTCCAGGGCAACCTCAAGGGCAAGACGTTTGCCCTGTGGGGCCTGGCCTTCAAGCCCAACACCGATGACATGCGTGACGCCCCCAGCCGCGTGCTGATGGAAGCCCTGTGGGCTGCCGGCGCCAATGTGCGCGCCTTTGACCCTGAAGCCATGCAGGAAACCCAACGCATCTACGGCGATGACCCGCGCCTGATGCTGATGGGCACCCCGGAATCCACCTTGGGCGGCGCCGATGCGTTGATCGTGTGCACTGAATGGCAGCAATTCAAGGCGCCGGACTTTGACCTGATTCACCAGCGCCTGAAAACCCCGGTGATCTTCGACGGCCGCAACCTGTACGACGGCGAGCGCCTGACGCGCAAAGGCTTCAAGTACTTCCCCATCGGCCGCGGCGACTCCTGCGAGTTACCGATCCCCCAGCAAAACTGGGTGGAACAGGTCAAGGACGCTTGCTAAGTGAACATCGCCTTACCGTCCGGGCAGCGCGCAACGATCCGTCGCCAGTCCCTGGGGCTTGGGCTCTTGGCGCTGCTGCTGTTTATCGTCGGCAACTGGCACCAGGCGATCATCGGCTTTGATTCGCGCTTTGTGCTGTTTGCCCAGGAAATGCTGCGCCATGGCCCGAGTTTCTTTCCCACCACCTATGGTCAGCCGTATGCCGATTACCTGGCGACATCGACCCTGTTGACGTGGCTGCTGTCGGTACCCTTGGGCCAGGTCACCAGCCTGACGGCGTGGCTGCCCACGGCGGTCGCTTCGGCGCTGATCGTGGTGCTGGTCTATCGCCTCACGGCGCCCTACTCGCCACGTTGGGGCCTGCTGAGTATTGCGATGCTGCTGCTCAGCAGTACGTTCATCAGCGAAACCCGTGCAGTCTCCCTCGACCAGATGCTCGCCGCCGTGGCGTTGGCGGTGTTCTACCTAGGCTATGCCCATGATCATTTCGCTGCCGCCAAGCGCCTGCATTGGGTGTTTTTGCTGTTGCTGCTGGGGTTTGCCATCCGTGGCCCGATCGGCCTGGTGATCCCTACGGGCGTGTTGTGCAGCTATTACCTGATCAACCGCCAGTGGCGCCAGCTGTTCAGCTTCGGCCTGCTGGCACTGGCGCTGCTGGCGGCGTGCGTCGGTCTGTTGCTGCTGCTGGCCAAGCTCAGCGGCGGCGAAGACTTCATGCATGACGTGATTCGCATGCAGTTCCTGGGGCGAATGGATGGCAGCGAAGGCTCCGGCGGCGTCCTGTATTACTTCACCAGCTCCCTGGGCAACTACGCCCTGGCCTATCCACTGGCATTGTTAGTGCTGCTGGCGGTGCTGATGGACGGTCGACGCGCACCGGCCCCGGCCTTGAAGCTGGTGCTCTACTGCGCGGCAGCGGCTGTGCTGGTGATGCTGGGCCTGTCGGTACCTCAAGCCAAGAAAGCGCGCTACATCCTGCCGATGCTGCCGATGGCCGCGATCATTGCCGCGTACCCCTTCGCGGTCACGCAAGGGCGACAGTTTGCGTGGCTACGCGCCTTGATGCTGGGCATCTGGACGCTGTTGCCAACGCTGTTGGCCATTGGCTTGATGGTGGCGCGGCGGCGCTACCCGGAACCGCTGGCCGACCTTGAGCTGATCTTCGTCGTGCTCGGCACGCTACAGGTGCTGGCCCTGCTGGCATTGCTCCGCTCGCGGCTGCGCACCTACGGCCCCGCCTTGGCCGCCGTGCTCGCCCTCTGGACCACCTACATCATGGTGGTTGAACCCCTGGAACGTCAGGTGTACGACACCCGCACCTTCAGCCTTGCCGTCAAGGCGCACGTTCAGCAGCAACCGGCGCCGCTGGTGTTGCATGCACTGGGCAAAGACGCGAAAGCTATCAAGTTCATGGTCAACTTCGATTGCGACAAGGTGCCGCTGTTTACCCAACTGCCTGCCGAATTGAAACCGGTCCAGGCGCCGGCATGGTTGGTCATGAGCCAGGCTGACTTCCAGGCACTGGACGATCCGCGCCTGCGCTCAATCACGCCGACGCTCACCGCAGCGTTCGACAAAAATCCGTATGTGTTGCTGCACTTGGCAAAAGCCACGACGCCTTGAGTGCTTTGCCCGCTGCACTGTAAGAAAGAACGCCCACTCCTCCACGAGTGGGCGACTTTCATCATAGGTACCAAGAAAACACCTACATTTGTTTGCGTAATGGCTGGTGCACTTTCCCTTCCGGTGCTCGGAGCCCAACTGTAGACTCGCTGCCACGTGCACTTACTATCTACCACCCGACCGCCAGGACTGCCCTGAAACGCTTGGGCCAGGGCACTTCATGACAACAAGGACGTTGTAGGCTGCCCGCGCGCGATGGCTTACTTCATCGAGAGGACAATGCCGTGCGAGAAAACCTGTTAACCCTCCCTTTACCCAGGCTGGATCGCTTGATGGCGTTGCGTGACGCACTGGTGGCGTTGAAGGGGCCGCTGGCCGACGATCCAAGGCTGCGCGAAGACCTGCAAGCGCGTCTGTTCAATGAAGAAACCCATAGTCGCGTGCTGGGCAAGATCAATCCGGCTACACCCGCAGACTCCGGGCCGATTACCTACGGCGAGGCCTTTTAGCTGCATTTATTTTGCATTTAACCCTCATTAATATGCATTGGCGCCGCGTTATCAAGCACTGCACACTGCACAGGTTCCTTCCCCCAAATGTTGGAACCTTCAAAGGGCTGTTCCGGGAAACCAGGCAGGCCTTTTTTTTCGCCCGCTGTTTATGGACCGTCTCTCAATGCTCGCTCGCTGGTTACCCGCTGCAATCAACACCCGTCCCGCCGAATGGAGCCGTGCAGCCATCGGCATGGCCCTGGGCACGATGTTCAGTGTCTGGGCCTGTGCCCAGGTGTTCGGCATGGAGGTGGCCCTGCACCTGCTCGGCCCTCTGGGCGCATCGGCCGTACTGTTGTTTGCCGTGTCGTCGGGGGCGCTGGCCCAACCCTGGTCAATCATGGGCAGTTACCTGTGTGCAGGCATCGTCGCGTTGTTGGTCGCCCGCGTCTTGGGGCGCACCTTGGGCAGCGCCTGCCTGGCGGCGGGCATGACCGTGATTCTCATCTGCTGGCTGCGCTGCCTGCACCCACCGGCCGGCGGCCTGGCCATGACCCTGGTGCTGGCCGATCCGGCATCGGTCAACCTCGGCTGGTACGAGCTTGCGCCGGTGATGCTCGGCGCCGGCGCCCTGCTCGCCTGCGCGCTGGCCTATAACAATGCCACGCGCACGCGTTATCCCAAGGGCCTTGCCGAGCCAGCCCCGGTTATCCCGGGCACTGCCAATGCCGTGAGCGAGCCGAGCATCACGGCAGCCGACCTCAAGCTCGCGTTGGCCGAGATGGAGCAGTTCTACGATGTCGAACCGACAGAGTTGGAGCAACTGATCCACGCCGCCGAGGGCCATGCCCGACGTCGCAGTATCGGTGAGGTACTGGCCAGCCGGGTGGTTTGACCGGCACTGCATAAATGCAACAACGACCTGCAGGATTCCGGGTTGTACTGGGCAAATTTGCACTGGTACGATCACGAGAGAGTTCACCCGCGAACATCTTGATAAAGACAATAAAAGCAGGGAGTTAGAGATGACTGCTCAGGTTTCATCCCAAGCAAGCCGCGCCGAGGTCCAGCAGGACGCTGTCCTGGCAAGCGTGCGCAACCATATCGGCCACCTCACCCTCAATCGTCCCGCTGGCTTGAACGCCATCACCCTGGACATGGTCCGCCAGTTAACCGCGCATTTGCAGGCCTGGGCCGACGACGCCGAGGTCTACGCCGTGGTACTGCGCGGCGCCGGTGAGAAAGCCTTTTGCGCCGGCGGCGACATCCGCTCGCTGTACGACAGCTTCAAGCAAGGCGACACCCTGCACCAGGACTTCTTCGTCGAGGAATATGCCCTCGACCTGGCCATTCACCACTACCGCAAACCCGTACTGGCGTTGATGGACGGCTTCGTCCTCGGCGGTGGCATGGGCCTGGTGCAAGGTGCGGACCTGCGGGTAGTCACCGAACGCAGCCGCCTGGCGATGCCGGAAGTGGCCATCGGCTACTTCCCGGATGTCGGCGGCAGCTATTTCCTCTCACGCATTCCGGGTGAGTTGGGTACTTACCTTGGGGTGACTGGCGTGCAGATCCGTGCGGCCGATGCCTTGTACTGCGGGTTGGCAGACTGGTACATCGACAGCGCCAAGTGGGTTGAGCTGGATCAGAAACTCGACGGCCTGCAATGGCACGACTCGCCGCTCAAGGACCTGCAAGGCGCACTCGCCAAGCTCGCCGTGCAGCAATTGCCCGACGCCCCCTTGGCGGCCTTGCGCCCGGCCATTGACCACTTTTTCGGGTTGCCGGACGTGCCCAGCATCGTCGAGCAACTGCAACAAGTCACCGTGGCCGATAGCCATGACTGGGCGCTGACCACCGCCAACCTCATGCAGACCCGCTCGCCCCTGGCCATGGCCGTGACCCTGGAGATGCTGCGCCGTGGCCGCCACTTGCCACTGGAACAGTGCTTTGCCCTCGAACTGCATCTGGATCGCCAATGGTTCGAGCGCGGCGACCTGATCGAAGGGGTTCGCGCACTGATCATCGACAAGGACAAGACTCCGAAGTGGAACCCGCCCACCCTCCATGCGCTGGATGCCAGCCATGTGGACAGCTTCTTCCGCGACTTCGTGCAGATTGGGAAATAAGCCATGCAAGATCTTGAATACACTGAAGAACAAGTGATGATCCGCGACATGGCGCGGGATTTTGCCCGAGGCCAAATCGCCCCCCATGCCCAAGCCTGGGAAAAAGCCGGCTGGATCGACGACGCCCTGGTGGCGAAGATGGGCGAGCTGGGCCTGCTAGGCATGGTCGTCCCGGAAGAATGGGGTGGCACCTATGTCGATTACGTCGCCTATGCCCTGGCCGTGGAGGAAATATCCGCCGGTGACGCTGCGACGGGCGCGTTGATGAGCATCCATAATTCAGTGGGTTGCGGGCCGATCCTCAACTACGGCACAACCGAACAGAAACACACCTGGCTGGCCGAACTCGCCAGTGGCCAGGCCATCGGTTGCTTCTGCCTGACCGAACCCCAGGCCGGTTCCGAAGCCCATAACCTGCGCACCCGTGCCGAGCTGCGTGATGGCCAATGGGTCATCAATGGCGCCAAGCAGTTTGTCAGCAACGGCAAGCGGGCCAAGTTGGCCATCGTGTTCGCCGTGACCGATCCAGACTTGGGCAAGAAAGGCATTTCGGCGTTTCTGGTGCCCACCGATACCCCAGGTTTCGTGGTCGACCGCACCGAGCACAAGATGGGCATTCGTGCGTCAGACACCTGCGCCGTTACCCTCAACCAATGCAAGGTTCCCGAAGCCAATCTGTTGGGTGAGCGCGGGAAGGGGCTGGCCATCGCCCTCTCCAACCTGGAAGGCGGCCGCATTGGTATCGCCGCCCAGGCCCTGGGCATCGCCCGCGCCGCGTTTGAAGCCGCGTTGGCCTACGCCCGTGATCGGGTGCAGTTCGACAAGGCAATCATCGAACACCAGAGCGTGGCCAACCTGCTGGCCGACATGCAAACCCAGCTCAACGCTGCGCGCCTGCTGATCCTTCACGCCGCACGCCTGCGCACTGCCGGCAAACCGTGCTTGTCCGAAGCCTCCCAGGCCAAGCTGTTCGCCTCGGAAATGGCTGAGCGGGTCTGCTCCAAGGCGATGCAGATCCATGGTGGGTATGGGTATCTGGAGGATTACCCGGTGGAGCGTTACTACCGGGATGCACGGATCACGCAGATTTATGAAGGAACCAGCGAGATTCAGCGGATGGTGATTGCCAGGGAGTTGAAAAACTACCAGCTCTAACGGACATGACACCATCGCCTTCTGTAGGAGCGAGCTTGCTCGCGAAAAACGTCAACGATAACGCGTGCTTGCTGACTGACCGCGGCGTCTGTGAGCTTCTCGCGAGCAAGCTCGCTCCTACAAAAATGCCTTGACCGTCTGGCATTATGGCTTGCCTGCGATGCAGACACCTCGGTCCATCAGCTAACCGAGGCGATGCCATCGCAGGCAAGCCAGCTCCCACCTTTGCTCTGCGGGGTTTGGCAGGGTTATTTATCCTTGAATTCCGGCGCCCGCTTGGCCACGAATGCGGCCATGCCTTCCTTCTGATCCTGGGTCGCGAACGCCGCATGAAACACCCGGCGCTCAAAGCGCACGCCTTCGGACAGGCTGACTTCAAACGCACGGTTCACGCTTTCCTTGACCATCATGCTGATCGGTACGGATTTACCAGCGATCAGGGTGGCCACTTTCAGCGCTTCTTCCAGCAACTCATCGGCGGGCACAATACGCGCGACAATCCCGCAGCGCTCGGCCTCTACCGCGTCAATAAAACGCCCGGTCAGGCACATTTCCATGGCCTTGGCCTTGCCCACTGCACGGGTCAGGCGCTGGGTGCCGCCCATGCCCGGCAGCACGCCCAGATTGATTTCCGGCTGACCGAATTTGGCGGTGTCGCCGGCAAGGATAAAGTCACACATCAGGGCCAGTTCGCAGCCGCCGCCCAGGGCGAAGCCATTCACGGCGGCGATGATCGGCTTGCGGCGATTGGCCACGCGATCGCTGTCGCTGAACAAGTCGTCCATATAGATCTGCGGGTAGGTCAGCTCGGCCATTTCCTTGATGTCGGCACCGGCCGCGAAGGCTTTTTTCGAGCCAGTCAGCACGATGCAGCCAATTTCAGGGTTGGCTTCCAGGCTGTCCAGCGCCTGGTTCAGCTCACTGACCAGTTGTGCATTCAAGGCGTTCAGTGCGCTGGGACGGTTGAGCGTGATCAGCCCGACACGGCCCTGGACGTCAAGCAGGATGGTTTCGTAACTCATGTATCGGCTCCTTAAAGATTGCGTGAGATGACCATGCGTTGAATATCGCTGGTGCCTTCGTAAATCTGGCAGACCCGCACGTCGCGGTAGATCCGCTCAAGGGGGAAGTCGTTCAGGTAACCGTAACCGCCCAAGGTTTGCAAGGCGGCCGAGCAGACTTTCTCGGCCATTTCGGACGCAAACAGCTTGGCCATGGACGCTTCCACCAGCGCCGGCTTGCCACTGTCACGCAGGGCGGCGGCGTAATGCACCATCTGCCGGGCGACGGCGATCTGGGTGGCCATGTCGGCCAGGCGAAAGGCCACGGCCTGGTGTTCGATCAACGGCTTGCCAAAGCTTTCACGCTCACGGGCATAGTCGCGGGCCGCTTCGAAGGCGGCGCGGGCCATGCCCACCGACTGGGAGGCGATGCCCACGCGGCCACCTTCCAGGTTGGCCAAGGCGATTTTGTAGCCCTCGCCCTCCTCGCCCAGACGGTTGGCCACCGGTACTTTCACGTCTTCAAACAGGATCTGACAAGTGTCCGAGGCATGCTGCCCCAGCTTGTCTTCCACCCGTGCCACGGTATAACCGGGCGAATCGGTGGGCACAATAAACGCGCTGATTCCACGCTTGCCTGCGGCGGGGTCGGTGACCGCAAACACAATCACGATCCCGGCGTTTTGCCCGGAGGTGATGAACTGTTTGCAGCCGTTGAGTACATAGTGGTCGCCTTCAAGGCGCGCACGGGTTTTCAGGCTGCTGGCGTCGGAGCCGGCCTGGGGTTCGGTCAGCGCGAAGGCACCGAGCATGGCGCCGCTGGCCAGGGGCGTGAGGAACTGCTCTTTCTGCTGGTCATTGCCAAATTTGAGGATCGGCACGCAACCCACCGAGTTGTGCACGCTCATGATCGTGGAGCAGGCACCGTCGCCCGCGGCGATTTCTTCCAGGGCCATGGCGTAGGCCAGGTAGCCGGTGTCGCAACCGCCCCACTGTTCCGGGACCAGCATGCCGAAAAATCCCAGTTCGGCCATTTCCCCAATGGCCTCCTTGGGAAAACGATGCTCGCGGTCCCACTCGGCGGCGAAGGGTTTCAAACGTTCCTGGGCAAATTGCCGGGCGGCGTCGCTGATCTGCAGTTGTTCGTCATTGGGCAACATAGGTCATCCTCAATACAGGCATTCAACGGCCATGGCCGTGGCTTCACCGCCGCCAATGCAGATAGCGGCGACGCCACGCTTGAGGCCCTTCTGGCGCAGGGCCGCGAGCAACGTCACCAGGATGCGTGCGCCGGAGGCACCAATGGGGTGGCCCAATGCACAGGCGCCACCATGCACGTTGACCTTGTCGTGGGGAATCTCCAGCTTGCTCATGGTCACCAGGCTGACCACGGCGAAGGCCTCGTTGATTTCGAACAGGTCGACCTCGTCGAGGCCCCAGCCGGTCTTGCTCATCAGTTTGCGAATCGCCCCCACCGGCGCCACCGGAAACAGCCCAGGCTCATCGGCAAACGCGGCGTGCCCGTGGATCACTGCCAACGGCTTGAGGCCGCGCTTGAGCGCCTCGGACTCACGCATCAGCAACAACGCCGCGGCGCCATCGGAGATCGAGCTGGAGTTGGCTGCCGTCACTGTACCGCCGTCACGGAACGCCGGTTTAAGGCTGGCAATCTTGTCCAGCCTGGCTTTCGGCGGTTGCTCATCGTGAAGGATGGTTTTTTGTTCCTTGCCCACGGTGACCTGCACCGGGACGATTTCACTGGCAAAGCTGCCGTGGGTGATGGCCTCTTGTGCGCGGGTCAGGGAAGCGATGGCAAACGCGTCCTGGGCTTCCCGGGTAAAACCATTGTGCTCGGCGCAGTCCTCGGCAAAGGTGCCCATCAGGCGCCCCTTGTCGTAAGCATCTTCGAGGCCGTCGAGGAACATATGGTCCAGCACCTTGCCGTGGCCCATGCGGTAGCCGCTGCGCGCACGATCCAGCAGGTACGGGGCGTTGGACATGCTTTCCATGCCGCCTGCGATCACCACATCCACGCTGCCAGCGCGCAGCGAGTCGTGGGCCAGAATCGTCGCTTCCATACCGGAACCGCACATTTTGTTGAGGGTGGTGCAGCGCGTGCCCTTGTCCAACCCGGCGCCCAGGGCAGCCTGGCGGGCAGGCGCCTGTCCAAGCCCGGCGGGCAGCACACAGCCAAACAGCACTTCGTCAACAGCATCGGTGGCGATACCGGCACGCTCGACCGCCGCACGAATGGCGGCTGCGCCCAGCTGCGGTGCGGTCAGGCTTTTGAGGTCGCCCTGGAAACCGCCCATGGGCGTGCGCACGGCGCTGACAATAACAATAGGGTCGTTCATGGCAATTGCTCCTTATTTGGCGGCCATGCGCAAGGCACCGTCGAGACGGATCACCTCGCCATTGAGCATGCTGTTTTCAATGATGTGGCGTACCAGCGCGGCATATTCAGCGGGTTTGCCCAAGCGTGGCGGGAACGGCACGCCGGCAGCCAGGGAGTTGCGGACTTCGTCGGTCATGCCGGCCATCATCGGGGTTTCGAAAATGCCCGGTGCAATGGTCATCACGCGGATACCAAAGCGCGCCAGTTCCCGTGCGGCAGGCAAGGTGAGGCTGGCGATCGCGCCCTTGGAGGCGGCGTACGCAGCCTGGCCGATCTGCCCATCGAATGCCGCCACCGAGGCGGTATTGATGATAACGCCGCGCTCGCCGTCGGCATTCGCCTCGGTTTCAGCGATAGCCGCAGCGGCCAGGCGCAACAGGTTGAAGCTGCCGACCAGGTTGACGTTGATCACCTGGGCAAAGCTTGCCAGGCCGTGCGGGCCATTCTTGCCGAGGATCTTCTCGCCGCGCACCACACCCGCGCAGTTGACCAGGCCATGCAAGCCACCAAAGGCCTCGACCGCTGCCTTCACCGCCGCTTCTGCAGCGGCTTCCTGGCTGATGTCTGCTACGGCACTGCGGGCGTTGTCGCCCAGTTGCTCGGCCTTGGCGGCCACGGCGTCAGCGTTCAAGTCCACCAGCATCACCTTGGCACCTGCGGCGACCAGCATTTCAGCCGTGGCCGCGCCGAGGCCCGACGCGCCGCCGCTGACCAGGAATACCTTGTTTTCAATCTGCATCGTTGTTTCCTTTTAAAGGGATCACGCCACGGCCGCCTGGGCCTTGGCTATTTCCTGATTGCGCAAAATAAAGCGTTGCAGCTTGCCGCTCGGGGTCTTGGGCAAGTCGCTGACAAATTCGATTTCCCGCGGGTACGCATGGGCGGCCAGGCGCTGACGCACATGCAGGCGCAACTCTTCAGCCAGCTCCGGGGTGGCACGGTATTGCTCACTGATCACCACAAAGGCTTTGACCAGCTCGGTGCGCTCCGGGCAAGGCTTGCCGACCACGGCAGCCTCGACCACCGCAGGGTGTTCCACCAACGCGCTTTCCACATCGAAGGGCCCCACGCGGTAGCCGGATGTAGTGATCACGTCGTCGCTGCGCCCGACAAAGCTGATGCTGCCGTCCGGGTTCAGCTCCACGGTGTCGCCGCTGAGGTAGTACTTGCCGACGAACGCGTTGGTTTTCACGCCGTCGTACCCGGCAAACCAGCACATAGGCGATTGCTCGCGGTCGATGGCAAGGATGCCGGGTTGGCCGGCTGGCAGCTCCTGATGGTTGTCATCCAGCACCACGATGCGATGCCCTGGCGAGGCAAAACCCGCCGAGCCGACATGCACCGGATGCGCCAAACCATGGTGATTGCACAGCACCATGCCCAGCTCGGTCTGGCCGTAATGGTCGTGGATGGTCACGCCCAGGTTGTCGGCGAACCAGCGGATCACCTCCGGGTTCAATGGCTCGCCGGCGCTGCTGACGATGCGCAGCTTGCCCTTGATCGAACGGGCGAACTGTTCGCCACCGGCAATCAACAGCCGATACGCCGTGGGCGAACCGGTCAGGTTGGTGATCGCGTATTTATTGATGACCCGGCAGGTGCTTTCCAAAGTGAACGGGCCATCGTAGAAGGTAATCGGGTGCCCCATGGACAACGGCCCGGTCACGCCGAAATAGATGCCATAGGCCCACCCAGGGTCGGCAACGTTCCAGAACGCGTCCTCGGGGCGCAAGTCCACGGCGTCGCGCATATAGCCCTGGAACGCGACGATGGCCTTGAGCGGTACCGACAGCGCCTTGGACGGGCCGGTGGTGCCGGAGGTGAACATCAGCAGGAACGGCTCCTCTGCGCCCAGCAGCACCGGCTCGCAGTGAGAAGAGTAATTGGGCAGTTCGGCCCAGAAGCTGTAGTCGCCCCGCACGATACCTTCGCCTTTGGCCCCGGCGACTGTGACGATGGTCGGGCAGTCGGCGACCTCCGCCAGCTTGGGACGGTTCACTGCATCGGTGACTACCAGCGCTGCGCCAGAGCTGTTCAAGCGATGTTCAATCGCCTTGGGTCCGAACGCGGTAAACAGCGGCTGATAGACCGCGCCGATGCGCCACGTTGCCAGCACGACCACCAACAATTCGGCAGTGCGAGGCAACAGGCCCGCCACTTTGTCACCGCGCTTGACGCCCTGGGCCAGCAGGAAGTTGGCGAAACGTGCGGCCTGCTCCTGCAGTTCGGTAAAGGTAGAGGTGGCGCTGCGCCCGTCCTTGCCTTCCCAGAACAACGCGATGCGCCCCGGCAGCGCGTGACGGTCACAGCATTCAACACAGGCATTGAGCGCCTGCAGATTGCCGGCCAGTGCGGCGTCGGCGGTATGCTGGTAATCAAACTCGGTAGTGGCAGCCAAATACTCACGCATCGCTTCCTATCCTTCTGTGTTTTTATTTTCAGGACGTTTACAACTCGATAAACCGCTGAAATAGTCGCTCCAGAGCGGCGCAGCGGCAATGGTCAAAGCCTTCAACTTGGCTGACTGGTTTGGCCAGTCCGTAGTGAACACGGGGGCTTTTTCGCTTTTCTGTGGGAGCGGGCTTGCCCGCGAAGGCGGTGGGTCAGTCACCCCGACTGTCACTGCACCACCGCTTTCGCAGGCAAGCCTGCTCCCACAGGGTTATGTACTGCCGGTTCACACGTTAGTCATTGAGTTGACTGATCAGACGGTCGATCCAAGTGATTGGACGCGATGCATAGCAGCTTCTAATCTGACAGCCTGCTCCGCCACAGAAGCCCTCCATGATCGTTCGCCCTAAACCCAACGTCCTGGGTATCCTGTTCTCCCTCAAAGGCTCCATTGCCAAGCGCATTGCCTGGCGCAGCCTGCTGGTCACGCTGTTGGCCTCGGTCATCGTGCTGGTGGAAACCCTGCACCCCGCCTATTTTTCCAAGGTCAACGCTACGCCCTTCACCTTGTTGGGCCTGTCACTGTCGATCTTCATGAGTTTTCGCAACAACGCCTGCTACGACCGTTGGTGGGAGGGCCGCAAGCAACTGGGGCAAATGGTCATTGACGTGCGCTCGCTGATTCGCGAGACCCAGGTGCTGGGGGACACCGCCGAGCGTGCTGGCCTGCTGCGCGGCCTGTGCGGTTTTGCCCATGGCTTGGTCGCGCATTTGCGCCATGAAGATCAAGCCCGGGCGATACACCCGTGGATCAGCGTGCCAGCGAGCCACCCCAACCTGCCGGACAGCGTGCTGCAAGCAGTCGGTGCGCGCTTTTCGGTCCTGGCACAACAGGGCGTGATCAGCGAATGGCGCTACACCCAACTGGAAGCCCGGCTGGTCAGCCTGAGCCAGGTGCAGGCGGCATGCGAGCGCATCAAGACCACACCACTGCCCTTTCCCTACACCCTGCTGTTGCACCGCACCATCTACCTGTTCTGCATCTTGCTGCCATTCGCCATGGCCGAGCCTCTTGGCTGGTTGACGCCAGTGTTCACCGCGATTGTCAGCTACACCTTCTTTGGCCTGGATGCGATTGGCGATGAATTGGAAGACCCCTTCGGCTTCGACGAAAACGACTTGCCGTGTGACGCTATCCTGCGGACATTGGAGCGCGAGATCCTCTCCGCCTTGGGTGAAGTCAACCTGCCGCCAGCGTTGGAGCCAGCGGACTACGTGCTGACCTGACGCGGGTTTGACACTCGCCTCGCACTGACCGAAGCTTGGAACTTTGCTGCCCAAGCTTTCGGACGCCTGCATGTCAAAGTCTCGCCGTTACTCCATCATCGGCCTGTGCGCCCTGTTGCTGATCGTACTGATCACCTGGTTTTTCTCCCGTACCCCGGCAGTGGCCGTCCCCCCGGCCATCGCCCATGGCTATTCCAAGGCCTTGAAGCAGGCGCATAATGGCGAGCCGGGCGCCGCACGTGTGTTGTACCAACAGCTCGGCCGGCCGGACCTGTTGCCCGAGCGCCGCGCCGCCTTGCACGCCGAGCTGCCCAATTACCCCAGCCCCCAGGCGCTGAAACTGGCCGATAAAGACCTCGCCGATAAGTCGGCGCTGGTGCGCGAAGCCGCGATTCACAGCATCGTCGGCTTGGTGCCCACTGGCCAGCGCACCTTACTGCTCGGCCCGGTGCTGGACGATCCGGAACAATCGGTGCGCTTTGCGGCCGCCAACGCCTTGCTCGGCCTGTCGCCCGATACCCTGGGTTTGTACTTTGGCCCACTGCAGCAGGTGCTCGACGAATTCGTGACAACGCTGAAGGCCCAGCCCGAAACGGCTGAAGGCTGGATTCAATTGGCGCGCCTGTACATCCACAGCGCCCTGCTGCCGGAGGCGCAAAACGCCCTGGAGCAGGCAATGCGCTTGCAGCCGGACAACCTGCAAGCGGTGGTATCGCAAATCGAACTGCTGGACAAACAAGGAAAGACTGACGAGTCGCGTCAACTGCTGGCCCGACAATTGGCTGCGCACCCCGAATCGGCCTACCTGCAACATGCTCTGGGCATGTGGCTGCTGCACCATGGCGAGCGGCCCTACGCCCTGCTCGGCCTGTCCAAGGCGGTGGAGCTTGCGCCGGACAACCCGGATTATCGCTACGACCTGGCCACGACCCTGCACGCCCAGGACGAAGTAGAGGCGGCCCAGCGCCAGTTGGAAGAAATCGTCCAGCGTCACCCCGCCAACCGCAAAGCCCGCGTGCTGCTGGTCACCTACTGGAAAGAGACCGGCCAGTTGCAGAACGTCCAGGTGCTGCTCGCTCAACTGGAGCAACAGAACCCGGATGATCCGGCGCTACAGCAGGGCCTGTAGGAGCGAGCTTGCTCGCGAAGATCGTTAACGATAACGCGGACTGCCTGGTTCACCGTGGCGCCCTTCAGATCTTCGCGAGCAAGCTCGCTCCTACACGGCTGCATTTCTTACAAAACGTTGAACCGCTACGTGCCACTACGGTCAAGTGAATATGGCGCGTCCCATTCGGCGTGCCCCTCTACTTGTACGTGACCTGAGGGCACTTCTTGAGTACATCCAAACAGCTGTTGAGTGAAAAGGCGGCCACCGGCGTCGAAGGTCTTGATGACATTCTTGCCGGGGGGCTATCGCGAAGCCACGTGTTTTTGCTCGAAGGCGAACCCGGCACCGGTAAAACCACCGTGGCCCTGCATTTTCTGCGGGCCGGTGCGCAGAACGGCGAACGTTGCTTATATATCACCCTGTCCGAAACCGAGCACGAACTGCGCCAGGGTGCCAAATCCCACGGCTGGGACTTGGATGAGCATATTCATATCTTCGAGCTGACCCCACCGGAAAGCCTGCTCAACGCCGATCACCAGCAAAGTCTGCTGTATTCCTCCGACCTGGAACTGGGTGAAGCCACCCGCCAGATCTTTGAAGTGGTAGAACGGGTCAAGCCGACCCGCGTGGTGGTCGACAGCCTGTCTGAGATCCGCCTTCTGGCGCAAAGCTCCTTGCGCTATCGCCGGCAGATCCTGGCGATCAAGCACTACTTCGTACGCTATGACGCCACCGTACTGCTGCTGGACGACCTGACCACCGAGTCCCTGGATAAAACCGTGCACAGCGTGGCCCACGGCGTGATTCGCCTGGAAGAACTGACCCCCACCTACGGTGCCGAGCGTCGGCGTATCCGCGTAGTGAAATACCGTGGCCAGAAATACCGTGGCGGCTTTCATGATTTCACCATCATGGGCGACGGCATTCACGTGTTCCCGCGCCTGGTAGCGGCCGAGCATCGCGGTGGTTATAACCGTCAAACGTTGAGCAGTGGCATCGAGGAGTTGGACTCTTTGCTCGGCGGTGGTATCGAGACCGGCTCCAGCAGCCTGATTCTCGGCCCGGCGGGCACCGGCAAGTCGCTGATCTCGATGATCTTCGCCGCCGCCGCCGTGGCGCGAGGCGAAAAGGCTGCGCTGTTTATCTTCGATGAAGAACTGGGCCTGCTGTTCGAGCGCATGAAAAACATGGGCATTGATCTCGCCGCGCTACGGGACACCGGCAACCTGCTGATCGAACAGGTAGACGCCGCTGAACTCTCCCCCGGCGAATTTTCGCACCGGGTTCGTCGCTGCGTGGATGAGCGCGGCATCAAGACGGTGGTCATCGACAGTATCAACGGCTACCAGGCCGCAATGCCTGAAGAAAACGCGTTGATCCTCCATATGCATGAGCTGTTGCTGTACCTCAACCGCCGCGGTGCCGCGACCTTCATGACGGTGGCCCAGCACGGCCTGGTGGGCGATATGCAGACCCCGGTCGACATCACCTACCTGGCTGACACCGTGATCCTGCTGCGTTACTTCGAGGCTCTGGGCAAAGTTCGCCGGGCCATTTCGATCATCAAGAAAAGGACTGGCTCCCATGAGTCGACTATCCGCGAATATCGCATCGGCAGCCGTGGCATGACCGTGGGTGTTCCCCTGGATAACTTCCAGGGTGTGCTGCGCGGCATTCCAACCTATATGGGCGCCGGCTCCCCTCTGCTCAAGGATGAGGGCTAGTGCCGGCCCTCTCCCCCATCTCCGAGCGCGCCATCGTGCTGGCGCCCATGGGCCGCGATGGTTCATTGGCGCTGATGATGCTTAACGAAGCCGGCTACAGCGGGATCGTCGCCAGCAACCTGGGGCAAGTGTGCGAAGAACTGGCGCAAGGCGCCGGCCTGCTCATCATTGCCGCCGAGGCGCTGCGTGGCGTAGACCTTGAACCACTGCTCGAGCAATTGCACCAGCAGCCGGCGTGGTCCGACCTGCCGATCGTGCTGATGACCCATCATGGCGGCAAAGAGCAGAACGGCTCCACCCGGCTCAGTGGCTTGCTGGGCAACGTGACGTTTCTGGAGCGGCCTTTCCACCCCATTACCCTGATCAGCCTGGTGAGCGCCGCGCTGCGCGGTCGGCGTCGCCAATACGAAGCACGGGACCGGTTGATTGACTTGAGCGAGAGTGAACTGCGGCTGCAGCGCACCCTGGAAACGCTTGAACAGCAAGTGGAAGAACGCACGGCTCAACTGCGCCATAACGAAGAGGCTTTGCGCCAGTCGCAGAAAATGGAAGCCGTCGGCCAGTTGACCGGCGGTATCGCCCATGACTTCAACAATATGCTCACGGGCATTATCGGCAGCCTGGAACTGCTGCGCAGGCGGGTATCCCGAGGCAAGCTGGATGACCTGGACAGCCTGATCGACCTGGGTGTGACCTCCGCCAATCGCGCGGCCAGCCTCACACACCGGTTGCTGGCGTTTTCGCGCCGACAATCGCTTGACTCCAAGCCCGTGCAGATCAATCAACTGGTGGCAGCCATGGGCGAGTTGCTGCAACGCAGCATCAACGAAAGCATCAGCCTGGACATGCGTCTGAGCGATGCCCTGTGGACCGCCGAAGCCGACCCGAACCAGCTCGAAAGCGCCTTGCTCAACCTGGTGATCAACGCGCGCGACGCCATGCCCACGGGTGGCACGCTGACCGTGGAGACCACCAATCGCCACCTCGACAGTGTCTTTACCGCCGCCTACGGCACCTTGACCCCGGGCGACTACGTAGAGCTGAGTGTCAGCGACAACGGTTGCGGCATACCGCAACATCTGATGGGCCGCGTGTTCGATCCGTTTTTTACCACCAAACCCATCGGCCAAGGCACCGGTCTTGGGTTGTCGATGATCTACGGCTTCGCTCGTCAGTCTCGTGGGCATGTGACCATCCACAGCGAAGTCAACCAAGGCACGACGGTCAGCCTGTTTCTGCCGCGCTTCATCGGTGAGCCCCAGGCACAGGCGCCGCTCAACCCGACACTGCTGCCGTTTGCCAATGCTGGGGAAACGGTGTTGATTGTCGAGGATGACCCCGCGGTTCGGGTGCTGGTCAGCGCTGTGCTCAAAGAACTGGGGTATGGGTTTATCGAGGCTGGGGATGCGAATACGGCGGTGCCGATTATTGAATCCGAACAGCGCATTGACCTGATGATCAGCGATGTCGGCCTACCCGGTATGAACGGCCGGCAACTGGCGGAAATCGGCCGGCAGATTCGTCCTCAACTCAAGGTATTGTTCATCACCGGCTATGCCGAGCATGCCGCCGTGCGAGGGGGATTCCTGGATCCGGGCATGCAGTTGATCACCAAGCCGTTTACCTTCGATTTATTGACCGCCAAGGTCCGAGAAATGATCAGGGCCTGAGGCGGTCACGCCACCTAAAAAGAAGAGCGTCGAGATGCGCAGAGTCTCAAGTTGTGCGGTATTACGCCAATAACCGCTGGATATGCTCCTGCAGCGTATCCAGATCGAACGGCTTTGCCAGGATCGGCGCATTGCGCGTGATGGGGCTGTGGCAGTCCAGAATTTCCTGCGGGTACCCGCTGATAAAGATCACCTTCAGCTCCGGACGCAATTTGATTGCCGGCTCGGCAATTTGCACGCCCGAGATCCCACCCGGCAGGCGGTAATCGGTCACCATCAAGTCCAGGTGCGGTTTGGTCGCAAGGATTTCGAAGGCCTGCTCCCCGTCGATCGCCTTCAAGACCCGGTAGCCCAAGCCTGCCAGGTACTCGCCCAGCACAAACATAATGGATTCGTCGTCCTCGACGATCAGTACGACATCTTGTGCATCTTCACTCATGGGAAGCCTTTGTCCGGTCAATTGCTGCAGTTACGACCATGGGGTCACGCAGAGGTTGCGTCGGGGTGACGATTGATTTCACTCGGCCACTTCCAAAGGCAGGCATACCCGGAACAGGGCGCCCTCACCTATCTGACTCTCGACCTCAATCGTGCCGCCATGGGCCGCCACGATCTGCTCGGAAATAAACAGGCCCAGGCCCAGGCCGGCTGCGGAATGGTTGGCCGAAACCCGTTCGAACTGTTGGAAAATACGCTTCTGGTTCTCCTCGCTGATACCAATGCCATGGTCGCGTACCTCTACCCGCGCTTCGCCATGCTCGGTATACACCCGCACCTGCACCGGGCTCTTGGCTCCGTAGCGCAGGGCGTTGGTCAGCAGGTTGGTGATCACCTGCTCGATACGGAACTCATCCCAGCAGCCTTGCACCGGGCTTTCGGCCTGCAATTGCATGGACGACTCGGCGGCTGCCACTTGCGGCGCGAAGTTATCCACCAGGTTGCGTACCAGTTGCGCCAGGTCGATGCGTGCCGGGCGAATCGACAGCTTGCCGGTACGGATACGCGACACGTCGAGCATGTCCTCGATCAGGCGGATCAAGCTCTGGATCTGGCGCTCATCGCGGTCAACCATGGCGCGCATCTTGTCCAGGGTAAACGCCGCGGCGTTGTCCCGGGCCAGGTGCATCTTGCGCAGTTGGGTCTCCAGAATCAGCCCGTTGAGGGGCGTACGCACTTCGTGGGCGACAATCGACATGAAGTCGTCACGCATGCGCACCGCCTGTTCCAGCTCGGCCTGGGTGGCCTGCAGGCGCGTGAGCAACAGCTCCTGCTCACGGCGGCTGCGCTCCAGTTCTTCAACTTGCAGCTTCATCGCCTTGCTCTGCCGATACAGGTCGACGAACACATTGACCTTGCTCTTGACCGCATGGATATCCAGCGGCTTGTGCAGGAAGTCCACCGCGCCGCTTTCATATCCCTTGAAGGCGTAGTTGAGTTCGCGGCCAGCGGCGCTGACGAACACGATGGGGATGTTCTTGGTCTTTTCGGTGCCGCGCATCAGTTCGGCCAGTTCGAAACCGTTCATGCCAGGCATCTGCACGTCGAGGATCGCCATGGCGAATTCATGTTCCAGCAACAGGGACAACGCCTCGTCGGCACTCAATGCCTTGAAGACCTGGCGATCCTCACGCTTGATCAGCGCCTCGAGGGCCAGCAGGTTTTCCGGCAGATCGTCGACGATCAGCAGTTTGGCCTGGACAGTACTTAACATGGGAAGGGTTCCAGGGAAGCCAGCAATGAGCCGATTCGGCTCAAGGAAAGAATATGGTCAGGTGTGTGCAAGGCCAGGGCCGCCAGGGGCATGACGGCAATGCGTGCCTCTTGTGGGTCCTGCACGATGGTAATGCCACCCGATTGCTTGACGTGGGCCAGCCCGCTTGCGCCGTCCTGGTTGGCGCCAGTCAACAAAATGGCGAGCAGGCGAGGCCCATACACATCGGCCGCCGAGGAAAACAGGTAGTCGATGGCGGGTCTGGAATGGTGCACCCGGTCTTCCTGGCTCAGGGACAGGCTGCGGTCCTGCTCTACCGAGAGGTGATAACCGGGCCCGGCAAAGTACAAGGTGCCCGCCTCCAGCGCTTCTTTGTCCCTGGCCTCCTTGACCGGGATGTTCAGGCGCCGGGCAAAGACTTCTGCCAGTTGGCTGCGGCGCTCGTCCGGCAGGTGCAGCACGGCAATGATCGGCAGCGCGAAGGTGCTCGGCAACTGGCCGAAAATACTCAGCAACGCCTCAACGCCGCCGGCGGAAGCGCCGACGACGATGGCTTCGATCCCCGAAATCGGGGTGTCTGGCGCGTCGCTCATGATTTTCGGTAAATCCGTTCCTGCTTGACCAAGGGCTCGAATTGCTTGCTGTAGGCGGAAAAATCCAGGGTTTCCTTGCTGCCCAGCACCAAAAAGCCGCGATGACACAGCGACTCATGAAACAAGCCAAACGCTCGATCTTGCAATTTTTTATTGAAATAAATCAATACGTTACGACATGAAATTAATTGAGTTTCTGAGAATACGCTGTCGGTCGCAAGGCTGTGGTCGGCAAAGGTCACGTTCTCGCGCAATGTCTTGTCGAAGATCGCGTAATCGTAAGCCGCTGTGTAGTAGTCGGCAAATGACCGTTGCCCGCCGGCCTGCTGATAATTGGCGGTGTAGGCGCGCACGTTCTCCAGGGAAAAGATGCCCTGCTTGGCTTTGTCCAGCGACGCGGGGTTGATGTCCGTGGCGTAGATGATGGTGCGTTCCAGCAAGCCTTCTTCACGAAGCAGGATGGCCATGGAGTACACCTCCTCGCCCGTGCTGCAGCCGGCAATCCAGATCTTGATCGACGGGTAGGTCTTGAGCAGCGGCACGACTTCCTGGCGAATCGCGAGGAAGTGCGACGGGTCGCGAAACATCTCGCTCACCGGAATGGTCAAGAATTGCAGCAACTGCATGAACGCGGCCGGGTCGTGCAACACGCGCTCTTGCAGTGCGGAAATGGTCGCGCAGTCGAACTGACGCAAGGCATGGGCCACACGGCGTTTGACCGACGCGCCCGAGTAGTCGCGAAAGTCATAGCTGTACTTGAGGTAAATCGCCTCGATCAACAGGCGCAGCTCAATATCGCTGCTCTTATCCAAGAAACACTGCTCCACTTAAATGCGTTCCATCTTCGGTAGCCATACGCGAATCAGTGAGAACAGGCGGTCCAGGTCAATCGGCTTGGCCAGGTAATCGTTTGAGCCTGCTGCCAGGCAACGTTCCTGATCGTCCTTCATGGCCTTGGCCGTCACGGCAATGATTGGCAGTTTTTTCCAGCGTGGGTCCTGGCGGATCAAGGCGGTGGCCTCGTAACCGTCCATCTCCGGCATCATCACGTCCATCAGCACCAGGTCGATATCGTCCACTTCATTGAGCTTGTCGATGGCTTCCTGGCCGTTACGCCCGATCACCACCACAGCGCCTTTGTGCTCCAGGGCGCTGGTCAGGGCGAAGATATTGCGTACGTCATCGTCCACCAGCAGGATCTTGCGCCCCTCGAAGACCTTATCGCGGCTGCGGGCAGTCTTGAGCATCTTCTGGCGGTCATGGGACAACTGGGATTCGACTTTGTGCAGAAACAGCGTGACTTCATCCAGCAGACGCTCAGGCGAGCGCGCCCCCTTGATGATGATCGAGCGTGAATACTTGCGCAGTTCGGCCTCTTCATCCCGGGTCAGGTTACGCCCGGTATAGACGATTACTGGCGGGAACGAGCAGATGTCCTCGGTGGCCATACGCTTGAGCAGCTCGTTGCCGAGCATGTCCGGCAGCTTGAGGTCGATGATCATGCAGTCGTAGATAGTGGTGCGCAGCAGGTCGAGGGCCTCCTGGGCGAAGCCTACGGCGGTGATCTCGATGTCATCGTCGCCGATCAGGCGGGCAATGCTGTCGCGCTGCAGGTCGTCGTCTTCCACCAGCAGGATGCGCTTGACCTTCTGGGTCAACTTGGCTTCCAGGCGCGCAAACACGTCCTTGAGCTCTTCGCGGGTAGTGGGCTTGACGGCATAACCGATGGCGCCCATGTGCATGGCGGCTTCGACGCGGTCTTCCACGGAAATCACATGCACGGGGATATGGCGCGTGTTGGCGTGTTCCTTGAGGCGTTGCAGCACGGTCAGCCCGGAATGGTCTGGCAGGCGCATGTCCAGCAGGATCGCGTCGGGGATGTACTGCTCGGCAAGGCTATAGCCCTCGTCGGCACCGTGGGCTACCAGGCAGTGGTAACCCAGTTCGTGAGCGAGGTCGAACAGGATTCGCGCAAAATTCGGCTCGTCTTCCACCACCAGGATGCAGCGGGTGCTGAACGGTGCTTTTTCTCGGTCGTCGGCAAAGCGTGGGATCAGCTTGGCGTCGGCCACCGGCAATGGCGACACCTTGACGGGCGCCGGTGCCGGCGCGACCACCACTTGACGCGGTGGCTCGATCGGCGCTGCGTCCTCGTCGCGTTCGACATACTGTTCAGGCAGTACAAGCGTGAAAATACTGCCTTTGCCCGGTTCGCTGGTCACACTGATATAGCCGCCCAGCAAGGTGGCCAGGTCACGGGAAATCGACAAGCCCAGGCCAGTACCGCCGTAACGGCGATTGGTGGTTCCGTCGGCCTGGCGGAAGGCTTCGAAGATGCTTTCCTGCTGATCCGGGGCGATACCTATGCCGGAATCGCGCACGGTAAAGGCAATGCCCTCCCCCGGCGCGCGTGACACCGACAGGCTGACCTCGCCCTGTTCGGTGAACTTGATGGCGTTGGACAACAGGTTCTTGAGGATCTGCTCCAGGCGTTGGCGATCAGTAAACAGCAGGGTTGGCGAGCCTTGCTGCACGTCCACCTGGAAGCCCAGTTTGCGGTCCATTGCCAGCGGCTCGAACATGCCGCGCAGGCCATCCACCAGGCGTTCGACGCTAGCGTTTTCCGGGCGCACTTCCAGCTTGCCGGCTTCGACCTTGGAAATATCCAGGATGTCGTTGATCAGGTTGAGCAAGTCATTGCCGGCTGAATAGATCGATTCGGCAAACTTGACCTGCTCGGCGCTGAGGTTTTCCTGGGGGTTATCTGCCAGCAGTTTGGCCAGGATCAGCGAGCTGTTCAGCGGTGTGCGCAGCTCGTGAGACATGTTGGCCAGGAATTCGGACTTGTACTTGCTGGAACGCTGCAGCTCATCGGCGCGGTCTTCCAGCTCCAGTTGGGCCTGGTTCAGCTCGATGTTCTTGCGGTCCATGGCGTCGCGCTGTTCGGCCAGGGTCTGGGTCTGTTCGGCGAGTTGCTCGTTGGTCTGCTCCAGCTCAGCCTGCTGGGTTTCCAGGTGGGCCTGGGACTCCTTGAGGATGCGCGACTGTTCTTCCAGCTCTTCGTTGGCGGTCTTGAGCTCTTCCTGCTGTACTTGCAGTTCTTCGTTGAGCTGCTGGGTCTCGGCCAGCACTTCCTGCAAGCGCTGGCGATAGCGCGCGGCTTCGATGGAGGTGCCGATATTGCCGGCGATCAGTTCCAGCAGTTCGATATCACGCTCATCCAGCGGGCGCAGGAAACCCAGCTCGACCACGCCATTGACACGGTCATCATCGCTGGTTGGCACCACCAATACGCTGCGGGCGGCCCCTTCACCGAGGCCGGAACTGACCTTGAAGTAATCCACCGGCACATCGTCCAGGCGAATCAGGCGATCGCGCTGGGCGGCCTGCCCGACGATGCCTTCGTCGCTGTAGATCGACTGTTCCTGTTGTTCCTGCTCGCGGGAGAAGCCATACGTGGCCACACGCTTGAGGCCGCCGTGTTCTTCGCGCACGTACAGCGCCGCGACGGCCGAGCCCATGTACTGGGCGAAGAACTGCAGGATATTGCGTCCCAGCATGTTCAGGGTCAGTTGGCCCAGCACTTGCTCGGCCAGCTCGGTCTGGCCATTGCGCAGCCAGGCGGTTTGCTCCAGGCGCCGTGCAATCTTCTGTTGTGACGCGAGGTTTGCGCTGTAACTCTTTGAAAGTGAAATTAAATTCTTCCTGCCGATGTAGGCCAGAAAACCACTCAGCCCCAGTACAAACGCCAGGTACAACGTGACACTGATCACCGTCGTGCGGGTAACCTCTGCGTTACGGGTGATACGGAACTGTTGTTCCATCGCCACCGCGTCCTCATATTCCTTGCGAATTTCATCGGTGAGCCGCTTGCCCCGGCCCGCCTTGACCGCGCCCCGGTAATCACCGCTGTTGCGCTGCAGCTCAATCATCGACTGTGCGTAGTTGTTCCATTCGGTTTGCAAGGTTTCCAAGCGCTTGAGTCGGTCGACCTGCTGCGGGTTGTCGGCCACAAGATCCTGCAAATTGCGCAGGTCGGCAATGATCCGCGGCTTGGCCACTTCGTACGGATCAAGGAAGTGCTCGTCACCGGTGATCAGGAACCCGCGCATACCCGTTTCCAGGTCAACCGTCAGTTTGGACGTCTCATTGAGGTTGTTAATGACGCGGTCGGTGTGCTCCACCCACTGGATCACCGAGAGCAAATAGGTAATCAGGCAGACGAAAAACACCGCGCTGAGCACGCCCACGCCCAAGGGCAGGGCCACGTTACGGCTCAGCAAGGTACGAAAGCTTTTTTCATCGACGGACGACGCGGGTGTCATGGGCATGCCTTGGCCAAATGCGGGAAAACCGCAAGTTTGCCCGAATAACGTCGCTCAACGCTATGTTTGTGCGTTGATTGGCAGCGGATGCGGTCTAGCTCATGGCGCCTGCACCTTGGTGAGTCAGCACGCAAGCGGACGGGACTTTTTGCGCCGCTAAGGTCACAATGCCAGCAATTGCTTCGGAACTTGCTGGCATTGTTATTACTCACAATCTAGTTGCCTTTAAGCCCAGCGCTCTCACTGTTCAGGAAAGTCCACTATGTCTCACACCTCCACCATCCTTGTAGTCGAAGACGACGCCATCGTGCGCATGCTGATCGTCGATGTCCTCGAAGAGTTGGAGTTCACGGTGCTCGAAGCCGCGGATGCTGGGGAAGCACTGGCGCTAGTGCAAAATACCGACAAGATCATCGACCTGATGATGACCGACGTTGGCCTGCCCGACATGGACGGCAAACAACTGGCGAACAAAGTCCGCGAACTGCGCGCGACCCTGCCTATCCTGTTTGCCAGCGGCTATGCCGAAAACATTGATGTACCCGAGGGTATGGAGGTGATTGGCAAGCCGTTTTCGATCGATCAGTTGCGTGACAAAGTCAAATCCATGCTCTAACGCCCCTTCCCCATGGTCCTTTGCAGAGATTAA
This sequence comes from Pseudomonas sp. DWP2-2, assembly GCF_049897065.1. NCBI lineage: Bacteria > Pseudomonadati > Pseudomonadota > Gammaproteobacteria > Pseudomonadales > Pseudomonadaceae > Pseudomonas > Pseudomonas sp. DWP2-2. The sequence continues at coordinate 8,846 of NZ_JAFCVN010000015.1, read as the reverse complement.
CGTGACGACCGGCCAATAAAACAGGAAACTCAGCGCCTTCACGCCACGCTCTCAGATAGCACTCAGGAAGGACGCAACAACATGATTGGAAAACCGACGCGCCTGCTGTTGGCGAGCCTCTCGATACTCATGAGCTCCGGCGCCTGGGCTGACTTCACCGCAAGCCCCAGCGAAGCCAGGGCCATTGCCAAGGAAGCCTACTTGTACGGCTTCCCGGTGGTGCAGATGTACAAGACGCTCTACACCCAGGCCGTTGATAAAGGCGGTGCCCACTTCAAGGCGCCGTTCAACCGTATCGAAAACAGCGCCCAGGTGCTCACCCCCAAGGACAACGCAGTTACCACCCCGAACGTCGACACGCCCTACTCGTTCGTGTGGATGGACTTGCGCAAAGAGCCGCTGGTGCTGACCCTGCCCAAGATTGAAGACAACCGCTATTACTCGGTGCAGTTGATCGACCTCTATACGCAAAATTTCGCCTACCTGGGCACCCGCAGTACCGGCAATAACGGCGGCCACTACATGATCGCCGGGCCAGACTGGAAAGGTCAGCAGCCGGTGGACATCGACCGTGTGGTCTACAGCGAAAGCAACATCGCCTACGCCCTTTACCGCACTCAACTGTTTGACGACAAAGACCTGAGCAAGGTCAAGCAGATCCAGAGCGGCTACAAGGTGCAGGCGCTGAGCAGTTATGTGAAGCAACCCGCCCCCGCCAACGTGCCGAAGATCCAATGGCCCAAGCCGATGGCGACGATGACCGAAGGCCCGCAGCTGTTTCGCTACCTGAACTTCATGCTGGCCTTCGCCGCGCCCCAGGACAATGAAAAAGACCTGCTGGCGCGCTTTGCCAGGATCGGTATTGCGCCGGGCGCGCCGTTCAAAGTCAACCAGTTGACCGCCGAGCAGCGCAAGGCTCTGGAAGACGGCATCGCCGATGGCCGCGCAGAATTCGCCGCGTTCAAGAAGGCCAAGGTCGACACCCACCAAGTAACCGGCGCAGACCTGTACGGCAGCCGCGATCACCTGCAAAACAACTACCTGTACCGCTACGCCGGTGCCGAGCTGGGGATGTTCGGCAACTCCAGTGATGAAGCCGCGCACTTGAGCTACGTCATTGACAGCGAGGGCAAGCCGGCCAATGGTGCACGCCACAGCTACACCGTGCATTTTGCCAAGGATCAGTTGCCGCCGGCTGATGCGTTCTGGTCGCTGACGATGTATGACGCAAAGACCAAATTGCTGGTGCCGAATCACAAGAAGCGCTACCTGATCAACTCGCAGATGCTGCCCACCCTCAAGCTCGATGCCGATGGTGGCTTGACCCTGGCGCTGCAGCACCACGAACCTCCCAAGGCTGAGCAGAGCAACTGGTTGCCGGCCCCACCCGGCCCGTTTTACGCGGTCTTGCGCATTTACCTGCCCAAGCCTGAAGTTGGCAGCGGCCAGTGGAAGCTACCAGCGTTGACGCCGCTTAAATAAGCTCGGCGAATAAAAAAAGCGCGACGGGCGATGACCCGCCGCGCTTTTTTTTTGACTCAGTGTTTTTTCAGTTTCACGTAGGACTGGTGCAGGTCTGACGCCCAACCGTCGATGACGCTTTTTACATCGTCGGCCTTCATCACTTGGGAGTCATTAGCCAGCGGCTTGCCGGTGCCTTTGCGCACCACTTGGGCCAGCACTTTATGAGTGGCGCCATCGATGAACTGCGCCTCGGTGCCCAGGGTGGTTTCCTGGTCGCGAATGCCGGTGCCCGTGCTCACTGCCGCAGCCACCAGGGCGACGGGAATAAACTCATATGGCTTGAGACTCTCGGTCTTGCTGCTCACGGCGGTAATCGCCGCTCTCACAACAATTACCCCTGGGCCTGGGGCATTGGCCACGGGCAGTGACTGACCCAGCTCGCGCTTGAGCGCCTGGTTGTAATAGTCATTGATGCCCCGCAACGTGCTCTCGGGAATTCGGGAAGTGGCCTGGGGCTTGGGGTAAAACTGGGTAGGCTCGATGTAGACCGCGGTGTAGCGGCTCAGGTCCAGCTGTGGATCAACCCAGCGCATCACCTCAGCCCCCGACGGTGACTTGGCTTCCTTGAGCTGGCTGTAGTTGGAAAGGAACCCTGAATATTCATTCGGTTGCACCACTTTGCTGGCGCAACCAACCAAACCGAGCGAGGCGACGCACACTGTGCCGATTATTAGCCTTAGCTTCATTAGTGAACTCCCTGGCGACCATCATCGTAAGAATGAGCTATAGGTATAGCCAATACTTGGGCAGCACACCTGATTTCGCTCGGCGCCAGCCAGTACATGCGTTAAACATTCAGGTCAGAAGCGGAAATCGGAATCCGCGATTCGCCCATATATGTTCACCATGAAGTCTTCTTTTTTGTCGCCATCGAAATCGAAACGCAAAAAGGTGAGATTATGGCTGCGATAATATTCGTGGGTGAAGGTGAGTCGAGGGTGGGCTGCGCGCAGGGCTGAAATATCCAATTTATCCTTGCCGCTGACGAAATCCATTATTACGGTGTTTGCGAAGCTGGCAGATGAGTCGTTCGCGCCGATAACGAAGGTATTTTTACCCGGCCCGCCTGTCAGCCGGTTAAAACCCGAGTTCGCCTTGACATAAAGAATGTCATCGCCCTCGCCGCCCTCCAGTTCGTTACCGACGTCATTGCCAATTAAAATGTCATTGCCCGCACCGCCAATAGCCCGTTCGATGGTGACGCCATTGGCGATCGAAACGTTGCCTAGGCCTCCCCCAACATTAGAGAAGCTGCCCGATTTCAAGTTGAGAACCTGATCTTGCCTGAAGGCGGAGAAATCGAAGGTGTCATTACCATCGGCGTCCCACACGCAAAACACCGGCAAGTCGTCGCTCGACTGCAGTTTGAATACGTCACGATCAGCATTGGAGTTAAAGCCATACGTCGTATCCCCGGTCCGCGTTTGGAGGTTCGCACCAAATTTATCTTGCGTGACTGCAATATCATCCATCATCAGCGCACTTGAATACTGAGTCTTATCACCATGGAACTTATTAAAGCGATGGTCTGAGCGGGTTTCCAGAAAAGGACTCCTTACCGTGTAAGCCGACGTATTTTCCGCGTAGTTGCTTCTCGATACTGCAGACGCTGGGTCAGGAAGACCTAATTTAAAGGCCACAGCCTTTGCAATGATGTGACGCCCAAAACTATTGGGTTTTACCAGCTCATCGGCATGGCGCTGGTTCAGCGATACCTGCACCTTGCCGGGCTCGTCATCGGACACGGGCGTATACCAGGGGGCCTGCCACTTGAAGCTACCGCCATCAACCTTGATCTGCATATGATGGGATTGTGCATTGACAGACTCTTTGAACCGAATATTTGCAGTATCGCTGAAATTATTCAGGGTCTCACGGATCACGCCTTTTTGTGCTTCTGTGAACTGGCTGGTCGTGCCCCCCGTTTCGGGACGATTGGCGAACTCATACGTCACCTCCGCAGGGTCCCCGGAACCCAGTGAACCGGCAAATCCGGCTGCACCTTTTGACCCTTTTAATACTTGGTCCATGGACAATGAAACTTGGCGATGTTTAATCTTATCGCCGCGGTCGTCAGCATGAGCAATTTCAACGACAGTCCTGTGTGCAACGCTGGTGGCGCATGCTCTTGCCAACGCAATGTTCGGATCAATATTCATGAGGTAGTCCTATGGGAACTTGGCATTTGTCTACTCGCCTGACGGCAGGCCGGCGACCTGCGTATCAGTGGTATTCCTACGCAAAACAGTTCCAAAAACTCACCTGGCAGCCGACGCCTATCTACCTCATGCTCCGCGACCCAGCGGTGGGAGCGTGGCCTCGGCCCTGGGCGCATCGAACGAAGGATGCTCTGATAGAAGGCGCTGCCACTGCATCCGAAACCAGGGCGTGAATGGCGCTCGGGGCTCTGCAAGCTGGGCCGTTATTTCGGCGCGGGTCAGCCACTTGATATCGCTGACTTCCTCTGGGACGGGCGAGACCTCAGCGTCAGATTGAGCAACCAGCACATGACAGAGTTCATGCTCGGCGCCGATCGAGCCAAACAAAGCATGATACTCAAAGTAATAGAGAGCTCGACACGAAGCCCAGACGCCTAGCTCTTCACGCAGACGACGAGAGGCGGCATCCAGAATAGTCTCTCCAGGTGCCGGATGACTGCAGCAGGCATTCGACCAGAAACCTGCCCAGAGCATTTTATCCGCCGCCCGACGCTGAAGCAGATGACGCCCACGGCTGTCAATCAAGTGCACTGAAAAAGCGCGATGAAGCTGCCCAGCTCCCAGGTGAGCATCGCGTTTATCGCACACGCCAATCTGTACATCCTGTGCGTCGACTAACACTACCTCGTGGATCATGCTGGATCTCCTTTTGTGCAATGAGGCGCGCACGCCACACAGTATCGAGCTAAAGAATTTGTCCCCAGGCACTGACCAAGGTCAACGCGGCGTCGGTGAACGCTGGATCGGCACGCAGCATGACCATGGCATCCAGCTCTGCCTGGGTGAGTAACCCAAGTTCCAACAATGCAGGCCCTGCCTGCGCGGTGGTTGCCGCCCAGAAGGCATCTGCCGGGCTGTTGTCGCCGATTCGGCCTTCGAGGGTGCGATGCCCCACGTTGACAAGCCCCCGGTCACGTAGCCGATCAGGCAGTCGATCGGCCCAGAACATGTCAGACCCGATGGACTGCTCCAACAGTGTGATTCCGGCCTGGGCTACTTTGCGCAACAACGGGTTCGTCGTTCTGAGGCTCGGTTGCAGGCTCACATCTTCGATCACCAACCAGCCTCCGGGACGTAACCAAGTGGCGGCTCGCGTCACTATCTCCTCGCGGTCAGTGAGGTGGCACAGCAACGCCCGGGCGTGCACCACGTCAAACGATGCGGCAGGAAAATCATCGGTCGTGACATTGTGGGTCATCACCTTGATGCCGGGGATATCGACCAGGAAGCGGGTATCGATATCCGTGGCGGTAACCGTTGCGTCGGGATATCGCTGGCTCAACCAGCCGGCGAGCGATCCGGCACCGGCGCCCAGATCAAGGATGGCGGGCGCGTCCGGCAGATCCAATCGTTCAAAAACCTTATGGCTTAACGGGTCAAAGGCGCGCTCCAGGGTTTGCAACCTCGCCAATTGGCCTGCGTGTTGGTCCGCGAGATAGCTGCGGGTGTAGCCGGGTTGCTCGGTGGAAACAGATGTGGTCAAAGCACGACCTCCAATTGATCAGGGCAGCGATTGAGAAACCCGCGCTCTTCGGGCTTGAACCCCGGAGCCCAGCGCAGGTTGGGAAAGGTCTGCAGCAGCATGCGCGCACCGATCGTGATCTCCATCCGGGCGAGCATGGAGCCCAGGCAGAAGTGGCGCCCCGCTCCGAAAGCGAAATGGCTGGTCGCCTGTTCGGCGCGCAACATATTGAAGGTGTCCGGGTCGCTGAACCGGGCCGGATCACGGTTGGCTGAACCGATCAGGCAGGCCAGGGTTGCGCCACCCGGAATTGTTCCCGAGGGCAGTTGCAGCGGTTCAGTCGCCTCCCGCAGCACAAGTTGCAATGGCGGGTTGCGTCGCAGGGTTTCAGTGAGGGCGTTGTCCATCAGTGCTGGATCAGCGATCACCGCCTCTTTCACGCCAGGTTCGCTCAACAGGTTGACAATCAGATTCGCCAGGGCGCCGTGACTGGTCTCGCTGCCTGCCGTCATCAGGATCGCGCAATAGGACCGTACAAAGGACTCGGACAACGGCTGGTCGTCAATGCGTGCCGCCAGGAGTTGTGAAATCAAGTCGTCCTTGGGTTCTATACGCCGAGCGTCGATGTAGGGCTGGATAAAGTGGTAAAAACTGTCTCGGTTGGATAACCCGCCAGTCAACAGTGCTGGGTCCTGACGATAGTTGCCCATGTACGCGAAGCCGATGGCACACCAACGCTTGAGCCGCTCCACCTCCTCTCGTGTGTGTGCCGGGAGGCCCAATGCATGAGCCATCACTCGCACCGGCAGCGCAGCGGTGAAATCGGCAATCAGGTCGACCTGAGGCCGGCCCTGCATACGCGCCAGCAAGTCTGCGGTCACTGCGGTGACAGACGCTTCGAGCGCCACCAGCGCCTTGCTGCGAAACGACGGGGTGAGCAATGCTCGGTGCTGGGCGTGTTCGCAGCCGTCCATGGTCACAATGGTGTGCCCCAGCAGCGGCCCAATCTGCCAGGTGTAGTTGCGATTGCTTGCCCCTGGGTGGGTCAGCGCGGCTTTGACATCCACATAGCGACTGACCAGCCACACATCGGTGGGCTCGTCGTACGCGATCGGAAGTGTGGTGCGTAAACGCTCATACAAGGGGTACGGGTCGATTTCGAACTGGCGGGACTTGAGGGTCGGCGGAGTCAGCGCCAGGTCCACTTGTCGGCTGTGCTGTACCGCGCAGCCATCGGCCTGTAGGTGATAGCGCGAAACGCTGCGATGCCAGTCCCCCGCCGCCCGGACAACCTGACGCAACCGGTCCGGATCGGTCGCAGCGCACGGCGGGTAATGGGCATGCTCGGTAGCGGCTGCCGTGAATTGAGCAACTGCCGTGTTGATCATCTGATGGGCTGCTTCTATCGCGCCAGGCCAGTCCAGGCCGGCGGTGTGCGCGAGTATTGACACCAGATTGAAGCGCTCGCCACACACCACATCTTTGGCAACCGAGTGGATATCGTTCGTCCACGCAATGATATCGGCAGCGTGCTTACGCAACCTGCTCCATGTTTCCACCTGCGCAGGATGCTCGTGCGGGTCCAGGGCTTCGGCACCATCGATCAGATCAAAAAAGAACAGGGCGCCGAAGGAATCCCGGCGCAACGGCAGATACTCAGCCAGGGCGAGCGCCGTATCGGTTTCTCGCATGCGTACCTGCGCCGCCTGCGCGCGCAGATGCTGGATTAAGTGCCCCGCCAGCCTCTGCCGCCAAGGCCCGCTGCCCCAACGCTGGGTCTCGGGCCACAAGTCATCGACCAGAACAGCCAGCATCGGGTCCTCGAACCGGTCGCGTTCACCTGACGGCACAGCATCGCCGCTGTCGGTCAACGCCTGCACGGCGGCGATGAAATGCTCCAGCGCGCCGTTTTCCGCCCAGGGTCCGTCATCAATACGGTCATCCAGCGTAAGCGCCCACAGGTACCAGCACACCAGAGTCTGCGCTCGGTGCGTGGGCGCCCGCCCGCACAATGCTATTCCCAGGTCGAGCAGTGCCGTGGTGGTCAACCGATGCGCGCCACGCCTGCCGATCAAACCGTATCGCTGCGCCCAAGCAAGCGCATGCGCACGCAGCCGTTCAGTGTCGGCACGCGGCGGTGCAACGGCGAAAGGTAGCTGGATATCGGGAATCGTGAGCGGCGCCGGTGACGAATGACTGTTGTGGCGGGTATCGGTGTCGCCTTCACAGTGTTGCGGTGCCATGAAACGCTCCTCTGGAATCAAACTTTCAGTAGGGCTGACCTTATTTGAAATCAAAAACTCTGGATGTGAGAGGTATCCGAAGGTCACTCGGCAATGGCGGTCTTTCGGCGTAGGGGAAAACGGAGCGTCGCCATCATGAGCGCTCAGGGGCTGCTCGGTCGTTCGTGCTGATTAGATATGGGGTTTTCAGCAAAATATACTGTCATTTCTCACAGGTATGGACGAGTCGCTCAGCACCGGACGATGACCGATCACCCACGTTGCTTGAACTGCTCCGGTGAATGGGTCGGCAACTGCGTATGACTCATCAGCCTCGAGTGGGTAAGGTGAAGGCTCATCCTTTTTCAGGAGCACCCTATGCGCACCATCGGCCTTATCGGCGGCATGAGCTGGGAGTCCAGCGCCGAGTATTACCGCCTTATAAACCAGCGCGTGCGCGACCGTCTTGGCCCGCTGCGCTCGGCGCAAGTGTTGATGTACAGCGTAGATTTCGGCCCGGTGGAACAGGCTCAGCATGCCGGGCGTTGGGACGATGCCGCGCTGATCCTGGAAGATGCCGCACGGCGCTTGCAGGCCGGGGGCGCTGATTGTGTGGTGCTGTGTACCAACACCATGCACTTGGTGGCACCGCGTATTGAGGCGGCGGTATCGATCCCCTTCCTGCATATTGCTGATGCCACGGCGGCGGCGGCTCTGGAGGCCGGGACCCTGACGGTAGGCTTGCTGGGTACCGCATTCACCATGGAGCAGGACTTCCTCAAGTCCCGCCTTGCCGCCCAGGGGCTTACCGTGCTGGTGCCAGACGCGGATGAACGCCAGGAGGTGCACCGAATCATCTATGAAGAACTGTGCGTGGGCATCATCAGTGACGCGTCACGCCAGGTGTATCAGCGGGTGATCCAGGCACTCGCTGCACAAGGCGCCCAGGCGATCATCCTCGGCTGTACGGAAATCTGCTTGCTGATCCAGCCCGAACACAGCGCCCTGCCGCTGCTGGACACCACCGCGTTGCATGCGCAGGCCGCAGTGGGGTTTGCCTTAGAGGCTTAGGTGTCTACACAACTTTGTGGTCCTTGCCTGAACGGGTATGTACTCGGTCTGATCCAACATCCTGGCGGGCGGTCAGACCGCTTTCGCGGGCAAGCCCGCTCCCACAGGGGATCTGTACCAGACGCTGATTCTGTGGGTAATGCATGACCCGTGTGGGAGCTGGCTTGCCTGCGATAGCGGTGGTTCAGTTGTAGATTCAGTGACTGACACTCCGCCTTCGCGCGCTTGCCCTAATGCCAGTCAGTTAAGAGCTAGAGCAGACAACCAGTGACTTGTGGCGAGGGAGCTTGCTCCCGCTGGACTGCGTAGCAGTCCCATTTTTGGGGCCGCTTCGCGCCCCAGCGGGAG